>JBAQJX010000138.1:0-20441 GCA_049641765.1 Candidatus Acidiferrum sp.
AGTTATAGTTGGTGGCCGTGGAAGGAATCGACATCCCTCCGTTGGCGTTGGTTATGGCCTGCGTCCCTGTGGTTGCTCCGCATGCGCCGGACGTTAGTGTCGTGCACATGTATCCGCCCGTCCAGGTGAATGCTCCCGTGATCGTTAGCGTGTCCGTGCCGGCGAGGATGCCGCCGGATTGAGACATAGTGCCACCCACACTGCTACCGTTTGTGCCGCCGAGTGTGAGCGTCCCGCCAGTGATCGAAAAGGTGTTCACGAACATCGCGCCGCTCGTAACCGTGAGGGGACCGGTCGTAAAAGTAATATTCGCGTTGCTGACCAGACTCGTGATGGTCTGACTGGTGGAGGAAGAGATGGTCCCTACGGTGATAGTTGCTGTCGCAAACGAGGTTCCGATGCAAACGGTGTCCGTCGATACGGGAACACCATTGCTCCAGTTCGTGGCCGTAGTCCATTGATTATCGCCAGCTGTGCCTACCCAATTGTTGGATCCGGTGCAGGCTTCCGTTAGATCCGAGTTTGGCAAACCCGAAATCATCGCGACTACGCCGCCGCCCGAGAGGTTACTCGGCAACGCAGCTGCAAGGGACGCGGTCATAGCGTTCGCGGTTTGCGACGTGGATTGCAGAAGTACCGGGGAAACTCCGCTCGGTACGACGATCGGCTTGGCCGAGGGAAAGTCTGAGGAAGTGCTCGCGCCGCCGAGATAGGCGGAACCTTTCGTATCCAGGGCGATCCCTTTGCCCTCATCCGCTCCCGTGCCGCCGAGATACGTGGAAAACTTGAGCGCCGAGCCTCCGGAATTCATTACAGCGAGAAATGCATCTTGGCTGCACGCGCCAGTGGAATCCTTCTGACACGCAGTTTGCAGGGCGCTTTGCATGGGAAAATTGGCAGAGTCCGTGTAACCGCTTACGAATGCATTTCCGTGGTTATCCACTGCAATGGAGGTGGCCACGTCATCGCCGCTGCCGCCAAGGAATGTCGAATAAACCAGACCACCACCATTGGGCAAAAACTTTGAAATAAACGCGTCGCTCTTGCCGCCTGATGCCGGCTGAAGTGGCCCTGCCACCGGAAAATCAGCAGAGAGCGTTTGCCCGGCGACATACACCTGGCCCAGATTGTCCACTGCGATGGCGTTAGCGGAATCTCCTCCGCTGCCGCCAAGAAATGTTGAGTAAGCCAAGGTCGAACCGTCGGAAGACAACTTGGTAACAAAAGCTTCGCCCGCGCATTGGTTTGTGGCTCCAAGCGCACAGTGCGCCTGGAACGCATTTGCCGTCGGAAAATCCGGGGACAGCGTTTGTCCAGTTACGTAGACATTGCCAGTGCCGTCGACAGCAATTCCTAGTGCTTCATCGCTATCGGTGCCGCCAAGGTAGGTTGCGTAAAGGACCTGCTGGCCGTTGGGAGAGATCTTTGCAACAAACGCATCACCATTGCCGCCGCTTGTAGCCTGTGCGGGATGAAAAACTGGGAAATCGGTGGAGGCGGTTGCACCGGCGATGTAAATGTTTCCAGCCGCGTCAAGAGCGATTGCATTTCCCGCATCTTCACCGCTGCCTCCCAAGTACGTCGCAGAATTAAGTGAGCCATCGGAATTGAGTTTTGCGAGGTAGGCGTCACCTGCACATTGCCGCGAAGCATTTAGGCTGCAGGAACTCTGAAAAGCGTTCTCCACAGGAAAATCGACAGCCTTGGTTTCACCGGTGACATACACATTGCCGCTGGCATCCACGGCTATGCCCCGAGCATCCGTGGCGCCCGTGCCGCCGAGGTATGCCATGTACAGCAGTTCCTTGCCGTCTGCCGAAATGTGAGCGACGAAAGCTTCGTCATACCCGCTGGAAGTCATCGCCGGTGCAATTCCGGCAACGTAAGTACTGCCATCCGAACCCAAACCAATTGCGTTGACCTTGTCATTGACGCTGCGACCGAGATAGGTCGCGTAATTAAGCGACGGGTCGATTACCAGCTGCCGGCTTCGGTCATAATCACCGACGGCAAAGCTCACTTCTTGGCCTTCAACACGGAAATTGCTGGCGACTTCACGCCGCGTGTTGTCCATCTGCTGATACACCACGGGCTTGCGCAGCAATACCTCGCCTTGTTCCGTGGCTAGAAGGAGATTGCCTTGTCGATCCAGCTCTACACGGCTGGCTCCCGAGACGGACAGCCGGATCTGATCCGGATTCGCTCCCGGTGCGACGATAAAGTCATACTCAAGCTGGTGCTGATTGCCGTAATAGAGAAGATCCACGCCCGGATAAATTCCGCGGTATTCCACGCGTGCGTAGTTACGAACGCTGGTCCGCCATTTTCTGGAGTCTTTTCCTTCGAAGTAGAGAGTTTTTCCCGGCAGCTCCTCCAGCCCGGAAATCTGGGCGTTTGGGCTCCCGTTCACGACCGTTAGGTGGAGAGTCGAATGATTCTTGGCCTGCAGGCTATCCGAGTGCGAAACAGCAAAGTGGCTGTGGCGTCCATGGCGTGTTAGGGGTGGGTTCGTTACTGTGTTTTTTGAGGGCGCGATCAAATCCAGAACTGCTTCCTGTGGAAACAGAGAGAGTCTATATCCGCGGCCCGCTGCCGCGAACCAATGTTGGCCGACAGGTCCGTTGACGTCGGATTCGAAGCTTAACGGCAAGTCAGCATAAGAGAGTAGGGGCTGGGTGGTCCCCTCGCGGGAGCCGAGCGACCTTGTGGTTGAGTTGTCCGTTGCTGGATAACCCCAGGCAGCAGGGACAGAGGACTCACTCGATCGATGCACCTTCGCGCCAAACCATGAAAAAAGCCCTTTGCTCGCGAGTGCATTCAAAAGCGTGTGATGACCGGGCTGGCGAGTGTTCTCAGGGTTCCACCGCTGAGATTGCACCAAACCGCCAAGGACAAGCAGGGAAATGCCGGTGACGAGTGCACAGACGAGAGGCCGATGAACTCGGCTCCCGTCCCTGTCTGGGAATGGATGCTCCGGCACTGCTGCGCATTGCCCCTGCACGAGTTCGAGGTCTTGAGCGTTTTGGTCGGCCACGGGAACCTCCGGATGCGTCGATATGTCGCTGGTTTTAGAGATGAATGCCGAATTCTTGACAAGAACACGCCAGAATCTGTGCAACACTTTGCCTAAATGTGGTAACGCAGGTTTATAGAGTTGCATTTTGTTCACGTTCCTCATGAATTCTGACTTCTAAACTGGCGTTCAAGAAGCTCTTGAGAATCAGATAAGTCCTTGCGATTGTTAAGGATGCGGTTAGACGAGTCTTCCGTGTGGACGCCTGCCGGCGGGCGTCGCTTGCTTAACTCGCATGCTTCAATGAGCAAAGCTTCGAATTCCTGGCTCGTCATGCGCATAACCTATTGAAAATAGGACCTTTGATGAGAAAAATTGCTAAACACTAGATTTCGTGTAAACTACCGGACCTTTGCGTGCTGATATACTTGGTGCGTCCCCGCTGGGTCTTGGAAGAGTTCTTGCAATAATCTTGAAGATTTCTTGTTTTCCCCTATGAGCCTCGCCTCCAAAGGGTTAGCCAAGTTCGGAGACTTTGAATTGGATTTGGCGCAGCGCGTTCTTCTGAAACTGGGCAAGCCGATAGCGTTACCACCCAAAGATATTGAAACCCTTCTAATTCTCGTGGAGGGACGCGGCCAAATCGTCGAGAAACAGCAGTTGATGGAAAGGATCTGGCCGGGGACTTTCGTGGAGGAAGGGAACCTTACCCGGCATGTCTTTAATCTCCGGCAGATTCTGGAGGATGGAAAGAACGATCAGCACTACATCGAGACCGTGCCCAAACGGGGCTACCGCTTTATTTTCCCCGTTGTCATCGAACGTGATTGCATTCCTGGGGCATCAAGCAATCCGCCTGCCTCCGGGGAAGCCAGTATTCAGCGGTTTGATCCTCAACCCCCGTCACACGTGTACGCCATGCCCGACGCCCGTCAACCGCAGCGACCTTACCGCCCGGTGCTGGCACTGGCTTCGATTCTCCTGTTGGCGGGAATTGCCTACCTGGGGTTTACGCGCCTGAAGCCTCATTCGGCGCTTGCTTCACACCGTGTAATGCTGGCCGTGCTTCCCGTCCAGAATCTCAGCGGAGACCCGAAACTCGATTACGTCACCGACGGGTTGACAGAGGAGCTCATCGCACAGCTTGGCAAACTCAACCCACAGCAGTTGAGAGTGATAGCTCGCACCTCTTCGATGGCTTATAAGAACACGAACAAAACCATCAAGCAGATTGGCGGAGAACTAAGCGCCGACTACGTCCTCGAAACAAGTTTGCGGCAATCCGCGGATCGGCTTCGTTTTACTGCTCAACTTGTCCAAACGAAAGACCAGGCCCACGTCTGGGCTCAAGAATATGACAAGACCCAAGGAGACTTGATCTCCATTCAGGATCAGATAGGCAGGACTGTCGCTGATCAAGTCCGTGTCAAGCTCTCGCCTTTTGCCGAAGGGCGCTCAGCTCGATTGCTCTCTGTGAGCGCGGAGTCCTACGACCTCTACCTCCAAGGACGCCATTACCAGTATGCTAGGACCAAGGACGGCCTGAACCAGAGCCTCAGTTATTTTCAGCAAGCGATCGATAAAGACTCGCAAAACGCACAAGCTTACGCGGGTATGGCGGACTCCTACAACTTGATGGTTTTCTACGGATACCTCGATGGTTCCACGGGTATCGTACATGCCAAGGATGCTGCCGAAAAAGCAGTCCTGACGGATGAGACATTGGCGGAGGGCCACGCCGCGTTGGCCTATGTGCACTTCATGTGGTTGTGGGATTGGAGCACTGCGGAACGGGAATTTCGTCGCTCCATTGAGTTGGACCAGAACAACGTTTCCGCCCACCAATGGTACGCACTTTACCTTGCCGCAATGGAAAGACCTCAAGAGGCCATCGAGGAAATCAAGACGGCAGAAACTCTTGATCCACGCTCGCTAATCGTCAAAACCGCCGAAGGCTGGATCTACTACTTTTCCCGGCAGCCCGAACTTGCCAGGGAAAAATGCGTCGCCGCTCTCCAACTGGACCCGAATTTCATGGTTGCGCACGCGGTCGAAGGTTTGTCATTTGAAGAGGCTGGGCAATATGACGCGGCGATTGCGGAATTCCAGAAGGCCGTGGCCCTCTCCGCGATTCAGCAGCAAACTTATCTCGGATACCTCGGACACGCATATGCGGTTTCCGGACGCCCGGAGGAAGCCAAATCAATCCTAAGAGATCTCGATAAGCTAGGTTCCAGCGGTGTGAGAGTGGACCAGGTAAATAAGGCTGTCATCTACGCGGGCCTCAGAGAAAATGCCGAGGCCCTTCGAGCGGTTCGACGCGCGGTCGCCCAAAACGGGGCCGGAGTAGTCTGGCTCAGAGTCAATCCTCAGTTCGACAACCTTCGTTCCGAGCCCGGCTTCAAAGATTTGCTTCCTAAGTAGCATTCTTGCGCCCGCGCTTTTCCTGGTTGCCAGGGTGGGAGGCACACCGCCGTTGCCTCGTCCTCCCGCCAAACTCTTTCTCACTCCCTCAGGTGCAAGAAAATCTTGTCAGGTCAACACTGCTGGGGGGCGCTGAGGCAACGATTTTGCTGGCGGGATCTATCAGAGCGCTTGCCGTGGTTCCCACTATATACGTTGCCTGACCACAATTTCTTTTCATAATTTTTTTCGGGCTTGACCGGCTGGACTCTGCGGATTGGGCCCGTCTGACCAGTCAATCACACTCAGGAAAAAAAGGCTGAACAAAATGGATGGGAAGGGAATATCCAAGGTGAAAGGGCAAAAAGGGGCCAAGCCTGGCCGCACGGTGGGCCACAGGTGAAAGTCCGCAATGTGCCCTCGGACAACAAGATTCCAACTTGCGAGAGCTATACTCCATGCGAAAGCTGGTAACTGTATTCCTTCTTTGTGCTTGGCCTGTTTTTTGTCAGACCAATAGTGGCGAATTGCATTTGAAGGTAACCGATCCTTCCGGTCTCGGCGTAAAAACCGTAGTTCTCATCATCAGTGAGGCAAATCAGTACCACAATGTCTTGGCCACTAGCGACCAGGGTACTCTGGACGTTCAAAGGCTCCCGTACGGCATTTATAAGCTAGAAATTCAACAACCTGGTTTTGCTGCTTTTTCCGAGTCTGTGGAGATCCATTCGACGCTTCCCGTTGAACTCGCGGCGCAACTTAAGTTGCCCTCCGTGAACCAGTCCGTAACCGTGAATTCAGACGTCACTTTAATCGACCCCGATCAAGCTGGTTCCGTCAGCCAGATAGGAACGGACTTCGTCCAAAATCGTCTCAGTTCGCTTCCGGGCCGTTCTTTGCAGGATCTTGTCAATTCGCAACCCGGCTGGCTCTACGAGGGCAATGCCGTGCTGCATCCCCGCGGTTCGGAATATCAAACGCAGTTCGTGGTAGACGGCATCCCTCTGACTGACAACCGCTCTCCGAGCTTTGGGCCTGAGATTGAAGCCGACGATGTGGAATCGATGAGCATTTATACTGCGGGCTTCCCGGCGGAGTATGGTCGAAAAATGGGTGGCGTAGTCGAGGTCAACACGCTCCAGGACTCTCAGCCAGGATTTCACGGCGAGGTGACCCTTTCCGGAGGCAGCTTTGATTCAGCAGGGGCTTTTGCGAAAGGGCAGTACACCTGGGGCAGCAATTCCTTCGGCGTCAGTGCCAGTGGCAGCATGACGGACCATTATCTAAACCCCGTGGTTCCCGAAAATTTTACGAATACCGGCACCCTGGGCGATTTCTCGGCCAATTACGAGCGGGACTTGACCCCGCACGATCGCATCCGACTCATCGTTCGCCATGAGCTGTCACACTACGATATTCCAAACGAGCTGGTGCAAGAAACCGCCGGTCAGCTTCAGACCGCGGCTAACGTCGAAACCATGGGGATCGTCTCCTATGAACACACGTTTTCCCCTGAAGCTGTAGCCGATTTTCGGGGCATGGTCCGCGACAATGCCAATGACTTCAACTCCAACACGGAATCCACCCCTATCGAGGTTTTCCAACACAATCGCTTTCGCGAAGGCTATTTCAAGGGCACGACGACCATCGATCATGGGCGGAACGAATGGAAGTTTGGAGTTGAGTCGGACAACATCTTCCTGCACGAAAACTTCAGTTACGACATTACCGATCCAACGCAGTTTGATCTCGGCACGCCTCTGACGTTTAGCTTCCTCGCAAGCCGCCCCGACCTCGAGCAGTCCGCATTCGTTCAGGATCTGATCCACCTCGGCAATTGGACGATCAATGCCGGGCTTCGCTGGGATCACTATCAACTTATCTTGAACAAGCAAGCCGTGGATCCACGATTCGCGATTTCGCGCTACTTCCCGTCAGCCGGCCTCGTCCTGCATTTCTCCTATGACCGTGTCTTTCAAACGCCCTCTTTCGAGAACATCCTGCTTTCCAGCTCAACGGCGGCCACCAACCTTGACCCTCTGTCCCTCGAATTAGCTGTCCAGCCGTCGCAAGGAAGCTATTACGAAGCGGGCTTGACCAAGACCTTCTTCAAGCACTTCAGGGTGGACACGAATTACTTCCGGCGGCTTGTGAATAACTATGCCGATGACGATCAGATCGACAATACGTCGATCAGTTTCCCCATTGCTTTCCGCAAGGCCATTATTTATGGTGCCGAGGGCAAAATCGACCTGTCCGAATGGCATCGCTTCTCCGGTTTTGTCAGTTACTCCTATACTCTCGGCAATGCTTTCAATCCCGTAACTGGCGGCCTCTTCCTCGGCGACGACGCGATCATACCGCTTACGGGCCATTTCCCGGATTCGCAGGACCAGCGCAACACCGTTCGCGGACGGCTCCGCTATCAGGTCAAACCACGCTTCTGGATCGCGGGCGGTGTTCAATTTGACTCCGGGCTCCCCTTCGATTTTGATGGCGACCCTGCAACTGTGCTGGCCCAATATGGGCAACAGGTATTGAATCGCATCAACTTTGCGCGAGGTCGCATCTATCCTGCTTTTCAGGTGAATGCTTCGGCCGGGGCCAATGTGTACAAGTCGGACCGGATGAATACGCAGTTTCAGATCGACGGACAGAATCTGAACAACGTCCTCAACGTCATCGATTTCGGTGGCCTTTTCTCCGGCAACGCCATCGGACCTTCGCGCAGCGTTTCCGTGCGCCTAACCACGATCTTCTAGCGCGGACGGCACAAGCTCGTTCAATTCATAGTCTTTCGCCACGCAGCCCGGTGGCGCGCTTGAATCTTCTTCCTCCATCAGCGACTCCAGGATCGAGGGAGAAATCTCCTTCGCGAGCTAACCCAGTTAACGAGCTAACACACTATTCCTCGGTGAGAACCTGCATCGGGGATATCCGTGCGGCGCGCTGGGAGGGCAGCAAGCAAGCGCTCAGGCACACCACAGCCGTCACGCACGCAGCGCCTGCAAGGACTGACAGGTTAAGTGGTGAAACATGGTAGAGAACTGCCTGCATGGCGCGGCCGATCAGGCAGGCTCCTATCGCTCCCAGTAGCGTCCCTCCCGCGAGCAAGCGCAAGGAGAGAGAAAGAAACTGGCTACGGATTTGCCCTGGTTGTGCGCCCAATGCCATACGCACTCCGATTTCTCGGCGCCGCTGTGCCACCGCGTAACTCAAAACTCCGTAGGTGCCGATACACGTGAGCAACAGGGCGATTCCAGAGAAGAGACCAGACAGTAGCGCGGGCGAACGACGCGCAATAAGGCTATCGCCAATGCGGGTTGCCATCGACCGGACATCATTCACTGGCACGTCGGCGTCGATTTGCCGAACTACTTTTTGCAGTGTCAACGCGAGCGATTCCGGTGCCTGGCTCGTGCGGACCGCGACAAAAAAACTGTCACCGATACGGAAAACATAGGGATAGTAAATCGCGCCTTGGGCTTCGTCTTCGGTGAGCCCCGCTTGCTTCACCCCGCCCACGACGCCTACGATCGTGAATGCTTGGTCATCCTTTCCCGCTTCGGAGCCTTCCCACAATCGTTGGCCAATAGCGCTGGCCTGCGGCCAGTAGTATCGCGCGAAGTCTTCATCCACAACGCAGACTCGCTCTGAGCGGCGTGAATCGTCCCCCGTGAGGAAACGTCCTGACCGCAGCGAGAAGCCCATAGCGCGAAAGTAGTCGCCTGTGACGCCGTAGGAATAGTGCCCCCGCGCTGATTCGCCAGGGCGGAGAACGTGCCCCATCACCGTGGCGGCACTTTTGCCGTTGTTGCCGCTGAACGGCACATTGCTGACCACACCTGCGGACAACACTCCGGGTAGGTGGCCAATCTTGTCCATCAAATTTTCAACAAATGTCATACGAGCCGCTTCCGAGTAGTCTGCCCATGGAAGCAGGATTTGTCCCGTGAGGACGTGGGCGGGATGGAAGCCTGGAGAAACGGCCATCACCCGCTCGAGACTGAGTCCAAGAAGACTCGCCCCGGTCAACAGAATGAACGCCAAGGCAATCTGAGAGACGATGAAACTGTGGCGCAGAATTTGACCCGCGCGCCCGCTCGTGCCTCCCCGGCTCTCCGATTGAAGCGCATTCCCGAGATGCCGTCGGAGATTGAACCAAGCGACGGGCACCGCGAACACGATGCCCATGAAGATGGCTGCGACGAGCCCGACCAATGCCAATCGCGCGTCAAACCCGATGCGACTTCCCAAGGGTAGGCGATCGGCACCCAATCCGCGCAGGAGATGAATTCCGCCGGCTCCGACGGCGAGTCCGAGCACTCCTCCAACCAGCGTGAGCAATGTGGTCTCGACGACCACTTCGCTCACGAGGTGTCTCCAACTTGCTCCAAGCGCCTGACGAACGGCCAGCTCTTTTACTCGACCGCTGGCACGGATAAGAAGCAGGTTCACAAGGTTGACTGCTCCAATCAACAGCAGCACAAGTACGCCCGCTTCCAGCAGCAGCAGAGTGGGGCGGATGGCTGCGACGTGGTCCGCGTGCAACGGCACCACCAACGAACGAAAGCCCGCATCGGCAATCATCTTTGTCTGCGGGTCGTCCACTTCCAATGCCGCGTTCTGCGCGTCCAGCTCAGACTGGGCTCGCTCGAGAGTGGCGCCCGGTCGGAGGCGGGCAATCATCTGGATGACATTTCCCCCGGAATGCCGCCCCGACGGCAAGCGATCTTCAGGGCGCGATGCAAGGGGAAGGAACAACCGGGCATCGTAAGAAAGAAAGCGGAAGCCGGGAGGCAACACGCCTATCACCGTCCGGGGAACGCTGTTTACGCGGATTTGCTTTCCGATCACATTCGGATCGGCGTTGTATCGTTGCCGCCAAAACGCGTCCGAAAGAATGGCGACGTGGTCGGTATCAGAAGAAGTTTCCTCGTCCGTGAAAGTGCGTCCGATCGCGGGGCCAAGCCCAAGAGTGGAGAAAAAATCGGGCGAGACGCGCATGGTCTGGTCGCGTTCCGTTGAACCAGCCTCACCCATAATCTCCGTGCCATAGCTATAGATCGAGAGCGAGGCAAAGGCAGGAATCCGCCCGCGGCGCTCGTAATAGTTGGTTATCGAGGAGCCGTCACGCTCGACGCCGGCTTTCGGATAAGTGTTGAACACCGTCATGAGCCGTTGGGGCTCGGGGAAGGGCAGGGGACGGAGCAGCACCGAATCGATCACCCCAAAAATCATCAAGTTCGCGCCGAAGCAAACCGCGAGCGTCAGAAGAGCCGTAGCTGTAAATGCCGGAGTCTTTCGCAGTAACCGGGCAGCGTAACTCAGCTGTCTGCGAAACTCGTCAAAGAAGTGCACGCCAAAGGCCTCCCGGCAATCCGCTCTGATGTTGATGGGATTGCCTAACTCTATCCGCGCAAGACGAGCCGCTTTTTCTGGTGACATGCCGGAGCGCACCAGCTCATCGGTGTATTGCTCCACGTGGAAACGCAACTCGTCAGACATGTTGTTTTCGAAATCGCGTCGCCGGGCGAGCGCACGAAATAGAGAACGCAAACGCTTGAACATGTCACACCTCCTCGGAGGTCGTATTCATGGCCGCGGCAATCGCTGCGGCTAGCCGGTTCCAGCCCGCGGTTTCATCGCGCAATCGGCGGCGCCCCGCGGCGGTCAAGGTGTAATACTTCGCGCGGCGGTTGTTCTCGCTCTGACCCCATTCGGCGGTGATTAGATCGTGATGCTCCAATCGATAGAGGGCTGGATATAACGATCCTTGTGGAATCTCAAGCGCATCCTTCGAGATCTGCCGAATGCGTTGCAATACGCCGTATCCATGCAGGGGTTTCAAGGACACCGCTTTGAGGATCAGCATGTCCAGAGTGCCCGGCAGTAATTCCGCGGTTTTTCCCAAAGCATTAGACTCCTAGTCTAGCTAGGAGTCTAACGGACGCTCTCCTAGTTTGGCAAGGGGAAAGTGCAGTGCTGGGTGGCAAACCCATGACCGCTTGGCACGGTGAACGCGCTTGTACCGGTATGAACATGAATCATCCCGGAATTTTGTATCGACTAAGCGCGGTCAGCCCCACGGCGCTTCTCGATCTGCTCGATTACGCTCTCGAAATCTGGATATCCTGCGCCGAAGCTTCGTGTAATCCAATTCCCGCCGCGCTCGGAAATCTTCTCACCATCTACGATCACGTCGAACTGCCCAGTCTTGCCAGGAGTAAGTTTGGCTTCCACGCCCATGCGTTCCTTGATGGCAGCCGCGAGACTCGCGACCTTCGCTTGATTGCCGTGTCACGTCGGGCAGTGAACTATTTCGACTTTCATATTGTTCTCCAGTCATTCGGTTGCATAAGGAACTTCTTCGGTGTCTCTGAATCAGCTTTCGCCGGGTTCAGCTCTTTTACACCGAACGCTCCTCCTTTGACCGTCGGTTATAAACTCACCAGGGGTTGCCAATCTGCCAGCCATCAGGCCGACGGGCACATTGAGGCTACAAGACATTTGAGTTTGCAACTATTGACAAGTTTTAGTACTCCCAATAAAGTCCATCCACTGCCGTTGGCGGAATCGTTATTGCTTCCGAACTGTGAGGACACCATGCCAAAGCGTGTGAGCAACCAAGCTGCGCAAAGCCGGGAGCACTTTTGTGTGCCCCGGTTGCGATTGGCATTCAGTGGACTGTTTTGCAGTTCGTTGATTCTGGTTTCGTGCGGCGGTGGCACGAATTCTCTGGCTCCTCCGCCGCCTCCACCTCCTCCGGCCCCTCAATTCCAGACCTTCCTTCAGGGCGCGACGCTTTCGTCAGGAATCGCCCACCCAGAAGGCGTCGTTGTGGCCGATTTTAATGGTGACGGGAAGCCGGACATTGCGGTTTCTAACTTCGATACAAACACGGTCGCCGTTTTTCTCAATGACGGATCCGGCAATTTTGGAGATCCGGTTGTTACCACGGTGCAACTTACCAACGCGATAGGATTGAACGTGGGAGCTTTGGCGGTGGGGGATTTCAACCAAGATGGAAAACCTGATTTGGTCGTGGGCACCATCGCGGGGAGTCAGGTGAGCATCGTGCTCCTCGGCAAGGGTGATGGGACTTTCAATCATCAGACGCCAATACCGAACTCATTCGGATTTTTCCAAGCTAAGGTTGTGGATCTGAACGGCGACGGCCACCAGGATTTGGTGTTCGCCGAAAATGGCAATATCTCTGTTTCCCTGGGAAAGGGAGACGGCACCTTTGCGGCTTCAGTTCAGTTGCAATCAGCCTCCATGCCCGGTGTGTATCAAGGTATTGCCGTTGCTGATTTCGATGGTGACGGAAAACTGGATATCGTCGCATCGGATCTTCTAGGAGCGAACCTGGTTTTTTATGCCGGCAATGGAGACGGTACCCTTGCAACTCCCACATCCGTGAGCCTGCCTAATAGCGATCCAGGTTCCCTTGCGAACGCAGACTTCAACGGTGATGGAAAACAAGACGTCCTAATCGGCTTTCCTAATACTAGCCTTATTGCGGCTGGAAACGGTGATGGCACATTTAAATTGGACAGCCCCGAGCTGGTGTACCAGGACTCCGCTGCGCCTTCGACCAATACGGTGTTTTCCTACGCGAGCGATCTCATGGGAAATGGCAAGTCCGATGCAATTACGGCAGACTTCTATGGAGGAGTCCTGCAGATTACTTTAAACAGCGCGCTGGGGCAGATTCCGCCAAATAGTGGAATCTTCTCTTTTTCTCTTGCGCCGGGCATCTCGGCCGTTGCAACCGGCGATTTGAATGGCGATGGAGTTCTCGATGTGGTGGTCGCCGACTACACCACAAGCCAAGTCAACATCATTCTCTCCAAATCACAATAGACGCCACGCGCAGGAACCGTCGCCACGGCGTGACCGTTCTTTTTATCTGGCGAACAACAAGTTAGTACGAAGAGGTCCCGCAGCGGTTGTCGGCAGATTGAAAAACGACCCCAAGTTCAAGCGCACAAACATTTCGAATGCTGGCCATCCGTGCGCTTTCCAAAGGTTCCAGCTCCTATCTGTTCACAAGGTGTGCTTACAGGCGAGTAATGCTTCCCGTGGTTCAGGTAAGTCTCCTCTTATGAGAACCTTAGAATCATATTAACCGATTCGGGGAGTACTTTTGCCGCAGTGGATTCCCGCTTTCTCCTCAACGGTATAATTGTTGCATCGGCAGTTACCCGTACCCAATTGTTGTGCCAAATAACTCGAAACGTTCTTCGAATTTCGGGGTTAGAAGCAGTAAGGGTCGTGCCCGTTTAAATTTTCGATCCGCATAGACAAAAGGATGGCTGTCGCTCAGCCAAGTTGATTAAGGGAGGAATTTGCAATGCCTAAGCGAACTCTCATTCGAGTACTTCTTCTTTCTCTTTGCATTCCGTTGGGGCTCGCGTGCTTGGCGTCTTCTGCCTCCGCGCAAATTGCCGTGGGCATCTCCATCCGCGTCGCACCACCGGCGATTCCCGTTTACGTGCAGCTGCCATGCCCGACCGAAGGCTACC
Source organism: Candidatus Acidiferrum sp. (assembly GCA_049641765.1). Lineage (GTDB taxonomy): Bacteria > Acidobacteriota > Terriglobia > Acidiferrales > UBA7541 > Acidiferrum. The sequence goes on from JBAQJX010000138.1 coordinate 13,945, forward strand.
TCTGGACGCCCGGTTATTGGGCTTATGGCGAGAGTGACTACTATTGGGTACCTGGCGTATGGGTGGCTCCGCCAAGCGCGGGCTTGTTGTGGACGCCCGGATACTGGGGCTTTGCTGGAGGAGTTTACGGATTTCATGCCGGCTACTGGGGACCGCACATTGGCTTCTATGGCGGCGTGAATTACGGATTCGGTTATGGCGGCGTAGGATTCGTCGGCGGCGAATGGCGCGGCGGACACTTCGCGTATAACACCGCCGTGCTCAATGTAGACGCCGGGGTAATCCACAACACCTTCGTCGACAGGACGGTCGTCGTCAACGCCAACGTGGGCGTCCGCGCGAGTTTCAACGGCGGCGTTGGTGGAACGGTCGCGGTAGCAACAGCTCAGGAGCGTGCGGCTGCGGCTGAACCGCACGTCCAACCGACGTCCGAACAGATGACTCACGAACACAGCGCAAGCCTCGACAAGTCTAATTTCGCTTCAGCGAATCACGGCCGGCCCGCTAATCCCGCGATGAGCCGGGTCGGAGAGCGCGAGCACAATCAGCAGGAGCGCATCGCCAATGGCGTCGCCAGCGGCAAAATGACGCCCGGCGAAACAGCCAAAGTCGAAAACCAGGAGGCGCGCACCAATCAGCAAGTTAAGGATGATCGCGCAGCCAACGGCGGCAAGCTGACTCCCGCGGAAAAGAAACAAGTGAATAAGGAGCAGAACAAGACCAGCAAAGAAATTCACAAAGACAAGAACAAAGATAAAGATAAGGACAAGGATAAGGGCAAGCAGTAGCTATCCCTGTCATTCGTAACAGGATTCACGGAACGTGCGATAAACCAAAGCCGGGAGGCGAACATGCCTCCCGGTCTTTCCCCCCCCCGATTTCTCTCCCAGTGGCGGATGGCAACCCCCAAACCGCTTGGCGCGGTGAAAGTATTTGAATTAATTCGAATATTAGTCATTCCGGGACTGTATTCTGACTGACTGCTGTCACTCCCACTGCGCTTTCGGTGCACAACCTCGCGGTGTTGACAGATTAGCTTCAAGACGGCAACGCGTGTTCGATGAACCAAACAATTGAGAATAGGCTTAATGAATGGACATTCCATGGCGCATGGTCTTCCTTGTCATCCTTTTCGTGATATTTGTCTCAGGACTCCGGATTGCGCGGGAGTACCAGCGTGCCGTCGTATTCCGGTTGGGCCGCTACAGTAGTCTGCGCGGACCAGGGCTGTTCTGGTTGATTCCGCTTGGCATCGAAAACGAGACCCGTATTGATCTTCGCGTCGTCACCAATCCCATTGAGCAACAAGAGACCATTACTCGGGACAGCGTCACTGTTAAGGTAAACGCGGTGCTCTGGTTTAGGGTCAGCGACCCTACGAAGGCCGTGCTCACGGTCGAGAGCTTCCGCGCGGCCGTGCAACAGGTAGCGTTGACGAGCTTACGCAACGTAATCGGACAGCACGATCTCGACGAGGTGTTGAAGGAGCGCGACAAGATCAATGCGTTGCTGAAAAGGAATGTGCTTGATAATACGAGCGCATGGGGAGTCACTGTCGAACTTCTGGAAATGAAGGATGTTGAAATTCCGCAGGACATGCAGAGAGTGATGGCCATGGAGGCCGAGGCAATGCGCGAAAAACGCGCTCGAATCATCAAGGCCGATGCCGAACTAGAAGCATCGAAGAAACTTGCCGACGCCGCGCAGTTGATGGTGGGGAATCCAGCCGCTTTGGAATTGAGGCGTATGCAGATGGTGGCGGAGGTGGGAGCGGAGAACAACAGCACGACGGTGATTATGATGCCAGCCGATTTTGTCCACTTCGCAGGCAGTTTGTCGAAGTTTCTGGAAGGAAAGTGCGGAGCCTGATTTCATTCCCACCACGAGATTCTACAGGACGGTCTAGATCAATCAGTTAGATTTGCCGCGACTATCAACACCCTTTCGCCCTGAACCTTTTGGCGTGCCTCTCTCCGTGCACGGATTTCCACAATGCCAAGACCAATGTCTTCAATCACTTCCGCCTCGATTCGAATAGTAACTAACAGTGGACTTGACATAAGATATATATTCGTAGTAAAATGCTTCATGTTCTCGTTGCTAACCTTGCTCTCGAACTCGGCCCTCCCTGTCCCGCATCCTCGGACCTCTCTTCGTCCCATCCCGAACCTGTCTCCCTCAGCCAGCCGCAGCAAGCGATCCGTTTTTTCCTCTTCCTCTTCGCGCTTCTTGTACTCTTCTTCACTCTTTGGCAATCATCGACAAAAGTTAACTCCTTCCGTTTCTATCTCTTGCGCACTCTTCCAAAATGAGTATTCTCGTAACTCGTTCCAAATCAATTCGTTGCGCATTCTTTTGCAAAACACCGGGGGTGGCACCCCCTCTGCACTCTCCTTCACCCAGTGCCTTCCATCATTTTCCACAGCTTGCCCGCGAGGCACGCCTCGGCCGCACCCGCCTAAACCGGCTTCTGTATTTGTTCTCTTATTTCGCCACAGGTGGCCGCAGGCCCGATCGCCGCTCAATCCGCGCCCCCTTATGCGATCCCTTGCGGACCGGGTGCGCGTCGAACATCTTCCCTCCGGCGATATTCAAGTGAACGGGCTTGTCGGCGCGAATCGGCAACACCAGCACGTAGTTCGGTTCGATGTTCAACAATTCGCGCACGGAAAGCGGGCTTGGCGGAAGGCTCAAATCCGCCAGAAAAGTGGATACGAGCAGGCTCTCGCGAATCTTGCGCCGCGTGTTTCGCGATGGTATGCGCTCGCTCAGCGATCCCGGCGTCGCCAGTTTGCGGAGAAGGGCATTGGCGACCACGGCGGGCAACGCGATGTTCAACGATCCCTGCACGTCCAGCAACCGGACCTGGAAATCGAGCGAAAGGATGCGCTCGTTCGCCAGCATCAACGCTTGCGCCTGCGCGCGCGGCTGCCGCTGATCGAATTGAATGTCGAAGGCCGCGACTGGCGCCCAGGCTGTTTGCAGGTCGCGTGCAATCAATCCGATGGCCGTTTCGATGATCTGGTCTTCAATCTCGGTCGTATCCCGCGGTTCGGTGACGTCGCCGCCCGAGCCGCCAAGCGCGAGGTCGACGATCGGAAAGACGAGCGACAAATCCATGAGGACAAGCACGCCGGCATCGATAGGCAGCAGTCGGAGAGAGGCTATATAGGCTTTGTCCGGGACGCGCCCGAGAAACTCGCTGTAGCGCAATTGCTCGGCCGAGGCCAAGCTCATCTCGCATCCCGTGCGAAGGTAAGTGCCGAGCGAGTCGCTGAGCCGGCGCGCAAACGATTCGTGGAGCGTGTGAACGACGCGAACTTGTTCCGCGGAAAGTGCTTTCGATTTGCTGAGATCGCACTCTTCGACGTTTTTCTTTTTGGGCGGAATCCCGGTTTTGTGCCGTGGCTGAGCCGCAAGAAACAGGGCGTCAATCTCGTCTTGGGTCAATTCCTGGCGCATGGGGGTACCTGCGAAAGTTACGTGGACCTCTCCAGGAGAAAGGGCAGCAAGTTGGCAACCAATGAGGACTTTCTAATCTGTCCCGCCATCAGCTTCGAAGGCTTTGCACCCGACGGTGTCGACACACGACTCCGTCGATTCCACTCCGCGCGGATATATCCGAACCGGTTCCACTGTGTGTTGAATGTCGCCGATTCTACGGAACCGGCGTGCTGGACGCGCTGCAGCCGGAGCCAGACAGGTCATACCGCGTTACACCGGTCTGGTCGGTGCAGAACATTCTCTGACCCGTTTTGCCAACGACAATTGGCGTCGCCGTGGCGGTGTATGCGACCGATGGCAAGTTGCCATCGCTCGTCCACGCAAAGTTGTATCCGCTCTTCGTCCCTTCAGCCACGGTGTCATCGAGCATGCAAGCCGACGTCGAGGTCGACGTGCAAGGACTTGCGCCGCCCATACTGGTCAGCGTTGGTGGATAGCCGACTTGCTGATAGGTCGAGAAATAGGTGATTGCGGCCGTGTTGATCAAGCGCAATGAGCTGACCGCGGAGGCTTCGTTAGCTTGCATGCGCGAGCGCATGTAGGTCGGTATGGCGATGGCCGAAATAATTAGAATGATGGCGACAACAATGAGCAATTCAATGAGAGAAAAACCCTTCTGGCTTTTCATGAGGACCTCTGGAGCTGCAGTCCAATGCGGCGCCACACCCCTGAGCGATGGCGCGAACGGCTTTAACGGCGTGCACTTTATCACTACGTTAGCGCATCCATCAACAGAAAACAGGTGGCGCGAAGAGGTATAGAATCGGGACTTGCGATGAGAGGATGAGAGGAGGGAAAGCCGATGGCGGTACGGACGGTACTACAACTAGGCGATCCCGGTTTGCGCGAGACGGCGCAGCGCGTGGAGAATTGCTGCGCGCCGGAGATTCGCGCTGTCGTGAAGGATCTTGCCGACACGCTTGCCTACTGGAGGGCCACAACAGGCTACGGACGAGCGATTGCCGCTCCGCAGATTGGCGCGAATCTGCGCGTGATTTTTTTGCAGTTGCCGGGAGCCGAACCGTGGCCCCTAGTGAATCCGGAAATCATGGAACGTAGCAAAGAGACGATGGTGGTTTGGGATGCATGCTTGAGTTTTCTTTCGATTTTCATGCAGGTGGAGCGCCATCGAGAAATTGGAGTGCGTTACCAGAATTTAACCGGCGAGTGGCACGAGATTCGCGCGGGGGAAGAACGCAACCTGTCGGAGTTGCTGCAACACGAGATCGATCACTTGGACGGCATTCTGGCGGTCGATCGCATTACGGACATTCGGACCTTGTGCACGCGAGAGGAATTTGAGAAGAGACACCGCGCCGGCAGTCCGTACGCGGCGGCAGGTTTGGAAAAGAGCGCGACGAAGTAAGGCAGGGCAGCAAGGCAGGAGAAAACGTTCAGATGGCCACGTTGTCATACACGATGGTGAAAAGCCCCGTCGGGCCGCTGCTGCTGGCCGGCGATGAGAAGGGGTTGAGGCTTGTCTATTTTTCGACGGGACGAAAACCGAAGTCGCCGGAACGCGACTGGACGGAGAGCAAAGCTCCTTTCAAAGAAGTAATCCGTCAACTCGACGCCTATTTTGAAGGGAAGCGGAAAGAGTTCGATCTGCCGCTCGTGATGGAAGGTACGGAGTTTCAACTTCAGGTTTGGCGCCATCTCCAGAAAATTCCTTATGGAGAAACGGTCAGCTACGGCCAACTCGCGCGGCGCATCGGAAGTCCGGAAGCGGCTCGCGCAGTAGGCCTTGCGAATGGGTCGAATCCCATACCGATCATCGTTCCGTGTCATCGCGTGATTGGCAGCAATGGCGACCTGACCGGCTTCGGCGGCGGCTTGCCTGTGAAGAAGAAACTGCTGGCGCTCGAAAGCGGCCAACTCAGTTTTCTCTGAACGCGCGCATGCGCAACTCGTGCAAGCCGAACGCAAACATGCGGCAGCGCGCAGTTAGTAGCGCCAACTCGTCAAATCGGCTCCTGTGGGCGCCGTCTTGGCGATGCGGTCGAGAATCTTCGGCAAGTACATCGTGTTGTAGTGCAAGCGCGAGTAAGCGTTGGGAAGATTCGGATCGCCGTTCCAGCAGTGCTCGGCGCGGTCGCCGTATTTCACTTCGCCGTCGTAAGGCGGATTAGTCGTCGTCTTGAGGAAGTCTTCGAGATAGTAGACGGCGTCGTTCAAGAAATAAGTGTCCGCGCTTCCGACATAGACGTGCAGTTTGCCGCGAAGCTTTGGGCCGAGCGTCGCCCAATTGCGCTCGAGAATCGCGCGCAGATCGTAATGTTCCTTCCAGTACGCCGCGACGGCTGGATCGATCTCGCCCGTTTCTTTATTGAAGATGGGCTGCGGATAGCCGTCTTTGCCGACGGGACCGTAAACGGCCTGCCAGATATCGAACTGCTCGCCGGAGCGAGCGTGTGAACCGAGCGCCAGTTCGTAGTGATTCATCGCCTCGATGGTGGCAAGCGTGTGGCCCATATAGTCACGCTCGCCGGGCTGCGCAATTTGGACGTGAGGTCCTTCGTGGAAAAACGCATTCTTGTCGGTGTAAATGTCGATGTTGGTGAACGCGCGAAAATCGACGGGATCGGGACAAGCGATGAACGCGCCGTTGTAATGATCGGGATAAAACATTTGCACCGCGATGGATTCCCAGCCGCCGGTTGAGCCGCCATAAACGAAACGGGCCCAACCTGCGCCGATTCCGCGAAACTCTTTTTCGATGGCGGGGATCAACTCGGTTTCTATGGCGTCGCCATAGGGACCGAGGTTGGCGGAATTCACAGCGTAAGAATCGTCGTAATACGGATTGGCATGATTAATTTGCACGACGAGGAAGCGCGGAAACTTCGGGCTGATCCATTGTTGATAGAACTTGTAGGCTTCTTCCTGCTGAATGCGGTTGTAGCCGGCGAGATGGAAGCGTTCGCTGTAATCGGGCTTGAGATTGGGATCGGGAGGTTCGGTGCGAAATTCTTCAAAGTCGAAATTGAAATGGT
>JBAQJX010000004.1:0-22912 GCA_049641765.1 Candidatus Acidiferrum sp.
CCCTGCGACCAGGAGGTCCACGGTGCACCAGAAATTTCGCGAACATGCTCGCCTTCGAGAACGCCATAAAGAGGCGAAGTTTTTGGTGCGGCAGAAGAATCGGCTGGAGAAAAACGGCAAAATTTCATTCGGGATCAGCTCGAGTGATGGTTTGGATGAGATACGTGCGAAGCGCGAGCGCGCCGGATGATAGTACCGATCCAGGCGAGAGTTACCACGAGCATATAGGCCACGGCGCCGAGCACGAAAATTTGCACGGCGCTATAGCGCTCCTCGAGGCCGGGGAAATCCATGCTGAGAATCCGGTACGTCAGGCTGAAAATGAGCCAGGCCACCAGGCTCGAAGCGAGCAGGTTGCCTGGAAGATGCCAGAAGCGGAGCACTGGAACCAAAGCGACGACGCCAAGAAACGCGACAGCCACCAGGTTGCGCGCAAAGGCAAAGCGGTCGAGGGCGGGAACGCGATTGGCGACGATCACCCACGCGCAGAACGCGATGGAGAGAACGACGCCAACATACACACCCATGCGTACGGAAGCGTTCCGAAACGCCTGGAACGAACCGTACACCGGCATGTGTGCTCGAACGGAAGTCAAACCGTGCGCTCCCTTGATAGCTAATCAAACCCGGGACTACGACGGAGGTTTCGCAACATCAACAGCCACGGCCGCGCTGGCTTGACTTTCGTTACCAGCGCGATCGACGGCGGTTACGGAATACCAGTAGCGTTTGCCGGGCTGAACAGAGGTATCACGATAAGCCGGGGCAAGCAATAGCTCAGGAGTGATCAGCGAACCGCGTGTGCCCTGCTGCTCACTTCGATAGACGCGGTAGCCGGCCAAATCGGTTTCAAGATTGATGGACCAGGAAAGGTCTGCAACGAAGGAATCTGGAGTGGCGCCGGGAAGAATGACGGCGACGACATTTTGCGGCGCGGCAGGCGGGAATATGTCGAGCGGAGTGACGATGACATGTTCCGAGTCGTCGGATTCGATGGGAGAGCCGCTTGAATTGATGGCACTGCGAACGATGTAGAGGTATGTCTTGCCAAAATCGAAGGTGGAATCCAGGAAGCTGGGAGTCGCCGGCGAGGCAACAAGCGCAAGGGGCACTTTGAATTGCAAGGGCGTGTGTTTTTCATCAGCAGCTTTGATGGAAGCGGAATCCACTTCGGCGCGATAGACGCGATAGATGGGAGCCGCGGAGAGCGGCGCGCCGGAAGAGGTAGTCGTGGGCGCTGCCCAGGACAGCTCGATAGCGGATTCGGTGACGCGAGATTCGATGTGAGCAATCTTCTGCGCGACCGCCTGCATTTGGACGGCGATGGTATTTGAATCGGCAGAAGCGCGCTTTCGCGAGGCTCGCGTGCGTACACGATAGAGAAGCGTGGCGCCCGGACCCGTGCCGGAAGCTTGCGGAGACAAGACGTCCACAAATTCCACCTGTTTTTGCGAGACGTAATTTCCGACCAGCCCACCCGGAATGGTGTCGACGACGCGGAATGACTTTGCGTCGGGCGAACCATCGGGCTTGGGCGTACCGCGGAGAATTTCCACCGCTGGCGGCGACGCAAGGCGATCTCCCGCGAGAGTCTTTGCGGGCAAAGTAAACGTGAGCCGCACGCCATCGCCGAGCTGACGAGCGGCGAGATCGGTGACCGCGACAGGAACCGGCGGCGACGGTGGAACAGGCTCGCCGGGCGCGCCACAACTTGCCGCGGCAAGAAATGCAATAAATGAAACCAGGGAAGCGAGGACCGAAACGCGGCGGCGTTCCACTTGGCACGATGCAGGCTTCCGCAAGTCTCGAATTTTCATTTTCGAAGTTCGGAGTTTACAGGATGTAGCGGCTCAAGTCCTGGTTCTTGACAATTTCCGCGAGCTGCTTGTTCACGTAAGCGGCATCCACCTTCACGTTTTTCTTTTTCAGATCGGGCGCTTCGAACGAAAGCTCATCGAGAACTTTTTCGAGGATGGTATGCAGGCGGCGCGCGCCGATGTTTTCGGTTGATTCGTTGACGCTCGTGGCAAAGCGCGCGATGGAAGCAACGGCGTCCTCCGTGATGTTGAGCTTGACGCCTTCGGTTTCAAGTAGCGCGACATACTGCTTGATAAGCGCATTTTTCGGTTCGGTGAGAATGCGGATGAAATCTTCTTCCTTGAGCGATTGCAGCTCGACGCGAATCGGCAGCCGGCCTTGCAACTCCGGAATGAGATCGGACGGCTTGGTAACGTGGAACGCACCGGCGGCAATGAACAAAATGTGGTCGGTGCGAATCATGCCGTAACGTGTGTTGACCGTGGTGCCCTCGATGATCGGCAGAATGTCCCGCTGCACGCCTTCGCGCGAGACGTCGGGACCATGGCCGGATTCGCGTCCGGCGACTTTGTCGATCTCGTCGATGAAGACGATGCCCATTTGCTCGGCGCGCTCGACGGCAATGCGCGTGACCTGATCCATGTCGAGCAGCCTGTTCTCTTCCTCTTGGATCAGGTATTCGAACGCGTCGGCGACGGACATCTTGCGCTTCTTTTTCTGCTGGCCAAACATCCCGGAGAGCATGTCCTTGATGTTGACGTCCATCTCCTCGACGCCCTGATTCGAAATGATTTCAAAGGACGGCATGGCGCGCTCGCGAACTTCAATGTCGACCATGCGCTGGTCCAATTTGGCTTCGCGAAGCTGGACGCGAAGTTTCTCGCGCGTGCGCAGCGTTTGTTCGCGCTGAGCGGCGGCTTCCGCCTCCGTCGTGCCGGGCGCGGGCGGCGGTGAAGGAGGAAGCAAAAGATCCAGAACGCGCTCCTCGGCGGCTTGCTCGGCACGATCGGCAACTTCATCGAGCTTCTCTTCACGCACCATGTCGATCGAAGTCTCGACGAGATCGCGAACCATGGACTCCACGTCGCGGCCGACGTAGCCGACTTCGGTGTATTTCGAAGCTTCCACTTTGACGAAGGGGCAACCGGCAAGACGCGCGAGCCGGCGCGCGATTTCCGTCTTGCCGACACCCGTCGGGCCAATCATCAAAATGTTTTTCGGAAGGACGTCCTCGGCAATTTCCGGGGGAAGCTTTTGGCGGCGAACGCGGTTGCGCAAAGCGACGGCGACCGCGCGCTTCGCAGCGTTTTGCCCGACGATATATTTGTCAAGCTCCGCGACAATCTCGCGCGGAGTCATGTCGTCGAGCGCGGGAAGAAGCTCCTGCTCCTCGGCAGGCGCGGAGCCGTTGCCACCGGAAGCGTAAATGATTTCCTTATCCATCTTGCTGGCCATGAAAGATCCGATCTGTTTGCATGCAACGCCTGACGGCGCAATCCGTTCGCTTGCTGCTCATTGGATGCGCGAAAGAGCTTTGGCGTGTTACCGCTGCAAGCCCTAGAGTTCTTCCACTGTAAAGTTCGCGTTGGTAAAAATGCAAATCTCGCTGGCGATGCGCATCGCTTCCATGGCCAGGTCCTTCGCGCCGAGCTTGGAATGCTTGATGAGTGCGCGCGCGGCGGCCAGCGCAAAACTTCCTCCCGAGCCGATCGCGCACAGGCCGTCATCTGGCTCGATGACGTCGCCATTTCCGGAAAGCAGAAACGTGGCCTTTGCATCCGCAACGATGAGCAGCGCTTCGAGGTGCCGCAGCGCGCGGTCCTTGCGCCACTCCTTGGCGAGTTCGACGGCGCCTTTCTGCAAATTGCCGGAATGTTCCTGGAGCTTGCCCTCGAAACGCTCGAAAAGCGAAATAGCATCGGCCGTCGACCCGGCAAATCCGGCGATGACTTTGTCGTTGTAAAGGCGGCGCGTCTTGCGCGCGGTGTGCTTCATCACGTGATCGCCCATGGTCACCTGGCCATCGGCGATCATCACCACCTTGTTGTCCTTGCGCACGCACAAAACCGTGGTGCCATGCATCTGCGCGTTGCCCTGGCTGTTACGCATCCGCCCATTATACAGCGCCGAGGCCAGCGCTAGCCATGCGAAGGGCGGCAAGCGCGGATCGCAATTCTGTCGTGCGATCTTTGCGATGAGGCGGACGCTCAGCTACTGGATAGATGGAGGCGGCGGAGCGGCGGGCGGATTCCCAACTTGCGATTTTTCGCGCAACGCTTGCAGATGCTCCTGAAGAACCTTCAACTCTTTCTGAGATGCCGCTATCTGGCCGCTCAGCTTGTCAATTTCCTCTTGCTTCTGGGCCTGCTGCTCGAGCGGAGTTTCCGCGAATTCGTTGCGCAACTTGTCGCGCACCACGGTTTCCTCCTGAATCTCTCCTTCGGTGTCCGTTATTTTCTTGTTGGTCTCTTCCTGCGTGGCGGGCAGTTTGATGTCGGTGGCGGGTTCCTTTTCGGATTTCGCAGCCGTTTTGTCAGCCGCTTCCTTCGCTGCGGCTTCTTTTTCCGCAGCTTCTTTGGCTTCCTTCTCCAACTGGTAGTTGTCGGCGGGAGTACGAGTCTCGACCACGTCTTCGTTCGTCCAAACTTTGCGCCTTTTGACGGGCAGTTCTCCAACCGGTGGCACGGGCCCCGAAGCGGGTTGTGAGCTCGGAGGGGGAGTTTGAGAAGGAGCGGGCGCCGGTTGCTGCTGAGATTGGGATTGCGATTGCTGCTGATCCTGTTGCTGTTGGCCTTGCTGCTGCCAAGAATGCGCGTCGCACGTCGTCTGCGACAGCACAAACGCAACGCCGAAAGCGATAAGGGAAATCTTAAATCTTCGGAGGAAACTGGAAGGGTTCATTTTGGTCGCGCTCTTTAGGGTTGTGGTATCTCGTGGAAGGACAGAACCTTGTACGTCAACTGCGCTTCCGCGGCCTGGATCCAAGAACAGTTGTAAACAATGCCCCGACCCACGCTTCCAGGCAATGTATCGTTAAAGCTCGCTGGCCCCGGGTTGGGTCCTGGCAGCAGAATTCCCGACGAGTTGCGTGTTTGTGCGACGAGCATCGCCCCATTGAACACACCGCCAGCGCCGTTTTCGTTTGCCACTACGTTGCCCTGTCCGATGACCAAGACTATTCCGTTCCAATTGGCTGCTGTGTCAAACGTAAAGGTGCCAGTTACAAGCAAGAGGCCGTAGCCCGCCGGAATGCTCGTCCCCAAATGGAAGTCACCCTGGATCGCGATGGTCATGGGATTCGCGCCAGACATCGCCGGAGGCAGACTTGCCTCGGTCGCTGGGCCCACGATGACAGCGTCCGCGTTTTGAATAATGGTTTGGGAAAGCTGATTGAGGCCTTGCACGGTTTGCAAGTTTGGGGCGAGCGTAACTTGGGCGACGTTGGCGGTAAAGCCGCCTGTCCCGGTGAAGTTCGCAGGTAGGGGAATTCCACTTTTTACATTGGTGACGTCTGGGTTGTCTGGGACACCGACGGCGTACACTGGGTAAGGAACCGAACCTCTTCCATAAGGTGGAGCGCAAGCGTTGTCACCCCCATCGCTGCTTCCCTCCATCACAAATGCGGAATGATCCGGGCTGCCGAAAGAGTCCGAGTATCCATCCATTGTTAATGCCGCTGGAAAATTAACATTCGCTGCAATGGGAGCGACCAGGTACTGCAAATATTTCTCACTGCCGTTGGGGAGCTCGGCTAAGGCTGTTATCTCCAACACTTGCGAGGCGGTTGACGGCGGACTCGAGTTCACAATCATGCTAGGCCAAAGCTGTCCCGTATAATTGACATTCGCGGGATCGTAGTAAATGAGTGTCGTCGGATTACGCGTTCCATCGGAATTAATATCCAGGTAAAGCGAAGCTTCGGTGACGGAATTGATGCGCACCCACTTGAAGAGCGGGCCCGGAACGCCCATGGAGCCGCTAAAATCCCAAACCGAATAGACAGACTGCCATGAGCTGGGCCCAGAGCCGAACTCGCTCTGGTATTGGTTGTCGTAATACTGATTGCTCGAGTCCCAGGGAGCGATCGTCTCGCCCGTCAAGCGATTGATAATGTAGGTTGCCTGCCCCAGCGGGAAGGGCGACGGAATGGCAGAGGGATCGGTGAGCCCAATGTAGTTCGGATTTCTGGGTAGCAGTCGTCCACGGACTTCCTCAAGGCCCGCCAACGCGGCGTAGTACACCGTCGAGGACGACCGATAGTTCGCGCCGAGCGCGGTTTCCGTGCCCGAGGAAACAAGAAGAGAGATCGCCACAACGCTGATCAATAACAAGACGAAGATCGCGATCAGCAGGGCAATTCCCTTTTCCGAGCGGCGTCGCGTTTTGCGGTCTTCCTGCATTCCTCCAGCTTTCTATTGGAGCGACTGAAGCGGATTGAGGCTGTGGCCTCTTCCCTGCAATTCAATGAGCCTCGGCTCCCCAGTTTGCGCATCCACCGTTGGCGCCATCACGATCAGCGTGATTTCCACGTCCGTGACGTTTACCGGAGAGTCGTACGACACGGCCGACTGACACAGCTGCGGCCCGGTCGGCGTGTAGCAGGTGTATTGGAAAATCGGGACCGGATTCCCGCCGGGGAACATTTGTGGATAAGCCGCTTTAAATTTGGCAATCTGGGTGGCGCTCGCGTTGTTCATCACGTTTTGAACGTAGGGAACGAATGCCTGGGCGGTGGTCGGATCGGGCTCGGCGGATGTCGATTTGTAAGTCTGTGCGCGATACAGGACATTGCCTTGAAGCTGATAGCGCGTCCACTCGACGCCATCGTGATGCCAGGGATCCACGTCTCTTTCGATGATCACGTCAAAATCGCCGGGCGTCGTGCAGGTTCCGCCTCCGCCCGTGCCGATCTGGCAGGGCAGATTGGATTGGTAGTTCGGATCCCAGGCGATCGGCGTGCTCGCGTAATAATTCGAAGGCGGCGGAACGGTGGTAAACGAAAATGTGCTTTCCGGCGGGAAGCCTGAACCATTCACGTCGCGGACCATTTCGTCGAGGCCGAAGCGGGCTTCCTGGAAAGAGTTCAGCACCTGCGATTCCGTCTGGTATCTCTGTTGAGCCACGGAGAGAAGCGCAAACGCGGCGCCGCAAAGCAAAATGAAGATCACCGCGGCGATCATCATTTCGATCAGCGAAAAGCCTCGCTGCCCGCGTATGTACTCGGCGCGTTTCATTTCTCGAGGATCGTATCCAGCGTCACCGGCCTGTAAATGCCGTTGCCGCCTTCTCTTCTCGCTCCCATGATGAATCGTTTCGAAGTCACCAGGCCATTGTTCGTCGCAGTAAACACCGCCCAGCGAACGTCGTAGACCACTCCGGCGGGATCGTTGGGATCTTGATAGGTGAAGTGGTAGCCCGGGAACACCGGTTGCGTAAAGTCGATAATGACCTGGTTTTGGTACAAGACGGTCGGGCTGCCGAAAGCCACATTGGCAGGCTGCGCCGGGTCGCCGAGATCGCAACTGAAACCAAGCGCGTCGATGAATGCCGGCGGAGTAAGCGCCATGTTGAGCGGCTGGTTCAGAAACTGGTCCATCTCGCGCTGAGCGAACACCAGCGCGGAAGAGTCGTTGCGATTCGTTGAGTTCGAGCTGATCGAGGCGGGCACAAGCTGCGCAACGGCAACAATTCCGACGAGCAGAACGACAATCGCCATGAACACTTCGACCAGCGTGAACCCGCTTTCGCGGTTTCTGGCGCGCGATCTCGCCGATTTGTGATCCTGCTGCGTCCGCATTCTCTCTCTTATCTCGAGCGGTCTTGCCTCAAGTCTCGACTCAACTGACACGATGCCAATCTCCCGCCGACGAACTGGACCACACTTGCACGTCGCCCGAAGGCAGCGCAACCACGGCGCGATAACCCGACCTCGGGTCCGTAGCGCTGCCCAGGTAGAGCACGGACAGAGTGTAAGAATCGATGACGCCGCGCTGGTCGTAGGTGACGGTTGCGTTGGAACCGGAAATAACCGTCCAAGTGTAGTTCGAGCCCGCATAACCCGGCCCAAAACTGCTGAGAATCTGCGTTGGGCTTGGCACCGAACTGTTCGGCAGCAGCGTGAATACTCCGCCGATATACATTTGCGGCTCGGCTTGGTCCGCTACGCCGTTGCCGTTGGAATCCACCCAAACCAACCAACTGGAGTTCGTCTGCTGCACAATCTGGCAGCTCACGGGCGTATTTTGCCGAATGGCGTCAAATTTTGTGAACTTCATCATCCCCGCCAATTGAGATGCGCTGGAATTGAGCTGATACGTTTGGAGGGAGCGCACAATCACGGGAACTGCGATGGTGGAGATGACCATGAGCACGCCCAAGGACAGGACAAGCTCCAACAAACTAAAGCCATTTCGTGGGCTTCGACGCGGAAACACGAAGTTGGCGCTAAGTTTCATTTTGGGACGACACTTTTCACAGCGACTCCGCGGACGTCTTCGGAGCCCTTCCAACCTGCCGAGATTATGACATTTTAGCAGCAAAATCCCATAGGCGGGGGGTACCCAAATCTCGGCAACCATAGCACTAGTTACTGGCAGTACTGGTGCACGCTTCGGCGAGCGCCGGGGACAAGTTCTGGGTAGGACGCCGGCAGTGGCCGCCCGTCTCGACTCAAGCCTTCAGCCTACGATTCCCCACTCGCTCAACTCTTCGATTATTTCTTTTAGAATCAGCTACTTAAGACCAGTTAAACATGGTCGGCGTCCGACGTTGCACAGACCGCGTATCTTCGCTTTTCTCACAAAGCAAGAATGGGATCGCCCTCTAGTTGCTGTCGCCATCCGGTTTCGTGTCTTTGGTCTTCTTCATCCCCGCTTCGGCGCCACGCTTCAGGAGAGCGGCCTTATCAAAGTAGTCTCTGGGGAATCCCGGATTGTATCGGCAGGACTCGAAAAAAAACTGAGCTGTGCGGCGCCCGTTGTGATCCCGGCTGATCTGCATCGGAGTCCACACGGTATCCTTCAACTGGTAGTTCGTATAGATGGTCGTGTCGTCGTCGCGCTCGTGCGTCTCTTCGTTGACTGTGGTCACGACGCTTCGCACCAGCAAATGCGTGGAATGGTCCACGGCCAGCCGAAACGTGCGCTCGTCGCTATCGGTCAGCTCCACCCAATCCACTTCTTTCAGATCGGCCGTATCGGCGCCGCCATAGCGGTAGGACCAGCCCGGCTCTTTTAGCCGCACTCGAAGCACGTTGTCGATGTTTCGTTTCATTTGTTCCTGAAAATCGGAGACAGACGTTGCCGGGAGTTCCGACACGCCGCTCTTGTCGAGCGTCCAGCCGCGGTCGCCGTTGTAGAGCGCAACGATGACGCCGCCGTGCGACCAGTCCAATCCGTCGACACCGATCACCGTATTGAGGATGCTTTTCAGATTGTGATTTTTCGCCGAATATTCCAGCCGCTCTTTATCGGGATAATGCCGGGCTTCGAGGAAACGCACATAGCCCGAGACGGCTCCGTTGTGCCCAAACAGCGCGCGCGTTCCCTGGCATTCGCCTTCAACCGCTTCTTCGTAACCCGCGCCGCCCCGCGCATTGATCAAATCCCTGAGAATCTCTTTGGCCTTGGCCTCGCTCTGCTCCGGCATCATGGTGTCCGGATTTTGCGCCGCCCCGCGCAACGCGAACGACGCACTCAAGAACAGCACAGCAACCGTAATCCGGGCAAGCTTTAACCGCACAAGACCGATCCTCCGTTTACATTGATGATTTCCCCGGTAAGGAAGTTGGCCAGGTCGGAAGCCAGAAAAAGTATTGGGCCGGCGATCTCTTCCGCCGTTGCCGCGCGCCCCAGTGGAATCGCGGCAGCAATCGCCTTCGCTCCAGCTTTTGTCTGAATGACGGGATTGGACATGTCCGTGGCAACCCAGCCTGGAGCCACAGAATTAATCAAAATGTTGTGCCGCGCCAGCTCGGTCGAAAGGCCTTTCACCAGGCTGATCACTCCGCCTTTGCTTGCGCCGTAATGCGTGTGAAACGACTCGCCGCGCTGCCCCGCCGTCGACGTGATGGGAATAATTTTCCCGGACTTCTGCTTGATCATCTGCGGCACGCTGAAGTGGATGATCGAATAGACGCTCTTCAGATTGACTCGAATCATTTCATCCCACTGCTTCTCGCTCATGTTTTCAATGGGGAGGTCTTCGGCGTTCCAGATCCCTGCATTGGCGACGACAATATCCAGCCGCCCCAGCCGCGCGACGCACTGATCCACCAATTTTTGGTTGTCTAAGTGCCGGCTCACGTCCGCTTTGAACGCTTCCACCCGCGTCCCATGTTTCTTCGATTCCTGCTCGATCTGCAGCGCGGCGTCCTTGGCTTTGTTGTAGCTGAAAATGACGTCCGCGCCCGCTTGCGCAAACAGTTTGACGGCCGCCGCGCCGATTCCCCGCGAACCGCCGGTGATGAGTGCCGCCTTGCCTGCCAGTGAAATCATCCAGTCCCCCACCCGTCCGTAACAGCTTGTCGAAAACAAAAAGATCGGAAAGCAGAAATCTATGCTTTTTGAACAGCCGCTCCGCGCGCCGCGGCCACAAAATCCCGGAACAAGCGCTCCGAAAAAACATCCCCAAACATGCGTTCCGGATGCCACTGAACGCCCACCACCCAGTTCGAATCCCCCGACCACTCCACGCCCTCGATAATCCCGTCCGCCGAGTGCGCCGTCACCCGCAAATTTTTCCCGGGCTTCTTGATCGCCTGGTGGTGCGAGCTGTTAACTTGTGCCGCTTTGCCCGACGCTATCCCCGCCAGCCGGCTCGTCGCATCAAAATTCGCTCCATGCACTGGATCATCCTTCGCCTCCGGCGACACATCTTTCTTCCGATGCGGCGTGGTCGTGCCAAGCTCCTCGCGCACGTCCTGAATCAGCGTTCCGCCGAGGTAGACATTCAATAGCTGGCAGCCATAGCAAATGGCCAGTACCGGTTTCTTCTCGGCAAACGCATGCGCAAGAATGGCTTCGTCGGCCTGCTCTCGCGGCAAATCGGCCGGCGCGGATTTGCCATGGTTCACCTCGCCGTATTTCGCCGGCTCGACATCCGCTGGGCTTCCCGGCAGGACGAAGGCATCGAGTGCCGGAATCAGCGCTTCCTGCTTCGCTCGGTCGCGCAAAGGAATGAGTACTGGTTCTCCTCCCGCTTTGCGCACCGCCTCCTCGTAATTGGCGATCCTCGGTCGATTGTTCTGCACCTCTTCCTCAGACGTTCGCCAGGGAATCCCCACACGGGGCCGGAGGTCGGTTTCTGTGCTCATGGGATTTCAAATCGTAGCATTCGCGGGAAAGGGCGGCAACCCGGCCCCCTTGGGGCCCCTTGGCTATCGCATCGCGGGAAACTAGGCGCGCGCCGTGCCAGATTTGCGGCTGTCGCCGTCCAGGCAGTACTCCGGACGCTGGAAAAACGGCGGCAAGCTGGGAAATCGGCTCGTGAGCTGGTCGAAAGAAGGGGCGCGAAGTGTCACGTGCCCCAATTTGCGGCCCGGGCGGGCTTCTTTGCCATAAAGATGAAGATGCGCGGAGGGAACCGCGAGCACCTTCGCCGATTCGGGGACTTCTCCGATGAGATTGATCATCGCGGAAGCCCCGATGGCAGTCGTTGCGCCAAGCGGCAAACCATTGATTGCCCGAAGATGGTTTTCGAACTGGCTGGTCACCGCGCCCTCAATCGTCCAGTGGCCGGAATTGTGGACGCGCGGAGCCATCTCGTTCGCCAGCAGCCGCCCGTCGCAATCGAAAAGTTCAATCGCAATAACTCCGACGTAGTTCAGCGCTTCGAGCACCTTGCGCGCGATTTCTTCTGCAGCCTGCTGAACTTCAGGGTTGACGCCGGGAGCGGGCGCCAGCGAAAGCCGCAAAATCCCGTTGCGATGATGGTTTTCCACGAGCGGGTAAAACGCGATTTCGCCAGACTTGCCGCGCACCGCAATGACAGACAGCTCCCGCGTGAATGGCACGAAACGCTCCACGATGATGGGCAGCTTCGGCAGGTTCTCCTTGGCGATCCGCACATCGTCCTGCGTCTTCAGCATCCACTGGCCTTTTCCGTCATACCCCATGCGCCGCGTCTTCACCACCGCCGGCAGCCCGACCTTTTTCAGCGCCTGGTCGAGATCGGAAGCCGCTGGCACGGAAGCAAACTCTGTCGTGCCAATTCCCAGCTTCTCGAACAACTGTTTTTCGCGAAGACGATCCTGCGCCGCCTCGAGCGCCTCAGGCGGCGGAAATATCGCGACTTTCTTGGATAGGAAGTGCAGCGCGTCCGCGGGAATGTTTTCGAATTCATACGTCACGACTTCGATCCCGTGCGCAAACTTTTCGAGCGCCGCGCGATCCGAATAATCTCCTGTAACGCGCGGAGCGATTCGCCCAACGGGAGCTTCCGGTGACGGGTCGAGAAACCGGAACCGCAGTCCCAGCGGATAGCCTGCAAGCGCCAACATATACCCGAGCTGCCCGCCGCCGAGGATGCCGATGCTCACGCGCGTTTCCTTTTCCCCGGTTTTCCGAGCTTCACCGCTCCAGCCGCCGGATTAGGATTCGCCAGCACGCGCGCCGTCTGCGATTCGCGAAATTTGCGCAGCGCTTCACGGATGTTCGGGTACTTGCCTCCCAGGATCGCGGCTGCTAGCAGCGCCGCATTGATTGCTCCTGCTTTGCCGATTGCCAGCGTGCCCACCGGAATCCCGCCCGGCATCTGCGCAATCGAAAGCAGCGAGTCGAGCCCTTTCAGCGCTTTCGATTCGACCGGCACGCCCAGCACAGGCAGCACCGTCTTCGATGACGTCATTCCCGGCAAATGCGCCGCGCCGCCTGCGCCCGCGATGATCACTTCGATGCCCCGCTTCTCCGCGTTCGCCGCATATTCGAAAAGCAAATCCGGAGTGCGGTGCGCCGAAACGACGCGCTTCTCATACGGCACGCCCAATTCTTCCAGCGTTTTCGCCGCGTGTTCCATCGTCTCCCAATCCGAAGACGATCCCATGATCAGGCCCACCAGCGGCTGCGTTCCCGCGGGTGTCTCGTCATGGATCCCTTCTTCGGCGCGCTCCTGCATCTTCGAGATGTTCTTCGCCATCGCCATTTAGTTTGTCTTCGTCGGAAAACGAATGCGAGTCTAAACGCCGCGCTCGAACGTTTCATCGAACTCCGAGCCGCATATTGTACGGCGTTTTTCAGCGCGCGGCGAGATGCGCTCGATTTTTCCAATAGTGCCGCAACTGTCCCACAAGGTACAGCGACCCCGCCACGAAAACCGCGTCTTCTTTCCCGGCGCGATCGATCGCATGTTCCAGCGCCGCTTCCGCATCCGCGATCACGCTGAACTTGGCCGCATGATGCGAGGTAATTTCCGCCAATTGCGCGACCGAAATCGCCCTCGTCGTCTTCGGCTGCGTGAAAATCACTTCCACCGCGTGCGGGAAGAGCACTCCCGCGATCTCATCCACTGCCTTGTCTCGCAGCGCCCCGAATACCAGCCACAACCTCCGCCCGGCAAGATTCTCCTGCCAAAATGCCGCCAGCTCTCGCGCCGCCGAAGGGTTGTGCGCGCCATCCAGGTAAACATCCGGGCGCGATTGCACTTTTTCCAGTCGCCCCGGCCAAACCGCCGCCGCAATTCCGTTCGCGATCGCTTCGTCCGAAATCCTATAGCCGCGATTTTGCAGCCATCGCGCGGCCGTCACGGCGTTCAGCGCGTTCTGCAGTTGGAATCGTCCCGGCAGCTTCGGCGCAATCTCGCAGGTCCAGCCGCTCTCCGCCTCGCGCACCGTTGCCCGAACGCATCCCGCCTCCATCCTCTCGCTCACCACTTGAAACGCCGTTCCCGTTTCGATCAGCGGCGCTCGCATTTCCTTGGCTCGCGCGCGAATCACTTCCAGCGCTTCCGGCCGTTGCTCCGCCACCACCGCCACCACGCCCGGCTTCAGGATTCCTGCCTTTTCCCCCGCGATTTCCCCGAGCGAATGCCCCAAAAAATTCTCGTGGTCGAAATCAATCCGTGTAATCACGGAAATCACCGGCGTCAAAATGTTCGTCGCGTCCAGCCGCCCTCCGAGCCCGACCTCGAAAACGCCGAAGTCCACGCGTTCCCGCGCGAAGTATTCGAATGCCATCGCCGTGACGCATTCGAAATAAGTGGGATGAGCCCGCAACTTGCCCGCCGCGAGCAGCTCTTCATTCAGCGCCTGGATGCGCGTGAACGTTTCGGCAAACGCTTCGTCGCCGATCTCCTCGCCGTTCACGCGAATGCGCTCGTTGATTTTTTCGAGATGTGGAGAAGTATTGAGCCCCGTTCGAAAACCGGCGCTGCGCAAAGTCGAATCGAGGAACGCCGCCGTCGAGCCTTTGCCATTCGTTCCTGCGATATGCGCGCTCGGATAGGCGCGGTCCGGCCGGCCCAGCCGCTCGGCGAGTGTCGAAATATTTTCGAGGTCGAATTTCGCCGCCGCGGCCTGCGTCGGCGCGGCCAGTTCCCTGCCCAGCGAAAGTAGATAACGCACCGCGGCTTCGTAATTCATTTCAATTCAGCAGAAGGTCGAGCGAATTCGCAAGGAACGCTTTCAGATCCTTCCGATGCACCACCGCATCCAGAAATCCGTGCTCCAGCAAAAATTCCGAACGTTGGAATCCTTCCGGCAGCTTTTGCCGGATGGTCTGCTCGATCACCCGCGGCCCCGCGAATCCAATCAGCGCCCCAGGCTCCCCGATGTTGATGTCTCCGAGCATCGCAAAGCTCGCGGTCACGCCGCCGGTCGTCGGATCGGTCAGCAGCGAAATGTATGGCAGCTTCGCGTCATCCAGCCGCGCCAGCGCCGCCGACACTTTTGCAAGCTGCATCAGGCTGATCGTCCCTTCCATCATGCGCGCGCCGCCCGAACAGGAAACGACCACCAGCGGCTGCCGCGTTTCGATCGCCAGCTCGACTCCCCGCGTAACCTTCTCGCCCACCACCGCTCCCATTGAACCGCCGATGAAACCAAACTCCATCGCGCAACAAACAATTCCCCGCCCGTTTAGCCGTCCCTCTGCCGTGATCACCGCGTCGTTCATCCCCAGCTTCTTCCGCGCTTCCTTCAGGCGCGCCGCGTAGGGCTTCGTGTCCACGAACTTGAGCGGATCGGTCGACGTCATCCCCGCATCGTGCTCCGTCCACCTCGAATCCAGCAGCATCTCCAGACGCTGCTTCGCGCTCATCTTGAAATGGAATTGGCACTTCGGGCAAACGTATAGGTTGGCTTCCAGGTCTTTGCGAAACACGATCGTGCGGCAAGATTCGCACTTCACCCACAGCCCCTCCGTGCGCACGCGGCGCTCTTCGGGGGGCGTAGTCTGCTCGATCGCTTTTTTGTCTCGCTTGAACCAGGCCATGGGAAAAAGTCGACAGCCGTCCGTTCGTCGTTGTAATTCGGTTCAGCCAGCAGGTACATCCGCGGGACCACTCTACCCGCGTCGCTCTCAGTAGTCGATTCCCCGCTGTGCCAGTATACCCTTGGTGTACGGGTGTTTCACCTCGCGCATCTCCGTCACCAGATCGGCCAATTCCGTGATCAGTGGGTGCGCGTTCCGGCCAGTGCAGATTACATGCACTCGCTCCGGCCGGTTTTTCAGCGCTTCCGCGATTTCCGCCGCGTCCAGCATCTTGTAGCTGATCGTGTAATTGATTTCGTCCAGCACGACTAGGTCGTATTTCCCGCTGTAAATCGCCTCGCGACCTGCTTCCCAGCATTCCCGCGCCAGCTTGATGTCTTCCGGATCGGTTTCCGCTCCGCCGATCTTCACGAATCCACGCCCCATCGGCCGAATCTCAAACTTGTCGTCGCCCAGCATCTTGGCCGTGTCCAGCTCGCCGTAGTGCCACGATCCTTTGATGAATTGGACCATCAGCACGCGCAGCCCTTGCCCCACGGCGCGAAACGCCGTGCCCAGCGCGCAAGTCGTCTTGCCCTTGCCCGGCCCGGTGTAAACGATCAGCAGTCCTTTTTCTTCAGGCATGAGTTCCTTCCCCATCGGCAGTTGCGCCTCATCAGGGAAGTTCTAGAGTTTGGAGGGCGCGAAAAAAAAGGTCAAGGCGGCGAAGTCAGCGGATTTGCGCGCGACCACCTCAAAATCCGCTCGCGCTCTGTTTCAAAAACTCGTCGCGCCGAATGCCTGCTTCACTTCCGGCTTGAACAGATAGACCAGAATCCAGATATCGATTGCCCCGATGATCACGGAAAATAACAGCCCAGCGGGATGAAAGAACATTCCGAATCTCAACGCCCGAAAGACAGTGTGAAGCAGGCTTAGCCCAACAAGAATGATCGTCAGGATTCGCGCCCAGTTTGCCACTTTCAAAAGCCCAATCGCGTCCACGAGATACAGGACGGCGAAACCTAGGAAAATGACTCCCAGGATTGCGCCTCCCGCTCCTGCCAGCATTTTCAAGCCGCCGCTCGAGGCCATGTGGGACAGTACCGCGCCCCCGAGCAGCGCTCCCACGCCCGCCAGGGCGAGAAACCCCGCGAGAAAAAAGCCAATGACTGCCAGAATGGTTACACCAGCTGGTCGCTCCATGGACGCTCCTGCAAAGGAAAGAATTTGCGTTTAGTGGCGTCCGCCAAGCGGGGTCTCCAGGAACATTGCTTTGCGCGGCTCGCCAATTGCGCGCAACGGTAAGCCACGCCTCTCGGCTGGTCAAGCGAAAAATCGCTCCGTTCACAAGAACGAAAGGCTGTTCGTTTCGTCGCGGCGCAAGACTGTCCCCGAATCCACTAGTCTTCACGCGTGAACGCTAGCGGCCGTTTCCGCCAAATGCCTGCTTCACGTGAGGACGGAGCAGATAGATTAGAATCCAGATGTCGATCACGACAGTGATGGCGAAGCGCGGTGTCAGCAGAGGATGAGCGTGGGCAGCAAGGATCAGCACGATGCCGAAAGACGATGACACCAGGCTTAACGCCGCCAAGACGATAGAAACAATGCGCGCCCAATTTTGCAATTTCAGCAAGCCCCTGCCGGTCGCGCCATAGAGTGCGGCAATTCCAAAGCAGATGGCCGCGATGAGTGCTCCTCCAAACGCAAAAAACTTGTTAAGGCCCCAGGGGTCAACACGCCCTCCATAAGTCACCAAGCCCCAACCCAACGCCAGCACGCCGATAAGACCGATGCCGACGCCAAGGGCAATGCTCAGGACACCGAGAACCGTGACTCCCGCCGGACGTTCCGTGAGCGCTCCTTTCTGCGCAACTAGACGAGCTGAAGGCGCTTGGCAAATTCGTGAGCGACGGCTGTAATGCGTTCCTGGGTGGCGGCAGGGAGCGTTGTTTTTGGCTTGCCGTGGGGATCGCGAACGATAATCCACAGTCCGGGGCGATACACTTCGTCGTCGCCGGGACAGATGGCCCCCGTAAGCTGTGTGATCTCGAGAGGAAGCGGCCCCGTGTGCGCCAGATCCAAATTGGGGTGACTGCCCGAGTTCGCCGGAGACGGCGGATGGCTGAAGAGGTCCATCAACACGCCGCGCGCGTCATCCACAAGATCGCGAAAGCCCTGCGAAACGAGAATCAGGTCGACGTCGCGGGGCGTGGGTTGGTCGACCTGAAGCAAATCGTAATCGGGCAAAGGTTTTTCGAGCGAAATCTCAATCGCCGCGGAAGGCTGGTCTTCGTCGGGGATGATGCGGATCGACATGGTGGATAAGGTTTTACACCACCACGGTTATTTCGGATAGGGGCTGCCGGAAAGTATCGCGAAAGCGCGGTAGAGCTGTTCCGCGAGCATGGCGCGCGCCAGCTCGTGCGAAAACGTCATGGCGCTCAGCGAAATCTTCTGCGGGACTCGCTCGCGAACCGCCGCGGAAAATCCGTCGGCGTCTCCGCAAACGAATATCAGCTCGCGTGTTCCGCGATCGCGCAGCTCGCCGAGCCATTTCGCGAATGCGTTTGAATCCAGCGCTTTTCCCGCCGCATCCAGCAACACCGCCGTCGCCGCGCGGTCCGCATCGAGCTTCTTGAGCGCGGCTTCGCCGTCGCGCACTTCCGTCAATTCGATTGGTATTTGCCGCCCGATGCGCTTCGCGTAATCGTCGATCAGCGCGCGCATCTCCGCGCGCCGCGTCTTTCCAAGCATCAGCAATCGTATTTTCACTTCAGGCCGTATTTCTTGCGTTTTTCGAGCAGCGTTTTCCGGCTGATGCCCAGTGCTTCGGCGGCGCGGCTGATGCGGTAATGCGTCGCTTCGAGCGTTGCCGCGATAACCTCTCGCTCGATCTCTTCGAGCGAACGCAAGCCGGCGATCGAACCCGCCGCTCCAGCGGCTGCCGCGCGAATATTGTCCGGAAAATCCTCGGGATGAAGCGTATCGCTGCGCGAAAAAACGATCGCGCGTTCCAGCGCGTTGCGCAATTCGCGCACGTTGCCGGGCCACGCATAACTCGCCAGCATGCGGCGCGCGGGATCGCTGAGATGCGAGCCGGGATGGCCATGAATCGAGCGCAGAGTCGCCAGCAGGTGATCCGCGAGAGGCAAAATGTCCGCGCGGCGCTCGCGCAGCGACGGAACGGTAAGCGCCAGCACGTTCAACCGGAAATAGAGGTCCTCGCGAAACTGCCCGCTGGCGACGGCCGCGCCGAGATCCACGTTGGTCAAGGCCACGATGCGCGCTTCGATGCGCAGCGTTTCTGTGCCGCCGAGCCGCTCGAAAATTCTCTCCTGCAAAACACGCAGCAGTTTGCCTTGCGCGCCCGGCGTCAACGCGGCAACTTCGTCCAAGACGATCGTGCCGTTGCCGCCGAGCTCGAGCCGGCCCAGTTTGCGCTCGACGGCTCCGGTGAACGCGCCAAGCTCGTGGCCGAAAAGTTCGCTCTCCACCAGATTCGGCGGAAGGCTGGCGCAATCGATTTTCAGGAAAGGTGCGTCGCGCCGCGGGCCCAGTTCATGAACGAGTCGGGCCAGATGATCCTTGCCGGTGCCGCTCTCTCCGCTGATCAGCAGCGTCGTAGCGGCGGCTGCAACTTTTTGCGCGAGTTCGAGCAGACGCAGCGATGCGGGGTCTTCCCCAATCCACGGCAATCGCTCCGTGCTCATTTGGAAAAAGCTTCGCCGGCGGCGTGCGGCTCCGCGAGCGAGTGAGTGCGCACGGCCACGCCCGGCTCGTCGGGAATCTCGAGCTTCGGCGAGGAGCGCCACAAGCGTTCGAGGTCGTAGTAGCGCCGGGCTTGTTCGCTGAAGACGTGCACGATGAAGCCGCCAAAATCGATGAGCGCCCATTCCGCGGAGCTGTAGCCTTCGCGATGTTTCGGCGAGCGCTGCATATGCTTATCGAGTTGCTCTTCCACTTCGCTGCAGATGGCTTGCACCTGCGGCGTGCTGAATCCGGTGCAGATCACGAAGAAATCCGTGAAGGCTCCCACGCCACTCAAGTCAAGAACGGTGATCCCCGAAGCTTTCTTATTTTGCGCCGCCTCGACTGCCAGGCGCACGCCCTGTGGCAAAGAGTCCAATCTCACCGGTATAGGCCCTGTTTGAGAATGTATTCCTCGACACGCACGGAGACAAGCCCATGAATGGACTGGCCGCGATTCGCGCGGCGGCGGATGTCGGTCGCGGAAACGTCGACGGCGACGGATTCCAGCAGGTAGACGTTCGTGCCGTGCAGATGCGCGACGACTTGCGACGCCGGAACGTCAGCGCCATTTTTCGCATCGCGGCGTGCGATCAAATCCGGCGGAATCACAAGGCGCAGCGCTTCCGCGCGAATTCCAGGCCGGTTTGCCACGATGAAATCGCAAAGGCCGAGAAGCGTCTCGTACTCCTTCCACAAAGGAATGTCGAGAAACGCGTCGGCGCCGATGATGAAGAAGATTCTGTCGCCGGGTCCGTTGTACGAGTGGCGGAAATAGCGCACGGTGTCGACGGAGTAGTGGAGCTGCGTGCCGCTGAAGTCTTCGCCGGCTTCGGCCAGCGAGGGAACGAAATGCGGATGCTCTGTGCACGCAAGAGAGAGCATGGCAAATCGATGCGGAAAAGGCGCGAGGTGCTGCTTGAGCTTGTGCGGCGGACGGCTCGCGGGAATGAAATGGATCTCGTCGAAATTAAAACGGCGGTCCGCGGCGCGAGCGACGGCCAGATGGCCATTGTGAATCGGGTCGAAGGAACCGCCGAAGAGCGCGATGCGGCGCGGATGATGTTTAGCGGCGGTGCGATGCGCCTGCGCAGTCGTCAATGCGCCTCCCAAGTCCTTACTGTAAGCGAGTTTCTCACGAATTCTTGATGGGCGCAGGCAAGGAATCGAGCGACTGCGCGTTTTCGTCAAGTTCAGCCGAAGGCGGCTCCACATCGAGGGCTGCTTCATGTGCTGGGCGCGGAATTTTGTCGAGGGCGTCGGCGATGGAACGGACGAGTTCGCGAACACCTTCGCCAGTGGCCGCGGAGATGGCGTGGAATTCGAGATTCCGTTCGCGGCAAAATTCGCGAAGAGCATCGAGACGCGTCATGTCCGTGGTCGCATCCAGCTTAGTGGCGACGACGATCATCGGCTTTTCGACGAGCGCGTCGCTAAACGCATGGAGCTCGCCGTTGATCACTTCAAAAGAATGAATGGGATCCTCGTCGTTCGCGTCGCTCGTATCGATCAAGTGCACGAGCAGGCGCGTGCGCTCGACGTGGCGCAAGAATCGGATGCCGAGTCCCGCGCCCTGATGGGCGCCTTCAATGAGGCCGGGCAAATCGGCGACGACAAAGGTGCGGCCGAGTTCGCGGCCTTCTTTGGCGGCAGAGCCAAGGCCATCGGCGTTCACAACACCGAGATTGGGCTGCAGCGTGGTGAATGGATAGTTTGCGATTTTCGGGCGCGCCGCGGAAATCACGGAAATCAAAGTGGACTTGCCGGCGTTTGGAAAACCGACGAGACCAACATCGGCGAGCAATTTCAGTTCTAGGCGAAGATGCCGCTCTTCGCCGGGAAATCCGTCTTCATGCTCGCGAGGCGCTTGATGCCAAGGCTTGGCAAAATTTTGATTGCCGCGCCCGCCTCGACCGCCTTGCGCGATCAGCACGCGTTGTCCAGGCGTCGCCAGATCGGCGATCGTTTCGCCGGTCTGCTCATCGTAGGCGAGCGTTCCCACGGGAACATTGAGGATCATATCCGGGCCAGAGTGGCCGGTGCAGTTGGAGCCTTCGCCGTGGCGGCCGCGGTCGGCTTTGAATTCGCGATTGTAGCGATAGCGAAGAAGCGTGTTGTCGTTGGGATTCGCTTCGAGATAAATGCTGCCGCCGTGTCCGCCGTCGCCGCCGGAGGGGCCGCCGCGCGGAACATATTTTTCGCGGCGAAACGCGACGCAGCCATTGCCGCCGTCGCCGGCCTTCACATAGATTTTTGCTTCATCAACGAACACGAGAATGAAACTCCAAAAGAAGCGGCCGGTATCCGGCCTCCTTTACGCAGGATAGCAGATGCGGGAACGCATGATCGCGAGCCGCCCGCGAAACTCCGGCGGCTAGTTGACAGCGGGAGCGAGCGCAGCTTGCTTGGCCGGCTCGACGGTGATGAAGCGGCCGTGACGGCCCCGGTCGATGAACTTCACGTATCCGGTGACGAGCGCGAAGAGCGTGTCGTCCTTGCCCTGGCCAACATTTTCGCCGGCCTGATGCTTCGTGCCGCGCTGGCGCACGAGAATCGTGCCCGCGTTGACGAGTTGTCCGCCGAAGCGCTTGACGCCCAGCCGTTGTCCGTGAGAATCGCGGCCGTTTGTAGAGGAGCCGCCGCCTTTCTTATGTGCCATTACGTATTTCCTTATTTCGAGATGGGGCGCAGCATGCCGTGCCCTGCAATGCCTGATGGAGAAGCCAGGGCACGATATATCGTGCCCCTACAGCTTGATGTCGTTGACCTGAACGGCAGTGAAGTTCTGCCGGTGGCCGCGAGAAATCTTGTACTGATTGCCCTTCTTGAACTTGAGCACGGTGATCTTCTTGGCGCGGCCCTGCGAAACGATCTTGCCGCTCACGCTGGCCTTGGAAGCATCCTCACCCAGGACGATTTTCTTCTCGTCGGTGTGGACGGCGAGCACTTTGCCGAAGGTGACTTTTTCTCCGACTTCGCCCGAAACCCGCTCAATACGAATAGTGTCGCCCGGTGCGACGCGATACTGCTTACCCCCGGTTTGAATAACGGCGTACATCTGTCCTCCAAGCTGTAAAGGCAAACGTCAATTATATGGGTGAACGGCCCAAGCGGTCAACGAAGGAACGCGGGGCGTACCGGCTGTTCTCCTTTTCCAGTTGTTCCAGTTGCTCTGCGAGCGACATGGAAATACGGAACGGCAGCGAGCGCGGGCGGTGGTCGTAGCGTATGAAGAGAGGTCCCACACTCCCGATGGTCGCTCGGGATACAAATCCTCGACAAGACCGAGGAGAGGTCCCTCGTCGCGATGCTCCTCGGGACAGACACGCTTCATCGCGTGTCTGGTTAACAATAATTAAACCCCTCCCCCTAGGTTTTTTTGGAAGTGTTGATTCTAAAGGAAAGAGGGCGGCTGTAAGCCTTTTAGAATGAACACTTACAGAGGGTCTTGGAAGTGTTGATTCCAGAGGGGATGCGGGAGATATTATCGGACGCACAATTGCGGGGTGGGCGGAGGTTGGACTGGGTGCGGGTAGAGCAAGAGACGGCGACGAGAACATGGGTAATTCTACCACGAATATATACTCTGTGTCAAGTCAAATGTTAGTTACGATTCGAATCGACGCGGAAGTGGACGGATTTTAAGGGGTTGGGTGGAATTGGGAGTTTGGTGAGACGGCGGAAATGTGTTGAAAAACCGGAAAACGTCCCGTCTGTCCCCAGGTTTCCCCCCAGGTTTCCCCCAGGTTTCCAGCGGCGCGGTTGACGCCGGAAGACGACCAGACCAGAAAGCCGCACCCGAGCTCCACTCAAACCACTGACGCCGAGACCTCAGCCAATTCAGAACCGGGTTAAATCACAAGAGGCTTAATGAGCACATTTCTCCGGATATTGGTGACGGCTCGACCCACCAAACCGTAAACTTCAAGTGATGACTC
>JBAQJX010000129.1:0-3919 GCA_049641765.1 Candidatus Acidiferrum sp.
TTTTCGGCACAGTTCGCTTGCCCTGCAAATAGACATACGTTCCGAGGGCCGCCGTGAGCAGCATCACTCCCAAAAATGCGAATGACAGCACGCCTTTATGTTTTCTTGCTTCGTTTAAGAGAATTGCAGCGCTTGATGACGGGCCAGGCTCCGAGGGCATCCCTGGCGTTAAAGCTCCCGCAGCGCCTTCGCCGCGTGCGCCTGCACGGCCGGAATCTGTGTCACGCTTCAACCTCTTCAGTTCTGAACGCATCTCCGAAGCGCTCTGATAGCGGAAGTCCCGGTGCTTTTCCAGTGCGCGCAGGACGATGTCTCCGAGTTTCGGCGAAATTTCGTGATGGATACTCGCCGGCGGCGCCGGAGTCTTGTTTAGAATTGCATTGAAGACCGCCGCCGAAGTCTCGCCCTTGAACGGCAGCGTTCCTGTCGCCATTTCGTAAAGTACAACGCCAAACGAAAAGAGGTCCGTCCGAGCGTCCAAATCCCTTCCGAGTGATTGTTCCGGCGACATATAGGCAACCGTGCCCACCGTGCTTCCCGGACTCGTCAGATAGTCCGGCTCGGTTTCTTTCGTGGAAACGGTTTCCGCGGGTGCATTCTTTCCGGAACTGACCTTCGCCAATCCAAAGTCCAGAATCTTTGCGTGGCCGCCTTCGCTAACCAGAATGTTTGCCGGCTTGATGTCTCGATGGACGATGCCTTTCGAGTGGGCTGCGTTCAGCCCTTCGGCCACCCCGATCGCAATCTCTAGCAAAGCCTCCAGTTCCATGGGCCGGCCGGAAATGGTGTGTTTCAGGGTCTTGCCTTCCAGATACTCCATCGCGATGAAGGCTTTGCCGTTTTCTTCGCCGATGTCGTAGATCGTGCAAATATTGGGATGATTCAGTGCCGAGGCTGCTTGCGCTTCACGCTGGAATCGGGCTAAAGACTGCCGGTCTCTGGATACCTCTGCGGGAAGAAACTTCAGAGCAACAAAGCGATGAAGGCGGGTGTCCTCGGCCTTATAAACCACACCCATCCCGCCGCCGCCTATTTTCTCGACGATGCGGTAGTGAGAAATGACCTGGCCTACAAGCAAATTATCTTGGTCTTCGATCTCTATGCCTTGTCTGGGAACCAATTCCTTTGGAGCCGCTCTCCTCGCCGGGCTTTCGAGAAACCTTCCCGCCTCATCCTGAGAAGCGAGGAGAGAACGAACTTCTTGCTCAAGAGCCTGATCGCCCAGGCACGCCTTCTGCAAGAAAACTCCGCGCTCGCTGGGAGGACGCTCCAGCGCTCCTTGCAGAATTCTGTCGACTTTTTTCCATCGATCGGAGTCCATCGGTCGCATTGCGATTGCCGAATTATACCGCCGCCCATACCTCAAAACATCATCCATGGATGATTGTGTGTGCCGTGATCGGCTCCGGCAACCTGTGCCCGTGCAGCCAACCAAAGATACGGCCAGCAGCGGGTCTGTTTCCGACTAGCCCGTCCATCGCCCCCAACAGCCGGAACTGCCAGGAGGACCAACGCGCGTGAGGGGGAATTTGCCAGGAAAACTCTTAAGCGATATCACTCGAATTAGATTCGTCCTCAGGAAAGCGTTCGTTCGCTATCATCGCTCGAACGTTGGCTGCTGCCGTGATCGCATTACTTCCAAAAATGCGGCCGAAGGATCCTGGCGGCTGAATCAGTCGACCTCGACGCGCCAGAAATCCATTCCCGCGATCCGCAGGATACGCGCCTTGCCTTCGAACACGCAGAGGAACTCCGCCGTGTCTGGCATCCACTCTTCCTCGCCCAGGCGAAACAACATTCCGCCGATGCGCTGCAGCGTGTTGCCATCGAGCACGAGTTGGCCTTTCAGCGCGTATACAACCGCGTCGCCGCCCCAGGCACTTTCGCTTCGGTATCGGCCCGCGAAGGCTCCATATTCTTTGGGCGCGGTGAAGCTGCGCGGTCCCGAATACTTCGCGTTCACATACCAATCCGCGCCGTAGCTGACCTCCACGACCGGCCCAGGTTTTTCGTGGGATCCGCCACTGCCGGTGCCAGACGCGCTCGCAGCCTGCGTTTCTGATTTTGCGGTTTCGGCCCGCGCCCGGCCAAAGAGGAACGCATGATCGGCGAAGTCGTTTTCGATTGTCGAAATGAAGTTGCCGCCTTGCGTGTGCTGCAAAGGAATTCGCTTCCCTTCCGCCGTCAAGAAAAGTTGTTTGCCTTCAACGGCGAATTCCAACTTCCGCCCATTGCCGTCGGTGAACGGCCCCGCATAATCCGCCGCGTTGTCTACCTCCATCGGATTGGCGATCGCCGGCGCCGTTGGCAACGTCTTCGACTCGCGTTCAGCGCGAAGCAGCCGCACCGCATACTCCGTCACTGCCGTCGGCCGGTAGCCCTGCATGGCGTTGATCGAAGCAAACGCCGCCACGCCACCGTCGAGGTCAACGTGAATCGAAGATGCAAAGGCAATCATGCCGCCGGTGTGCCGCAGAATCTTGTGTCCATCGAGCGTGTCGACCGCGATGCCGTAACCGTAGCTTGACGTCGCGCTAAAGTCCGGCGCTTTGATGTGAGGCGTCGACATCAGCGCGAAGCTTTCTTCGCTGACGATGCGGCCTTGCGGTCCCTGCCCGTGGTTCAGCAGCATGCGGGCATATCGCGCCATGTCGCCCGGGGTGGAAGCGATGCACCCAGCGCTATTGTCCATCACTAGATTCGCCGCGGGCGCTAGCCTTCCCTGTCGCGGATATACCTGGTCGTCGCCGAATGGCACGTAGCCCACTGCCGTGCGGCCGCGCGATGCTGTGCTGATCACGCCGACCGTCTCGCTCATCTCCAGCGGTGTGAAAATTCGCGCTCGAACGCACTCGCGCCACGGACGGCCGTCGAGTTTCACGGCCAGCAGCCCAAGAATGTCGAAGCCCGCATTGCAGTAGTGAAAGTGTTCGCCCGGTGTGAAGCCCTGTATGATCCGTGCGTCCGGGTCGCCCACAAAGACGCCCAGGTTGTCGGGCAAGCCTGAACTGTGAGTCAGCAGGTGATGAATCGTGATCGGGCCAAAGTGCGCGTCGATCGGCAGCTCCGGCAAATAATCGAGCACTTGCGTGTGCAGATCGAGCTTGCCTTCGTCGCGCATTTGCAACAACACCAGCGCCACAAAAGATTTGGTGATGGAGCCGATCTGGAAAAGATGCCGCTCATTCACGGCGATGCGCTTGTCCACGTCCGCAAAGCCGTAGCCCACTGCTCGGAGGATCTTGCTGGAATCGGTCAAGCCGAGCGTCATACCCGGCGCGTTCATGGCCGGCATGTAGCCGGCGATGAAGCTATCGAGGTCTTTCTCAACGGGCGTCTCGGCAGCCGGCTGCGGCATAGCGGCGTGCATCGCGGCCGTCCAGAACAGCGGTGTAGCCAGGGCGGCTTCGGCTCCGCGAGTGACGAACAGCCGGCGGCTCATACGTTCGATGGACATGGTCATGGAAACCCCAATTTCGCCCGACGGCTGCCCGGCGAAAGCGCGATGCTACATGTTGGAGCCATTTTCGTCAAAGATTCCGCTGGAATGGTGATGTCCCAATTTGGAGTGCGGGAGCCCTGCTCCCGCTTTTGCGCATTGTGACGCGGAAAAAGCTTCCGCATTTCAGCGCGTCACCCATGCCTAAGATTCGGCTTCGTTTCTTGATCGCTGAGTTGAGAATACGCAACTGTATACGGATTGGCGGATGGTTGACATCTTAGACCGGGCGCATGCCTGACAGTTTTGATCCTCAGGTCCGGCATGAGGGTCTACGGAGGAGGGAGGCGCGACTCCCAATCCGAATTTTCCATTTGGCAACACCATCATCGCCACGGTATAATTATTCCGTTGAGAACCACGCCTCGCCACCAGCGAGGCGTTTTTGTTTTCCGGCACAAGCTTCAGCCCGGCTCTTTA
>JBAQJX010000042.1:0-140229 GCA_049641765.1 Candidatus Acidiferrum sp.
TCCATCAGCTACGCCTTTCGGCCTCACCTTAGGACCCGCCTAACCCTGAGCGGATTAACCTTCCTCAGGAAACCTTAGACTTTCGGCGACACGAGTTCTCATCGTGTTTATCGCTACTTATGCCGGCAGGGTCTCTTGTGTAGTGTTCAGCAGTCCTCTCGGTCTGCCTTCAGACTCCACGCAATGCTCCCCTACCAAGAACACTTCCGAAGAAGTGTCATTTCGCAGCTTCGGTCGTATGCTTGAGCCCCGTTGGATTGTTGGTGCATATCCGCTTGACCAGTGAGCTGTTACGCTTTCTTTAAAGGATGGCTGCTTCTAAGCCAACCTCCTGGCTGTCCGAGCGAATACACTTCCTTTCCCACTTAGCATACAGTTAGGGACCTTAGCTGGCGATCTGGGCTGTTTCCCTTTTGACCACGAAGCTTATCCCTCGTAGTCTCACTCCCGTGCAGTTATCCACGGCATTCGTAGTTTGATTGGATTCGGTAACCTGAGTTGGTCCCTAGTCCATTCAGAGCTCTACCACCGTGGTAATTCACACAAGGCTGTCCCTAAAGACATTTCGGGGAGAACGAGCTATCACGGAATTTGATTAGCCTTTCACCCCTACCCTCAGCTCATCAGAGCGATTTTCAACTCACACCTGTTCGGACCTCCAGCCGCGGTTAAGCGGCCTTCATCCTGGCCAAGGGTAGATCATCCCGCTTCGCGTCTATTCCTACGTACTTGTCGCCCTATTCGGACTCGCTTTCGCTACGGCTCGCTTGCGCTTAACCTTGCACGTAAGAATAACTAGCCGGCTCATTAAGCAAGAGGCACGCCGTCAGGCTTTCAGGGACCGAAGTCCCTGCATGGCCCTCCGACTGCTTGTAAGCATACGGTTTCAGGTTCTATTTCACTCCCCTCGCAGGGGTTCTTTTCGCCTTTCCCTCACGGTACTGGTTCACTATCGGTCGCTAGAGAGTATTTAGCCTTGGAGAGTGGTCTCCCCAGTTTCCCACCAGATTACACGTGTCTGGTGGTACTCAGGATGCCGCTTCGAGTCCGATCAGTTGTCGGTTACAGGGCTCTCACCTTCTATGGCCCCGCTTTCCAGCAGGTTCACCTAACCGTCGGATTGATAACTCTACTTATGCGGTCCTACAACCCCCAAAGTGCAAGCACTTGGGTTTGGGCTGTTCCGATTTCGCTCGCCGCTACTTTCGGAATCTCTGTGATTTATTTTCCTCCAGGTACTGAGATGGTTCACTTCCCTGGGTTAGCTCATACCCGCCTATGTATTC
Organism: Candidatus Acidiferrum sp.; assembly: GCA_049641765.1. Classification (GTDB taxonomy): domain Bacteria; phylum Acidobacteriota; class Terriglobia; order Acidiferrales; family UBA7541; genus Acidiferrum. The sequence continues at coordinate 1,287 of JBAQJX010000042.1, forward strand.
AGCGGGCTGTAACGAGAGTTCATCTCGTTGGGTTTCCCCATTCGGACATCCCCGAGTCATAGCCTGCTTGCGGCTCATCGGGGCTTTTCGCAGCTTGCCACGTCCTTCTTCGCCTTCTAGCGCCAAGGCATTCACCGTACGCCCTTAGTAGCTTAATCATAAAACTTACTCAATCCGTCTTCTGCCAGACTCCGCTTCAGATTTGCATCCTTCGCGATTCGCGCGGTGCTTAACTTCCGCGCTTTTTAAATCCGGCTTTCGACGTCCCGATTCCTGCAGCTCCATACATCCTCGCAACCGATCTCGTCGCAACCCGGGCATGGGCCGCGAAAAGGTCCTTATGATTTTTTTGGAAAATCACTCAGGTATCTGATGCAGGCTTTCGACTCTGAAGTCCTCGGAAAACCGCGCTTGATCACTTGCCACCGGCTTCTCTTTCGAGTCACCAGTCACTAGTCACCACTCGCGGCCTTTGAATAAGCCGCCTTTTTCCACAGTATTGCTCGATTCTCGAGCAAACTTGTAAATAATCCACGCCATTGCCCAGGCAAGGACCGTAATCCTTACCAAGTTCTCGGCGTGGACTTGCCAGCCTTTCTGTTGTCAAAGAGCGTTTATTCCGAGTCTATCGGAATGTTCCGGTTGCACCGGAACTCGTCTGGCGGGACTTACGCGATCTTCGCTAACGAAGGGTTTGTAAGTACAACCCTGAACCCGTTGCGCGACCTTCGCCTTCCAGCACTGCTTGCTTCGGTGTTTAGTTGAATGCGTGACTGCAGGACGGCTTTGCTTCTTAGCCTGCCTACTACTCACTATCCACTACTCACTTCCGCAAAATAAAAAACCCGGCGTCGAGCGCCGGGTACAATCCCGATTCGATCGGGATTCCACGCGATGCTCGACAGTTCTCTAGCCCGTGCTCGTAAAGAACCTCACTATAGGATCTACTTCTTGGCCTTCGCTTGGTGGTACGCTGGGAAGACGCTTCTTCGACCCGACCGTGATGCCCCTGCTGGCCCTACTACCCCTGAGCCATTTTTAAGTATACCGACTTTTTCTTTTTCGTCAAGTCCCCGGGAAAATTATTTTTGCCACTTATCCTCAGCCCAGCTGTAACTTTGCGAAACCTAGGTCTACAACGCCCCCGGAACCAAATTAAATACTTCCGCCATCGCGATCCATGTTGGGCCGTCTCGGGATCAAGTTCGGTCTGTTTGCGTTAGTGCACGGCTAAGTAGAAGTCACGAATTGCGGTGGTTCTTCATTCACGTCAACCACCATGCGCATGACCTGTTCGATTTCGTCGATCTCATTCGAAAATTCAGCAGTTACATCCTGTTGTTCCTCAGCATTCGCAAGTTCGCTGAAGATTACGTAGAATCGAGCGGTGGAATCCAGCTCTTCGATTCGCTGTTCGTCATTCTGCTTCATCGATGCACCTTCTTCTTAGTCTGTAGTTCTACCTGTCTCCTCAGCGCCAGTAGATTATTGGTTGTGTGGCATTGATTACAAATTAAAATATCATTAGAGGGAAATCGTTGTGCGCCCGGCTGTAAGGGCTTTTCATTATCGAAATCTGCCTGCAAGATATGCACTTTCTTACACTTGGGACACGCGAACTGTACCATGGCACCGCTTGCTTGACCCAGAGGAAGCTGAATTGGCTGCGCACCCTGTTTGCCGACACTAGGCGTGCCAGGCGCGACCGGAAACACACCGGGGAATCCCGCAAGCTGAACCTGCTGACTGAAGGCATACCTACATATTTGAGATTCCGGAGTTTCAATTATTTTGTAAATACCGGTTGAATCGAAAGTCATTTGGAGCAGAGTGTGGTAACGAGAGATAGAATCTAAGAGTTCTGGATTCTTGCTGTAATCGGTGATTTCCAAGCCGATGCTTTGCAAGTCGCTCATTTTGATGGAGCGCCCGTGACTTAGCCACTTGCTATGGTTGCAGAGATCCTCCGCGATCTCCGCGGCTCTTTTTGATTTCTCGTCCGCAGTTACAGGTGCGCCAGGCTTATGCGTTCGGTGTACAGTCCAATTTTTGAACTTGTGTTCCTGTAGCCAGTTTGTGACAAGCACTTTCGCAAACGATAGCGCGTTCTCAGCATGCTGAATCTCGCCAGGTGATATGCGTTGCAGCATGGGTATGTACGCTCTGTTCAAAAAATTAGAATCTGTTACTTCTTTCTTAATTCCTTCCAGTCCCTTGAGGAATGCTTCGGCCGAGAAGACCTTACCACCCTCCCATTGGATCTGTGCATCTATAGGGCCAAGAGATGAAGACGCGGGATCCATCAGAATTTCATCTCCGGCCATCACCATGATGGTACCCGCGCTCTTAGCCATCCCCGGGACTATGAAGGCGACGCTGCTGTATTTGAGATAGAGAATACGCACAAGGTCTTCTGCTGTTTCTCCGCTGCCGCCTCCGGTCTCGATTAAGACGTCGATCGCCTTCCCGCTAAGATTGGAGAGCTGGTCATTGACCGGGAGGAGGTCGGAGTTATCCAGTGCCACGGCCGCTTGAGCGGCTTTGTTGGAAGCGGAGGCGTACACCAAAATGTCTCTCCCTCGTTCCTTCGCCACGCGTGCCAGTTGCCTCTTGCGCTCCTTTGTGAGCTCGTCCAACGGCAAGCCTTTGTCTAAATATTCGGTGTAAATCCCCATCGATGCCTGCTTTCGTACCCGTTGATTCAGATCACGAAGATGAGATGCTTATTAATATGTTATAATATAATCAGATTGGACCTTCAATTACAAATTAACACCTGACCGGGGTAGCACACCCTCTGGGTTGGTTCATCAAAGGGCGCGGGTTTTAACTCTTAATTTCTGCGCCCCTGGACTTGCCGCCAAGCCTCCTGCAGGCCCCGCGCGGCAATCTGTTGTTCGAGTTCGGCGCGATGCATCGCCTCTGGCGAAGTGTCGAGCATCGAGCAAATGTCCCGCAAGTGCTTCTCGGAGCCGCCTTCCCGGTAATATTCGAGCTTGCGCACGATAACGTACTCGGGCGGCGCAACCACGACCACTTGGCCTTCCACTTCCAGTCGCCGCGCCCGCGCAAGTCCCCAAGCATGCAACGGATCTCGCCCGCTCAAATAGACATCCGCCTTGAAACCGGTCTCGTGGTGAATGATGTTGAAGTGCCCTCGCTGTTCGCGCGCCGCTTCCACCTCGATCACCTCTATTGGTGGGCAGTAGAATTCTGCTGGCGGGAATATCTCGAAAAGCCGCGGAATGTGCGCCCGATCCAAAACCACGATCAAATCCACATCATGAGTCAGCCTTGGCTCCCCATAAATGATGACCGCCACGCTCCCGCTGACCATGTAAAGCGCGCCCAGCGCGTTCAACCGCTGCGTGAACATCAGAAAAAGATTAGCTTCGGGCATAGAGGAAAATCCGCCGAACGGCCTGTTGGATGGCTTCTTCCGTCCAATCCGGGTGCTCCGCGCGCAACGCCGCTGCCTTGAGCTGCCGCGCGGACCAATACGATCGTTCCGCCGCCCGCAATTTCTGACCCGGCGTCATGGCTTGCAGCACCTTTTTCAATTCGGGGTCCATCGCGGGAACAATTGTAACTGTTTCACTGCCGCGGCGGCGCATCCTTTACATGAGTTGGAACGCTCGTGTTTCGCACATTCGTTTTCTCCATGAGCCTCAGCGTCCTCTGCGTCTCTGCGTTATTTTTATTCGGCTGCCGCTCCCCCGTTCCCGTTTTCCTCAGCCCCGTGGACAGCAACAGTGGCTCCTCTAATTCCTGACTTTTGTCATCTCCGCGGCTTGCCGAATGGTCTCTGACGCCGGCAACTCCTCAAAGTCGCTGTCCATTTCCTTCTGCTGCACTCCAATCGTCTTGAAGAAGAGCGCCTTCCCGTGCATGTTCACGTCGAGCATCGTCACTTCCCATTGCCCCGCGCCAATCTCCTTCTGCTTTACCACGAACGTCCCGCCTTCATCCAAATGGCCCAGCAGTCCGCCGCCGAATTTCACCTCGCTGGTGAGCCGCCCATTGATCTCCGCGAGCCGTTCTTGTTTTGCGTCGAGGATCAGAGTCCCTTCCATGTGGTGAAAAACGCGCGCTTCATGTCCCCAAGGATGGAATCGCGGATTGGGTGAAAACTTCAGCGTAACTCGATCCCCTTGCGTGCCGTCTTCACGAAACTCGAAAGCTTGCGGGATGAGTTTCAACAATCTCCTCGCTTGTTCGGCGTCCTCCTGCTGCTCCCGCTCTTGTTTTTCCAGGCTTCGCGGGCTCTCGATCAGCTCTTGAATCCGCCTCTCCTCCGCCTTTTGCGCCTGTTCATCCAGCGCTTTGCCGTTGATCGCTTTTAACCGGTCGATCTCCAGCCCTTTTGCCTGACAGGCTTCAAACAGTTCCGCCTGGCCGTTTTTCTCTTCCAGCTTGCGAAGGCACCACAGCGACGGGTCGCGATTCTCCGCGTCGATCTCGTGGTTGAGCACATCCCGTACGGTTTCGTTCCAATCCTTTTCTGGCTTTGCGGGCAGCACGAAATTCGAAGACTTCATCTCAGCCGCAGCTCGCGTTCGGATACATGCCATCAAGCAAAGACATGCGAGCACCACCAAGGCGGCCCTGCTCATTATTTTGCTGGAGCTTTGTCTCACAGTTTTTGCTGTCCTCTGAAGGGCGCAATTCAATTGCGAATTCCGTCTCAACCCTTCTTGTGCTTGAAGTATTCCACGGCCCGCAGGCGCCTCTCGGCCTCCTTTTTTGTTTTGTAGGGACCTCCTAGATTTTTACCTTTCGTCGACACCACTTTGTATCCACCCGAAACTTTCTTGATCATGTCCGCACCGTCCCTTGCTTCCATGGGCTGGAAAACCCTCAAGCAGCTTTGGCCCGTCCACCGACCGCAATTCGCCAATGCGTCCAAAGCTTTCTGAATCACTCACGCCAGCTTCTCGCTGGCGTTTTGTCTTATACGGTCTGCGGCGCTAAACCCCAAACTGCCGGAGATGATGGTCCAAATGCTTGTACATCAAAATCGCCCACCCGTCCGGCGTTAACCAACCAAAGAAGGCGTGCGGATGCGTGGTGCATCCCGGGGGCCCGGCCGCGGCAAACCGGTCGATCAATGCACGCAAGCGCGTGCGTTCCGTGTCCAGATCCCGTTCATCCTTCACTACAAGCTCTTTCGCCGTCGGCGAATTCCGGCGCATCGGTTCGTCGTTCCCAAGCGCCATCGGTTTCACGATCCACCCCAGGATTCGGCCCACCAACACCCGCGGCGGAGTCACGTCTCCCAGGGCCATCTCCATCCCTCGTGAGCAATGCTCCAGCGCTTGCGCAGGATTCATCGTGCCCCATCGGCGCTTGCTATCCGGCCGGATCTGCGCTATTCGCCCCTTCACTTCTTCTACCCTCGCCGCTTCAAAAAGGTTTTTCATATGGAGATCTATCCCCCAGCCAACTCCTCTCACCCAAGCATAACCGACGACGGCAGGTGGCAAACCGTTGGCGTATTTTTTATACCGTCCGCTCCGCCATCCATCTGAGTGGCCATCTCTTGGCCACCAAGAAGACATTCGGTAAGCTCTCGCGTTTTCGCGACCACATACTTTTGATGCGATTCTAAGCTATTTAGAATCAACACTTATGAAAAACAGGGGAGAGGCTAACCCGCCCATGGCGCGTGCTCTCTTCCCTAGGTTGGCGAGCTCTGAGACATATCCACATCGCCAGCAGGAAGCGCGTTTGAAGAAATATTCAGTGTTATCGGCGGTCGACCGTGGGATGGCGTACGTCCTGGCCCTGCACGATGTAGATGACGTCCTCAGCGATGTTCGTCGCGTGGTCGCCGATTCGCTCGAGGTTCTTTGCAACCAGGATCAGCTCGAACGCGGGAAAAACCACGCTGGAATCGCCCATCATATAGGTAAGCAGCTCGCGGAAAATCTGGTCGCGATAGTGATCGACCTGGTCGTCGCTGGCGAGAACTTTTTGTGCAAGTTCCACGTCGCGGCGAACCACCGCGTTCAGCGCGTTGCGCATCATCTCCTCCGCAAGCTCGCTCATGCGCGGCAGATCAACATAGGGCTTTACGCGCGGATGCCGGAGGATGCGCGTGGCGGACTGGGCGATGTTGACGGCTTGATCGCCGATACGCTCAAGATCGTTGTTGATGCGGGAAACGGCCAGCACAAAGCGCAGGTCCACCGCCATCAATTGATGGAGAGCCAGAAGTTGCACGACGCGGTCGTCGAGTTCGATTTGCAGTTCATTGATGGCATCCTCTTCATCGAGGACACGCTTGCCGAGTTGCTCATCCGCCTCAAGCACGGCGTGAACCGATTGGTGAACGGCGCGCTCGGCGAGGCTGCCCATCCAAAGAAGGCGCTCTTTCAGCTCGTTCAGATCTTTTTCGAAGTGGCGTTCCATAAACTCTTTCCCCTCAGGCGGTCAGTGTGCGTATCGTCATACCTTGTGGTCACCACTTTTCATCCAAATCGGCCTGTGATGTACGCCTCTGTCCGTGGATCGCTCGGCGTCGTAAAGAGATGCGGCGTGGGGCTGAACTCGATGAGCTGTCCAGTGAGCAGGAAAGCCGTGAAATCACTGATGCGCGCGGCCTGCTGCATGTTGTGGGTGACGGTAACGATGGTGCAGAGATCTTTCAACTGAACGAGCAACTCTTCGATTTTTGCCGTGCTGATCGGATCGAGTGCGGAGCACGGCTCGTCAAGCAGAAGGACTTCCGGCTCGACGGCGAGTGCGCGGGCGATGCAGAGACGCTGCTGCTGGCCGCCGGAAAGCTCGTAAGCGGACTTGTGCAGGTGGTCTTTCACTTCGTCCCATAGCGCAGCATGGCGAAGGCTCTTCTCCACCGCGTCCGCTATGGGCAGCTTCGAACCGTTAATCCGCAAGCCGTATGCCACGTTATCGAAAATCGACTTGGGGAAAGGATTCGGCCGCTGAAAGACCATCCCGACGCGGCGGCGCAGCAACGTAACATCCTGCGCAAGAATGTTCTTTCCGTCGAGCAGGATCTCGCCTTCGAGGCGCGCGTTGCGAACCGTTTCGTGCATGCGGTCGAGAGTGCGCAGCAGAGTAGACTTTCCGCAGCCGGAAGGACCGATCAACGCGGTGACTTTACTCGTTGCGATTCCCAAGCTGACGTCAAAGAGAGTTTGCTTGCTTCCATACCAGAAGTTGACCTTGGAGACGGTCATGCGCATTTCCGCCGGAGCGGCCGTTTCGCGGCTCGCGGTCGGCATTACAGGTGGTGTGATGTTTACGGACACTGCTTGCCTCGCAGATGCTTGCATGGTCTAAGACCTCGGAACCGAAATGCCGCGCGCCAAAATCCCCCTTGCCACGATATTGATGACCAGGATCAATGCCAGCAAGACGAGTCCTGCGGCCCACGCTTGGCGGTGCCAGTCCTCGTAAGGTGCCAGGGCGTAGTTGTATATCATAACGGGAAGCGAAGCCGTTGGATGATTGAAGCCCGGGCTCCAAAATTCATTTCCCAAGGCCGTGAAAAGGAGAGGGGCAGTTTCCCCCGCGACGCGCGCGAAGGCCAGGAGAATCGCGGTGAGAATGCCACGATAAGCGGCGGGGACAACCACGGTGGCGATCGTCTTCCACTTGCTTGCGCCGAGCGCCATAGCGCCCTCGCGCAGAGTGCGAGGCACGCCGTGCAAAAACTCTTCGGTGCTGCGCAAGGTGATCGGAACCATCATCACTGCAAGCGCGACGCCGCCCGCAAGTGTTGAGAAGTGCCCGAAAGGACGCACGACCAGGCTGTACGCAAAGATTCCGATCACGATGGAAGGAGCGCCATTCAGCAGGTCGGCGGCGTAACGCACGATGAAAGCGATCCGGTGGCCGCTGAATTCGGCCAGGTAGATGGCGCCCAAGAATCCGACAGGCACACCGAAGAGGGTGGCTAGCAAGAGAAGCTTGGCGCTGCCGACGATGGCGTTGGCCATCCCGCCGCCGGTTTCGCCGACGGGAGCGGGCAATTTCGTGAAGAAATTCCAGTTGATGGAGGCCCCGCCGTGGTAGACGAGATAGCCCAAAATCAGGAAGAGAACGGAAACGGCGATGAGAGCGCAGCAACCGGTCAGCGTGAGCATGAAATTGCTGAGGAATTTGCGCCAACGCAAACGAGCGTTCATGCGTTCCCCATTCCGCCGCCGCGCTGAGAGGTTACGAGGATCAGGACGCGGGCGAGGCCATTCAAGATAAAGGTGAGGAGAAAAAGGACCAGACCAAGTTCAATGAGGGATTGCACGTAAAGATTGCCGGTCGCTTCGGTGAATTCGCCGGCGATCACGGAGGCAATCGAGTTCCCCGGAGAAAAAAGAGAAGCGCTGATATTGGGAGCGTTGCCGATGACCATGGTGACGGCCATGGTTTCTCCAAGAGCGCGAGCAAGAGCCAGGAAAATCGAGCCCATGATGCCTGTGCGGGCGAAAGGAACGACGACCTTCCAGGTTGATTCCCAGCGCGTGGCCCCCAGCGCCAAAGCGGCTTCGCGCTGATCGCGAGGGACGGAGAGAAGGATTTCGCGCGAGACGGAAATAATGTAGGGAATGACCATGATGGCGAGGACGATGCCAGCGGTCAGGAAACCTATACCGAAAGCGGGACCCTTGAAGAGCGGCAAGAAACCCAAGGTGCTCTTGAGGGCAGGCTCGACATAGTCGCGCATGAGGGGCACGACGACGAAGATGCCGAGCAGGCCATAAATCACGCTGGGAACAGCGGCGAGCAAGTCGATGAAGAACTCGAGAGTGTCCGATACGCGAGCGGGGGCGAGTTCAGCAAGAAAAATGGCGGCCCCGATCCCCAGGGGTACAGCAAGGACCAAGGCAACAGCGGAGGTGACCAGCGTGCCATAGATGAAAGGAAGGGCGCCGAAATTATCGAAGACCGGATCCCAAACGCGGGTGACGAAAAATGCTAAGCCAAATTTGTGACGCGGAAGAACGGAACCCGCCCAAAGTTCATATACGAGGAGGACAGTGAGAAGGACGACGGAGCCGGCGAATACAAAAGTGATCAGCCTCGCGATTTCATCGCCGTTGCGGAGGCGGCTTAAAAAGGAGCGCGAGTCCTCGATAGGACCCGCGCTCGGAACGATGGTGGTGGCCGACATTTTGTTCTAGTAAAACTTACTGAACTTGATTCAGAGCTTTTAACTCTTTCGCGACGACTTCCTTCGGCAGCTTGGCGTAGGCCAGCGCTTCCGTGTAGTTCTGCCCGTCGGCGAGCATCCACTTTACGAACCCCTTGAGGGCGTCGCGCTTGGCGGAGTCTGAGAACTTGGATGGAATCAGGAGCCAAGTGAAGCTGGAGATTGGATATGCTTCCTTACCGGGAGCATCGGTGATGGAGACGCGGAAGTCCGCAGGCATGTCCTTGGCTGCGCCCGCCGCGGCTGCAGTCACGCTAGCGAGAGAGGCCTTGATGAATTCGCCGGAAGAGTTTTTCACGCTGCCATACGGCATCTTGTTCTGGATGGCATAAATCAGTTCTACGTACCCACAGGAATTGGGCGTTTCCTTAACCAACGCAGCTACACCGGCGTTCTGCTTGCCGCCGAGGCCCGTGGGCCAGTTGACCGAAGTCGAGGTACCTACTTTGCTTTTCCACTCAGGGCTGATTTTGGAGAGATAGTCGGTCCAGATATAGGTGGTGCCGCTACCGTCGGAGCGGTGGATCACGACGATGTCTTTGCCGGGGAGAGTAACGCCGAGATTGGTTTCAGCGATAGCTGGATCGTTCCATTTCGTGATGGTCCCGAGATAAATGCCCGCGAGCGCTTGAGGCGTGAACTTCAATTCTGCGTTGACACCTGGGATGTTATAGGTAGGAACGACGCCGCCGAGAACGGTTGGGAAGTGCAGGAGAGGAAAACCGTGTTTGTCCTGGTAGGCCTTCAACTGCTCATCGTTCATCGGACCGTCGGAAGCGCCAAAATCCACAGTGCCTTCCGTCACTTGACGGATGCCGCCACCGGAACCGATAGACTGGTAGTTGATCTGAATGTTGCTGTGTAGCTTGTGGTACTCATCGAACCACTTCGAATACATAGGGTAAGGGAACGAGGCGCCGGCGCCCGTCAAGGAAAGTGCCCCTTGCGCCCAGAGCATGGCCGCCAGACCGAGGCTAGCCAGAAGAATACCTACGATTTTTTTCATCCGTCATCTCCACACGAAGATTTGGTATCTGACCTAGATTCAGAAGTTTGCCGGTCGCTTGTTACGGAATTGTTACAACCAATTCAGAGTTTGTTGAATCGTGCGTATGTGCCTTCTTATCAGCAAGATGAAATGGGCGAATTTGTAATATTCGAGCCCTGCAAGGGCAAACTACAGCCAGACCAAAAAGAAGAGGCAGCTCGGTGAAGAGCTGCCCCTGGGTTCACACAATGAAAAACCACTGCGCGACAATTCCCGGATTAGGGGATGTAGTAGCGGAAGGAAGTGAACAGCATGTTGTCGACGGCCTTGGCGTTAATTCCCGCGACAGCAGGAGTGTTGTTGTTGCCGGACCAGGAGTTGCGCGTCAGGTAGGAATACTGCAGACCCCAGCGAAGGCCGCCCTTTGGCCCGTTGTAGATCTTGTGCCAGAAACCAACGGTGCCTTCCTGGATGTTGCGGATGTTGCCGCTGCAAGAGCCAGCGGCAGTCGCAAATGCGCCGGTGGACACCGGGGGAACCGTCTCGCAACCGGAGTTATTGAAGAATGGAGATCCATAACCCACCGCCACCGTAACCGGTGTTCCGGTAGCTGGGTTGGTTAAGTATGTAAAGTCCGTGCGGTAGGCATACTCGACACCGTAGTTAAAGTAGATGTCAAATTTGGGAGTGGGATGAAGCTCGAAGGTGCCTAGAGCGCCGCCGCCGCGAATCGGTGCGAGCGTGCCGTCAGGACGAACGGTTACATCGGGCAACTGCGCCGAGCTATAACGGGCAATACCGTCGCCACCGACGAGGTGAATGCCGAAATCGGCCTTCTGGGGCACGACCGGGACGCGAATGTTGACACCGATGCCGCCACCGACGCGGCTATCATTGAAAGCACTGGCTGACGAGCCCCCAACACCATTGCAAACGGCAGGCAGAAGGATTGTCGTCGCTGCAGGGCTGCAGGGGAAGACGTGGTCGCGAAAATCGCTGACGATCCCGAAGATTTCGTAGTGGCCAAAACCGGGCTCAAAGACGGTCTTGACAATGAAGTCCGGCGTCTTGTTAAGGGAGTAGCCCGTTCCATCAGCCGAATTGTAAAGTCCGCCAGCGGAGCCAGCGGAACCGGCAAAGAACGCCGTCGGCTGACCGGTTGCGGTCAGGGTAGATTGCGGGCCTTCTGCGGAGACACCGATCCAAGCTTTGTCGTTGATGCTCTTGGTAACGCGGAAGCCGTACTGGCGCGCCCAAGTGAAGCCTACGTGGTACTGCGGATCGATGGTCATGGGGAGATTTTCGGTGCGGTTATCCATGCCCTTTTTCGTTTCCGTGGCCAAGCTCCACATCTGGCCTCCGGTAACGGTCCAGCCGCTGGCCGTAGCTGCCTGACCCCAGAGTTGGCGCTGCCGCAAGCAATAGCTGTTGCTCTGCCGGTTGTTCGAGGTCACGCAAGCGCCGAGCCAGTCCATCTCGTAATAGCCGCTCAGTTTTACGTTGTCGGCATTGCCCTGGAAGAGCGCGGACAGTCGGGACTGGCGGCCGGTGGCGTTGAACTCAGAAACCTGGCTGAGATCGTTGCTTGGAAAGGGAATGCTGTTGAACGGGGTGTTGATGTCGGCACCCGTCCCGCGATTCCTGAAAACCGTTTCAGCCGCGATGAAGCCACCCGGCGTAATCGTGATTCCCTTGAAGCGGATCGAGGCTGGCCCCTCTTCGCTGCCCGTGGCTCCCCCTTGATTCTCATTGGCTACGGTTGCCACGGTGGTCTTCAAGGCGTCGTTGCTGGCCTTCAGATCCGCGACCGTAGTGTTGAGGGTGTCCGTGGTGCTCTTCACGGCGGCGGAAGAATTCACCGCCTCGGAGGCTTTTGTGGTGGCTTCCGTCGCGCGCGCATTGGCGGCGGCAGCCGCGTCCCTCGCTTCGTCGATCTGATGATCGCGCTTGGCGAGCTCTTCCTTCAGCATTTGCAGTTGCTCTTGTTGGGCCTGCAATGCCTGGCGGAGCTCTTCAATCTCGGCGGCAATCGCCGAGTCTGATTTGTCCGCGCTCTTGGCCGCCTTTGGCTTGGCCGGCGCTGCTGGCTTGGCAGGTTGAGCGTCGGCATCCTTATCTTTTGGCGTATCAGCAAAAGCGATTCCATACGACAGGAACAGCGATAACATGAGTGCTGCTAGTTTTTTCATTTCCTCTCTCTTTAGAGCAAAATTCGACCGTAAACCGACGAAAGATGGGTACCACCCCGCGTGAGAAGGTAAAGATCGTGTCTTACGGTTACGTCAACCGAATATGAATATACTGTAACGATATGGAAGCGATGGACGTAACCCGTTGAGATATCGAAGGTTACAAAATATGAAGAAGGTCAACAACCACTGAAAAGCTTGAATTCTCGCCGATTGCTGAGGGGTTCGGCAAAAGAACTTTCATCTTTGCGTGGTCGGAAAACTTCGTTCATCAGAGCCTTCGAAAACGGCCTTCCGTCCTCGACGCGAGGAAGGATCTACTTCGGTTCCGATATCGTAACGACGAACCTATTTTTGCGTCAAGGAAAATGGATGCTTTTTGACCGCAAAACCCATGAATTCTTTTCGCGTGGACGTTTACTTTTTTGAATGAATGCATTCGGTGCAGGCCACAACATCACGCCGAATGGTCTTGCAAAGTCCGCCTTGAAGAGGAGAAGGGGATCGGAACCAGGGGTGCTCCGATCCCCGCGGTAGGACGTGGTACGAAGATCAAACGGCTTGAGTGTCGCAGCCGGGAGTCACATCCGAATGAAGGGCCTGTGAATTCTCGATGACCTCTTCTCCAGCCAGTTGTGTCTGCCCGGCGTTAGCCGAATTCATTGTCAGCCCGCGCCCGTGGCGCACATCCAGCCCGCGAACCCAGAAGATAATGTCCTCGGCAATGTTGGTGGCGTGGTCCGCGATGCGTTCGAGATGCCTTGTAGCGAGGATGAACTGCATTCCGGGACTGACGAGTGCCGCTTGCTGCGTCATGCTCAGCATGAGCTGATTAAAAATGCGGTCGCGGTATTGGTCGACGACGTCGTCGCTTTGCAGAACCTGGCCCGCCATTTCGACATTCCGATAAATCAAGGCGCCAAGACTCTTGCTGACCATGGCGCGCACAGCCGATGTCATGGGCGCCAATTCCTCCGGCAATTGAGCGGCAGGCATATCGCGGAGAGAAATAACGCACTCGGCCAGATTCACCGCCAAGTCGCCGATGCGCTCCAAATCGTTGGTGATTTTGAGAGCGGCGACGATCAGGCGCACCTCATCGTCCGAAAACGACCCGCGCCGCAGCAGCCGGATGGCGTGTTCATCGATGACAATTTCCATTTCGTTGACGCGCGGCTCGAGGAGGAAAACTTCGCCGGGAAGCGACCAAGTGCGCGAATCGTTGACGCCGACGATAGCATCGAGGGCGCGGTTCATCGCTCCCTCGACGGTGCGCGCCATCGAGATTAGATAATTGACAAGCGTGTCGTAGAGCACAACTTCCGAAAGTCCCGCGCCACTTGCCATGATTCCCCTTCCGGAGCCAGGCGTTGAGCATCACACCACGGCTCGTAGTCGAAATTGTGACAAGGGCGTGGTTACAGCTTGTTCACGATGAGATGAAAAGAAGAATAAATGGGGCGAACGGCAAAACGCGCCGTCGTTGCGAAAACACAAGCTCTTAAGCGGGCGAAGCGCTTCCCGAGTTGCCACGCGCCGCGCCACCATTCGGCGTGGAACGGGGCGAAGAGTGCTCGGGATCAAAAAGCGGGACGGAAAAATGGAATTGCGAGCCCTGACCAACTTCGCTATCCACCCAGAGCCGGCCGCCATGCACCTCGACCAGATGCTTGGCAATGGCGAGGCCGAGACCCGTGCCGCCCGCTTCGCGCGACCTCGCAACGTCGACTCGGTAGAAGCGTTCGAAAATGCGAGGCTGGTCGGCCTTCGGGATGCCGATGCCGGTGTCCGAGACGGTGAGAATGACTTCGGAGTCGCCCGTTTCGGCGCTCACCATGATCTGGCCGCCGGGCAAAGTGTACTGAATAGCGTTGTCCAATAAGTTTTGCAAAACTTCAGCGAGGCGGCGACGATCACCAGCAATATCCGGCAGGCGCTGAGGCATATTCACCGAGATGCGCAAATCCTTTTCACTAGCGCGGTGCTGGGCGGTTTCGAGGCAACTTTCGATCAACTGCGAAACGCGCAATCGGTGAATCTCCAGCTCGAGCCGGTCCGCGTCCATTTTGGAGAGCACGAGCAGGTCTTCCGTCAGGCGAGCCAAACGGCGCGAATGCTCGAGGATAATTTCGAGAAACCGCGTGCGATTCTGCGGATCATCCATGGCGCCGGCGAGCAACGTTTCCGCAAATCCCTGAATGGCGGTGAGTGGAGTTCTGAATTCATGCGAGACGTTGGCCACAAAATCGCGGCGCACGCGCTCGAGCCTTCGAAGCTCAGTGATGTCGTGAAGGACCACGACGGCACCTGTCGTGTCCCCGGCTCGGACGGCGGCAACGGTGATTGCAAAATAGTGCTGCCGTAAAGTGCCGGTGACGATCTCGGACTGGACGCGCGGTTCGCCACCCAATACCTTGCGCACGGCCTCGACGAGTTCGGTCTGCCGCACGACCTCGACGAGCGCGCTTCCATTGGTCGGGGGCACGTCGAGACCCAGAATTTCGGCAAAGCCGCGATTGGCAAAAAGCAGACGCTCCGAACCGTTTACGACGGCAACGCCTTCCACCATGCTTCCCAAAATTGCGGTGGAAAGGTTGCGCTCTTCGGTCAACGTCTGAATCGTGCGGTCCAAACGGAACGCCGTGCGGTTCAGAGAGATACCCAGCGCCTCGAGCGCATCCCCTGAATTGTCCCGGGCCAGCGGCCGGAAGTCTCCTTCCGCCACGCGCCGCGAAAATTCCTTGAGGCGCTCGACGCGGCTTGTGAAATTGCGAGACAGCAGCAAAGAAACGGCGCCGGCAATCAGCAGAATCACCAGGGAAGCGAACCACAGCCTATGACGGAAGCTGCCTAGCACTTCATCGACGGCTTCGACCGGAAGCGCGAATCGCAAAATGGTGGACGGGCCGGCGACGGTGCTCTGCCGGATCGCGTAGTAAAGAAGATCGCGCTTGATGGTGACGCTGTGGCGAATGGAACGGCCGTCACCCTTGGCCATCGCTTCCATAATTTCCGGGCGCGTGGCGTGATTTTCCATGATGGAGGGATCGGATTGCGAATCCGCCAGCACCTTGCCTTCCGCGGAAATGACCGTGACCCGAGCGCCGCTGGCGGCCATTTGCGCAACCCAATCGTGCAGCGGCGCGAGATCCTCCAAGTGTCCGGGCGAGGCGGGCGTCCACACAGGAGGATGCGCTTGGGCAATCCTCGCTATGGCGACGAGTTTGTCGAAGCCGGTCCGTTGGTAATCCGAACGGAAGGCGCGCTCCGCAAAGAAATCCACGGCGAGCAAAACGCTCACCAGAAGAGCGAGAAACGCGAGTCCGAATTTCCAGAAGAGATTAAGCCGCACGTGTTTCGAACAAGTAGCCCGCGCCACGGACGGTCTTCAAGTGAATGGGATTTTCCGGATCGCTTTCGATTTTCTCGCGCAGGCGGCGGACGTAGACGTCCACGCTACGCGGAGTTACGAAGCGGTCTGTTCCCCAAACGGCATCGAGCAACTGATCCCGTGTGAAGACCCGGTTCGGGCGTGAAGCCAGGTAATAGAGCAGCCGGAATTCGAGCGTGCTAAGCGGAACGGGTTTCCCCGAATGGCTCACGCGATAAGACGCCGGGTCGATAGCCAGCTTTCCGATCTCGATGATGCGTGGCGAATCAGCAGGCGGCTCCGCACGACGGAGCAGCGCCTTGACGCGCGCCAGCAACTCGCGCGGGCTGAAAGGCTTGGTCACGTAATCGTCGGCGCCCATTTCGAGTCCCACGACGCGGTCGGCTTCATCGCCGCGCGCCGTGAGCATGAGAATTGGGAGACGATTCAAGGCATCGTCCCTGCGAACTTCCCGGCAAATATCAAGGCCGGAGAGCTTGGGGAGCATGAGATCGAGAAGCAGCAGATCGGGTGGAGTCTTCTTCAGCGTGCTCAAGCCCGTGCTGCCGTCAAAAGCAGCACTTACTTGAAAGCCTTCGTTGGCGAGGTTGTAACGAACGAGTTCGACGATGTCCTTGTCGTCCTCGATGATTAATACGCGCTTCATATGGTTGGCACGTTCCGCTCGCCGGCTTGGCGGCAGTGTACCGTAGGCCGGAGAATTGCGATAGGAGGCCGAAACATCCCGAGCATTGTGAGATTGTCGTAACACGATTCATTGTCGCAATGCTTGTGTAACGCGGGAATAACATCAATGTGAATGGAGTGTTAACGCCGCCGGGTGCTCAATCGCCGCTGGAGGTCGTAAAGGCCAACGCCAAGAGCGTTTTTTGCTCGAGTTCGTGGGCTTTAGCGGAACCCGTGGCCGGGCTGGCGCTGGCCGAGCGCTTTACCGAGCGAACTTGCAGACCTTTGGATTGCGCGAGCCGTTCCAGCCGTGGCAGTACGTAGAAAAGGGCACCCATGTTCGCCGGCTCCTCCTGAACCCAGATAATCTCCCGTGCGTTGGGGTGTTCGGCGAGAGCCGCGGTGATCTCCGCGCGAGGCAGCGGATAAAGCTGGTCGAGAAAGAAAATTGCCGTGCTGCTGTCTTTGCGACGGCGGCGCTCCGCGCGAAGCTCGTGGCCGACTTTCCCGCTGGCAATCAAAATGCGCCGGGCATTTTGTACTTCCTGATCCGGCACGAGCGGCAGGAAACGCGGACGCGTGAAATCTTCGATGTTCGAGCTGGCATCTGGATGGCGCAGCATGCTCTTGGGCGTGAAGACGATCAACGGCTTGCGCCAGGCGCGGAGAGCCTGCCGGCGCAGCATGTGGAAATACTGCGCGGCGGTCGAGGGCTGGCAAATCTGGAGATTATCCTCCGCGGCCAGCTGCATGTAGCGTTCAATGCGCGCACTGGAATGTTCGGGGCCCTGGCCCTCGTAACCGTGCGGAAGCAAAAGAACGAGGCCGCTCGGCAAATTCCACTTATCTTCGGTCGCGCTGAGGAACTGGTCAATGATGACCTGCGCGCCATTCGCAAAATCCCCGAACTGCGCCTCCCAGAGGACCAACGCTTCTGGATAGTCGCGGCTGAAACCATATTCGAAGCCGACGCACGCCGCTTCCGAGAGCGAAGAATTATAGATTTCGCAAAACGCCTGCTCGCGAGAAAGGTGCGAAAGGGGCAGGTAGTTGTGCTCGTTTTGCGTGTCGATCAGAACAGCGTGCCGTTGGTTGAAAGTGCCGCGCTGCGTGTCCTGCCCGGTAAGCCGAACGGGATTGCCTTCAAGCACGAGCGCGCCCAGCGCCAGCGCTTCCGCGAAACCGTAGTCGATGGCGCGTTTGCCGTGGCCCATTTCGGCGCGCTGCTCGAGCAATTTTGCGATTTTCGGATGAACGTGAAAATCCGCAGGCAAGCGGACAAGCCCATTCGTAAGCTCGGCCAAATATTCCGCAGTCAATCCAGTATCGACTTCGTAGGCCGGATCGTACTTTCCATGTTTGTAAGGAGACCAGTAGTCCGGCAGCCTGCGCAGATGCGGAATTTTCGTCAGCTGCCCAGCCTTGCGCTGTTCTTCCTCGTATTCCTTTTTCACGACTTCGACGAGGTGCGCCGTGTCGATGCCGGTCTGCTGCGCATAAATCTTCCAGAGCGGCGGATGATTCTTGATGCGTTCGTAAAGAATCGGCTGCGTGATAGTGGGATCGTCGACTTCGCTGTGCCCATGACGCCGGTAGCCGATGATGTCCACGACGACGTCGCTGCCGAATGTCGCGCGATATTCCGCTGCGAGCTTTCCAATGCGAACCACGGCATCAGGATCTTCCGAGTTCACGTGGAAAACCGGAACGCTCTGGCGCTTGGCAATGTCCGAAGCGAAGCGCGCGGAATGTTCCTGGGAGGGCTGCGTGGTGAATCCAATGAGATTGTTGACGACGATATGCACCGTGCCGCCGACGGTGTAGGCCTTCAGGTCGGCAAGATTGAGCGTTTCCGCCCAAATGCCCTGGCCGGCGAAAGCTGCATCGCCGTGCATCACGATCGGCCAGACTTTATTGAGTGTGGCCGGCGTGCGATCGATGATCGGCCCGTCGACGCCGTGGCGCGTTTGCTTGGCGCGGGCGCGGCCCATCGCCACCGGATCAACCGCTTCGAGGTGGCTGGGATTGGAAACCAAATGCATGTTGATGGGCTTGCCAGAGGTGGTCGTGTAAGTTCCGGTCGCGCCTACGTGATATTTCACGTCACCAGCGCCTAGCACGCTGCGCGGGTCAACATCCTCGAAGCCGGAAACGACTTCGTGCGGCGCTTTGCACGCGGCGTGGACCATTACATTCAAGCGGCCGCGATGGCTCATGGCCATGACGCAATCCACGGCGCCGAGTTCGCCAGCCGTGTCAAGAATGGAATCGAGCAGCGGGATCAGGGACGTAACGCCTTCGAGAGAAAAACGTTTCGTGCCCAAATAACGCGCTTGCAGAACTTGTTCGAAAAGATCCGCGCGAATCAGACGTTCGAGAATTTTTTCCTGGTCGACTTCGGGCTGCGCGCCTTCCAGGCGTTCCGCAATCCAACGGCGGCGCTCCGGTTCGGGGAGGTGCATGTACTCCGCGCCGATATTGCCGCAATAGATGCGGCGCGCTTCGTCG
Source organism: Candidatus Acidiferrum sp. (assembly GCA_049641765.1). Classification (GTDB taxonomy): domain Bacteria; phylum Acidobacteriota; class Terriglobia; order Acidiferrales; family UBA7541; genus Acidiferrum. Next base: position 20,204 of record JBAQJX010000042.1, read on the forward strand.
GCAATGTCGCCGGTTACCTCGAGGTCTGGATGCTTGAGCGGTTGGAATACCCCGAGCGGGTCCAGGGTGGCTTCGTAATAGCCCCAGCGGCGAAACGCATCGAAAATGCGCTCGCGCTGTTCGTTATTCGCCGCGGATTTCTTGGGCCCTTTGGAAGGTTTTGCAGGTCGTTCCAGGGCCATGATTGTACGGTCAGCCATAGATCGGTTCCAGACAGCCTTCTATTTTGCCATAGAACGCAATTTCGCGTTTTCTCCCAGAGCGATCTCGATTTTCCTAAATAGCACGGATGGCTGAGGCGTGTTCGCGCATCTTCGCGGCAGCCAAAATGGAACTGGTTTTGGGCGACCCGCGCAGCACACTGTTGCCCAGGAAAAGTCTGACGCCAGCCCTTGGAAATGCGCGCTCGAAAAATGCCGAAAGTCAAAAAGTCTGCGCTTTATTCCTTCGCGGTTCAGCGTGTGCGAGCCGAAGACTGTGAGTCCGCCTGGCAAATTATCGAAGAATACTACGAGGCCGCTCACGTTATCGCCCGCGACGCCAAGGACGATTTTGCACGAGTCTACTTCCAGGATGGAGCCGGCGTTTGGCTGGCTACTGTCGGCAAGGATGTTGTCGGATGCATCGCGCTTCGACCGCTCGTGTCCATTCCGTGCAGCGGCGAGGTCAAGCGGCTCTACGTTCAGCCCCGGCATCGGGGACGGGGCATTGCAGCGGCGCTGTATGAGGCGTTGGAGCTTGGCGCTCGCCAGCATGGATACGAATTTCTTTATTTGGATACCACCGACGAAATGATTGCTGCGCAGCGATTCTATGAGGCTCTGGGATACGAACCGTCGCCGCGTTACAACGACAATCCTCAGGCTACAATTTTTATGAAGAAAGATCTGCGGCACTTTTCCAGCTAGTGCTTCTGCGATTCGCATCGGGAGAAATCGCTATTCGAGTCGGGCACTTTCCAGAAGTTAAAGTCCCTGGACGATGGATTCCAATTGGCGTGCGACTTCTTCCGGAGGCGTTTCGGAAGGAAAGACAATCGGCTTGCCGATGTGAACGATGATTTCGCCGATGTGAGCGAGACGGCGATGCTCGCGCTTCATTTGCCAGACGCCATCAAGACGCATCGGGACGATTGGAAGCTGCAATTTTTCGGCAAGCAAACCGATTCCGCCCTGGAATGGCGCGATGCGGCCGTCTTCCGAATTGTTGACCTCGCCTTCGGGAAAAATCAGGATGCTGTAACCGCGATCCGCGGATTCCCCGGCAAATCGAAAACTCTCGCGGAAGCCAGAATGCTGCGGCAACGGGAAAACGTTGAAAATGGAAGTGACGAGCCAATAGCCCAACTGATAGGCCCAGCGTCTTGCAAAAAACCATTCGCGCGGCGGCCGGCGCATGCGCTGCACCGATTCGCCGCCCATCGCGACCGCGAGGCGATGGCGAAAACGCAAGGGCAGCGCCAATAGAATCAAGCCGATGTCGGCTCGCCGCGTGATGTGATTGGAAATGACGAGAAGCGGGCCGCGCACCCCGCGAAGATTTTCGCGCCCGATGATCCTCGGGTGTCCAAGGATTTGCGTGGCCGGCCAGGCCAGCGCGTAGTACACCGCCAAACGAAACCATCGGACCAGAGCGCGTTGCGCCCAGCGCGGATAGGCGAAATCCGCGCGGCGCGCCTCGGGCTGTCGGAGCAGCCGCTGCACGTCTGCGACGGTCTTCGCTTCGGCAAAAGAAGTCTCGTTCAACTCCAGCCGATAGCACTCTTCGAGTGCGCTCATCAGCTCGACGCGATCCAGCGAGGAAAGGCTTAGGTTAGTTTCGAGCGCGTCAGACGTGCCACGCGATTTTGTGAATTTCGACAGCAGATCATCCAGAGTGCCCGGCTGTTTTTTCGCAGAGGAAGCGCCGTCGAGCAACTCCCTTGTGCGGGCGGCAATGAGGCCCAAGCGTGGCTTGCCGGTTGGCGTGCGCGGAAAATCGGGCTCCGGCCAGATGAGCCACTCGTGTACGCGCTGGAATTCCGCAAGCGAGGCGTTGGCAGATTCGATGGACTTGCGCGCTGCTTCATTGGCCACCTCGGAATTCGTGTTCATCAGCAACGCAGCGGACGGCTCCGCGTTGCCGTTGTGCTGGCTCGCGAAGACGACGCAATCGTGAACCTCCGACTGCTTGCGGATGGCCGTTTCGATGTCTTCGGGATAGACATTCAAGCCGGCTGGCGTGACGATGACGTTTTTCTTGCGGCCCTTGAACCGGAGATTCCCGTCGGCGTCGAGTTCGCCGATATCCCCCGTGCGCAGCCAGTTCTCCTTATCTCGTACTTCTTCGCGGAAGCCGCCCCTTTCCCAATAACCGCTCGCGACATTCTCTCCGCGCACGAGAATCTCACCGCCTTCGGCAAGCTTGAATTCGCGCCCTGGCAGGACCTTTCCGATCGAACCTTCCGTTGCGCGAAACGGATGATTCAGGCTAATCAGGGAAGCCGTCTCGGTCATGCCATAGCCTTGAACCACTGCATACCCCACTCGCTTGAAGAACTCCTCTGCATCCTTCGAAAGAGCGGCGCCGCCGCAAATGAACGCCCAAAACTTCCAGCCAAACCGCCGGTGAACACGCCGGAAGCGCCACGCGCGCCGCAGGAATTTCTGGCCGCTCGCACGCGCGAGGTTGCGCCTCAGCCAATCGCCAAGCTCTTGCGCTTCGAACTCGCGCTCGATTCCCGTGCGCAAGGCGTCGAGCATGCGCGGCACGGCGATGAGCGCGGTGACGCGTTCGCGCTTGACGGTGCGAATGATCTCCGCGGGATTCGCGGATGGCTCGAACACGACCGCCGCTCCCAGCAACGGCGGGACGAAGAGTCCCATGAATTGTCCGAAGACGTGGCTCAACGGCACAAGCGTTGCGAAGCGTAACGGATGAAACCAGCGTTCGTAATTTCGATAGGGATCGATGCCGCGTTCAAGAGGCTCCACGTTTGCCAGAAAATTGCCGTGCGTTAGAACGACGCCGCGCGGCTCGGCCGTTGTGCCCGACGTGAAGAGAATCTGCGCAATGTGGTTTCGGGTGATGGGTTCGTCGGCAAGACTTTCCATCGAAGATTGATTCGGCTGCGTTTTCCTCAACGCAGATGTTTCATCATTGGTATGCTGAGGAGTGTCGGACAAATCCTCCAGTACGAGACTCGGGATGGCGCGATCCAAGCCATCTTTTCCTCGCGAAGAAAAGATCACTTTGACCCCGGCATCTTTCACCACCCGGCGCGCAAACTCCAGCGTGGCACCGTCGTCCATTGGCACCGCCACCGCTCCGCGCAACAAACAACTCCAAAAAGCTGCGGCCCATTCCGCGCTGTTCGGGCCCCAGAGCAAAACACGATCTCCGGTCCGAACGCCTCGCTCTTTTAATTGGAGCGCGCAAGCGTATGCAGCGCGGGCCAATTTGCCGTAGGTCCACGCTTCACGCCGGTAGCCGCGCTTTTGCACAAACGCGATTTCGCCGGCAAAGCGTTCAAACTCGCGGAATATAGATTGCAGGTTCTCTCGGGACATGGTCCCAGGTTCTCTCACGTTTCTACATCGGCTCGATTCTACGCCTGCTGGAGAATGCACAGGGTTGCCATGCGCTTCTCGAAGGCGTGGCCTGGATCGAGTCTAGAATCTGCGCCCCATCGCTGGAGTGCATGTCGAATGCCAAGGTTTCGCATGTCCGCCGGAACATTCAAACTGCTGTAACGCCACGATGGCAGCGTCAACCAGGCACGCATTGAGCAGGTCAAGCAGAAAGGGCGCAAGTTGGTTACAATAGAACACTCGGGGGAAACCTTGTTTTCACCGGACAGCATCGAACGTAAAATCAAGTAGGACAAATGCCTGTACCAGTCTCACAGATGTGGACGGTCGCCACGTACGTCCTCAAGCAGAAGATTGCAGGGCACAAACGCTACCCGTTTGTGCTGATGCTCGAGCCTCTTTTCCGCTGCAACTTGGCATGCGCCGGTTGCGGAAAGATCCAATACCCCGCGCACATTCTGAAGTCGGAACTGAGCCCTGAGGAGTGCTTCAAGGCCGTGGATGAATGCGGGACGCCGATGGTTTCCATCCCCGGCGGCGAGCCGCTGATGCACCCACAGATCGACAAGATCGTCGAGGGACTCGTTGCGCGCAAGAAGTACATCTATCTCTGCACGAATGCCCTGCTTCTGAAGGAGAAGCTGGATCTTTTCAAGCCGAGCAAGTATTTGACCTTTTCCGTTCACATGGACGGCCAGCGCGAACACCACGATTTTTCGGTTTGCCGCGAAGGTGGCTACGACCTGGCGGTTGCGGGAGTCAAAGAAGCGCTGAAGCGCGGTTTCCGCGTCACAACCAACACGACGCTGTTTGACGGCGCCGATCCCAACAGCGTGCGCGCCTTCTTCGACGAGATGATGGAGTTGGGCGTCGAGGGCATGATGCTTTCGCCCGGCTATTCCTATGATAAAGCGCCGGATCAAAAGCATTTCCTCGGCCGTGCCAGGACTCGACGCTTGTTCCGCGCCATTCTTTCCAATCGGAAAAAGAGCTGGCAGTTCAACCAGTCGAAGCTTTTCCTGGAATTTCTCATGGGACAGCAGCAGTATGCGTGCACGCCGTGGGGTATGCCTACGTACAACGTCTTCGGGTGGCAGAAACCCTGCTATCTCCTTCAAGACGGTTACACCGACACGTTCCAGGAACTGCTTGAAACAACGGCCTGGCAGAACTACGGCACCGAATCGGGCAATCCGAAGTGTGCCAACTGTATGGTGCATAGCGGCTACGAAGCTTCGGCCATGGACCACACGTTCAGCGGTTTGCGCGGCCTCTGGGCGGCGATGAAGGCGACTTTCAAGGTTGGCTACACGGACCGGGACGCGCTGGCGCTCTTGAACGAGCCGGTAAAGCCCGTGCATTCTTACAACCCACTCATTCAAATAGATAAAGGAAAGTCGCAGCTTGAGGAGACGCGCGCGTGAGCGGCCCTCGACACGCTGACGTTCCCTCCCACGCGGAACCTTCGACCCAAAATCCGGATGCGCTGGAAGTCGCGCCGGGAACAGTGCGCGAGGCTGTGGAAGGTTGGGTGCCCGAACTCGCGACCGAGCAGGAATTGCGGGCGGCGCTGGAGACGGCCTTCGACTATCGTGGCGATGTGACCTTAACCACCAAAGACGGCAAAAAGTTAGACGGATATATCTTTGACCGTGTGTCTGGTCCCACGCTGGCCACTTCTTTCGTACGAGTATTGCCCAAGGATTCCCACCAACGCCAGAAGATCGCCTACGCCGATATCGCAGCGCTGGCCTTCACCGGCCGAGATCCCGCAGCCGGGAAGGGCTGGGAAGCTTGGGTTCGCAAGTATTGGGAAAAGAAAGCCGCCGGCGAGGGCGGCTTGAGCCTGCAACCTGAATCGCTCGAATAGGCGAATAGCCCCGCTTCAACCTGATTCTCACTCCCTCTCTTTACATTAAGTCCATATATATCAGCAATTTACGAGTGCATTTGAACCGATTTCGTCGCTCCCGGCAACGTGGACAAATACTTCATTTTATGGTACTCTTTGACCAGCGTTTGTTGCTCTTGTAATACCTTTTGGCTCGTTCGAGGGGCTGCAGGGACAATCTTTGCGGCCTTTTTTTGCGGGCTTGAGGCTGTCGCGGGGCTTGGGAGATTGCGGGTGTTGGCCACCCGTCACTAACCAGGATACGGACCAAGAGAAGCAAGGCAATTTCAATGTCGCGGTCCCAGCCAAGACGGGGCAGCGCATACGAGGTAGTGGAAGTGAAGGAACAAGGAACAGTTAAGTGGTTCAATGCTTCGAAGGGCTATGGTTTCATTCAACGTCAAACCGGGGAGGATGTTTTTGTACATTTCTCGGCGATCATGATGGATGGATACAAATCGCTCAACGAAGGTCAGGCAGTGGAATTTGAAGTAAAGAAAGGCCCCAAGGGCCTTCAGGCAGAGAACGTTACAAGCCTCTAGCCTGTGGATTGGGGTGCCCTCGAGCCATCGGGGGCACCGCACCTCAAGAGATTCGAATCGGATTTCGTCGATCTAAAGCGTGGTCAAGGAGGACGATGTGCAAGTGATGCAAGAAGGACAAGCGGTTAGGCACGAGACGTACGGCCTGGGAATCGTGACTGCATCGGACCAGGAGCGTACCGCGATTGATTTTGACGATCATGGCCCGAAGCTGTTTGTTACCAGCATTATGACGGCTGAACTGATCGGAGAGGCACCCGCCACCCCGCCGAAGACGAAGCGCCGTCGCAAGGCTTCCACCGCTGCTAAAGCAGCCAAGAAAGCCGCCGCAGCTGCAGCCGCAGGCCGTGCGTAATTCTTTTCTCTCTTCCTGATCTGAAGTGTCGAACCTCCCTCCGCCAATCCGGCGCGGGGGTGTGTCTGCTGACATTACGGAGCGGAAATCGATGACTATGTTTGGAACTGTGGTAATGTCTGCTGCATGAAGCGCGTTGCTCTGTTCCTCGGGATTTTGCTCTTCTTGCTTGGCCTCGCCGCACTCGTTCACCCCAGCTTCGATTATCAGAAGCACGAAGAGATTGCGAGGGTAGGACCCATCAAAGCGACCGTCGACAAGACTGAAACCGAGAAGGTTCCCGTGGCCGCCACCGTGGCCTTACTAGTTGCGGGTCTCGTACTTATGGTTGCAGGGGCTCGCACGAAGTCTTAAGAGATTGGTTCTACTCGACGGCTTCGCCACGAACCCAGACGTTCGTCAGCCGCAATCCTTGATCGAGCAGTACGATATCGGCGTCCGCGCCTGTTCGCAACGCGCCCTTCTTGAACTCAATTCCCAGAAGTGAGGCGGGGTTCAACGTGAGCATGCGCACCGTATCCTGAAGCGAAATCCCGAGGCCCACGATGTTTCTTAAAGCTCGATCGAGCGTCAGCGTGCTTCCCGCAAGCCTTCCCTCCGAATTGCGGCAAATTCCCGCGCTCATAGTGACTTCCAATTTCCCGAGCATGTACTTTCCGTCCGGCATTCCTGTCGCTGAAATGCCATCGCTGATCAAAATCATGCGCCCCGGGCCCTTTGCTTGAAGAAGTACCTTCATTGCGGTCTCTTCCACGTGGACTCCGTCCGCAATCAGCTCGGCCGTTACCTCGGGCGAGGTCAGCACAGCGCCGATGACGCCGCTGTCGCGATGGGTAAACGGGCGCATGGCGTTGTAAACATGCACCGCATGATGCGCACCGTGGGCGATCGCCGCGCGAGTTTGTTCGTAAGTGGCGTCCGTATGACCGACGGCGACGACCATTCCCGCGTTCCGCGCTGCGTCGATGCACGGCATCGCACCCAGGAGTTCCGGAGCAAGCGTCAGGATCTGAGCGTTGCCGGCGGACGCTTGCAGCAGCTTGTCTAAAAACTCGGCCGAGGGGAGTTGCAGCCATTCCGGAGGATGCACTCCGCGGCGGACAGGGCTCAGGAAAGGACCTTCAAAGTGAATCCCCAGCACCTCGGCACGCGCATCATCTGCTTCGTGTTGTTGCGAGATGTAGCGCGCGATGCCTTCCACGCTCCGCAGGGTATCTTCGGGTCCGGCCGTCACCGTCGTGGCCACGAACGAGGTCGTCCCGTGGCGCGCCACCGTTTTGGACACGCCTGCGAGCGCTTGCGCATTGGCTGCCATAACGTCGTGCCCGCCGGCACCGTGGATGTGCACGTCCACGAATCCAGGGATGGCAACTTTGTCGACGGCAGAAATCTCTTGAGCGCCGGAGGGAAGCTGCATTGCCCCGCGCTGGCCAATTTCCTCGATGACTCCATCACGAATCAGAATGCCCGCGTCGAGAATCTCGCTCGTGGGGGTTAGCGCGCGTCCGGCGTGTAATAGGGTTGCGGGCATGGCAATGAAGGTATCGTAGCGGAATCGGGGGCTCTTTCAAAAACCAAAACGCTTAGCCCGGAATTCTGCTTTCCGAATTGTTGCGCCAAAAGAAAAGAAGGAGGGTTCTCTGGAACCCTCCTTCGGCATGTACTCTCAGGAAAATGCAGGCAGCGCAAACGCCCGCTGTCTTATTGAGCCGCGGCGCCAGAAGTGTTTGACGCAGCCGTCTCAGGAGCCTTGGGGATGCTCAGGTAGCCCGTCGCAGTGGTCTTGGTCACTTTGTTGACGACCAATTCCAAAGCGGCGCGCGTACCGCCGGTGTAGAAGAAGATAGGCTCGTTAACGGAGCGGTTCTTCTTTTCGAAGTTTTTGTCATCCGCAAGGACGTTGATGGTGAACTGATTCTTCTTGGTGTTCGTGTCTTTTAGTTCGACCTGGATGCTGCCCACCCTCTGCGAACCGCCCTTGCGCGTCACTGTAAATTCATAGTAGTCGCGCTGTCCCATGCGGCGCAGCTGGTCGATTTCGTCGTGGTTGCGAGCGATGAGCGTGCCCATTTCGCTGCGGGCCATTTGCAGGTTGTTCTTCTGCGCGTCCAGATCGGTCTTGACGCCGCTGACGTCGCCGTTGAGCTTGTTGACATCGTCGACATTCGCCTTGTTGGCTAGGTCGGCTTTCACGGAAGTCGCCAGACCGTCCACTTTCTGGTCGACTTTACTGGTCGCGACTTTATTCTGCTTGCGGGCGGCAGAGAGCTCACCCTGTGTCAAATTCAGCTTGTCTGCGATGACTTTGAGGTCGCTCTGCAAGGACTGATTGACATCGTCCTCTTTCGCCAGCCGCTGGCTAAGCGCATCATTCGCTTGCTTTACAGATGCTTGGGTCGACTGTTCGATCGTGTTCGCGTGGTTCAAAGCGCTCCAGCCGACTCCTAAACTGAGCAGCGAAACTCCACCCAACACGGCAACCGCCAATCCCACCCAACGTGGTGTCCCGGTTGTGGTGCTGTTCAAGGGTTCCTGAAACTCGCTCATAAACTTCCTCTCCTTTGGGGTTTTCCCCCTGCGGCTGAGGAAAAGTGCACCCAGTACGCCAAAGGACCGGAGCGGCGGGAATTTTGGCTAACCTTTGTAAATGCAAAGAGTTGAAGAGGAAACAAGGAAGAGTCGAGATCGGATTCAGTAGTACTAGAACTAGTAAAGATTACGCGCTTGCTTCTGTCTCTGTAAAATTTGCTGTTCTTGAGTGAATGCGACGGATTGAGAATGCCAAGCAGGCAGATAAAGCGGATGTGATCCATAGGTGCAGAACTGGCACAGTCAACTTCTTTCTGATCAATAATTTACGGAAAATAAATCAGGCAGCTCGAGGGGCGGGCTCTTCGTCTGAGCTCTTCACCGGAGTAAAATAACGGTCCAAAGTGCGAGTCGCGGCGTCGAGAACCATGTGGCAATCGGGGCAGGATTCCACATGGCGGCGAATCTCATTTGCCACGGGCGGAGATAGTCGCCCTTCTAAGTACCAGCAAATCAAATGGATAGTGTCTCGACAACTCATGACTGCGGTCCCCCCGTGGCCCCGCGCCGATGCCCGGCACACCCATTGATAGTGCATGTGACTCGCCAAATTCGCGAGTGACCAAACAAAAATTAACCAGCCCAAATTCAACCACTTACAGAATAACTATCGGGCGTAGTTTGTCAGCTCACGAATGGCCTCGGGAAAGATTACGCAGCGTTTACGGCAAATATGCGAAAAGTAGGTGCCAGACCTCTTACCGCTTTGGAACTACATTCATCTCTCGCAGCGCTTCGATCCTGGCTTCGAGCGGAGGATGGGTGCTGAAGAGTGAAGAGACGGTACCTCTGCCAAAAAGTGGCCGCACGATGCACAGGGACGAGGTTGACGGCGAGATGGCGGTCGTCGGGATGCGATTGTTGTACGCGCCGAGCTTCTGGAGAGCGCTCATCAGCCCGTATTGATTGCCGACCATTCTGGCCCCGGTCGCGTCGGCGGCATATTCCCTCTGACGCGAAAGGGCCAACTGGAGCAGCATTGCGGCGAGGGGCGCGAGGATCATAAGCGCAAGCTCGACAAGCACGTTGCCGCGCTCTCGATCGTCGCCGCCTCCACCGAACCACATACCCCAGTGCGCAATCCAGGTAATGGCTCCAGCCAGGGTTGCCGCGACGGAGCTGATCAAAATGTCGTAGTTGCGCACGTGCGACAGCTCGTGGGCAATTACGCCTTCGAGCTCGTCATCGTTCATCAGTTGCAGCAGGCCTTCCGTCACGGCGACGGAAGCGTGATGAGGATTTCGGCCCGTTGCAAATGCATTCGGCGCTTCTTGAGGCACGACGTAAAGCCTGGGGACTGGAATGTTCGCCTTTGCCGACAAGCGCTCCATTACTGCATACAGGCGCGGCAATTGTTCTCTTGTAACAGGTTGAGCGCCGCTGGATTTGAGAGCGATCTTGTCGGAAAAGAAATACGCAAAGGCGTTGGTGCAGATAGCGATGCCAAGCGCGATGGTCATGCCGTTTCGGCCGCCCAACAATCCGCCGATGAACATCAGGAAGAGTGTCAGCGCGACAAGTATGAATGTTGTTCGAAAAACTCTCATGGTGTTCCTCCACCACTATATACGATACGCGCTAGCCTCGAAGATCTATCGACGCGAGGAAACGAGAGAGAATGCACTTTTCGAAGTGCTTCTGCTCGTTCGATTAGATTCCGGCCGCCGCGGCCGGTTGTTTCGTCTTGGATCTCTCGAAGCGCATCGCGTCCTTCGTCCCATCGCGATCCACTCGAACATGATCACCTGGAAGCACCTTGCCCTCCAAGATTTGGAGAGCGAGTGGATCCTGAATCAACCGTTGAATCGTCCGGCGCAGCGGGCGCGCTCCGTATGCCGGATCGTAGCCCTCGCGCAGAAGCAATTCCTCTGCTGCTGCAGTGAGATCCAATGTGATCTGGCGTTCCGCAAGCAACTTCTCGACGCTCTTGAGCAGCAACCCAACGATGCGGCCGAGCTGTTCCTTGCCGAGCGGATTGAAAATCACGATTTCGTCGATACGGTTAATAAACTCCGGGCGGAACGCGGTTCGCAAAGCTTCCATCGCCTCTTTCCGCGCACGTTCCGGATCCTTTTCCGAGAGCTCGAAAATCGCGGTCGATCCTACGTTGCTCGTCATGATCATGACGGTGTTGCGGAAATCCACAGTCCGGCCCTTGCCATCCGTCAGACGGCCGTCCTCAAGAATCTGTAGCAGGATATTGAAAACGTCCGGGTGCGCCTTTTCGATTTCGTCGAACAAAATCACGGAGTAAGGATGCCTGCGCACCTGCTCGGTGAGCTGGCCGCCTTCTTCGTAGCCGACATAACCTGGAGGTGCACCGATCAGCCGAGACACACTGTGCTTCTCCATGTACTCGCTCATGTCGATGCGGATCATCAACTTTTCGTCATCGAAGAGAAACTCCGCCAGCGCGCGGGCCAATTCGGTTTTCCCCACGCCTGTCGGCCCGAGGAAAATGAACGAGCCGATAGGCCGCTTTGTATCGGACAGGCCTGCGCGGCTCCGGCGCACGGCGTTCGCCACACGCGCGAGCGCCTCGTTTTGCCCAACCACGCGCTGTCGCAGACGCTCCTCCATGTGTACAAGCTTTTGGACTTCGCCCTCCAGCAAGCGCCCGGCCGGAATACCGGTCCACTTGCTGACAAGCTTCGCGATGTCTTCTTCGTCGACCTCTTCCTTCAACATCGGTGCATCTTTTTGGACCGAGGCGAAACGTTGCTCGGCTTTCTTCAGCTCTTGTTCCGCTGCAGCGATCTTGCCGTAGCGAATCTCGGCAACCCTTGCCAGTTCGCCCGCCCGTTCGAATTTTTGCTCTTCTGTCTTTAGTTGATCGATCTGCTCTTTGAGCTTGCGAATTTTTCCGATCGCCTCCTTTTCCGCCTGCCAACGGGCCTTCCGCGCGCTCGAATCCTCTTTCAGCTTTGCAAGTTCCTTCTCGATCTGAGCTCGCCGCTCTTTCGAGTGCTCATCTGTCTCTTTCAGGAGCGATTGGCGCTCGATTTCAAGCTGCAGGATGCGGCGCTCAATTTCATCGATTTCTACCGGCAAGGAATCGATCTGCATGCGCAGGCTTGCCGCCGCTTCGTCGATCAAATCAATCGCCTTATCCGGCAAGAAGCGGTCGGAAATGTAGCGGTGCGACAGTGTCGCCGCGGCCAGAATCGCAGCGTCCTTGATCCGCACACCGTGGTGAACTTCGTAGCGCTCTTTCAAACCGCGGAGAATGGCGATGGTGTCTTCCACCGTGGGTTCGCTCACAAGCACCGGCTGGAATCGCCGCTCCAAGGCGGGATCCTTTTCGATGTGCTTCTTGTATTCGTTCAAGGTCGTCGCGCCGATTGCTCGCAACTCGCCGCGCGCCAATGCCGGCTTTAGCATGTTCGAGGCATCCATTGCGCCTTCCGCGGCCCCGGCACCCACCAGCGTGTGAAGCTCGTCGATGAACAGAATGATCTGTCCGTCCGCTTCGCTAATCTCCTTCAAGACGGCTTTCAACCGATCCTCAAACTCGCCGCGAAACTTCGCGCCGGCCACGAGCGCGGCAAGATCCAGCGCGACGATCCGTTTGGTTTTCAAGACGTCCGGCACGTCGCCGGAAACAATTCTTTGCGCCAAACCCTCGACGATTGCCGTCTTGCCGACTCCCGGCTCACCGATTAGCACGGGATTGTTCTTCGTGCGCCGCGCAAGAATCTGCATCACGCGCCGAATTTCTTCGTCGCGACCAATGACCGGATCTAGCTTTCCCCGCCGCGCCAGGTCGGTCAAGTCCCGCGCGTACTTTTCCAGCGAAGCATAGGTCGCCTCGGGATTTTGGGAGGTCACACGCTGCGATCCGCGGACACCTGTGAGCGCTTGCAAAATGGCTTCATGGGTAGCCCCATGCCGCTTCAGCATCTGCCCCGCTGGATCGCGATCCTCGCCAGCCAGCGCCAGAAAGAGATGTTCCGTCGAAACATATTCGTCCTTGAATCTCTCCGCTTCGTCAAACGCCCTCTCCAGAACGTTATTCAGCGGCTTACCCAGGTGTTGTTGCGCAAAACCCTGGACCTTGGGCAGGCGGCTGATTTCGCGCTCAATCTCTTGCGTCAAAGTCTCGCTTCGAATTCCCAGCCGTGCCAGGAGAGGAGGCACGACACCGTCCGCCTGCGACACCAGCGCCGCAAGCAAATGTATTGGCTCAATCTGCTGATTCTCATGGCGCGCGGCAATCTCATTGGCTTCTTGCAGCGCTTCCTGCGCTTTCACCGTCATCTTGTCAAATCTCAACATGCTCGTTCTTCTTTCTAGTATTTCAAAAAAAGGGCTGGTGCACAGGCCAGCCCTTTCTCGCTACAACTTGATTGCTGGCTTACTTCGCCCCGGCCACCGCAGCCGTCACCAAGGGCGTTCCCGCGTTGACGTTGATCTGCTTGGGCCATGCTTCTTCACGCTTCGGAACTGTCAGCGTCAAGACGCCGTTCTGATAGTCGGCCCTGATCTCTTCCGAGTTTACGGTGTTCGACAGCGAGAGGCTACGGCTGAAGGCGCCATAAGCGCGTTCGACGCGCAGATAGCTGTCTTCAGAGACCTTCTTTTCGAGCTTGCGCTCACCGCGGATGGTCAGAACGTTGTTCTCGACGCGAATGTCCAAATCTTTAGGGTCGACGTCCGGGAGATCGGCCTTGACCACCAGTTCCTGCTCCGTCTCATCACTTTCGACGGCTGGCACCCAGCTCGTAAGACGAGACTCCTCAGCGCTGCGCCCGAGCGCTTTTTCGAACACATGGTTGATTTGCCGCTGCAAGGTAGCGGCTCCTCGGAACGTCTTCCAGCGGTTCAAAGGGAATTCTCCTAGGTGAATCTCCAAATTCTGTAATTTACAATAAGACCATAGTATTATATTAGCGTATCATTGTCAAGTTATTTTGAACTGAGAATGTCCTTATATGCCTTTTATTATGAATACTTTATAGAAATCGTGATCAATCCAGTCATTCGAGAGGCTCCATTGGCCCCGCCCAAAGGAGAACCTTCCGACTCGGGGCTCATTATGAGCTTCCTTCGCACCCCTCTCTATGGAAGCTGTTAAACTCTCGACCGATGCGTTTGGATGACCTCGATTACGAGCTTCCCTCTGGCCTCATCGCACAACGGCCACTTGGCCGCCGCGATGCCTCAAGACTCCTCTTGCTGCCTCGATCTGGCGCCAAACTAGAAGACAGGCTTTTCGCGGACTTGCCGCATATGCTCGGCGGCAACGAGTTGATCGTCCTGAACAATGCGCGCGTCATACCTGCACGACTCTTTGGGCGCCGGCAGGGAGTCCACGCTCAACGCCCTTCTCAAGCCACGCGGCACGAGCATTTGACCGGCACGGTAGAGGTCTTCCTCGTTCACCAGATCGACTCAAACACCTGGGAAGCGCTTGTTCGGCCCGGCCGAAAAATGCAGATTGGCGAGCGTGTTTCTTTTGGAGAGGGAGAGCTCGAGGCCGAGGTGACGGCGCGCGGAGAGCTCGGTGCGCGCACGTTGCGTTTCGTTTCACGTGACACACGGGCGGTTTCCGAACATCTCGAGCGACTTGGCCATATCCCGTTGCCACCGTATATCCATCGCGCCGACGAAGACACGGACCGCGAACGCTATCAAACTGTTTTCGCCAAGCGGCCTGGAGCGATTGCAGCTCCCACGGCGGGCTTACATTTCACTCCTGAGATTCTAGAAACAATTCGCGCGCGTGGAGTAGAGATTTGCGAACTCACACTGGACGTCGGCCTCGCAACGTTTCAGCCGGTGCGCAGCGAAACGCTTGAAGACCACGTAATGCATTCCGAAGCTTATGAAATTCCCGTGCAATCGGTGGAGCAAGTTAAGAAAGCGAGGGCCGCCGGCCGGCCGATTCTCGCGGTCGGCACGACGGTTGTTCGCGCGCTTGAAGCTGGGGCTCTACGCGCGGCGGACTCAGGATCCGGTGAACTTCTGCTCCCAGGCAAAGCGGATGCCTGTCTGTTCATCTATCCCGGATTTCAATTCCGCGTAGTGGATGCTCTGCTCACGAATTTCCATCTGCCACGTTCGACTTTGCTGGCTCTGGTTTCTGCCTTTGCCGGGCGAGAAAGAGTGCTTAACGCATATCGGCATGCGGTTCAGACGAAATACCGCTTCTACAGTTACGGTGATTGCATGCTGATTCGGTGAGAAATTCGGCCAAGAGCAGTCTTAGCGATTCGGATTTTGAGCCGCGATCATGAAAAGAAAAGAGGGAGGCCGTTCTTGAACGAGGCCTCCCTTATCCGATCAAAAGTACCCACAAGTATTCCTTGTTTATTCGCTGAAGACGAATACGCGATTCTGTCCTCCGAAGCGAACTTCTTTCACCTGTCCATTATTATCGATGAGCACGGAATCCCCGGCTGCTTTCGCATCGCGGTTTTCCCAACGCCCCTCCAATTCCGCGACGACCTGCTTGCCCTTCTCGACGGTTGCTTTGTTGCCTTCGATCATGAGGCGGTATTCACCGGCTTGCACAGTTGCTTTGCCAAGCCGTGCCGACTGGCCGATATTGATGGTCTTTGTGAAAGGCTTCGCGAAAAGCGGCACCGTGGAGGCCAAAGCGGCTACGAGCGCCAGACTGCGGAGAACTGAATTGAGTTTCATGCGTGTCAACTTCCTTTCCGTCAGGAACGAGTCAGCCGAACGACGGCCGTCGCAAGCTGTTCAGAGTTGACACGCGTGCCCAGGGCGAGTAGTCTCACCCGCAAGACACCTCGTTCTTCCTGGACTAACGGCCGGAAAGACTGCGTGTCATCGCCCCGCGGCTGCCACCGCGGGGTTTTTATTTAATCCTCTGGCTTGCCTGCGCAGCTCTTCCGGCTGCACATGTATAGACGGGCCGGACGGGGGGAATGTTTCGTCGGTCATCAATTTTTTATGTTTGAGTCTCATTATTCTTTGATGCTTCCCAATCCGTTCACGTCACTCGCTGTTGCCGCTTTCTCAACTTTTTATAAATTTGCGAACTTTTCCTGCAAACTTTCTGACCCCTTTTTCGTCGCTCTTGACTTTATCCCAGCGAAATCCGCGCGCAAGGTGCATCGGCTTGCTGCTTCATCTATACTCAATGGCATTTTGCGGATGGGATAAATGCGGATTTTGGTTCTCAGCGATCTTCACGCAAACGCCACGTCCTTCGCCGCAGCGCTCGATGCCGCTGCGGGCCGTTGGGATGTTTCCGTTTGCCTCGGTGACGTCGTCGGATACGGACCCGACCCTCAAGAAGTTGTCGCTCGGCTGCGAGAACTCGGCACGCAAACGATTCGCGGTAACCATGACAAAGCGGTTTCCGGACTCATGGACACCACCGATTTCAATCCCGTTGCGAAGGCCGCAGTGGATTGGACCCGTTCGCAGTTAAACGCCGAGGATCTCGCGTGGCTTTCTGCGTTGCCCCAGGGACCAGTCGCGACCGACGGAATTGTCTTGGTGCATGGCGCATTTCAAGATGAAGACGAGTATGTCTTCACTCCCGCGCAAGCGCTCGACGGCCTTCTGGATTCCACTGCGGAAGTTACTTTTTTTGGCCATACTCATCACCAGGGCGGATTTTCGTATCAGGATTCCAATCTTGAAGTGCTGCAAATTCGTCCGCGCCCCTCTGAATCGTTTGCTGCGCTTCGCGTCGAGCAGCCGCGGCGCTATTTGCTGAACCCGGGATCGATCGGACAGCCACGCGACGGTGATCCGCGCGCGGGTTTTGCCATCGCGGATCTCGAGCATCAAACTGTCGAGTTTTGGCGCGTTCCATACGACGTGTCTGCCGTCCAACAGCGCATGCACTCCGCAGGGCTTCCGGAACCTTTGATCCATCGGCTTCTGATTGGCCGCTGAAGGCGAAACGGCTAACATGCAGGTCCCAGCCGCCTATCGTCTTCGCTTGCGACAACTTGACGCAGGACCTTCCCGCCAGCATCATTCCTTCAATGGACTCCATGCTTGACTCTTCGCCACTCGAAGATCCCGGCAAGCCGCAACCAAGTCGCGGCCGCCCAAGAATTATCTGGATGGGCGCGGCCACGGTTGCCATAGCGCTGGTTGTTGCCATGTGGCCTGGCGGGCAGCGGCCGACCACTTCAAGTACGCGCGAAGCACATCTTCCCTTTGGCTCATCGGAACAACATTACGCGCCTAAGATTCAAATCGATGATTTGGCTTTAAGCCGCGCGGACAATTTTCTAAATCAGGAAGTCACCATGCTTGGGGGGCGAGTTACTAATGGCGGTGACTTGCCTCTTGCCAATGTGGAGCTGACGGTCGAATTCTCCGACGAGCTTGGCCAGGTTGTGTTGCGCGAATCCCGTGCTGTTCTTACGGCTCCTTCGAATCAGCTTAGCCCTGGGGAGCGTCGCAACTTTGAAGTCTCCTTCGAGCACATCCCTTCTTCCTGGAACATCCAGCTGCCGTCTGTCCGAGTCTCGGGAATCCTATTTACTTCCAGGAAAGAATAGTTCAAAGGTCACGTATTTCCTTTATAATTCCTGGCGTGGACCTCTCGGCCGAGCTGGAAGCCTGTCTCAAGGAATTCACTGCGGATGGCGCTATCGAGATTCGCGAAAATGGCGGGCGCGTTGCCCCCTTCGCGGGACTCTCCTGGGAAATTCGCGGGGCTGCGGAGAAGCCCCTGCTCCATCTTTGGTCGGAAAACTACAATCTGACGCGCCGGGTTCTTGCAATCACCGACCATTCCGATCAACGTCTGGCGCTTGCCGTAGAGAGGTTTGGCCGCTCCAAGCCAGATCGTCTCGAATTTATTCGCCTCGAGTTTGAGCGCACTTTGCGTGACCTTTCGCGCGAAGCTTTCTGCGATTTCCTCCGGCCATTCCTGGCCCAACAATTCCCGGATGAAACCCTCGAATCTCTAACCACATCGCCTGATCTCGAACACTCCATTTCCGGAAACTATGCCCGGGGCCTGCTTCGCCGAGGCTCTTCGCAAATCGCCTTCCTCGCCGTGCCCGACGGAGAGTCCGCGGACACTACGGAAAGCAGCCTCACGTTTGCCCTCTTGTGGCTGGAACGCTCGCGACATTCCTGCCGCCGTGGCGCGGTCACTTCTCTGAGGCTTATTCTCCCGAGCGGCTGTGGGCGTCATGTAGCTCATCGTGTCGCTGCGCTGGCCCCAGATTTGCCAGTCGAGCTGTACGAGCGCGATCCTGTTCGCGAAAGGTTGGAGCGAATCGATCCCCGCCAGGCTGGAAATCAGGAGACTTGGCTTGTTCCGCATCGCGAATCGCAAGCTCTGTTGGACCGTTCTCGATCCGCGCTCGATCCAGTGATTGCCCTTTCACCGAGGTCCGTTACCGTGCACCCCGCCGCACAATCCCGCGAAGTCTTTCTGCGCTTTCGCGGCCTGGCGTTTGCGCGATGGGATGATGGACGAGTGTTTTTTGGCTGCCCCGATATTCACGAGGAGCTGATTCCGGCTTCTTTGCCGGCGCTCAGGAAGCTCGTCCAACAATTGGAGAATTACCGCCATCCGCTTGCCACGGAATCTCGTCACGCTTTCTATCGCGCGCAACCGGAGCGCTGGCTCGAAGCCCTTGTGCGCGAAGATGTCACTCGCATTGATGCGAAGCTGGATTCACGCTTCGTCTATTCACAGGTTTTTGCGCATGCCGGAGGAGAACATGGAATCCTCGACCTGCTGACAATTACCCGTACGGGCCGCCTCGCCATTCTCGAACTGAAAGCCAGCGAACACATTCATCTGCCTTTGCAAGCCGCCGGCTACTGGCTTCGGATTCGCCGCCATCTGGAGCAACGCGACTTCGCTCGCTACGGATATTTTCCGGGAATCGAATTGCAAACGGCGCCGCCGCTTGTCTATTTGGTTGCACCGGCGTTGCGCTTTCATCCTTCGACAGACACTCTTTTGCGCTGCCTCTCTCCGGAATTAGAAAGCACGCGCGTTGGCTTGGCGGAGAGCTGGCGCCGAGGGTTGCGCGTCGTCATGCGGCAATAAACTCTCGCCATCAAGAACCGCTAGCTACCCGTAACCGGGCGTGACCCTCGTTTTCTCCGCAGCTGTTCACAATCTTTTGTCGTTCGCGAAATATCCTGTCCCTGCCCGCTGCAGCAAAGTAGAATTGTATGTACCAGCCATCAGGGGTGTACGATTTGGACTTTTCTGCAACCATTAGGCATACGCCGCACGCCTCCTTAATCGATATACATGGGCGTCTCACGTTCTTCGAGGTCGGAGTACTTCGCGAGAACGTTTCTCGCCTCCTCGCCGAAGGGCGCAAGCACTTGGTTCTGAATTTGAGCGACTTGCAATACCTCGATAGTTCCGGGATTGGTGAGCTGGCGCGCATTTATGTGTCAGTGCTGAAGAGCGGCGGCGAGATGAAGTTCGTCGGATTATCACGAAACGTAGTGGAAGTTCTGAAAGTCACCCACCTCTATCAGGTCTTCCCGGAATTCCCCAGCGAAGAAGCAGCGCTTCAGAGTTTTCCTGAACCGTACCCGGAAAAATAACCACCATAATCTCAATAGGAAAAAATAGGCTCCAAAAGGAGAGAAGCAGCTAAGGTGTGAACCTTAGCTGCTTCCCGGGGTGTGTCCTCGAAGTGGTTAGTTATTAATTTAGATGCGCCGCTGCAAAAAAGGTTTCACCCCATAAAAAAATCTTTGGATGAGCCTCACTTGCCGCAAATGCTTAGTAAAACAGGTATTTGCGCCAACGCTCGTCGCGGTGCCCGATAAGCCGCATCAATTGACGGGAAGTGTGCAGAGTAAACGGGCGCGGTCGCCGCGCTAGTTTGAACCCGGCTTCTTCTGGCGTTCGATCACCCTTGCTGTTGTTGCAACGGTAGCAGCACGCCACTAGGTTTTCCCAGGACGAACGCCCGCCGCGCGACCTGGGAACAACGTGATCTAGCGTCAATTCCGAACTTGGAAAGACTCTCCCACAGAATTGGCAGGTATTCCGGTCGCGTAGCAAAATGTTCTTCCGCGAAAGCGCTCTGCTCTGCTGCGGAATATGCCGGTACGCCAGCAGTCGAATCACGGAGGGGACTTTGTGTGCGTGTGCGGCCGAGTGTACCTCCGCGCTGTGCATTTCCTCAGCCTGCGCCACACCCTTTAACAGCAGCACCATCGCGCGGCGCACAGCCGTCACGTTAATTGGCTCATATGTGGCGTTCAACACCAGCACGGGCTCTTGCATTAACGATGCGCGCCTGGGCAATCCCGAGTTGTGGATTCTACTGTCTGCGGGGTCTTGGGGGTTAGGCGCAGTTGCGCCGCTCGCCTCGGGGACATATCGCCCTCGGAAATCAACCGAGTTTGACCGGTTTGCGCTCACCGCGCTACCTACGCTTATAGGTTACCACCCTCCGGGGCCGGCGGGGGAGTTCTTGCTGCGCGAGCCACGGTCAGTCCTAGAACCGACTTGGCTCCTGACTCCAGCAACGCCCTCGCACATGCATCAAGCGTCGCCCCAGTGGTCATTACATCATCTACCAGTAAGACGCGTTTACTGTCAACTTGGCTGCCTGGACGTGTGGCAAAAGCGCCACGAACCGATTCCCATCGCTCTTTTGAACTGAGGACCTGTTTGTTTGGCCGCGGCCGCATTCTCATCAGCAACAGCGCCTTGTGCGGCACGCCCAAACTCCGAGCCAGCGGCTCCGAGATGAGACGAGCTTGATTGTAACCGCGTTGGCGTTCGCGGTCACGGTGAAGGGGGACTGGAACAACAATATCGGCAGTCAAGAGCCCGGGCTCTTTTCGAACGAGCATAGTCAGCCTTTCCGCAAACCACCGTCCTAGGGGATCTATCCTCTCCCACTTCAAAAGAAGAATCGCGTCGACAAGCGGCCCTTCGTAAATCCCGTAACTTCTGGCCCGTTCAAACGCATAAGTCTTTTGCTGGCAAGCTCGGCAGACAAGTCTCTCCCCCTCCACCGTGGCCCAGCCAATGGCCTGACCGCAAATCTCACACTGCTTCTCTCGAGGCGCCTCGAAGGAGGATAAGCACTCTCCGCAAACGGGAATCCGGCTCGCCCCGCTCAACAGCTTCTCGCAAATCCTGCACTCCGCCGGGAAAAAAATACTGACAACCGCATCGCTCGCTTCCGCCAACCATCTTCGCACACCCCGCCGATCGCTCCCTAAAGTGTGCCCGGACGAGCCTTGTCCCCTCATGCAGGGAGAAATCTACACCCTCAACATTTATAATGAAAGAGAGAAGGTACACTACGGTAATTTTCGGAAAAACGCAGCCATAAAACAGGAAGGGCCAGCCGTGGGAGGCTGGCCACTTTTCTAACCCTGACTCGCTGGATTAGAGCAGTCCCTGCTCCATCTTTTCCTGGCAAGCGATGCAGTGCTTGGCCCAAGGTACCGCTTCGAGCCGCTTCTGCTGCATTTCTTCCTGGCAATTTGCGCACACTCCGTACTCATCCACCTGTATGCGCTTCAGCGCTGCATCGATCATGTTTAGGATCGTGCGGTCTGTATTGGTCATGCCAAACAGAAACTCCTTGGTATAGGAGTTCGCTGCTTTGTCTGCGAGGTCAACCGTCGGATCCTCATCCGCGGTTCGTCCCTCCTCTTGTGTGCGGGCGATTGTTTTCATCAACTCCTCGCGCCGCGCCACAAGTTTTTTCTTGTAATAATCTAGCCTTTTCTTGTCCATGGAAGTCCCGCCCCTCTACAACCTTTCGGGGCCACCTAAAAACTCCGTAGTGTAGACCTCCTCTTTCAGAGTGTCAAGTTTGAAGCGGGCATGGAATAGCCCTGTCACATCGTATCCCCCTGGCGATACTGAAGTGTTTGAGCGCTAAGAGGCGGAAGGAGATGGCCGCCCGGCTGGGGGGAGAGCCGGGCGGCGCGCGGCGAGTAGAATCGCCGCGTCATGGCCCATGCCGCTGGTTATTTCGATTTGGTGCGTGAGATGAAAGACGCCTACAACCATCGCTTGCGGCTGGTGGAAAGTGCCAAACGCATCGGCATCAAACCGACCGCCCGGTTGTTCACTACCACCGTGCCCACGGTCCGCAAATGGCTGCGCCGCTTTGCACGGAGCGGTCCTGGTGGCCTCCGCGAACAATCTCGCGCACGTCGCCATCAGCCCCACAAGACTTCTCTCAACGTCGAAGCTCAGGTGATCGAACTTCGCAAAACGCTGCCCACCTTCGGCTCCCGCCGCTTGATCCGCGAATTCGATCTGCGCATCGGCCACAACGCGCTCGATCGCATCTGGCGCGAGCATGGCTTGCTGAAAAAACGCCGCCGGAAATACCAGCGCAAACAGGACCTCGCGCACATCAAAGCGCAGTGGGCTCTGTTTCAGCAAATCAGCGCGGATACCAAGGATTTAGACGATATCCCGCGCTACTGGATGCAAGCGCAACGCCTGCACTTGCCGGTCGTGCAGTACACCGCGCGGGAAATTCGCAGCGGGTTGCTGTTCTGGGCTTTCGCCCAGGCACGCAGCGCTTCGGCCAGCGCGGTCTTCGCCGCGCGCATCCAACAACATCTGCATCGCTACGGAATCTCTCTCCGCGACCTCGTCTGGCAGACCGACAACGGCGGCGAGTTCAAAGGCGATTTCCCTAAAGCCCTCGGCGACAGCCAACACGTGCGCATCCCGCCGGCCACGCATACCTATCAGAGCGACGTCGAAACCGTGCACCGCCTCGAAGAAGACGAGTTCTTCGACCTCGAAGACTTCTCCAGCCGCGGCGAGTTCCTCGCCAAAGTGCACACCTACCAGCTCTACTTCAACCTCGTGCGCCCCAACTCCCATAAAGAAAATCGAAGCCCTTGGCAGATCATCGAGCGGCTCGCTCCCCGCTCGCCGCTCGAACTCTGCTTGCTTCCACCCGTCTTCTTGGATTACTACCTCAACGACTCAGGGGGTTACGATGTGCCGGGGCATCCCTAGTTTGAAGCGGGCATTTGTGCCAAATTGAACCGAACTGCGGCATTCTTGCTGCTGCCATCTCTGAAGCTCATAATGGAACCGCCACGTACTCACGCCTCCGGAGGTCGCGCCATGCCCGCTAAAAAACTGACCGAAGCTGAAGTCCAGGCTCTCCTTCCCAAAGTGCCGGGCTGGAAAGTTGCCGCCGGCAAACTTCACCGAGAATATGTTTGCAAGGATTTTGTGGAGGCCTTCGGCAACATGACCCGCGCGGCTCTGGTTGCCGAGTCCATGAACCACCATCCTGAGTGGTTTAACGTGTGGAACAAGGTCGTGATCGACCTGACCACCCACAGCGTGCAGGGCATCAGCGACTATGATGTCGTCCTGGCAGAAAAGATCGAAGCGATTTTCAATCCCGTGCCCGCTGCTCTCGCCGGCAAGCCAAAATAATCTGCTTGGAGAATCGCGCGCCCTTCTTGGTTGGTCTGGCAGTGGCTCTTCCGCATCTCCATGGTTAACCTCTATTGACTCTCCCAGTGGCTGCGCGAAAATAAAGCTACCCCCTTCCTGTAAGTTCATTGTTCGACCGTTCGCGATTTTCGCGACTGTCCTCTCCAGTCAAGAAAAAAGTTGATTTGCAATGAACACGAACTCCAGCCGGCGCACGGCCGGACGTAGTTCCATTCCACCACTGTCCGCCGTTTGTTGAGCGGGCTTTTTGGGGCGGGAGGTTGCACGCATGACAGGAAAAAAGTTTCGAGTGCTTGTCGCGGAAAGCGCCCCAGGCGAAGCAGCGGACTCTCTCAAAGCGCTTTACCCCGAGCCCGACAGCCAATTGGAATTGAGTGTTGTTTCGACATTGCCAACTTTGCTGGCAACCATCGAGCTTGCCGGGCCGGAAGCTATCTTTTTTGATCTCTCCCTGGGCCGTACGGATCCCCTCGATGCTGTGCGCCGCGTGCATCGCGCTTCGCCGGGCGTTCCTCTCATTGTTTTTGCCGATCTCGCCGATAAGACCTATGCGTCCCGCAGCATGTCCGAAGGCGCTATCGACTATCTCCTGAAAGGCTTCATGGATTCTCGCACCATTGAGCGAGTGCTTCGAACGGCTCTCGAGCGAAACACTCTTGAGGGGTTAGCTGACCTTCTCCGCGATCAACTGACCGGACTCTACAATCGCGAAGGTTTCATCACGCTCGGCACGCGTTCCATGGAAACGGCGATGCGCTCCGGCGGCACACTTGTCCTCCTATGCGCCCTTATCGAAAACTATTCTGTCTTGCAGGAAGAATCCGGTTCGCGCGGCTGTGAACAAGCGGTTCGAGAGACTGCCGACCTTGTAACAAGTTGCTTTCGCCGCAGCGACTTCATTGCGAGGCTTGGCGAAGCTCAGTTTGCCGCCCTTGCCGTCGACGCCGCGGAACCCAGCGCTCGCATCTTGCATCAACGCGTCGAATCTCGGCTTGCCATCTTCAACGAGAATCGGCAACCCTGGGGGCCCGTAGCGTTGCGGTTGAGCGTCGGCTATTGGGGCGCAAACGATTCTCGATCCTTCGGAGAGTTCCTGGATTCCGTCGAATCTGAGCTGCGTTTACGTTCATTTGCTCTGAACGGCTCGCCCGAGCTTCAGGAGAGTGCGCTGCCGCGCTCCTGAACCTCCATGGTCAACCTATTAAAACTCGAGGAACGACTTGGTCGTGCACAGAAGGCGTTTTGCCTTTTGCACCGTTTTCTCGCATCCCGGCATCATCGCTGCCTGAGGCTAGCATGAACTCTATCCTCGTTGACGACTTGCGCCGCCGTGAGCTCGCCAGGCCGCTCCGTCTGCTTATCCTCGAGAACGAGCCTCACGACGTTGAACTCACTCTTGTAGAACTGCGCGGGGCTGGCCTTGACGTGGAATTCGTAGTCGCACAGGGCAAGGAAGAATTTCTTGACGCCCTGCATGAAGACAAATTTGAGGCCATCCTCGCCGACTATCGCCTCCCTAGTTGGACCGGCCTTGAAGCCCTCAAAGAACTGCGCGCGTGTGGAAAAGACACTCCATTTCTGCTGGTCACCGGTACGCTCGGCGAGGAAGCTGCCGTCGAATGCATCAAGCAAGGTGCGAACGACTACATCCTGAAGGACCACTTGGACCGGCTTCCGGGCGCCTTAAAGCGCGCCCTTCAGGAAAAACAATTGCGAGACGAGAACACTCGGGCCAATCTGGCCCTTGCCGAAAGTGAAGCACGCGCGCGCGAACAATTCGCGGAGCTCGACCAAATCTATCGCACGGCCCCGATTGGCCTCGCAATCTACGGCCCCGACCTCCGATATCTCCGCGTGAACGAACACTTGGCTCGTATGAACGGGCTGCCGGCGGACCAGCATCCTGGCTTGATGACCCGCGACGTGAATGTGGAAATCTCTAAAGCCGTGGAACCTTATCTGCGCCGCGTCTTTTCTCGCGGCGAATCCATCTTTAATGTCGAAATCCAGAGCGCTCCGCAAACCGACCTCGGTGGCCAACATACCTGGCTAGTCAGCTTCCACCCGCTTCGCGGAAACAACGGTGTGATTTTCGCGATCAGCGTCGTGGTCCTGGAAATCACGGAACGCAAGAACGCCGAGGAAGCCCTTTCCCTTTCCGAAGCGCGCAATCGCCAACTCGTCGAAAACGCCGCGTACGGCATCTTTCGCATCTCTCAGGAGGGCGGTTTCCTGGACCCGAATCCCGCACTCCTTCGCATTCTTGGTTGCACGTCTCCTGAAGAGTTGGGACCTCCCGCACTCGTGCGCGATGTATTCCGTTACCCCACCGACTACATAGAATGTCTCTCCGCTTGCCGCCTGGAAGGTCAGGTTCATAGCACGGAAACGGAGTGGCGCCGCCGCGATGGAGGAATCGTCGTCGTGCGGCTCCATCTGCGCGGACTCTCTGTCCAGGAGCTGACCGCTTCCGTCGAGGGGATTGTCGAGGACGTTACAGCCGTTCGCGCCATGGAGCGTCAACTACACCAATCACAAAAATTCGAAGCCATCGGCCAGCTCGCCGGCGGCATTGCTCACGGCTTCAACAATGTTGTCGGTGCGATTCTTGGCTGGGCCGAGTTGGGATTCGACCAAAGCCGCAGCTATCCTCAAATCGCGGAGCGTTTCGCGCGAATCCGGGAGCAAGCCGAACGCGCCGCTGCCCTCACCCGCGAGCTCCTCGCTTTCGCCCGCCGTCAGGTTCTCCAGCCTCGTACCATGGACCTCAACGCGGTCACAAGCGATCTTGCCAGCTTCCTGGACAAAGTGATCCGCAAGGACATCGAGCTTAAAGTCATCAACGCCCCACTAGATTCCATCAAGGCCGATCCAACGCAAATCGAACAAGTGCTTATGAACCTATGCTTGAACGCTCGCGATGCCATGCCTCAGGGCGGCCGCCTTCTCATTGAAACTGAAATGGTTGATATCGATGAGTCCTATTGCCGCTTTTATCCCCACGTTTCCGCCGGAAGATACGCCGTTCTTTCCGTTTCCGATACGGGAGTTGGCATGGACGCGGAAATGCGCGAACGCATTTTCGAGCCGTTCTTCTCAACAAAGGAACAAGGGAAAAACAGCGGCATGGGCTTGGCGACGGCTTATGGAATCGTCAAGCAGCACGGTGGCTTTATCCACGTGTACAGCGAAACGGGGCAGGGCACTCTTTTCCGCGTCTATCTTCCAGTTGCGCCCGCCCAGGCATCCGAGGAACCCATATCGCATGCCCGATCGACCGCAACCCGCGACGTCCGCGGAACGGAAACTTTGCTCCTTGCCGAAGATCACGATTCCATCCGCGAAATGGCGAGGCAAACGCTCGTCAACCTCGGATACCGGGTCCTTTCGGCGGTCGACGGAGAGGAGGCTTTTCGTCTCTGCGAAAGCGAGACTCCGGCATTGGCCATCCTCGACCTCGTCATGCCGAAAATGGGCGGACAAGAAACCGCCGCCAAACTGGCGGAGCGTTTCGAAAGGCTGCCTGTCTTGTTTACCAGTGGCTACTCGCAAGAATCGCGAGACCTCGAAACCACGGGACGATACCTGCAAAAACCCTACAGCCCCACAAGCCTCAGCCGCATGGTCCGCGAAATCCTGGATCATGCGAAGGCTGGATCTATCGTGTAGGGTGCGGACGCCGCGCGACATTTCCGGCTGTGACTCGCTTTTGGCGTTGACACCCGCTTCTCTCGGTGCTACAAAACCTCCACGACAAGCCCTTTGGTGGTAAGTCTCTTACCGCAATAAATTCAGCGAGTGAGGCCGCAGACCTGCCTGGCAGGGCAGGGCTGCGTGGCCGCTAAAGGATTGCCTGTTAGACCCCACCTCACCCCGGGAGGTGAGAACCTTACGGTTTTCGCCTCCTTTTTATTTCTGCAGGATGTTTCTTCATATTGCCCGAGGAAGCCACTTGCCTGTTCATCTCTCCAGACCTTTGTCACCTTGCCCCAGCATCTCTCTCGGTTAAGATAGTTCCCGCCTTGTCTCAAATCTCAATTCCCGGGTCTCCGCTCCTCGATTTGTGCAATGTCACCGTGGTTCGTGGCGATTCCGCCGGACGTCCCGCACTCGATGGCATTTCGCTTCGTATTCGTGCTGGTGAACACGTCTGTATCCTGGGGCCCAACGGCTGCGGCAAATCGACGCTCATCAAGACCATTACCCGGGAGTGTTATCCGCTCGCTCGCGAAGGCTCTTCCATCTCGATTCTCGGCCGCGAGCTTTGGAATATTTTTGAGTTACGCTCTCTCTTGGGAATCGTTTCGCCCGATCTGCTTGCATCCTGTACTACCGACGCTACCGGCTGTGATGTCGTGCTTTCCGGCTTTTTCAGCAGCACTCGCATCTTCCCGCATCATCATCCCGATCCCGAGCATCTTTCGCGAGCTATAGCCACGCTCGAACGACTTGGGATCGCGCATCTCGCCGGCCGTGCGATCTCACAAATGTCTTCTGGAGAAGCCAAGCGCACACTGATCGCTCGAGCTCTGGTCCATGATCCGCAAACTCTTCTCTTCGATGAGCCGAGCAACGCGCTGGATATCGCTGCCCAATTCCAATTGCGCGACACGATGCGCCAGCTTGCTCGAGGGGGACTCGGCAATTTGCTCGTAACGCACCACGTTTCGGAGATCATTCCTGAAATAGAGCGCGTCGTGCTCCTGCGCGCTGGCCGCATTCTCGCCGACGGTTCGAAACAGGAAGTCCTCACTGCCTCGCATCTCTCGTCGCTCTTCGGCGTTCCCGTCCGATTGGTGCAACAGGACGGCTACTTTCACTTGTATTAGGGCAGGGCCTCCTGAACTGAAGACGAATCTCCGGCCCTGCTCCTGCCCGCAATCCAGCCCCAGACTCCGTGCACGCCGAGCGCCGCGAGGAGCAATACGACCGGATCGATGGGATGCCGGTAGCGCAACGACGTGTGTGTTGCGTAGTACAGCAGCGGAAAAATCACGGAAACGGAGACCAGCGGAATCGCATATTTGTCCCTATCCACAATAAGAACAACCATGCCCATCAATGCACAAAGAGGCGCCAGATCGTTTGAGAGAAGAATGAAGCGAAGCCATAGCGAGTCCGCCTGACGGAACGCCGCCAGCGGAGTTGCCGTTCCCATCCAAAAATCCACGAATCGCTGCCCGATGAGCCACAGCTCGACGCGCGGATGCGACTCAATAAACACAAACGCTTTGCTCTTTTCTTCATCCATGAACGCTGTCTCGCCCATGCGCAGGTATCGCAGGATCTCGCGATCCTGTGTGATCGGTCCCGGGCGGTACCTGTATTTTTCGTCGTAGTTCTCGTTGTTGCCGACATACAGTTCAAACGCCAAATTCGACCGGACAGGAATCAACTTGTGGAATTGAATGTAGTTGCGAATCGTCCACGGCACGCAGCATAGGAGTGCCACGGCGGTGCATAGGGCTGGTCGCAAGAGCCAAGTCCGCGCACCACTGTTCCGTCCCTGATTTCGAACGACTGCGTGATAGCCCGCCCACAGCACAAATACCGGCAAAAGCAAACCGATAGCCGGATTCGTGAGCAGCGCAAAGCCCCATAAAACTCCATAGAGGCACCAATCCCGTATGCGCTCCGATTCCGCCAATTTCAGTGTTGCCCACATCAACCCTGCGACTAGCAACGCTGACAAGCATGTGTCCCAAACCCATTCGAACGGAATCACGATGGCATTAGGAAAGAGCGCCCAAAGCCATGCAGCGGCAGCCGCCACGCCGGGTGTGGTGACTCGCTTCCCCGCGTAGAAGATCGGCACACATGCGCCCGCGGAAAAGAGAATGTTCAATGAAACGGCCACAAACAAGGATCGCAGCGTGTACACGCCAAAACATCTGAATATGCCTGCCAACAAATAAGGATAAACGGGGGCCAGCCAGGCCGTCGGCCCGCTATCCCGCTGAAACGGAGACGAAAACCCTTTCCCGCTCGCAACCGAATAGGCGATGTGTCCAGCTTCGGTCTGGAAAGGAACGATGCTCAAAACGCGTGGGGAGAACTGCCGCCCGTGATACCACGCAAACGCTGCGCGAGATCCGAGCGCTACTATCACAATGAGCAAAAGCGATGTCGCAGCTTTTCGCAAAGCCCTTTTCATAGACCTGCGTCCCCGCCGAACAACAAGCGAATTTCCACATCAAACTCTATCGGATAACGGCCGTATGGCGACACGAAATCGCCGCTCCGGTGCCGACGGATTAGACGTAAAGGCATCGGCAAGAGATGTCAAAAACCAGCGAGCAGCCACCCCGCTCGCGCATACGGACCTAACGGAACTTATTCCTGCGAGACTCTCCCGAGAATGAGGACTGGTAGGAAAGGTGCTTGAAAAAGTCAGGTCATTTTGGGGGGTGTTCTTGCGCGTTCGACCGCGCTTCCGGATGTTTCGAGGTCCAGTCTTCAGGAGGGAATGCCACCCGCCAGAATGTCGGACGCGGATCGGAAAACTCCAAACCCACCTCGGCTTTGCCGGCGCGCACGGGGCCAAGAAACGCCACATGACACTCTTGTTCTTCTTGGGTGCGATTGTGACGCATAAAGACCTTGCTTCCGCTGGTCACTCGCGCGCTGACTAAAATAAGTGCGCCGTGCGCGTTGATGGCCAGCGTTTCGGTTTCTTCCGTAAACTCTTTTCCCTGCGCGTCCATGCCGTGGACGCGAATCGCCACCTGCATCAGCACTCGCTGGCTGCGGCGCCGTGTGATGGGAGTTCGTGAACCTGAAGTCGCTTGTGCCATTGCACCTCTCTGCCTCAACTATACTCAGCTGCAACGCCCTGTCGAGTCGCGGCGTTGCGATGCATACTTAGAAGTAATATAAGAAATTGTGTCTGATTGGGACCCATTTAGATCTTGGATTGAGGGGTGGGGTTA
This sequence comes from Candidatus Acidiferrum sp., assembly GCA_049641765.1. Classification (GTDB taxonomy): domain Bacteria; phylum Acidobacteriota; class Terriglobia; order Acidiferrales; family UBA7541; genus Acidiferrum. The sequence goes on from JBAQJX010000042.1 coordinate 50,465, forward strand.
GCCTCTCTGCTCGATGGCAACGTAATCCCGCGTATCGTGCCCGAGATAGATTTGCCGCGGTCGCGCGATCTTCTGTTCGGGATCGAGCAGCATTTCTTGCCATTGCGCAACCCAGCCGGATGTTCGCGGAATCGCAAAGAGAACGGGGAACATCGAGATCGGAAAGCCCATCGACTGGTAAATCAAGCCAGTATAAAAATCCACGTTGGGATAAAGTTTGCGCTTGATGAAGTACTCGTCCTCCAGCGCAATGCGTTCGCACTCCAATGCGATTTCGAGCAGCGGATTCTTGCCCATTAGCTCGAATACTTGATACGCCACGCGCTTGATGATGCGAGCGCGCGGATCGTAGTGCTTGTAAACACGGTGCCCGAAGCCCATCAATTTCACTTCGCCGGCTTTCACGCGCTTGATGAACTCCGGAACCTTCTGCACCGATCCGATTTCCATCAGCATGTGCAGCACTTCTTCGTTCGCGCCGCCATGCAGCGGCCCGTAAAGCGCCGCAATCGCCGCCGCCGTCGCGGAGTACGGATCGACGTGCGAGCTGCCCACTCCGCGGATTGTGTTCGCCGAGCAGTTCTGCTCGTGGTCCGCGTGCAAAATAAACAGCACATCTAGCGCCCGCTCGAGCGTCGGATTCGGCCGGTACTTCGCTTCCGTCGTGCGGAACAGCATGTTCAGAAAATTGCCCGGGTAGCTCAACTCATTGTCCGGATAAACGAACGGCATCCCCAGTGTGTGCCGGTAAGAAAACGCTGCAATCGTCGGCATCTTGCCAACCAATCGATACGTCTGCTTGCGCCGCGATTCCGCGTCAAAAATGTCCTTCGCATCGTGATAGAAAGTCGATAGCGCCGCGATCGTCGAAATCATCATCCCCATCGGGTGCGCGTCGTAATGAAATCCATCGAGAAATTTCTTGATGCTTTCGTGAATGAACGTGTGATGTGTGACGTTGTATGTCCAATCTTTCAATTGCGCGGCCGTCGGCAGCTCCCCGTGCAGCAACAGGTAAGCCGTCTCAAGATACGTGCTTTTTTCGGCGAGCTCTTCGATCGGATACCCGCGGTAGCGCAGGATCCCCGCGTCTCCATCGATGAACGTGATCTTGCTCACGCAGGATGCCGTATTGTTGAATGCGGGGTCGTAGCTCATCATCCCGAATTCAGCGGGGTCCACCTTGATCTGGCGCAAATCCATCGCTCGGACTGCGCCGTTCGTGATCGGAATTTCGTAGCTCTTGCCCGTGCGATTGTCGGTGACGGTGAGAGTCTGGCGGGGTGCTGCGGAACCATCCGACTTCTTTGCTTGCGCTGCGGTTGTCGCTGAATCCATAGGCGATCCTTGGAAGCTGAGGCGGTGAACGGCTATTACCTCACCACTTTACACCAAAGCGAGGCCGCCGGAAATGGGACTCAGGTACCTGTAACTACAAGCAGATGTTCGATTTGCACTAACCGACGGTTCGGCCCGCGCCGCCTCGGCCGGCGGCCGCACTCCACCTCTTGACAATAGTCGTTATAACGATTATTATTGCTTGGCACAACCAGGAGGGCTACCTTGATCGATATTCGCAAAAGCCATGATCGCGGCCATTTCAACCACGGCTGGCTCGACACCTATTTCACGTTTTCTTTTGCTGACTATTACGACCCCAAGCATGTCCATTTCCGCACCTTGCGCGTTCTCAATGATGACCGCGTCGCTCCAGGCGAGGGCTTCCCCACTCACCCCCATCGCGACATGGAAATCGTCACTTACGTTATCGAGGGCGCTCTCGAACATCGCGACAGCATGGGCTCCGGCTCCGTCATTCGGCCAGGTGACGTTCAATACATGAGCGCCGGCTCTGGCGTCACGCACAGTGAATTCAACGCATCCGACAAGGAACCCGTTCATCTGCTCCAAATCTGGATGTTTCCAGAAGAAAAAGGCTTGAAGCCGGCCTACGGCCAGAAAACCTTCACTGAGGAAGAAAAGCGCGGCAAACTTCGCCTTGTCGCTTCTCCGGATGGCCGCGACGGGTCTGTGAAAATCCGCCAGGAGAATGAGCTGTACGCCACGATCCTCGCGAAGAACGAGGCTGTCAAGCACGAGCTCAAGTCGGACCGCCACGCCTACGTCCAGGTCGCGCGTGGCAGCGTGAATCTCAACGGCACGCAGCTTGAAGCAGGCGACGGCGCCGCCATCTCTAACGAAAAAGCGGTCGAGCTGACAGGCGTCGACAACGCCGAGGTCCTTCTTTTCGACCTCGCGTAATTCCCATTTCGAGTCGCGGAAGAGCAGTTCACGCAGGAATCACGCATCAGATGTGGTTCCTGCGCTTTTTTCATTCGACTATTCGTATCGTAGCGCCGCCATCGGATCGATCCGCGTTGCCCGCCGTGCTGGTATGCACCCCGCAAGAATCGCCACGCTTGCTAACACTCCGATGGCCGCAACGAACGTGAACGTGTCTCGAGGCGCGAGGCCAAAAAGCATCTTTTGCAGCACGCCCACCGTGACCATCGAAAGTGCGACGCCCGCCACGGTTCCGGCAACCAGCACAATCGCCACGTCCTGCATGACGAGCCACAAAATCGAGCTTCTCGGTGCGCCCAGCGCCATGCGGATTCCGAATTCCGGCTGCCGCTGCGTTACGACGTAGCTCAGCGCGCCGTAAAGACCTATCATCGCGAGCAACAGCGCCAATGCTCCAAAGAACGTCGAAAGCGTGGCTAGCAGCCGCTCCTGCACCAGCGAATCATCCACCTGCTCCGCCAGCGTGTGAAATTCCAGCGGAATCGTTTTACTTACACTAGCAACTGTTTCCTGCACCGCTGGAATGAGCACCGACGACCGCATAGCCGTTCGCACCTCAAAAACTTGCTCTTCCGCGTGTTCCGCAATCTGCGCAATCGGAAAATATACGGTCGCGTGCGCATCTTCACGCAGTGACTCATACTTCGCGTCTTTGGCAATTCCCACGATCAGGATGGGCGGGTTCGGCTTGTCCGGTTCCGGCTGCTTCCGAAACCTCTTCCCGATAGCGTCGCCCTTGGGAAAGAATTTTCTTGCTAGCGTTTCATTTACGACGGCAACAAGCTGCGAAGTCGCCGTGTCGCCGTTGTTTAAATCTCGCCCTGCCAGCAGGGGCGTGCGCATCGTCTCAAGGTACGCGGGAGACACAAAGTTGAAGTAGACGAGCGCGGCGTCTCCTGTCGGCGCATTGGGCGAATCCACTTGCAGAAGATTGTTCCAGACGTAATTACTCACCGGCGTCATGACCGACCGGCTAGCCGAAACAACGCCCGGCAGCGTTCGCAGCCGCGTCTCTATATCATCAAACATCGCCGGTTGCTGATCGATTGGCACCTGTGCGTTGTGCAAATTGGCGTGCACGACGAGCACGTTGTTCCGGTCGAAGCCGACGTCCATCGTGATGAGCTTGACGAGGCTCCGCAAAAACAGCCCGCTGGCCACCAGTAGCACAAGCGAGAGCGCCACCTGTGAAGCCACAATCCATTTTCCCGGCCGGAATTTTGCGCGGCTCTCGCTCTCCACCGCCTGGCTGCCCTTCATCGCGGACGTCAACGACACACGCGTTGACCGAAACGCAGGCAACACGCCGAAAAGCAATCCCGTAAACACTGCAACCGTCGCGGTAAAGCTCAAGATTCTCCAGTCAAAGGAGAGATCGAGAAAAACCTGGTTGTCTCCGGTCGAAATGTAACGAACAAGTAATGCCGTGCCCCAGCGCGCAAAAAGAATTCCCAGCAGCGCTCCTGCCGTCGAAAGCATCACGCACTCGGTCAATAGTTGCCGGATCAGTCGCGCTCGGGAAGCGCCCAGAGCCTTGCGCACCGCGATCTCTCTATGCCGCGCGGCCGCCCGCGCCAGCATTAGGCTTGCGATGTTAGCGCACGCAATCAGCAGCACGAGCCCCACGACACCCATCAAAATGTTGAGTGGCTCGTTAAACTGCTGCCGCAAATAGGAAATGCCGGTCGCCGCTGGAACCGTCGTAAACCACTGCTTCAGGAATTCCTTCTGATCCTTTGCATCGTAGTTTTTCGGTACGGCGCCCGCAAAGATCTGAGGTGAAAGCACTCCCAGCCGTGCATTTAGTTGTTCGGGACCCAATCCCGGCTTGATCCGCCCCATCACGCTCAGCCACCACCACGAACCGCGGTCAAGTCTCGTTCTCGGTCCGTCAAAAATGGCGGCGGTGCAAATCGGGATCGCCACATCGAATTTGCTTCCCACGTCCACGCCGAAAAATCCCGGTGCGGTCACGCCGACCACTTCGAAAACGTGCTTATCGAGAGAGATCGTGCTTCCAACAGCGCTCTGCGCTCCTCCAAAGTGCTCCTGCCAGAAGCCATAGCTCAAAACCGCCACTCCCGTGCACCCGCGCGTGTCGTCGGCCGTGCTGATCAATCTGCCCGCCACGGGCCGCACTCCCAGCGTCCGGAAATAATCTCCGCTCACGTAAAGCCCGTTCGCGTCGTGCACCACGCCGCCCTGCGACAGGTCGAATTGATTCGTATTCCACGCGAAGATTCCGGAGAAGACATCCTGCCGGTTTCGCAGCTCTTCCCAAAGCGGGTTTGAAAAGGTGGAATCGCCTTCTCCGTTTCGGTCGTGCGGATCATGAATCCGCAGTTGAACCAGTTCTTGCGGTTTTTCCACCGGCAGCATTCGCAGCATGACCGTGTCGATCAAGCTGAAGATCGCGGTATTCGCGCCAATCCCCAGCGCGAGCGAAAGAATGGCTACGCAGCTGATCACCGGCGTTCGCTTCAGTATTCGCAAGCCGTACCGGACGTCCTGCCACAAGGTCTCCGCCAAGTTCACGCCCCGCGCGTCGCGGCACTCTTCCTTCAATTGTTCGTGCCCGCCAAACTCGATTCTGGCTCGCCGCGTCGCTTCTTCTCTCGTGAGACCGGACTTCATCAACTTCTCCACTTGTTTCTCGAAATGAAATCCCAGCTCTGCATCGGCTTCTGATTCGACGTCTTCGCGCCGAAAAAGCGAACGCAAACGAAATCGCAAATCGCTGAACACGATGCCCTCCCTACGCCGTCTCTAGGATTTGCGCGACGGCCGCCGCGAGTTTTTTCCAGGAATCTTGCTCGATCTCGAGCTGCTTGCGCCCCGCTTTGGTCAGCTCGTAATACTTCGCGCGACGGTTGTTCTCGGACGTGCCCCATTTCGCCTTGATCCATCCGCGCCGTTCCAGCCTGTGCAACGCCGGATACAGCGATCCTTGCTGGATCAGCAGAACGTCGCTCGAGATTTGGTGGATGCGCTCGGAAATCGCCCAGCCGTGCTGGGGTTCGAACGCCAGCGTGCGAAGTATCAAAAGATCCAGCGTTCCCTGCGGAAGTTCAATTCGTTTTTGTCCGGCCACTGATTACCCCTGTCACTTCGACAAGAACGATACCCATTTTCCTGTCGAAGCACAAGGGGGAGGTTGACGCGGCAATTTCCGGGCAATGAACCGCCTACGAACTCCAGTGGCCGTGTGGGCTCTGCTTCATGGGAAACGATTTCTTCCCTGCGCAACAGCGGTGCAGTTTGACGAAAGGTGGGATCCAATTCACGCAGTTTTTTGGATTTCGGCGACGTCCGCCGCAAGCTTTGCCCAGGAATCCCTCTCCTCCCCAATCTGCTTGCGGCCTTCCTTGGTGGCTTCGTAGTATTTCGCGCGACTCTTCCCTTTGCCCGCGACCCACTCCCCTTTGATCCAGCCGCGAATTTCTAGCCGGCGCAAGCAGGGGTAAAGTGACCCCTGTTGGATGAAAAATGTGTTCCCGGAAGCCTCGTGGAGACGTTGCGAGAGGGCCCAGCCGTAGTTCCATTCGAGCGCAACGCTGCGCAGGACTAGCATGTCCATGGTGCGCTGCGGAAGATCCTTCCTTCGCGTGGTCACAAGAGTTGACGCCATTCAGCCACGAGTGCGCTGGAATTCCTTCATGAATCCCGTCAACGCTTGCACGGCATCCAGCGGCACCGCGTTATACAAGGAAACACGCATTCCTCCCACCGACCGATGCCCCGGCGTTCCCACCAATCCCGCTGCTGCTGCTTCCTTCCCGAATTGTTTCTCCACCGCCTCATCGCCGCCGCCCACGCGAAACACCACATTCATTTTCGACCGCGACGCGTTCTCGACCGGGCAACGATAAAACCCGTTGCTCCCTTCGATCGTGTCGTAGAGCAGCTTCGCCTTGCAATTGTTAAGCTTTTCAATCCCCGTGATTCCGCCTTCGGCGTCGATCCACTCCATCACCAATCCGATGATGTAAATCGCGAATGTCGGTGGCGTGTGATACAGCGACTTCTCTTTCAGGTGAGTGCGGTACTGCAAAATCGTGGGTACATTCTTGTCCGCGCGTTCCGCCAGATCCTTCCGCAGAATCACCACCGTGGCTCCGCTCGGCCCGAGATTTTTCTGCGCGCCGGCGAAAATCATTCCAAATTTTTTCACGTCGATGGGCCGCGAAGCGATATCCGACGACATGTCTGCCACCAGCGGCACGTTGCCTGTCTCAGGGAGTTCCGTCCACTGCGTCCCCTCGATCGTATTGTTCGTGCAAATATGCACGTAGGAAGCGTCCTGCGAGAATTTGATCTCGTCCTTTCGCGGCAGCCGCGCGAACTTTTCCGTCTCCGTCGAAGCCGCAATGTGATGCGGAATGCCCTTTTTCAATTCCCCGATCGCTTTCGCCGTCCACGTCCCCGTGTGAATCACGTCCACCGGCTTGTCCGCCACGCGCAAATTCATCGGCGCCATCGCAAACTGCATGCTTCCGCCGCCCTGCAAGAAAAGCACCGCGTAATCCTCGGGAATCGCCAGGTGCTTTCGCAGCCCCGCTTCCGCCGCCGCGATTATGCTCTCGAATTCCGGCGAGCGATGGCTCATCTCCATCACGCCCATTCCGCTCCCTCGCCAATCCAGCAATTCCTCGCGGATTCGCTCCAGCACCGGCAGCGGCAACGCTCCCGGCCCCGCGTTAAAGTTGTGTACTCGTTTCACTCCGCGCCCCGCAACTGTGCTCGTGCTCACGATGGTCAATCCTCTCTTGCCCGTAGTCAGACAGCGCCGGCGCATCGCGCCAGCACTCAAGAATATCAGATGTAAGTCAGCTGCCAGCGCTGTTGCGTGCGCGCGCAAGAGGTTTTTCTTGGCTTAACCTAAGATGCATCCGCGATCGCAAACTCCACTCTCCGTCTCATCGGATCAATTCGCTCCGCCCGCACTTTCACCTGATCCCCCAAGTGCCACGCCAGCTCTTTTGGTTTTGCGCCCCTGCCGCGCCCCGCTTTGCCCTCGGCGCGTCTTCCGCTTCCCGGCAATGCGACAATCGTGTGGTCCCGCTCGCGATAAATGCACCGCGTCCCCGCGGCATCCTCCAAAGCATTGATCGGCAGCAGCCCTTCCACGAACACTTCGAACAACTCCACGAAACACCCAAACTTCTGCACTGAGATGATGAGCGCTTCGTACTCCTCGCCCAGATGCGCTTCCATGAACTGCGCGGTCTTCCAATCCATCAATTCGCGCTCCGCTCCGTTCGCGCGCCGCTCCGCATCCGAAGTTTCCACGGCGATCTCCTCAAGCTCCTTCTGCGAATACAGCGTGGCTTCTGCGCCGCGCGCCGAATGGCTCGCTCCAGGGGAAGCAACCTGCGGATGTTCCAACGTCCACTTCAGCACGCGGTGCACGTTCAAATCCGGATACCTTCGAATCGGCGACGTGAAATGTGTGTACTCTTCAAATCCCAAAGCGAAGTGGCCCAGCGGTTCCGCCGCGTAGCGTGCCTGCTTCAGCGAACGCAACATCAAGTACGACACAATGCGCTCCTCCGGCTTTCCGGCCAATTTCCGCAGGAGCCTTTGGTAGTGCTGCGGCGTAATCCGCAGTTCCGCCGAGCCGGGCAGCGCCACGCGCATCCCGCGTTCGCGCCCATGCCCGTACGAATCGGGCCGGCCACCTTTAGCGGGAGCCGGCACTCGCCCGTGCCGCACTGCAATCTCTTGCTGGTGCAAATCCGCCACGCCCAGCGAGTACCCGAACGCCCTTGCCAGCTCTTCGAACTCCAGCACTTTGCGCGCATCCGGTTTTTCGTGAACGCGGTGCAGCACTCCAATCCCACGCTTCAATAGATAGCCGTCCACCGCGCGGTTCGCCGCCAACATGAACTCCTCGATCAAGCGGTGTGCGATGTTTCGCTCGCTTCGCACGATGTTCGTCATCCGCTTCTGGTCGTCGAACTCAATCACCGGCTCCGGCAAATCGAAATCAATCGAGCCATGCTCGTTGCGGCGCGCGTTCAGCAGCAGCGCCAGCTCTTTCATATCGCGGAAGTGTCCGGCCAGCGCCCCGTACCGCGCCATCGCCTCCGCGTCGCCCTCCAGCACCTTGTTAACGTCCGTGTATGTCATCCTCTCCGCGGAACGAATCACTCCCGAAGTCATGCGCGCGTTTCTGATGTTCCCCGCCGCGTCGAACTCCATCAGCGCGCTCATCACCAGCCGTCCCTCCCGCGGCTTCAACGAACACATCCCATTCGAGAGCGCTTCCGGCAGCATCGGCACAGCCCGATCCGGAAAATAAACGGAAGTCCCTCGCAGTCGCGCTTCCTGGTCGAGCGCCGTCCCCGTTCGGACGTAGTGCGCCACGTCCGCGATGTGCACTTGAAGATTCCAGCAACCGTCCGGCCTCCTCTCCACATAAACCGCATCGTCAAAATCGCGCGCCGTCTCGCCATCGATCGTCACGATCGGCAATTGCCGGAAATCCTCGCGGCCCTGGCGCTCGGCTTCGCTTACGGGCACCGCGCGTTGTTCCGCTTCTTTCAAAACTGCGCCGGAAAATTCGTGCGGCAAATGATGTTTGCGAATGATGATCTCGGTGTCCACGCCGAGATCGCCCGGCCGCCCCAGAATTTCGATCACGCGTCCGGTTGCCGCCGCTCCGCCTCGCGGATAACGCAGCAATTCCACGTTGACTACCGCTCCATCCAGCTCGTTCAACCGCGCCAAACGCCGTCCTCTTGCTCCGACCTCTCCGCCTTTGCCAACTCCCAGCTTTTCTCTCAGCGCAGGAGTCAGTTCCTCGCCGGGAGGGATCTCGATCTCATGTTGAATCCGATTGTCATAGGGCAGCACCGTATTCCCGTCCGGCCCATATCGAAACAGTCCCACAACTGAAGGGTGCGCTCTCGCGAGCACGCGCACGATCCGCCCTTCCGCCCTCTGCCCGCCGCCTCGCGAACTCCCGCCGCGAAAACCGCTCACACGTTGCAGCTTCGCCAAAACGTGATCGCCGTGCATTGCGTCTTCCACTGCATCTGGCGGGATAAACACATCGCCATCGAGCTGCGGCATCGGCGTATCCGGCACCACGAATCCGTAGCCGTCATGGTGCAAGACCAGCCGCCCTCGCACCTCATCCCGCGCCGCCGGGCGCACATCCGCGCGGCCCTCTAAGCGCCCTTCCGCGTGCAAGTTAGCTCTCGTCCCGGTTTGCAAATCCACCAGCGAGCCTACTTCCCGTCCCCCACCACCCGCTGGACTTGGCCCAGTTGCCCTCCCCGGCGTATCCTCCCCGCCTTTTCGCCTCGCGAGCTGGTACCGCCCTCCCGGCAGCTCCTCGATAGCGCCCCGCCTCTTTAATTTAACCAAATGGTTGAACAAGGCCTTTCGCGCGGCTTTTCCCACGTGCAGGGCCGCGCCGATTTCGTTGGCGGACGCTGGCTCTCGCCTAACTTGCAGAAAACGCAGTATGTTATCGAGACTTAACGATGAGGTACGCGGCATAAGGCTTAAGGACGTCTCCCCTGGGTCGAAGCTTTAACCCCTTATTGCTGGGAGTCTCAGCCCCGAAGATGTGTGCGTGGCCGCTCGTAGGGTGCTCTAGCCCGAAGATTTTGTCACTTTTTTTGCGTTTCCACCGGAACTTTTTTCATCCAGCCGGGATTATATAGGTAGGCCAACACACGACCGGCTAGCCGCCCTCCGTCAGGCTGGCCGGACATCCCCGAAAGGGGACATGAGGAGGCGGGACGACCTGGCCCGCCTCCTCTTTTTTATTCTTCGCACCTTCCTGAATTCTTGAATGCGGCGTAGTTTGTTTGACCGCCCGAAACCGGATAGCGCTCTGAGAAACCGGGGACCAAACAGAACGTTCCCCTAATCACTGTCTCACCAAACTCCCAAATTCCCTGCCAACTCCTTCCATCCATTCCACTTCCCCCTCTAGCAGATCGAAAGACCGACGCAGCGTTGCGAAATGTCGGCCAGCTTTAGCCCGCAACTCGTACTGAAAAAAACTTGGATTGAAATGGGTGAATCTAACGCAGTGCCGCCAGATGTCATCGCGCATGTGCCCTAACGTCTTCACGGCCAAGCTCATGAATGCTCAACGACGCCTGGACATAAGTGGGAGATTTTTGTTAGGGTGGATTTTGGAGTTGTATCATGGGCCATAATCTTGTTCTGCTCGACATCAATCTGTCCCCGGAACTGGCAGATTTCTTCCCTCAAGGCGACGCCGTTCTAACTACGCAATTCGGGTTACAGCCCCGCGCTGATGACATGAACGTGATCGATTTAGCGAACGAACGCCGCTCGATTCTCGTAACGGCCGACCAGGGCTTCATCAGAAAATGCCGAATCTGGCAGGAACAACACCGCGAATGTTTGTACGGCCTGCTGCTTCTTCCACAAGGCATCGAACTCCAAAGACGGATTTTGGCAGACGTCAAATGCCAGAGAAGGAAGCTCTTGCACAAACAGCTTGAAAGATCAGCAACCTGGTGGGACGTACATGACGAGAACCTTTTGATACAAGCGCACCAAGAAGGCTTCCCGCAGGTCCACGATCTCTGCAAATGCGCGTGGCTGGACTCTGAGAATTGAAACCTGGTGAAACCTGGGCACAGACGGGACGTTTTTTGATTTTTCCACACATTTCCGCGGTCTCACCAAACCGTCTCAATCCCGCCCAACCCCTTAAAATCCATCCACTTCCGCGTCGATTCGAATCGTAACTAACATTTGACTTGACACAGAGTGTATATTCGTAGTAAAATCCCCCATGTTCTCGTCGCCGCCTTTTGCTCTACCCGCACCCAGTCCAACCTTTTCCCACCCCAAAATTTCGCGTCCGATAATATTGTCAGCAACCCCTTTAGAATCAACACTTCCAACACCCTCTGCAAGTGTTCATTCTAAAAGACTTGTAGCCGCACGCTTCCCTTTAGAATCAACACTTCCAAGAAAACCTAGGGGGAGGGGGTCAATTATTGTTAACAAGATTTCCAACGAGGTGATCTTTCCTGACGAGCGCAGCGAGGAAGGACCTCTCCGCGTTTCCGCCGACGAAACCTGCCTTGACCGCCACGACGAGGAAATACCCTCACTTGAATCCGGCGCCCGAAACTCCCGCCCGACTTTTCCTTTCGTGCCGGATATGTTCCAATTCGCATCGAACCAGCAGGAGCGATGCGATGGGATTTGCGGCATTTCGCGATCAGAAGTATCTCAGCCTCGAGTCTTTCAAAAAGAGCGGCGAGGGCGTGAAGACGCCGTTGTGGTTCGCCGCCGACCCAACCCGCGATCTCGCCGGCAACGAAGCGCGGCTCTACATCTACACGATTGGAAACACGGGAAAAGTGAAGCGCATCCGCAACAATCACAATGTAAACATCGCTCCATGCACGGTCAGGGGCGAACTGCGCGGCGAAAGCGCGGCCGCCATTGCGGAAATCATTACGGGCGAAGAAGCGCGGCACGCGATGCGGCTGCTCAACAAAAAATATTTTCCGCTGAAACAGATTCTCGCCCTGTTCGCGTTTTTCAGCCGGCGCGAACGAATTGTCATGGCTATTCGGCCCGATTGACGACCGATTAGCACCCACGAGCGTGCAGCAGGCCGCAACTCCGTGAATGCGCGTGGAGCGCCCGCTCGCTTGAGGCTCAGTCGAAAGGAATGCCGGTTTGTTTGGAAATAGTACGAAGATCTTCGATAACCGGTATGATGAGAGGAACGCCTTCCTTGCGGCGGATTTTTTCGGCTTCGCGTTCTGGATCGCCGGGGATGAGTGGGCCGTTGGTGCCGGGCGCGGGCTTCGTGGCCCGAAAAACGCGGACGTAGTCGTCGATCTGGCGCTTGAAAGAATCTGCATCGATGAAACCATCGATGCGCATGGCTCCGAAGAAATGGCCGATGCCTTTTCCCACGCTGCGCTCGGGAATTTCCTGGCGCAGCGCGAATGGCGGAGCGAACGGTCCCCAGTTTGCGCCGCCAAGCACGCCACAAAGTACGTCGACCATGACGGCAAGCGCGTAACCCTTGTGCCCGCTGCGTTCGCGATCGGAGCCGAGCGGTAGAAGTGAGCCGCCATTGATCAGGTCGTCGGGATTCGTCGTGTTGTGGCCCTGATTGTCGAACGCCCAGCCGATTGGAATGGACTCGCCTTTGCGGCGAGCGATCTCGATTTTTCCGTAAGCGGCAGCGCAAGTGGCCATGTCGATCACGATCGCAGGCTCTTCCTTTCCGGGGAAAGCGATGGCGATGGGATTGGTGCCGAGCATGCGCTGCATGCCCCACAACGGCGTGACGAGCTTGCTCGAATTGGTCATGGCCCAGCCGATCATGTCGCGCTGGAGGGCTTGAAGTACGTAGTATCCGGCGATGCCGAAATGATTGGTGTTGCAAACGCTGATCCAGCCGGAGCCGGCTTTTTCTGCCATGTCCATGGCAATGCGATTGGCGTGCGGGCCAACGACAAGGCCGAGACCATTGTCGCCATCGATTGTGGCCGTGCTGAGCGTGGAGCGCACGATCGATATTTTCGGCTTGGGATTGATGAGGCCTTCATTAAGCAGGCCAAAATAGCTGTAGAGACGAGCGACGCCGTGGGAATCGATCCCGCGAAGATCGGCGGTAGCGAGAACATCGGCGGCCTGGTCGGCGTCGGCCTTGGGAACACCGAAGTGAAGGAAGATGCGTGTGCTGAATTCGCGGAGAGCATCGATCGAAAAAATCTTGGCCTCGACGGCGGGCATGTGCAGCCTTTCTTTGCGCGGACAACTTTGCGCGAGCGCAGTTCAGCGGAAGTAATTGCGCTTCTAATTTTAGCTTCGCGAAAAACCATAGGCCAGGCATTCCGCGACGTCAAGCAAAGATGGGAATTTTGTTTGCGTGCGAGCGATGAAGCCAAAAGGAGTTTCGCTGGCAGAACCTTGCCGATGTTGGAACGGAAGGGTAGGATTCGGAAATTGCTCTTTGTCAATTTCAGCAATTCCGGTGACCTGATGCCGACACCTTCGAGCTGCCCAATTTACAAACTCTTGATGCAGAGCTTCTATAAATGCGCGACGACAAACCGCGTTCGCGGAATAGGCACACTGTTTTTGCTTTCTTTGCTTTTGATTGCGACACCTCTTCTTGCGCAAGAGGCGCCTCAGACCGTGCAATTGCCGAATGGCAAGATGCTAGGCGAAGTTCCGGGCTCGCCTCGGCCCATTAACAACCTTCCGACGGCAATTGCGCTCTCCCCGGACGGCAAGTTTGCCGTGATGCTGCATAGCGGTTACGGCGCGTACACGTCCGGCGAGAAGCAGTCGCTTTCGGTACTCAATCTCGAAACGAATGAGCTTGCGGACTTTCCGGATGACCGGTTGGGAAGCGAGGCACGACAAACGTATTTCATCGGCATGGCGTTCAGCGTGGACGGCAAACATATTTACGCAAGCATGGCCTCGCTGACCGATCCGCTTGGAAAAAAGAAAGGGAGCACGGGCAACGGCATTGCCGTCTACCGATTTGAAAACGGACACATTTCGCCGGAGCGATTCTTGCCATTAACTCCTCGCAAGACGATTCAGACGGGGAAACTTCGGCGCGCCGAGTTTAAGGACGTTACATATCCTGCAGGATTAAGCGTGGGGATGAGCGGAGGGGAAGAACGGCTGCTCGTTGCCAACAATCATGCGGATGAGGCCGTGCTGCTCAATACGAGAGATGGGAAGATCGTGTATCGATATGATCTTTCCACGATGAAGCGCATTCCCGCTTCTCTGCCTTATGCGGCGGTAATGAGCAAGGACGGAAAGCACGGGTTTGTTTCCTTGTGGAATGCTTCTTCGATCGCAGAACTTGATTTGTCGAATGGCCGCGTCCTGCGGCTGATTCCGCTGCGCAAGCCGGCGGCGCCGCTCGCGGGAGGGTCGCATCCTACGGCACTTCTGCTGAATCGAGACAGTTCCCGGCTTTTCGTTGCGCTGACCAACCACGACGAAGTCGCTGTGCTGGATACGGCGTCGGGAAAAGTCGTGAAGTGGCTTTCGACGAAACTGCCCGGACAGAAATATGGCGGGAGCGATCCGGAATATCTGGCGCTGTCGCCGGACGAGAAGACGCTGTTTTCGGCGGACGCAATTTCGGATTCCGTGGGAGTGTTCGACCTCTCCAAAGAAAGTTCGAGCGGGGAAGCAGAGGCTTCCGGATTTATTCCCACGGAGTGGTATCCAACGGTTGTGGCCGTAGCAGGAAATGATTTGTTGATCGGCAACGACAAAGGACGAGGCTCGGGGCCCAATCCCAAGGCGAACGGGAAGAGAGAAGACGGACGCGTGCGCTATCCTTACGGGCCGGCGATGATCCACGGATCGCTGGCGCGCCTTCCGCTTGCGGATGTGGAATCGAATCTCGCGGCGTATTCAAAACAGGTGGCTGAGACAAACGCGCGGCGCGGCAACGGAGATCGCGTGCCCTTCGCGAACGGCGAAAACAGAATTCATCACGTGATTTACATTATCAAGGAAAACCGCACTTACGATCAGGTGTTCGGCGATATCGCAGCGGCGAATGGCGATTCCTCATTGACGATGTACGGCAAGGACATTACGCCGAACCAGCACAAGCTCGCGCAACAATTTGGAATTCTCGACAATTTTTACGATAGCGGCGAGGTGTCCGGAGACGGCCACATCTGGTCGACCTCAGGATCCAACTCGGACTACAACGAAAAGACCTGGCCCATCGCTTATCGCGGCGGTGAGCACACGTACGACTCCGAAGGCACGCTGCTCAACGGAGTTTCAGCGGAAGACGAAATTCCCGATGCGGGAGAACCGACCGGCGGCTATCTCTGGAAAGATTTTGCGAGCCACGGAGTTTCCTATCGGCATTACGGCGAATTTATCGTGAGCCGCTGGTGCAATGAAAAGGCCGGCGAGGATACGCCAATGTCTGGTCCACCCAAAGCGGAGAGCGAGGCTTGTGCGCGCGCGGAGATCAACAAGGGCGAACCGCTTCAAAGCAATGTTGGCGATCCAAAGGGCGGACCGAGCCCCTATCCGTGGGCGATACCTGTGCTCGCGAAGAATGTAGCAAGCGAAGTGGAACTACAGGGGCACTTCGACCCTCTCTTTCCCGATTTTGAGGTGGCGTATCCGGATCAGCTTAGGGCAGACGAGTTTTTGAACGAGTTCAACCAGTTTGTGGCCGCGCGGAACGCGGGGAAAGATACGATGCCGCAATTCATTCTTTTGCGGCTTCCGGACGATCACACGGCCGGCCTCACCAAAGACAAACCGAAGCCGGCGGCTTCGGTGGCGGACAATGACCTGGCGATCGGACGCGTGGTCGACGCGATCTCGCACAGCGCCTATTGGGATGACACGGCGTTCTTGATTTTGGAGGATGACGCGCAGGACGGGCCGGATCATGTGGATTCTCACCGGAGCCTCGCGCTGGTGATCAGCAAGTATGCTCCCATGCCCACGGGAACGGGCGAGGACGCTAAGCCTTTCGTCGATCATTCGTTTTACACGACCGTCAATGTGGTGCGCACGATTGAGGCGCTCTTGGGCGTTCCACCGATGAACGCAAACGATTCGCGCGCAGCGGCGATGGCGCCGCTCTTCAGCGGAACGGGGCAACAACCGGCATTCCAGGCGGATTATCGCAACCGCGACAACGGATTGATTTATGAGATGAACACAAAAGATTGGAAGGCGGGGAAGAATCTGGATTTCAGCCACGCAGACGCGGTGGATACCGCGCTGCTGAACAAAGCGCTGTGGAAGGATCGCATGGGCGATATTCCGATGCCGCCCCCCCAGCACAATGTTTTTCCGGAGAGCGCGGCAGATAAAGGAGCGAAGAAGGATTTGGACTAGTTTCGGCCGAGTGGTCCGGAGGAAACAGTCAGGCTCGTAGAGTCATCGTGGCAAGCCGAAGAATGCTTGTGCTTATTCATTTTCATGCTGGGGCCCAATCGTCGAGGTTCGCTTGAGGCGAAGAGCGATTCCATTTTGAAAGGCGGGAGACGTCAAAATCTTGTCCCCGCCTTTGTGGTTGAAGTTTTCAAGCTGTTCGAGACTGCCGGTTCCTACATCGAGCCACTCACTGGAGTATCTTCCCGAGGGAAGGTCGAGCGTCAGGTCAGTGGGACCATCACCATCTAGATAAATGGCGTATTCCATGCCGGGATTGGAGAGGACGCGTGCGACGACCCCTGCGGCGTGCTTCACGACGCCAGCGTCCGGATGAAGATTGGCCAGGTCGAGCGACTGGAGAAATTGGCTTAGAACGTGGAGCTGGCGGCGCAGAGCGGCGCTTCCGCCGCCGGGGCCGTTCTGGCCGTCGAAGGTTCCATCTTCGTGGCCGACGGTGAAAGAGTAGTCGAGGCCGTCAAAAACGCCGCCGCCGGAAAGCATGAAATTCCAGGCTTGGCGGCGATAGGCGTCGTCATCACGGCCCAGAAAACCGGTTTCGTCATAGGAGATGGCTTTGCCGAGGCCGTAATTGAGCAGCACCGCATCCGGATAAGCGTAGTGGAAATTGACGATGCTCACGGCGGACAGAAGCTTCCGAACCGGTTGGTGAAAATTGGAGTAGTTCTGCGCCATGAGGTGCTGATTGGGGAGCTCGGATTCTTCTTGCGTGATCCACTCCGCGACGCGGGCCTGCCAGGCAAGCGAAAGATCATCCGGCAAATCGATCGAATTGGGAAACATGTCGCGGGCGGGCGGACGCAAGTAAGGATTAATGACGCCGGAGAGAACGGGACGGTCCGACCAAGGCTCGTTCTGAATTTCAAAGATAACGTTATCGAATGAGTTTGCTTCGCGCACAAGTTTGCGCGCGTATTTTTCCTGATAAGCGAGAATGCCGCCATTTTCGAGCGTGTGGAGTTTCTTCCAATCGATTGGACTAAGATTGTTGACGTTGTTGGCCGGATTGAGCGGGCTTACTTGCCACTGCGCGTCACCATAGAGCGAGGAGAAGAGCGATATTTCGACGACGATTCCATGCTTGGCAGCTGCGGATAAACAATCGCGGAAGCGCGAGAAATATTCGGAGTCCCATTGATCGAGATCGAATTTGTTTCCGCCGCCCGCATAGCCGGGAGTGCCGCTGCGAGCCCAGGGAGCGAGGAAGCGGCCCGGTTCGGGCGCTAGATCGTTGTGCACAATTCCAAAGGATTTTGCGGGAACTTCAACGTATGCGCCGCCGAACAAACGCGTGTAGTTCAAGCCGTCCGCATGGAGAGCCGAAAGGTAGCGCTGAAAGTCAAAGTCGCGGTTGAGCACCGCGCCGTAATGTTCGCCGCTGGTGATGAGAGCGACGGCTTTGCCGCGGAACAGGAAGTAATGCGGGTTCGCGGGAAGAAGCCGGATAGGCTGCGATTTCCCGGGATGCGACTCTGAAGAATGTTTCCTGGCCGGCAGCTGAGCAGCCTGAATACCAGACGAGACTAGGAAGACAAACACGGCGGTTGGAACTATTTTGTGAATCGCATGTGTGATTCGGGGCGTCATCAACGGGCAGTCATGAGCGGATGAGCATGAGACGTCAGCGCGCGGATGGAGCGGCGAGCGCGGCGGACGAGCTCAAGGCATGCAACGACTCCGTATAGGGAGCACGGGCGACGCCGCGTTCGGTGAAGATGGCGGCGATGTAGCGTGCGGGCGTGACATCGAATGCGGGATGCGCGGCGGGAACGTCAGGCGCGATGCGGATACCTTGCAGATGCGTGACCTCGGCCGCGGGGCGCTCTTCGATTGGAATGCGATCGCCATCGGGAATGGAGAGATCGAAGGTAGAAACCGGCGCGGCAATATAAAAGGGGACGTTGTTTTCCTTGGCGAGAACGGCAATCTGATACGTACCGATTTTGTTTGCAGTGTCTCCGTTGGCGGCGATGCGGTCCGCGCCTGTGACGACCGCGCCAACTTTGCCGGTTTTTAGAAAGTGACCGGCCATATTGTCGGTGATGAGCGTAAGCGGAATGCCGCCTTTGTATAGCTCCCAGGCGGTGAGGCGGGCGCCTTGAAGATAGGGACGCGTTTCCGGCACGAGAACGTGCAACTTTTTGCCCTGTTCGAATGCGACGCGAATGACACCCAAGGCAGTGCCGATGCCGGCAGTGGCAAGAGCGCCGGCGTTACACTGCGTCATAACCTGGCCACCAGCGGGCATAAATTCCGAGCCGTAGCGGCCGATGGCTTCATCGGTCGATTTTTTTTCAAGATGAACCAACTGGGCTTCCTCGACCATAGCCTGGCGGATTTTCGAAAGGTCCGACGTCCCGGAAGTGAGCTCAGTAAATCGACGCTTCATACGTTCAATAGCCCAGAAAAGATCGACGGCGGTGGGGCGGGTTTTTGCGAGCGTATCGCAGATTTCCGGAAACTCCGCGCGCAGAGCTTCGACCGAATTTGCCGGAGAATGAAGAACGCCAATCGCAACGCCCATGGCGGCGGCAACGCCAATCGCGGGCGCGCCGCGAATGACCATATCCCGGATCGCTTTGGCGACGTCCTGATAGGTGGTGTAGGTGTAGCTGACCTCCTCGGCTGGCAGACGGCGCTGATCCAGCATGCGCACGCCCTGGTCCGTCCACTCAATGGGTTGGGCAACGTACATCATCGTTGAATCCTCAGAAGGAAACATTGTAACGAAGGAGGGGAAAGAAGACGAATGGGTCAGTGGACGGAAGGCATTTTCGTGAAGCCTTGCGTGCCGAGAATGGTGACGGCGGCGATGGTGGAGTTATAGCCGAGGTGCAGTAGAAAACTGGCAAAGACGGAGCCGGTACGCGCGCGAGCAAACGTAAAAAGAATACCGACCATAATGAGGACCAGAACGAGGCTCCAAGTCCAGCCAAGCTGGGCGCCATGCATCAAACCGAAAAGAACGCCGGTGACGATCACGCTGGCGGCGACGCCAAAATACTTGGCGAACAACGGATAGAGATAGCCGCGAAATATGGTTTCCTCGACGAGCGGAGCCACCAAGACAGCCATCGCCATAAAAAGCAGGGCGGTGTTCTTGTAGCGGAAGAGCTCCTCGATCGGCACATTTTCAGGCGGCTCCACTTTCGCGGTCACGGTGAATACAATGACGGAGAGGGCGCAACCGGCGAAAAAGAAAAGCCAGGGATTGAGCGAGCGGCCACCGCCGTGGCGCGTGATTCTCCGCCAACCGAGCGTGCGCCAGAACGGGTAACCGCGAAGCACCGCCAAGGTGACGTAGAGGAAGAGAAAGAGGAAGGCATACCAAAGCACCATGCTGCCGATGGCAAAGCCCGGTTTGGAGAGGACAAAGCGCTCGAAATCTTTTTCGTTGGAGAAATGGTGTAACGGGGCGTAGTAGATCGCAAAACCTGCCTGGATTAGGACCAAACTAAAAAATCCGAAAAAAAGAAAGACGACAAGGTGAATCCAGGACCAAGAGATGCGCAGATCCTCCGGGACGGGCGGCGCATAAGTGCGCGAAGGGAGTTGGGCAGGGCTGGTGGCGGCGAGGCTGATGGGGTCGCCGAGGAGCGAGGATTCACTCGGAGCAGAAGACGGTTGAGCAGGCGCAGCGGCAAGCGGCTCGGTAGACTGCTGCGGAGCCTCGAGATCGGGCGGAAGAGGCGCGTCGTCGTCGAAAAGAGTCATCGTTTACCCGCGCGCGAAGCTTTTGGCCAACCAGCAGCTAATGCGGCGGCGACCAAAGGCATAAGAAGTTCGTGGTGGCCTGTGATCGCGTAGCCGCGAGATTCGGTTTTGCGGCCTCCGCGTTCCGATTGCGTAGGGCGCTTGACTACATTTTGCAGCGGACGGTAGTGCTGGATAAAGTCGAAGTTCGCGGTGGTAATGGGTTGCAAAGGTACGCGGAGATTGCGGACAACAGAAACGGCTTTGAGGAACACCTCGGGAAGAAGCACGGCCGATCCCCAATTCAAATAGACACCGCCCGGGTGCATTTGTTTCACGAGCGCGCAGAAGAGCCGGAAATCGAGAAATGTAGCTGCGCCGAGGCAAGGACCATCGGCTGCGGGGTGCATGTGCGGAATATCTGTGCCGACGGCGAGATGGACGGTGACGGGAATGCGATTCTTGTAGGCCGCGACGAGAATGCTGGAGGCGGCGTGCTTTACTTCGAGGATGCCGCTAGTGAGGAATTGGCCAGCGGCCTCGCCGTAACCAATATGAAGTCGCGCGGCGAGCTTTGAACATTCGTTGACGTACTCGCCGGTTTCGGCGGCCATGCCGAACTGGCCAGCGCCGAGACCCG
The DNA here is from genome assembly GCA_049641765.1 of Candidatus Acidiferrum sp. GTDB lineage: Bacteria > Acidobacteriota > Terriglobia > Acidiferrales > UBA7541 > Acidiferrum. Next base: position 71,037 of record JBAQJX010000042.1, read on the forward strand.
CTTCGACGTCTTCGGAAGTATTTGCCGCGAGCGCTATCTCGAAATCGTGAACGAGGGCCGCGCCGTTCATGGCAATGCCAGAAACGAAGTCGCGACGCATGAGATCGATAAGGACGGGGCCAAGGCCGACCTTGATGACATGGCCGCCGATACCCCAGAGAATGGGAGCACGCTGTCTTCGCGCGCGGTGCATTGCCGCGAGAAGTTGGCGTAGATCGTTTGCGGCGAGAAAAGCGGGGAGAGAATCGAGAAATTTCGTCAGAGAAGTGCCGGAAGCAGGGGGTTTGGCAAAATCGCGGACGCTGACCTTGCTCTTGCGGGAAGAAAGTGGGTAAGTGCGAACACCACCGAAGGTGAGGGGCGAAATTGAGTAGATACTCATCGGAGGAATGACTGTAAACGGAAGCGGTGCCAGGTGCAAGCATGCGAGCACGGATCGCGCGGTCCGCTGATTTGCAGGACCGGCGGCAATTTTAGACCTTTCCTGAAGCACCATTCTTTTCTGGCGATGAGCCGTTCTCTTTCTCATTCAAATGCAATGTGCGGGCCAGAACCTGGCCCGTATAGGATTTCTTGACGCGCGCCACCTGCTCCGGCGGACCTTGCGCGACGATGCGGCCGCCGCCCTCGCCACCTTCGGGACCAAGATCGATGATCCAATCGGCTTGTTTGATGACATCGAGGTGATGCTCGATGATGAGAACAGTGTTGCCAAGAGCGACGAGGCGCTGGAGAACATCGAGAAGCTTGCGGACATCGTCAAAGTGCAAGCCTGTGGTCGGTTCATCGAGGATGTAAAGAGTGCGGCCGGTCTGGCGCTTGGAAAGCTCGCGAGCAAGTTTGATGCGCTGGGCTTCGCCGCCGGAAAGCGTAGTGGCGGATTGGCCGAGAGTGACATAGCCAAGACCTACCTCGACGAGCGTGGAAAGCTTTTGCTGGATCTGCGGAATATTTTCGAGGAGTTTCAACGCGTCGGAAGAAGGCAAATTGAGCACGTCGCTGATGGTGTGCCCTTTGTAGCGGACGGCGAGCGTTTCGGAATTGTACCGTTTGCCGCGGCAGACTTCGCACATGACGTAGACATCGGGTAGAAAATTCATTTCGATACGGCGGAGGCCATCGCCCTGGCAGGCTTCGCAGCGGCCGCCTTTGACGTTGAAGCTGAAACGGCCAGGACGATAGCCTCGTTCGCGAGATTCAGGAAGCATGGCAAAGAGTTCGCGGATGGCCGCGAAAACTCCGGTGTACGTGGCGGGATTCGAACGCGGCGTGCGGCCGATGGGAGCCTGATCGATCTCAATGACTTTGTCGATTTGCTCGGCGCCGAGAAGCTCGCGATGCGCGCCAGGCGGCTCCATGGAACGATAGAGTTTCTGGGCGAGTGCGCGGTAGAGAATGTCGTTGACGAGCGTGGATTTGCCGGAGCCTGAAACGCCTGTAACGACTGTGAGCAGGCCAAGCGGGAGCGTGACGTCGACTTCTTTCAGATTGTTCGCGCTTGCACCGAGGATCTGGATGGCTTTGCCATTGGGACTGCGGCGCTTTTCAGGTACAGCGATGCTCGCGGCACCGCTGAGATAGCGGCCCGTGAGAGATTCGGGGCTTGCCGCAATTTGCGCAGGTTTACCCTGTGCCACAAGATAGCCACCCGCGTTGCCAGCGCCGGGGCCGAGATCCACAACAAAATCAGCGCGACGAATGGTGTCTTCGTCGTGCTCGACGACGAGGACCGTGTTGCCCAGATTGCGCAGCTGTTCAAGAGATCCGAGCAGACGGTCGTTGTCGCGCGCATGGAGGCCGATGGAAGGCTCATCGAGCACGTAAAGGACACCGCGAAGGCGAGATCCTATTTGTGTGGCGAGTCGGATGCGCTGGGCTTCACCGCCAGAAAGCGTTGCCGCGGAGCGATCCAAACTGAGATAGCCGAGGCCGACAGCCAACAAGAAATCGATGCGCTCGGCGACTTCCTCAAGCGGACGACCGGCAATTTCCCGCTGGCGTGAACTGAGTTGCGCGAGGATTTTTTCGACAGCCGGCCGCGCAGCGGAAAGCGAGAGCGCCGTAAAATCCGCGATGGAAAAACCAGCCAGTTTGACCGCGAGCGATTCCGGACGAAGGCGCTTGCCGTGGCAAACATCGCAAAGCGTGGCTGACATATAATGCGTCATCCACTCGCGATAGGAATCCGAACCGGATTCGGCAAAATTTCGATCCAAGAATTTGAGGAGACCCGGGAAACGAAAAGCCTTTTCCCCAGCAGATTTCTTTCCGGGGGACGATTTCTGTTCCGCCGCAGCTCCCCGGCCGGAAGGCGGATAACCGTAGAGAAGCAGATTCTGGATGCGCAGAGGAAACTTCTCGAAGGGCGTATCCAACTTGAAGTGATACGCGTAGGCGGCCAGCTCAAGGGTGCGCTTGAGAATCGCGGAGCTGGAACCGGGACCAAGGCCACCATCAAACAGCGGGCGCCCCCAATCGGTAATGATTTTGGCGGGATCGAAGTCGTATTTTGAACCAAGTCCGTTGCAGGCCGGGCACGCGCCATAAGGCGAATTGAAGCTGAAGGAACGCGGCTCAAGTTGCGGAACAGAGAGCCCGCAATCAGGACAAGCCAGCTTTTCGGAAAAGACGTGCTCCTTGCCGCCAACGATGGCGACAGTGACGAGGCCACCAGCAAGCTTCAAAGCCGCGGCAATGGACTGCTCGAGGCGCGCGGCGATGCCTTGCTTGACCAGCAACCGATCGACGACGACTTCGATGGAATGATTCTTGCGTTTGTCCAGGCTCGGAGGGGCGTCCAATGGGAAAAGTTCGCCATCGACGCGGACGCGGACGTAGCCATCCTGGGCCAGCTTTTCGAACTCCTTGCGGTACGCTCCTTTTCGCCCGCGAACGATCGGAGCCAGGATCATGACGCGATCGTCAGGTTGGCACAGCTCGCCGTTGAGAATAGCCTGGACTATCTGTTCGCTGGACTGTCGCGCGATGGGATTGCCGCATTTAGGGCAATGCGGGACGCCGACAGACGCGTAGATGACCCGGAGGTAGTCGTAAATTTCGGTGATGGTGCCGACCGTCGAACGCGGAGAGCGCGTCGTCGTTTTCTGCTCGATGGCGATCGAAGGGGAAAGGCCTTCGATGACGTCGACCTCGGGGCGCTCCATCTGATCGAGGAATTGCCGCGCGTAAGCGGAGAGCGATTCTACGTAACGCCGTTGGCCCTCCGCATAAATGGTGTCGAAGGCCAGAGAGGATTTTCCGGAGCCGGAAAGACCGGTAATCACGGTGAGTGAATTTCGGGGAATTTCGAGGCTGATGTTCTTCAGGTTGTGCTGCCGCGCGCCCCGAATTACGAGTTTGGTCAGGCCCATGAGACGAAATAGCTCCCTCCGGAGGAGCATGCCCGCTCTATGCGGGCTCCGGCACCCAGTGGGGACACTGCGGCCAGAATAACTTTTCACAATAGCAGGTGAAAATCAGCGAGGTCAAGAACGCACAGACAATGACCACTGACTTGGGGATCGTGGATGAAACGGGGGAAGAGGCGCCAAGAGCGAAAGAGAATCGGAATCAGGTTGCTTCTTGTTTCGAGAGCACCCAATCCAAAGCATCCTCGAGATTACGAAAGATGCGGATTCCACGCTCCCCTGAGGCTTCGCGAAGAATTTCATACATGCGTCCGAGACCGTAGGCGAGGTCATTGGGCACCAGAATGGCGCGGCGCGAATTTGGAGAAAAAATATTGCGCAAAGCCAGCTGCTGAATGTCAGCAGCGGTGAGATCAATTTGTGTGGTGTGCGTGAAATCGAGGAGTTGCGCGTAACTGGGGTCAAAATCGGAGTCAGCCAACAGACGTTCCTGGTGCAGCCGCGCATCCTCCAGATTGAAAATGCCCGTCCCGGAGCTAAGGACAAGCCTGCGTTCCTTGTCAATTTTATAGAAGGCTGGCACAGACACACCATCCGGGGAAAATGAACTCCAAGGAAACCTGGCCTGAGCAGGCGGAGCTTTTGAGGACTAGATTGCACGGCCGCTAACGGATGACTGGCCCCTCTCAGCCCCAACTAGAGCTTTTAGATTCGCGAGCGGGTCGCGGAGGGTACACGAGGGGCCCTTAGAGGGTACAGAACTGCCGGAAGGCCCGCCGGTCGAACTGACCTGGCGGGTAAATTTTCGCAAGGGTAGAGCATTTTTACCGGGCTATCCGGCGACAAGCTTATGATAATACAAGGGTTAAGCTTGGCTCCCGGTTTGCACTATCTAAGGCAGTGGGGGAGGCGAGCCGAGGATCCCTTTAGGGGATTGAGGGCTGGGCCGGTTCGTTTCTCCCCCCTTTCACTTTCGCCGGGCGGTGACCCGGATTTGCCTCTGGGGCGTCACCGCTATCCACCACAAACACCCGAATCGAATCTCAAAACACGGCGGAAGTGTGCGCGGCGCTTTTGCCGACAATCTGATCGATTATTCAGGACGAAAATAAGAACCAGCAGCGGCAACACTTGGCTATTCGACTGGGTGGGTGCTAGTAGTGCACTTCCCAAGAACGCGTGGCGTAGTCGCCGAGGGTCAGGAAAAGCATGATGGCAAGCCAAAAGACACCGCAGAAGATGACGAGCTTCGTGCGTTTAGAGCTGTAGTACGCATGCATGAAGAAAAGAACGACGAGGGTGGCCTTACATGTGGCAATAACGAGGGCGACGATAACGTTCAAGCCCGCAAAATAGGCGTTGAGGTCCACCGTGGACGCCCAATAGGTCGTGATCGTGAGAATCACGAGGGCGGAAAAAATTCCGACATAAAGCTTCGGCGAAACGACATGCTCGGACACGCGTGTTTTCTCCTTACCCCGTTACTTGTGCCGATCGATCAGATATAACAGCGGATAGAGATAAATCCACACAATATCGACGAAGTGCCAATAAAGACCAATGTTCTCGACAGGAGTGTTGTACTCCGGCGTGAATCGCCCTTTCAAAGATTGCTTCAGCAGCCAGCAGAGCAAACCGACTCCGACGATCATGTGCAAAGCATGCAGACCGGTCATGCCGAAATAGAGCGAGAAAAACAACTCAGCATGCGCGTTGGTGGCAATGTCCGAACCAGGTTCAAATTGGAAGGGCAAACCAGGAATGTGATGCTCGACGTATTTGTCGTGATACTCGATGCCCTTGATGCCCAGGAAGACGCCGCCAAGAATCAGGGTAAGAACCAAAAACATCGGAATGAGTTTTTTCTTTCCCGATTCGGCGCTCCAGACGGCCATGGCCATGGTCAAGCTGCTACCGATCAGCACAAGCGTGTTGATGGTGCCAAGCTTCAGGCTGAGCGTGGTGCTGGCCGCGGCAAAAACGTCGGGGTAGGTGTGGCGGTTGATCGTGTAGGTGAGGAACAGGCCGCCAAAGAACAAGATCTCGGTGGACAGAAAAATCCACATGCCGAGAGTAGCAGAGTCCTTCTGCTGCTCCATGGTCTGAAAATGCCCGTAAAGCTCTCCGGTGCGATGCACTCGGTACTCCTCTTCCGCTTCGATTTCCAGCGCCTATGCGGGCGCCAGTGCTGCTAGCCCAGTTTCGTGCGTGTCCTCAATCGTCTCCGTGAGCCGGCGCAAGCGACGGCGACACTGGAGATGCAAGCCCGAGATCTGGCCGATTCTTGTAGTCGTAAGGTTCCCAATCGACGACAGGCGTGACCTCAAAATTTTCCGTCGGTGGCGGAGAAGCAGTAGTCCACTCAAGCCCGGTGGCTGGCCAGGGATTTGGCCCGGCGGCTTTGCCGTAACGGACCGACCAAGTGAAATAGACCATCGGGAGCAGATAGCCAATGGCAAGAATGGAGGCGCCAGCCGTGGACAATACGTTGAGCACCTGAAATTCCGGCGGATAGTTATGATAGCGGCGCGGCATGCCCATGAAACCGAGAATGAATTGCGGGCCGAACGTCAAGTTGAACCCGATGAAAAGCGTCACGGCGGCGACACGAGCAAGGAATTCCGGATATAGCTTTCCGGTGATCTTCGGCCACCAGAAATGCAACCCGCCGAGGTATCCCATGATGGCGCCGCCGACCATGATGTAGTGGAAGTGGGCGATCACGAAATAGGTGTCATGAATATGGATGTCAAGACCAAGACAAGCCAGAAACAGACCGGTTAGTCCGCCGATGAGGAACAAGCCGATGAAGCCCAGGGCGTAAAGCATCGGCGTGTCGTAGGAGATGGAACCCTTATAGAGTGTGGCTGTCCAGTTAAAGACTTTAACGGCCGAAGGAATCGCCACGAGATAGCTGAGAAGCGAAAAGGCCAGCGCGGCGTAGGTGGATTCACCGGTCAAGAACATGTGATGCGCCCAAACGAAGAAGCCGATGACGGCGATGGCGATGCTCGATGCCGCGATGAACGTGTAACCGAAGATCGGCTTGCGTGCGAAGGTCGGGATGATTTCGCTGACGACGCCCATGGCCGGAAGAATCATGATGTACACGGCCGGGTGCGAATAGAACCAGAACAGGTGCTGGAAGAGAATCGGGTCGCCGCCAAGGGCGGGATTGAAAAAGCCAAGGTGGAAGATGCGCTCAAGACCTGCGAGAAGAAGCGTGATTGCGATAACAGGGGTTCCTAGAATAAAGATGATGCTCGTCGCGTACTGCGCCCAGACAAAGAGTGGCAAGCGGAACCACGTCATCCCCGGCGCGCGCATGGTGTGGATGGTCACAACGAAGTTCATGCCGGTGAGGATCGAAGAGAAACCGTTGATGAAGATACCGATGACCGCGGGCGCAACAGCGGAATTCGAGTAAACGCTGCTCAACGGCGTGTAGAAGGTCCAGCCGGTGTCCAACCCGCCGGTGGCGAACGAATAGAGGATGAAAGATCCGCCGAGGATATAAACGTACCAGCTAAGCAGATTGATTTTGGGGAACGCGACGTCCTTGGCGCCGATCATCAGCGGCAAGAGGAAGTTGCCCAACACCGCGGGGATGGAAGGGATCAGGAAGAAAAAGACCATCGCCACGCCGTGCATGGTAAAGAGTTTGTTGTAGGTTTCGGGCGTTACCAGCAGGCCATTTGGAGAGAGCAGGTGGATTCGAATCAAGGCAGCGAAGATGCCGCCAACGGTGAAGAAGAAGGTGACGCCCGCGAGATAGAGCCAGGCAATCCGTTTGTGGTCCGTGGTCAGCAACCAGGAACGGATGCCGTAGGAAGAATTTAAATAATGATCGCGTGGCATGGTGTATGCCGGCGCTGTAGTTGTTGTGGCCATGGCTTATTTTTTCCCTGCTGCAATCACACCTGCACCAGTCGAGGGAACGGGCTGCGACTGAATCGACTTGATGTAGGTGAGCAAACTCAAAATCTGGTCCTCCGTCAACTGCCCCTGATACGAGGGCATGATCGGCAGGTAACCGGCCACAATCTGGGCATTTGGTTGGAGCAGGGATTCCCGAAGATAAGCTTCGTCCGCCGTCACGGTTGAGCCATCCGCCAGACGAACCTTACCTCCATAAAGGCCATTGAGAGATGGGCCGTGGCCGCTGCCGTTGCCTGCATGGCACGTGCTGCAAGATTTGTCGGAGAAGAGTTTCTCTCCGGCAAGGACGGGATCGGCATCCGTTTCCGAGGTATCAGAAAGCCAGGCAGCGTATTCGGCAGGCTGCATGACAGTGACCCATCCCCCCATGATGGCGTGATTCGTCCCGCAGTACTGCGAGCAGAAGAAATGATAGCGGCCCGGCTCAGTAGGACGGAACCACATCGTGTTGTAGCGCCCCGGCACGACGTCCATCTTGACGCGGAAGGCCGGGACGTAAAAGTCATGAATGACGTCTTCGCTGGCAAGGATAAGCTTAACGTCGCGGCCCACAGGAACGTGCAACTCATTGATTTCACGGCGCCCATTGGGCTGCTGTATTTTCCACATCCACTGTTTCCCGACCACGTAGATATCGAGAGTGTCTGGCGGCGCATGGCGGAAATCGACATAAACAACGGCGCCCCAGCCGAACATCACCATGGCCAACAGAAAGGGCAGGACAATCCAGGTAAGCTCAAGCCGCATGTTGCCGTGAATCGGCGCGCCGATCTCGTTCTCGCTCTTGCGGTGATATTTGAAAAAGAAATAGATAATGGCGGCCGTGATCACGACTGTAAAGAAGACGGACACGAGGATCATGAACGTCATCAACGAGTCCACAGGCTGGGCAAAATTGGAAGCCTGCTCCGGATAGATTGGCAATTGCGACGGCACGGCTCAGTGGGCTCCTTGGTTGTTCCTGCGCACAGATCCAATATCACGCCGCCGGAAAATCAAGATCCCGGCGACCATACAAATGATCGTCAGAACTCCTCCCAAACGGAGAATCTTGAGAATCGAAGCGCTGTAACGAGCGGACGAAGGGTCGTATTGATAGCAATACAACAAAACATGGTCGATCACGGTGCCGATCTTGCCGGCAGATGCATCCACAAGAGCAAGACGCATGTCCCGGGAAGGATATTCGATTCCATAAAAATAGCGCGAAATTCGGCCGTCGGGAGTCAGCAGCATGATGCCGCTGGCGTGCGCGAAGAGGCCGGATTTTTTGTCAAAGGCATACCGGAAATTGGCAGCCTTCGTGAGCGCGTCGATGGATTCCTGCGAACCCGTCAGATAGTGCCAGCCGCCGGCGGTTTCCGGCCGGCGAAACTGCTTCAAAGCCGATTGCTTTTTCTGGGCGGCCAGGTCGGGAGTTTCGCGAGAGTCAAAACTGACGAAAACAACCTCGTAGTCGCGGCCGGGATTGAAGGAGAGCATGCGCAAGGTGCCGACGACGCCCTGTTCGAGCTGGTCACAAAGCATGGGGCAGCCGTAATAGACCAAAGCAAGGACCACCGGCTTATTCGTGAAGTAGTCGTGCAGCTGGACGGTCCGGCCCGTCTCGTCGCGGAATGGAATGTCGAGCGGTATATGGGAATTCAGCTTCGGCTCAAAACCGACATTTTGCAGGAGAGGCGGCAATCCTTGGGACGCCGGGCCCACATTGTTGGGCACAGCTTGAGCGCTTGCTCCCGCTGCGCTCAGCAAGAGTGCAATCAACGCGGAAATGGAACGCAACCGGTTCATGGCCTCACTTTTTCTTGCCCGGCGCAGGTCCTGGCATAGCCTCAAGTCCTTTCGAGGCGATAATCTTCATGGCGTCTTCCACTGGAATTTGTGCAATTCCGGCCTGCTTGTCGAGCCATTCCAGTTTTTCATTGGCCGCTTCGTCGGCGGCATTCTTTTCTCGCAAGTCCTGCTGGGCATCCGATTCGTGGCCAGGCACACCCTGAAGGCGTGGCTCAGGAGGCATCGTCGGCGCAACGCCCTGGCGCATCGGAGGCACGGCCGCATCGGACTTGGCGGCCATATTCGTCGTGTAGCGGAAGATAAAAACGCTAATCAAGAACGTGGCGCCAACCGAGAGCGCAAGATAGAACAACCACAACACGATCGTGTGGGTGTTCATATCCGTGGGCTCGAACGTTACGTCCAAGTTCTTCGGCGGCTGTCCTTCCGGCTGCCCCGCGTTGTGATGCTCAGTGCTCATGGACTCCCAGAACCTCTTCCAGTTTCGGCTCGCCCATCGGCAAAAGCGGCTGGCTCTTCAAATTCCTGGCAAAAAAGCTGAGCCACAACCCAACAAGCGTAACAGGGACAATAAGATCAAACCAGCCGGGCATGGCGTCCGTAGGATTGAATTCCGGCCGCGTAGTCCAGAAAAGATCGACGAAGCGCATGAAAATGAGGAGAAAAGCCACTTTGGGCAACAGGCTCGCGCTGCGCTTCAAGTCGCGCGAAAGCAGCATGAAAAACGGCGTAAAGAAATGGAAGAGCAGGATGATGATGGCGACGATCGCCCAGCTTCCGTAAAGCCGCGTGCGATAGAAGCTGATCTCGTCCGGCAAATTGCCCGACCAGATGATCAACAGTTGTGAGAAGGAGAAATAAGCCCAGAGCATCACGAAGGTGAGGAGCAGTTTGCCGAGATCGCTAAGATGCCTCGGTTGGATGACGCCAGACATGGGCGTCGCCCGCGAGAGCATGACAGTAATGGCAATCACGAGGCATAGGGATGAAATGACCTGCCCGACTACGAAAATGAACCCGTAAATAGTCGAAAACCAGTGGGGCGACACGGACATGGCCCAATCGATCGACGCGAAGCCAATGCCGAAGACGTAAAGGATGATGCCGGGCCCGCTGAGCATCTTGAACTTGCGGCGCAAGGCGCGATTCGCCTTGTCCACATCCTGCTGGCGGGACCATCTATCGAGCATGGTCACCAGCAGCAGCCAAACCACGAAGTAGATGACTGCGCGAATGATGAAATTGTGCGTGGTGAGGTAGCTCCTCTGAAAATTCGAAAGCGAACCCTCTCCTGTTGCTGGAGCGTTCAGCCACGTGCCGTAAATGTATTTCATGCCAAAGATGATCGGCACGAAAAGCAACGCCACAAGCCACAACGTCCGCATCGCTGCTTCCAGCGGGCGGCGTATCACGATGCCCCAGTGCCCACTGGTGAGATGCTGAAGCATGAGCAATCCCATGGAGCCCAGCGACAATCCCAGAACAAAAAGAAACGCAATGAGGTAGGAATGAAAGAATTGCTCCGGCCACTTAAGCCAGCCGATGAGGCACAGAACCGCGCCAACCACGCCGACGATGAGTGCGCGTTGCTGCAGGCGGCCGACGCTGTCGGGCGCCATGTAGTCCTGCGCGGTCATTTCCCGGAGCCTCCTTGAGAAAGCTTTTGCCGCAACTCCTCAGGCAACTCGGAAGCCGGAGCATTGCGGCTCAATTGCAAGGCGCGGACATAAGCAACAATGGCCCAGCGATCGCGCGGCGGCACTTGCGCCGAATAGCCTTGCATCTCCCCGAAACCATTGGTAATCACATCGAAGATGTAGCCATTCGGAACTTCACGAAGCCGGTCCTGATGATAGCTGGGCGGGCGCTTCATGCCGCGCATGACGATCATGCCATTGCCATCACCCTGCAAACCGTGGCACGGAGAGCAAAAGATCTTGTAGCGTTGCTGGCCACGATCGAGTAGATCTTGAGTCAAAGGAAGTGGAAACGCGTTCGAATCCTTGGGGATGAACAAAGGATCGTCCACAAGAGAGCCGCGCGGAACCGTGTTATCGATCAAAGGCCGCTCGGAGCGGCCATCTTCAAAGAACGAACTCGGCGAAAGCGGCGTGTTCTTCGGCTGATCGGCCATGTCCTGACGGCAACCAGTCAGCAAAGGGAGACACACCGCAGCGCACACAAACGCGAGCGCTTTCGAAATTCGCCGCGACGGCGAGGGCTTAGTCATCCTCGACCTCGCTGATGTATTGCGCATCGATCTCTTTCAAAAACTTGGACGCTTCCGCAACGCTGAACTTCGGATCGTCCGCCTGCAGGCAAAGGAAAAAGCTATCGACCGAAGCATGCTTTTGGAAGCGGTCGACGTTGAAAAGCGGATGATGCGGCTGCGGCAACTTGTTCATGGCGAGCATTCCGAAGACGGCAAAAAGCGACGCGCCCAGAACCGTCATTTCAAACGTGACGGGAATAAACGCAGGCCAGCTATTCAGCGAGCGGCCGCCAATATTTTCCGCGTAAGAGATAACGCTCACCCAATACTGAAATCCGAAACCGCCCAAACCGCCCAGCAAACCGCCAATCAACGTTACCAGCGGCACGAGAGTACGCTTCAGGCCCATCGCTTCGGAAAGGCCTTCGACCGGGAACGGCGTGTAAGCGTCCATGCATTTGTATCCGGCCTCACGCGCTTTGTCCGCGGCCTGGATAATCTTCTTGGGCGTCTCGAACTCGCCCACAACGCCGTAAATGCGTGAGCGCGTTTCCATCATTCATGTTCCTCGGAGGTGTGCGCCACCAATTCGCGCATCTCCGCAATCGAAATCGCCGGCAACACACGGACAAAGAGGAAGAGCAGCCCTGCGAACAAACCGAGTGTGCCGGTCAGAACGGCGTAATCCCAGAACGTGGCGGAGTAGCGGCCCCACGCGGAAGGATCGAAGTCGCGCGTTAGGCTGATGACCACGATCACAAAGCGTTCCAGCCACATACCGGTATTGATGACCAACGACATCACGAAAAGGATGATCACGTTAGTGCGAATCTTTTGAATCCACAGGAGCTGCGGCGTCATGATGTTGCAAAGAATCAAAGCGTAGTAGTAATGCGCGTAGGGACCGTGGAGCCGCTGCTCGACAAGGAAAACGTCCCACTTGTTGCCGCTGTACATCGACATGAAAAACTCGAAGAAGTAGCCGTACGCGACGATCAAGCCGGTGGCGAGCATCACCTTGGCCATGTTCTCGAGGTGCCGCATGGTGATGAAGTCCTGGAGTCCGTAAGCGGCACGCAGCGGAATCGCGATGGTGATAACCATCGCGAAGCCTGAATAAATCGCGCCAGCCACGAAATACGGCGGGAAGATCGTCGTGTGCCAGCCGGGAACGATGGCGATCGCGAAATCGAAGCTCACCACCGTGTGCACGGAAAGCACGAGCGGCGTGGCCAAGCCTGCCAGAAGCAGGTAAGCCGACTGATACCGTTGCCAGTGCCGCGCGGAGCCGCGCCAGCCCAGCGCCAGCATGCCGTAGATAATCGCCTTTGGCTTCGAAACGGCTTTATCGCGCAGCGTCGCGAGGTCGGGAATCAACCCGACAAACCAGAACAAAAGAGAAACCGTGAAATACGTGGACACCGCGAAGACGTCCCAAATCAAGGGACTGCGGAACTGCGGCCAGATGTTCATCGTGCTGGGATATGGGAACATCCAGTACGCGAACCACGGACGACCGGCGTGGAGGAGCGGAAACAAGCCGGCGCACATCACGGCGAAAAGCGTCATCGCTTCCGCGAACCGGTTAATCGACGTGCGCCACTTCTGATTCAAAAGGAAAAGAATCGCGGAAATCAGAGTTCCGGCGTGGCCGATACCGATCCACCAGACGAAGTTGACGATCGCGAAGCCCCAGCCGATGGGAATGTTGATGCCCCAAATTCCCACGCCTGTCCCGATCAGATAAACGATCGCGACGTTCAGCAGCATGATGAAGAAGAAGCAAACGCCGAATCCCGCAAGCCAACCCAGGGAAATGGGGCGAGTGAGAACGATCGAGCTGATCTTATCAGTGATCGAGACATAGGTGTGTCCCGGGCCGAGTACAGGCGTCAGCCGGCGAATCTCGGGCGAATTGATAGGAGGCTGGCCCGCGCTCATGCCTGCTCCTTAACCGGCGATTGCGGAGGCTCCGGCAATTCCGGATTCGGATTGCGAACCGCCGCAAGGTACGTCGTTCGCGGGCGCGAATTCAATTCGCCGAGAAGCGAATAATTGCGCGTCTGCTTCTTCAATTTGGACACGCGGCTTTGCGGGTCGTTGGCGTTGCCAAAAACGATCGCTTGTGCCGGACAAGCCGATTCGCAAGCCGTCACAATCTCGCCGTCGCGAATCGGTCGGTTCTCTTTTTCCGCATCGATGCGAACGTTATTAATGCGCTGCACGCAATAGGTACACTTTTCCATGACGCCGCGGCTGCGAATCGTGACTTCCGGATTGCGAATGAGCTTGAGCGAAGGCGTCTCCCAGTCCTGGAAGCGCAGGAAGTTGAATCGACGCACTTTGTACGGACAGTTGTTCGAACAATACCGCGTGCCGATGCAGCGGTTGTACACCATGTCGTTCAAACCTTCAGCGCTGTGGACGGTGGCGCCCACCGGGCAAACCTGTTCGCAAGGCGCGTTTTCGCACTGCTGGCACGGAACAGGCTGGAAAAACGTTTGCGGATTCTCGAGAACGTCGTAGTCCGGCCCGCCCGGATCGCCCGTTTCCGTATCCAGCTTTGCGTAGTAGCGGTCGATGCGGATCCAGTGCATTTCTCTGCCGCGCATCACCTGATCCTTGCCCACGACAGCGATATTGTTTTCCGATTGGCAGGCGATCACGCATGCGTTGCAGCCGTTGCAGCTGTTCAGATCAATGGCCATACCCCAGGCATATCCCGGGTAGGCAAATTCCTGATACAACGAGAAATCTTTGGGAGGCTGCTCGTCGCCAATGTGCGCGAACGAGGGATCCTTCCGGTACTCATCGAGCGTTCCCGTCGCCAGAATTTTTCGGCCTTCCATCTGGAAGTGATACTGCGTGCACGCCAGAGGATAGTCGTCGCCGGTTTTCTTGATGGCTTCCACGCCAGCTGCGGTGCTCCAGAGCCCGTCCGAAACGCGCACCTCGTACGCATTGAACCCTTTGTTCGTGCCCGTGAATCCCGCGTGCTTGCGGCCGTAACCCAGCGGAAGTACGACGACATCGTCGGCTTGCCCCGGCAAAATCCATGCCGCGGCCGTAACTTTGCTGTTTGAAATCGAAATGTCGAGGACGTTGCTGACGATCTGGCCGTGCTCGCCGCCTCGCGACGCCGCGCGCTGGGTGAGCTGCAACTTCTCGGAGAGCTTCGGGCTGACCAGCGCGGCATTGTCCCAGGTCAGCTTGGTGACGGGGCGCGCCAACTCTTGCAGCCAGCCGTTGTTCGCATAGCGCCCGTCGTAAACGTTCGAGTCCGGACGGAATAGAAATTCAATTTCCCCAGCCAGTGGCTTCCTCGCCTGAGGAAGGTCCGCAATGTTGAATTTCGGCGCAACCGAAATCGGCGCATACGCAGTCCCGGCAATCACGCCGTCATTTAACGTCTTGCGCCAGTATTTCTCCGGATCCGTGGCACCCGCCAGCGAATCCAGGCGGCCGCGAATCGCGTCGTACGCAGTCAGAGTCGGATTATCGGTAAACGCAGTAAGGACCTCGAAAGCCGAATGCGAATGATAGAGTGGGGCGATGAGCGGCTGTATCACGCTGACGGTACCATCGAAGGCTCGCGCGTCGCCCCAGGTCTCCAGGTAGTGCGATTCCGCGATATGCCATTGGCAATATTGGGCTGTCTCGTCGAAATGCGAGCTGACCAAAATCGATGTGCCCACCTTTTTCAGTTTCGACGCGAAATCAAAATTGTGTGGAGCGTCGTAAACCGGATTCGAGCCGAAAATAATCAGCGTATCCACTTTGCCCGCATCCATATCCGCGCAAAGCTCGGTAAACGACTCCAATTGATTGACGGGATTCGCCTCGACAGACTCCGTGTAGTACAGCGTGTTGCCCACGTTGCCCAAGGCTGCGTTGATGGCATGCGCGATCGCATGTACTGCCGGCGGCTGAAACTCTCCTGCAACAACCAGGCAACTGCCGCGATGCTTCTGAAGATCGCTGGCCGCGGTATCCAGAAATTTCTGCGCTTCCGCCGAAAGCGTGCCGCTTCCGCCCAAACCCACCAGAGCGGCCAGCCCGCGCGCAAATTGTTCCACTTCGGCCGCGCGCAGCGGCAAGCGGTGATCCGCGGTTGCTCCGGTGACCGATGGCGTCGGCTCGACCACATACATCCGGCTCATCGTGTCGCTTGGACCGGTTAATTTCCTCCGTCGGAAATAACCGTTCATGTATGCAATGTGTCCCGGCCCGCTGGCCATGAAGTCGGAGTCTAGCGAGAGGATGACGTCCGCCTTTTCCGGGCGATACACGGTGTTGACGTATCGTCCGAATGCAAGCTTCGCCCCCTCGCGCGCCCCATCGCTCCCCGCGGGTTCCCACTGATGCCACTTTGCACCTGGAATTTGCTTCAGAATGCTTTCTATTTGCGTGGCCACCATCGGCGAAGCGACGGTGCCGCTCAAAATACGAAAACCCTTGTTATTCAGGAACTTGGCGCCCTGAGCGATGCTCTGCGCGGTTGACTGAAACTGCTCCCAGGTACGAATCTCGCCCAGGTTTGTAACCGTCTCCGCGCGATCCGGATCGTAAAGGTTGAGAATCGAGGCCTGCGTAATAACGTCCGTGCCGCCAAGGCTTGCAGGGTGATCGGGATTCCCCATGACGTGTGTCGGGCGGCCTTCATGGCTCACCACGAGCAAACCAATGGCATCTGCGCCGAAAGGCATCGAGGTCGCGTAATACAGCGGCCGGCCGAGAATCATTCCATCCGGCTGCTTAACATATGGAACTAAGAGATATTCCGGCGTGTTGCCGCAGCCAGAAATTCCCGCAAATGCCAGCGAAGCCGCGGCCAGCTTCAGAAAATCGCGGCGATCGACCGTTTCATCCCATTCCGAAGCTTGGCGGGGAAATTCGCGGTGCAGGAGTTCTTCAAAGTGGGGATCGTCCGCAAGTTCCTCGAGTGTCCGCCAGTACTGCTTGCCAGTCTTTTGTTTCAACTTCGCGCGAACCGACGCTAAGTCCAGCGAGTGCTCGTGCACCGCCGTATCCTCGTGCGACGAACCTTCGTGCTCGTCGTGATCGTGCTTATGCTCTTCGATCGATTCGTTTTCGCGCATATCGTCCATTAGCGGTGGCAGGTCGAACAACTCGTCAATTCCGCCGTAGTTCGAAGCTTCCGGTCCCTGGCAAATTTAGCGCCAATCACCATCTGATCGCTTGGCGCTTTCCAATCCATATTGAAAACCTGATCGAGCGGCCGCAGGGCCTTCTCCGGATTCCGGTGGCAATCCAGGCACCAGCCCATGAGCAACGGAGCTGCCTGAAACACCAGCGGCATCTCGTTCACCGTCCCGTGGCACGTCGAGCAGCCAACACCTTTGTTGATGTGAATGCTGTGATTGAAATAGACGTACTCGGGCAAGCGATGAACTTTGATCCAGCGAATCGATTGATCCGTGCGGTAGCTTTCGCGAATCGGTTCAAGATAGGCGGAATCCTTATACAGCACCGAGTGGCAATTCATGCAGGTTTTCGTCGGCGGGATTCCGGCAAAAGATGATGTCTCCACCGAAGTGTGGCAGTACCGGCAATCGAGGCCGTCGTCTCCGACGTGGTGTTTGTGGCTGAATTGCACGGGCTGTTCTCGCGTGACGTACTGATTCGTGCGGTAGGGCGAGTGCGCAACCCCGATGGCGCCAACAAGCCCCAGGCAGGCTAGAAAAGCAGCCGAGATCAGACTTAATCTCGAAATAAAATTCGTGCTGCGATGAAAAATCTGGGCCATGTGTGCGTTGCACTTTTGCGGAGGCTTCCCCGGGAAGGAGCACGAACCTGGAAGCTCCGCGATGTCATGGCCAGGAAGTGCGGCCCCGGCCCGCAATCGACCGGATAGTTTCCGACAAAACTTTCTGGAATGCAACCATCTCGCGCAATTTTTTTAAAAAAAATTCTAAAGTTACAAACCCGTCCAAGATTGCGCCTTCGAACATTTTGAAACAGTTGCGATCCACACACATCCTGCGCCAGCCGGCAACTGGGATTGCGTCATCCTACTTTCTGATCTATATCCACAGCCATTGTTTCAGGTTTTTTGCGAAGAATTCCTGGGCAATGCTGCTCTCATGCTATCTTAGGAGCACCCTTCGCCGTCGCTTGCGCGTGCGGCGGAGCCTACCCTGCAAGCTGCTGGGGCGTGGTCCAACCGGTAGGACACCTCACTGTTAATGAGGACGGTGGAGGTTCGAATCCTCCCGCCCCAGCCAATCTTTCTCAATTCCTCTCGTCGCGTTCTAATCGCTCACTGTCGGAAAACCTGCTGCGAGCCAACCGCGCCAGCCGCCATCCATCGACTCGACGTTGGTGTACCCCATTTTTTGCAGATTGTCCGCAACCAACGCAGACCGGAATCCTCCTCCGCAATATAGAACGAGTTTGGTGGCTGTATCGGGAATCTGTTGCTCAATGTCCCGTTCGATCACGCCTCGCCCCATGTGTACCGCGCCCGGAAGATGGCCCCTAGCCCACTCGCTGTCTTCGCGCACATCGATCAAAATCAACTTCTCGCCCCCATCGACGCGCTTCTTAAGCTCCGGGACGTTGGTTTCTTTGACGCGCTTCTTCGCGTCATCCACCAGTTTCAAGAATTGCGGCGAATGCACCATGCGATCCTCCCCATTTCATTTTGTCCGGAAAAGCCTAGCACAACGGCAGGACTTCCAGAGGACTCCGCTCGATTGTCCGCAGCCCACACAGACCGCGTCTCTTCTCGCACGCCGAACTCGCTTTGTGCGGATACTTCACAGGTCAAAAGCTGGCTCTCTTCTTATTGTTTTTGTGCGTAGGACCGCACCAAATTGACGAGATTCCAGCGCATATTCTCCGGCACGCGATCGCCCTCTCCCATCATTTTCCCTTTGCCTTTGGTAATGATGTAGAAAAGCTCGCCGTCCGTTTTTCCAGCGAGCGATGCGGAATCATGCCAGTCGTGCATCGTGAGTTTCATGGAATCGACGACGTCTCCTTTCCCATCTCCCTTCGAGCCATGGCACATCGCGCAGTCATATCCATAAATCTTGCGGGCCGCGGCCAGTCCTTCTGCCGTCGGCTTCACCGGATTTTTCTTGTTGATATCTTCCTGGGAGATTTTGTAGTCGTCCCCGGAGGCTTGAGCCTCTTTCGGTTTTTCTTGCGTGTTGTCCTGCTTTGCCCCTGCTGCGGCAAGGCTCGTTCCCAAAAGGATCACGCCAGCCAAAAATAATTTGCGCATACTCATCTCCTGACAGAACGGGTCGACCGGAGGGGGAAACTACTGGGTTCGTCGAGCGGATTCTACGCCTGCAAAGCGGACAAAGATAGCTCGGGACTCGGCTTAACGCGATTCAATCCAGATCGCGCCAGTTGGGGCCGGAACTGATCTCCACGACCAGAGGAACAGCCAGTTTGTGGACGCCTTCCATCTCTTCGCGGACAAGTTTTTCGAGTTTGCCCTTTTCCTTTGGCGGCGCTTCGAAGAGCAACTCGTCATGCACCTGCAAAATCATCTTGGCTTCGAACTTTTCCGCGGACAGTCGCTCATCGATGCGGATCATCGCCAGCTTGATCAGGTCTGCGGCCGTACCCTGTAACGGTGAATTTAACGCCGTGCGCTCCGCAAAGCTGCGAAGCTGCGCTTGCGGAGAGTTGATCTCCGTGATGGGCCGGATTCTTCCGAAAAGCGTTTTTGCCACGCCGCTCTTGCGCGTTTCCGCGAGTGTCTTGTCCAAGAATTCCTTCACTCCGCGGTATCGCACGAAATATGCGTTAATGAATTGCGCCGCTTCTTTCTGCCCGATGTCGAGCTGTTGCGCCAAACCGAACGCCGACAAACCATAGATGATTCCGAAATTGATGGCCTTCGCGGCCCGCCGGTGTTCCGCGTTTTGCGCCAATGGACCGACGCCGAACACCTCCTGTGCCGTCCTTGCGTGAATGTCTTCTCCGTGGCGAAAAGCCTCGGTTAGGACAGGGTCCCCGGAAAAATGCGCCATCACGCGCAATTCGATCTGAGAATAATCCGCCGAAAGCAGAATCTTCCCCTTCTCCGCCACAAACGCTGCGCGAATCTCTCGCCCCAACTCCGTGCGAATCGGAATGTTCTGCAGGTTCGGATCGCTCGAGCTCAACCGGCCGGTCGCCGCCGTCGTTTGGGAAAGACTCGTATGCAGCCGTCCAGTATCAGGATGAATCAATTTCGGCAGCGCGTCGACATATGTCGATTTCAACTTGGAAATTTCGCGGAACTCGATGATCTTCGCTGGCAGCGGATGCTGCTCGGCCATCTCTTCCAAAATGTCCGCGGCCGTGGATCGAACTTTGCCTTTTCCGCGGCGTGCCGGCGGTTGCAGATTTAGTTTGTCGAACAAAACCTCCGCAAGTTGTGTCGGCGAGTTGATGTTGAATTCATTTCCTGCAAGCTTCCAAATCTCCCGCTCGAGTCGCCGGACTTCCTTCTCCATCGACTTGGACATCTTCTCGAGTTCCTTCGGGTCCACGCGGATGCCGATGCGCTCCATGTCCGCAAGCACCGGGGCGAGCGGCAAATCAATTTTTTCGTACACGCCCACAAGGTCTTGCTCATCAATCTGTTCGCGCAAAACAGGCGCGAGCCGCTGCAAATAATCCGCGCGTTCTCCCGGCCCTCCACCCAGCATCGTGTTGAACTGCCGCATCACCACGTCCGCAAAATTGTGATTCGCCGTCGTCGGCCGCAGCAGATACGAATAGAGTTGTGTCGCGTGCTTTACGTTCGCCGCGCGCCCGCTCAACAGCTGAAATAATTTCGGATCGTGAAAGATTTTCGCCCGCTTCGCATCCGCGAGAAACGGAACTAGCGCCTTCAGCGCCTCGCCTTTCTCGTCCATCCACACCGAACGCCCTCCGCCCGCTTTCGACGACACTTCGATCGATGCTATTCTTGTCCCGAATCCTTCTGACTCTCGCTCGCCAAGTTCGAGATTCAGCCACACCGCCAGCGCCTGCTTCGCCGGCAGCTTCTCGAGGTACGCACGAAACTCAGCAGCGCTTCCGAGCGCCGCGTAGTCTGCCTTCGCGGTGCTCGGTTCCGCGCTCGCCGGTGCCGAAGACGCCAGCGCTTCCGCGCTCAATTCTTTCAACAACGAATTGAAACCGAGCTCTCGATACAGCGTTCCTAGCAACGCAACGTCCGGCTCCCGCCGTTCCAACGAAGCCAAATCCAGAGGCAGCGGCACGTCCGTCGCAATCGTTGCCAATTGCTTCGACATCATCACTTGTTCGCGCTGCTGCTGCAGAGCCTCCCGATATCGCTTGTTCGGAACTTCGTCCGCGTGGTCCAGCGCCTTTTCGACGCTCCCGTATTTCTGGATCAGCTCCGCCGCGCCTTTTTCGCCGATACCTTTCGCCCCGGGGATGTTGTCGATCGTGTCGCCCAGTAGCGCCATGTAATCCACTACTCGCTCCGGCGGCACTCCCAAAATCTCTTCCACCTTCTTCGCGTCAACGATTATGTCTGCCTTCGCTCCGCCCGAGCCCGTGCGCAGCGTCCGCACATTTTTCCCGACGAGCTGCATCATGTCCTTGTCGTTCGAAATCACGAGTACGTCGATATTCTTTTTCGCGGCCTGCAGTGCCATCGCGCCGATTACGTCGTCCGCCTCGTATCCAGCAACCTCGAGGATCGGCAGCCTCATCGCCTCGCACAACCGCCTCACGAACGGCAGTTGTACGCGCATGTCGTCCGGCATCGGCTGCCGCTGTGCCTTGTATTTTTCAAAGAGCTTGTCGCGAAATGTCGCGCCCGGAGGGTCGAACACGATTCCGATGTAGTCCGGCTGATAATCCTTGATCAGTCTTCGCAGGATATTGCCGAAAAGAAATGGCACGTTGGTCGGCGTGCCTCCTGGCCCCGTCAACCGTTGGGGCATCGGCGCGAAGAAGGCGCGGTAAATGTGCGCCATCGCGTCCACAAGAAAGAGCTTTTTCGCCGCAGCCGCCATGCCGCCGAGTATAGCAAACGCTCGCACGGCGGACCTCAAAGGCTCCCGCTCAATATTCGCCGCGTCGACGCACACAAAGCGGTAGCAAACAAAAAAGGGCGCCAGACCCGGCGCCCTAGTTAGTTTGATGCGGCTATCGGCTCGGCGCTGGGGAAGGAGGCGTCGTCGTTTGCGCGACGAGCAATAGTCTTGTTCCGCTCTCCAGCCGCACGTCCTTGCCATCCGACGTGAGCACTGTCGTCTGGCCGCTCTTTGTCGTCGTCATCATGAGCTTTAAGCCCTTCAAACCATACACACCGCGGCTGGTTACTGGCAGCGGTCCGCTTCCGTTTGTCGTCATTTCCGCGTCCACGGGGGCCGCGTTCGGCGTCTGGTTTGGCGGGGGCTGTGGCTTGCCCACCCCCATCGGCGATCCTCCAGCTGCCGAGGCTCCCACACCGTTCATGGGATCGCTGCCTGGTCCTGCGGAACCGGAGAAGGAAACTGGTTGTGGCGCAGCAACCGCCAGTAACACGACGTTCAGCGGAATCTCCTCGCCCTTCTTCGCAATCGCTTTGTCAAACTGAATCGCCAGGGTCGATCCGCTGTCGCCCTTCGAGCGCGCTGTCGCTTCTGTAACGCGTCCTTCCAGCTTCGCTCCCTTGGGAACTATCACCTTGCCGCCGTACTCCATCGCCTCCGTTGTATGCGCCTCGACTTTGTCGCCGGCCTTCGCCTTCTTTGAATCCAGGCTTGAATTCAATTCAGCGTTCACCGAGGGCCCGCTCGGAAGCATTGGCGCCTGTGCTTCAGTTTGGGCCGGAGCATTCGGCGTCGCCGGCGTCTGCGCACTCGTTGGCGTTTGTGCTACGGCCACTCCCGCCGCAAGGAGCGCTCCGGCTATCATCGCAAGCTTTGTTCGAATCATTGGCTCCTCCAATTCTAAAGAGCTGGGCACCTTCGGCTAGGCACTCTTCTTCTCTAGTAGGAGACGCTTTCCGCCGACGAACAGTTGTCTTGTCGGCCCTGCCGAATCGACCGCATCGAGCGATCAGGTAAATCCTCTACGAAACCGCCGGAAATTGGTGGCAAATTCAGTTCGCTTTCCTGCCGCGTCAAACCCCGCCGTCTATTGCACGATGCCCAGAGGTTTGGCCACTTCCACCAAAATATCCGCCGCGCGCAGCAGTTGCTCTCGCTTGTGCGTCGCGCTTACGATCGCCCGCAGCCGCGCTTTTCCTTCCGCCACCGTCGGGTACCCGACCGCCGGCGCGTAGACGCCCGCCTCAAACAGCTTCTTCGAAAACTCGAACGCTTTTGCTGCGTCCCCTACGTGAATGGGAATAATCGGCGTCTCGCTCACCTTGAACTGAAAGCCGCGCTTCTTCAATTCCCGCTTGAACATTTTCGTGTTGGCCCAGAGTTTCTTCACCAGCTTCTCGCCTTCCGGCGAATCAAGCAACGTGAACGCTGCCTGGCAGGCCGCGACCGTGGCCGGCGGATGCGAAGTCGAAAACAAAAACGGCCGTGCACGCAAATACAGAAAATCGATCAAGTCGCGCGACCCGGCAACGTATCCGCCCATCGCGCCAATCGCCTTGCTTAGCGTCCCCACTTGAATGTGCACCCGCCCGTGGCAGCCGTAATGATCCACCGTCCCGCGCCCGCCTCGTCCCAGCACTCCGCTCGAGTGCGCATCGTCCACCATCATGATGCAGTTGTATTTTTCCGCCAGGTCGCACAGTTCCGGCAACGGGGCGATATCCCCATCCATCGAAAAAACGCCGTCCGTGATGATCAGCTTCTTCCAAGGGAAATCCGTGTGCTCCTGCAAAATCCGCTCACAATCCTTCACGTCCTTGTGCTTGAACACCTTGATCGTCGCTTTGGACAGCCGAGCCCCATCGATGATCGACGCGTGATTCAACTCATCCGAGATAATCAAATCTTCTTTTCCCAGCACCGCCGAAACCGTCCCCGCATTCGCCGTGAATCCCGATTGAAACACCACGCTCGCTTCCACGTTCTTGAAACGCGCGATCTGCTCCTCCAGCTCCATGTGGATCTTCATCGTTCCGGCGATGGTGCGCACCGCCCCCGCCCCCGCGCCGTACCGCTTCACGGCGTCCAGCGCCGCTTTGCGCAGCGCCTTATGAGTCGTCAACCCTAAATAGTTGTTCGACGCAAGATTGATCACCTCCTTGCCATCAATCATGCACACCGGCTTGTTTTCACCTTCGAGAACACGCAGCTTCGGCGCCACGCCTTTCGCGCGAAGCTCGTTCAGTTGGTCGGTGATGTACTGCGTTGGATTCTTCTTCGTTGCCATCGTTGCGGTTTCGGACATGTCGGTGCTCCTCGGTTGGACTCGGCTGGTGGAACATCCATTTTCCGCTAGTCATCGGTTCAGAGCAAATGGAGGACAGCCCGTTACGAAGTGACTGCTTGAGACTCGAAGGGGTATCTTTCCGTGAAGGGAAAGAATCCTCTGATCTAGTGCGGCAATCCGTTGGGATACAATAGCACTTTGCCCGCTAGCCCGCCCTGCAGCAACGTGAATGCGTTCTCGAATTTATCCAGCGGCGCGCGCTCCCCAAACAGCGGTTCCAGGTCCAGCCTTTTCGCCTTGAGTAGCGCCGTCATCTGCACCCACGTCTCATACATCCGCCGCCCATAAATTCCCTGCACCGTCGCGCCCTTGAAAATTACGTCGTTCACCAGATCCAGCGGCACATTTTCCGTCGGAATTCCCAACAGCGACGCGCGGCCTCCCGCGCGCAGCGCCTTGAACCCTTGCTGAATCGCCGTCGGATTTCCGCTCATCTCCAGAAGTGCGTCCACACCCGTTTGACTCGTCTCCTCTAATATTCGCGCTACTGCGTCTTCCGCTGCCGGGTTCAGCACCACGTCCGCGCCCATCCTCTTCGCCATCGCGCGTCGCTTCGCATTCGTCTCCGTCGCGAACACCGTCGAGCTGCCGCATGCCTTGGCCACGGCAATCGACATCAATCCGATCGGCCCGCATCCCGTTACCAGCACCGTCTGCCCCGCGATCGGCCCCGCCAGCACTGTGTGTACAGCGTTTCCCAGCGGATCGAGAATCGCCCCGTAGTGTTCCGGAATCTCCGGATCGAGCTTCCAGATATTCGACGCGGGAATCTTCACGAACTCTGCGAACGCACCATCCTGATCGATGCCGATAATCCGCAAATTCTGGCAGATGTGCGCTTCGCTCAGCCGGCACTGGTGGCAATGCCCGCAGTTCACGTGCATCTCCGCGCTGACGAAATCTCCCGGCTTCACCGCCGTGACTTCTTCCCCCACGCTTTCAACCACGCCGCAAAACTCGTGCCCCAGCGTCAACGGCGGCTTGATTCGTCCCTGTGACCAGCGGTCCCATCCATAGATATGTAGATCCGTTCCGCAAATCGACGCGGTCTTCACCCGCACCAGCACGTCCGCCGGACCAATCTCGGGCACCGGCGCGCTCTCCATAGAAAGCCCCCGCCCCGCCTTCATCTTTCGCAACGCTTTCATCGTTCCAGACATTTGGCTCGATCCTCGGTTCAACGCAGTCCCGATGCTAGCACACCGTCATCCACAGCACCTGTAGGGGCACGAGGAACTTGTCCCGACTCGGTCGGGATCGTGCCCTTTTTAGCTAGGCGCGGCGGTCATCGAGATTTTCTTGCTTCCCTCTGTCTTTGCTCTTCTGTTTCTTTGCATCTTTATTTGATTGGTTCCTTACTTCATCGCTTCTCTTCACCCTGCAATCTCCTCCAAAACTATCCCATTCGTCTTCGGCCCCAACACTCCAATCACCACCGCCACCAAAACCATTGCTACCGCAAGCATCGCAAACACCGCCGGGACTCCATGCACAAGCACCGCCCCAACCAGCAACGAGGTGAACGCCGCGCTCAGCCTGCTCCAGCTATACGTGAATCCCACGCCCGTTCCCCGCAGTCGCGTCGGAAACAGTTCCGATTGATACGCGTGAAACGCGGCCGAAAACCAGTAATTCGCGAGCGTCAACAGCGCGCCAAATCCCACCACCGCCGCCGGCGCGATAGAATTTCCAAATCCCAATCCCAGCACGGCCACAAGCACCGCCAGCACCACGATTGTCCACTTTCGTTCGAGCCGGTCCGACGTCCACGCCCCCAGCAGCGGCCCAATCGGCGACACCACCGCGATCAGCATCGTGTACTCCAGTGAGTGCAGCAGCGACACACCTTGCTTCAGCAGAAATGTCGGCGCCCAATTCGCAAATCCATAAAATCCAATCGTCTGCAGCGCCTGAAAAATCACCAGCATCACCGTCCGCCCCAAATAAGGCGGCCTCCACAACTCCCCAAACGATCCCTTCTCCCCTCCAGCGTTTGTGATGCTCTCTCCGTTTGTCATCCTGAGCGAAGCGAAGGATCCAGGCTGGGCTCCTTCCCCGGCGCTGATTTGATCCGTTTCCGTGGCTGCTCTGTTTTTTCCCTCATCCTCGCCACTCGTCACTAGCCACACGCCACTTCCTCCGCCTCCAGAAATCGTCTCTCTTTCGAGCCCCGCCATCACTGCATCCGCTTCCGCCACTCTCCCCCGGCTCTCCAGCCACCTCGGCGACTCCGGCAACCTCCTCCGGAACCACCACGTCGCCAGCGCCCCCGCCGCTCCAATCACCATCACCCAGCGCCATCCGCTCATCAACCAATGCGTCGGCACAAGTACGCGCGCCAGCACTGCCGCCACCGGCACCGCGCAAAATCCCACCACTTGTGTGATCGCCACGTACCGTCCGCGCGCGTAGCTCGGCACCACTTCCGTCACGTACGTATCGATCACCACGATTTCCGCGCCAATTCCGATCCCCGCGAAAAATCGCAGCCCGATGAGCCACGCCGCCGTCGGCGCAAACGCATCCGCAAACGTAAACACCGAATAAATCAGCAGCAGCAGAATGAACGCACTCCGCCGCCCCATCCGATCGCTTCCCATTCCAAACACGACCGTTCCCACGAACATGCCCAAAAATCCCGCCGCCACAAAAAACGTGAATTGCCGCAGCGTCAAAAACCCGCTCTGCTGCAGCGCCGCCCCGATGTACGCCACAATAAAAATGTCATACAAATCGAAAAAGTTCCCCAGCGACACCAACCCGATGAATCGCCGGTGAAACGCCCCCAACGGCAACCGCTCAATCCTCTCCGCAATCATCATGAATTCTTTGAAGTCACCCTATTAGTTAGATTTCGATCGCCCGTCAGCTTCAACCGCTGTCGGGGACCCCGGGGCAAAATACTGTCATTTCGACCGGAGCAAACCGACGCCTTTTCCTTTCACGTTCGCTCCCGCGAACGTGTCGGCTTGCGGAGTGGAGAAACCTCTCTACGCTTCTGGTTCTGCAACCACCACCCTCACTTCACCTCGCTCACCACCCCAATCTTCTCCAGCGCCTTCAAATACTCGACCACCATCTCCATCGGCACCGGCCCATACTCCGCCGAAACCGCATCCCGAATCTCCTGCGCATTCCTCTTCCCATCCGCAAAATTCAAAACCTCGTACGCATACTCCTCCCCGCTTCCCCACAATCCCTCATAGCTCAACAATTTCGGTTCGCCAATCCCAGCCCCTTTCGTATGCGCCTCGAAATAGTCATACCCAAACACCGCCAGCGGCCCCTTCGGCTCCGGATTTCGTTCGAACTTCAGCAGGCCGGTACCAGCAGCGGGGACTGGTGCATGCATTCGGTCGGCTAGCGATTTGATTGGATACACCTTCTCGAATGCGAGCTCCGTCTGCGTCGTAGAACTTGGAAGAAGTTGGCGAGTCGAATTCAACACAGCAATTTCACCGTTCAAGTAGGTGCGAATCAAACTTGAGGCATCGCCCTCCGGCAACTGTGCTGCCCTTAATTCCGTAGAATGCCCCCTCAGCAATCGGTCGCTGTCGACGACCGACAAAATCCTTTTGGTGCCATCTTCATCCATCCCCGCCAAAAAATACCCGCTAGCAGCCCCAATAAACGCCGCCCTCTTCAATTTCGTCGTATCGATATTCGCCGCCGTATCAAAATTCGTATGAATGTACCGGTCCGGCCAGTCATTCATATAAATCGCCGGTATACCGAACGACGAATCCTGATACACATCGTGGTCGCTCCCCATCGTGTACGCCGAATACTCCGCCCGCAGTGGCTCCTTGCCGCCCTCCGGTGCCACCATTGGATACTGCGACTTCAACCCCGCCGCGAAGCGGTACGACTGGTCGTTCAGCCAATCCGCAAACGCCCACGCCACGTCATGCACAAACGACGGCAAACTCATCGGCCCGCGTGTCACGTGGAACACTGCCTTCGTCGCCGGCCCACCTCCCACCATGTCCATGTGAATCGCCGCTTTGATCCGCCGCGCAAACTCCGGCTTCCCGTTCAGCAGCGCCAAAGTCCCCTCAATCTCCGGCGGCCAAATAAACCGTATCGTCCGCGCCGGCCGCGCTAATTTCCCCTCCGCAATCAACTTCTGCAGCGTCCGCCCCGCCTCCAATATCGTCACGCACCCGCTCGCATTGTCATTCGCTCCCGGCCTTTGATGATCCAGGTGGCATGAAAACGCAATCTCCTCCTCCTTCAATTTCGGGTCCGCCCCCGGAATCGTCGCCGTCACCACTTCATAATTCCCCGCATGCTGCCCCGCCTTCACTATCGCGTGCAAACGAATCGAGTGATCCTTCCCCTGTGCGAGCCATTCTTTCATTGCTCGAGCACGCTTCAGCGACACCATAAACGCAAACGTCTTGTGCTCTGAAAATGTCTCCAGATGCCCCCACCGGATCAAATTCTCATCCTCGCCCCACCACGCGTTCTTCTGGTTCTGCGCATAACTGACCAGCCCTGCCGCCCCAAACTTCCCCACCGCCAATTCCTGCACCGCTCCTGGCGACGCGCTCACCAGGACAATCTTTCCCTTCACGTCCTTCCCCGCGTAATCGCTCTCCTTCGTCCCCTCGCCCACATCAACGAGCTCCGCCGTCACATCCGCCGACTCGCTGTCCTCCGCTAACACCACCGGTTCCGCCGCATAGCTGCCAAGCAGTCGGACCTCCTTGTTCACCATTGCATCGCACGCCAACATCACGCCCGGATGCGCCTTCTGCTGTTCCGCATTGGTGACCGGCTTCTTCCCTGCGGCCTCGTCACAGGTAACAATTTCCGGAACCACCTGCCACAATTCCGCAAACTCCGCGTCCCACGCCGGCCGCGACCTCTGCGTTCCATAAAAAATCTTCCCATCCGCCGGAAACTCCAATATCGCCACATCGCTCAACCCATAAGTCCGCGCCCGCTCCGCCACCAACTCCGCCGCCGAATGAAATCCCCGCGACCCGCGCTGCCGGTGAAACGTAGCAATCACTTCCAAATTCCGCTTTGCCGTCTCCCCGCTCAACTCATTCGCCAAAGCCGCGACATCCGACTCCGGCAAAAGCGGCGGCTTCTGCGCTCTCGCAATCTGTGCCTCTGCGCACACGCTCCCCGCGATTATCATTGCCGCTGCGATCCAGCTTTTGTTCACGATCCCCTCCACACGCGCCACTGCGTCGCGCGCGCATTCTACTCTCCCTCTTCGTTACCATCCACCTTTCGCCGCCCGCCTGTCCCAACGCTTCAATGGACAATCCCTCCAAATCCCTGCTACTTTCCTTTCGCTCGACGCGCGACCACTCGAGCCTGCGAGCTGCCATGTTTCGCTTTCGAACGCCACGCACAACGCTTCTCGTTATCGCCGCCGCGGCAGCTTCGTTCCTTTTCGCTTTCGCCGCCATCCCGCGTCCCCAACCTCTCCGCCTCGCCTTCACTTTCGACGACCTCCCCGCTCACGGCCCGCTCCCTCCCGGCGAAACGCGCCTCGACGTCGCCAACAAAATTCTCGCCGCCCTCCGCGCCGCGCATCTTCTTCCCGTCTACGGCTTCGTCAACGGCGCTTCCAACGAGCGCGAATCCGGCGGCCCTGCCGTGCTCGAAGCCTGGCGCAAAGCCGGCAATCCTCTTGGCAATCACACCTGGTCGCACATGAACCTCAATCAAAATTCCGTCGAGGATTTTGAAGCCAACATCGCGCGCAACGAGCCTCTCCTCGCCAAAATGATGAACAATCAGGACTGGCGCTGGCTCCGCTTCCCGTATCTCGCCGAAGGCGACACTCCCGAAAAGCGCGACCCCATCCGCGCCTATCTCGCGCAGCACGGCTACAAAATCGCCGGCGTCACCATGAGTTTTAGCGATTATTTATGGAACGAGCCGTATGCGCGCTGCATGGCCAAAGGAGATTCCGCCGCCGTCGCCCAGCTCAAAAGCAGCTATCTCGCCGCCGCCGATCAAACCATTCCTTTTTATCGCGGCCTTTCGAAAACTCTCTACAACCGCGACATCCCCTACGTTCTCCTCATGCACGTCGGCGCTCTCGACGCCGAACTGCTCCCGCAGCTTCTCGATCTCTATCGCTCGCGCGGCTTTCAATTCGTCACGCTCGCCGAGGCGGAACGCGATCGCTTCTACAACAACGACCTCGACCCGCGCCTTTCCTCCACCCCCGACACGCTCGAAGAGGCCATGGCCCAAGCCCATCTGCCTCTCCCCGCCAAGCCCGCGCCCTCCATCCAACTCGACTCCCTCTGCCGGTAACAAGATCCCCGTTTTCAGCCGCTCCCATCGCTCCCAATCTTCCGTTAAACTGCTCTTGCCATGGATCAAGTCCGCGCTGCCTATGATGAGGTCTACGTCTACACGATGGGCCGTCCCGGATTTATCCTCCAACACGTCGCGGACGCATTTACCCTGCAAACCGCAACTCACGAGACAAAGCCCATCGCGCTCGTCTTTGGTCTAGTTGGCCTCTATCTCCATCTTGAAAAACAATTCTCTGGCCGCCAAGTCCAGGAAATGCACATGAAGATGGCGCGCTTTAAACGCGTCTGGTCGAATATCTATCTCCCCGAAGATCGCGGCAGCATCTCCGTCCTCGATGTTCTCGCTGCCTCGCCGGGGCTTGGCCGCGATAGCGCCATTGACGATTGGTGCCGTTCCGTGTGGATTTCCTATGCCGGCAATCGTCCAACAATCGTCTCTCTCATGCGCGAATATCAGATCACGTGATGTCTGCTGCCCTGCCCTGACCTAGCTTAACCTGCCCGATGATCGACCTGCGGAGATCGCCGGCCGGTTCACTCTGTTCTGGCCCGCCTCCACGTCCACGCTAATCGTGATTGCACACTCGCAATTTCCTCGTTGAACTCACACTCTCTTCAAATTATGATCGCTTTACACGGGAAAGGAGGCTGATCCAGACAAAATGAAAAATTCTGATTGTAGTGACATACGTGAGGTGGCTGAGGCTTAAGGCGCAAGCTTTTAAGTCCTGGCGATGTTCGGATTCGCAAAGGCGGTCGCGCCTTCAGCCAATCCCAGACAGACTACCGGCGGCCCTGCAGCTTCATCGCGGGGCCGCTCTGTTTTTGTTCAGGCTTCTTGTTCTCCGCTGCCCCCGAACCAACCGCAGACTCGCCACGCCCAATTCGACGAGCTCCCTCGTCGGCCAATTTGCCAATTCGAGTTACAATCCCTCCGTGTCGAACCTCCAAAATTCCACCCGCGCGGCGCGGCCCATTTCATGGTCGTCATAAAAGGAAAAGTTGTGCAAGGAATGGGCGTCGCGTCCCTGACCCTGCGCCTGCAAATGCCCTACTTCGCAAAACTCTTTCCGGAAATCGCCGGCTGCCACCTCGCCTCCATCAACATGGAGTTGGAGCAAGGCTTGCGCGTCGTCAATCCCGACTACGTTTCGCCCGCGATTCCCTGGGCCGGCGGCAGCGGCGAAACGTTCAGCTTTCTCCGCGTCTCGTTCGAGGGCCCCATCGGCAGCCCGCTTCATGCCGCTTGGCTCTATATCCCGCACAGCTCGCCTCACTACTACAATCCCTTCAGCATCGAAATGATCGCCGCACACATCGACGGCATCCACTACAGCCTTCCTTGCCAGCTCCACATCCCCAAGCCCCACAAACAAGCCCCGCTTCTCACCATCTGAGCACCGTCCGTGCGCCACCGCCTCAACAAATCTTTGTCGTAGGGGCACGATAAACCTGTCCCAACCCGGTCGGGATCGTGCCCCCTCCGCGAATCGCTATCGTAGGGGCACGATACATCGTGCCCCTTCCACGTACTGCACGCATTGACCAGTGTGTTAAAAGTGTGTATTCTCAGGCATGAGCAGCCGTGAGGTCATCCAACGCTTACGGCAAGACGACTGGTACGAAGTCGCGCATGAGGGAAGTCACAAGCAGTTTAAGCACGCCACGAAAAAGGGAAGAGTCACTGTCCCTCATCCGGTCCGCGACATCCCCATTGGCACGCTCAGAAGCATTGAAAAGCAGGCCGGCATAAGGCTGAGATAAAAATGGAATACATCGCCTACTTACACAAAGACAGTGAATCCGATTTTGGCGTCAGCTTCCCTGACTTTCCCGGCTGCATAACCGCAGGAAAATCTCTCGACGAAGCTCGCCGCAAAGCCCCTCTAGCTCTGGCGTTTCATATTGCTGGCATGCTTGAAGACGGAGAAAAAATTCCCAAGCCATCGAAGCTCGACGATCTGGCCGAAGACTCCGCTAGGCAAAATGCCGTAGCGTTCCTAGTCTCCGCGGACTTTCCCAAATCAAAAACCGTCCGCGTCAACGTGACCGCCCGCGAAAATCAAATCGAACTGATCGACCGCCTCGCCCGCCAAGCCGGCATGACCCGCTCCGCCTACATGGTCCAATCCGCAACCTCGGGAGCGACCCTTAGGGAGCGAGCCAGCCCCGGACGCCGTTTAGTCAGCGCGTTCCCGAAGAGCTTGAAGACCACAAAGACCAAGCGGTAGTAGTCCCATCAAGAGCTTGCCCGCCCGCCAGCCGTTAGACGTGCAACTCCTCGACACTCTGCCGCCTAACCTTGATGCTGCTCTCGTTCTTGCGCGCTGCTGCGAGGTCATAGGCAAGCTGCATTCGCAACCACGTTTCCGCCGTGCTGCCAAATGCCTTTGATAGCCGTATCGCCATCTCCGGGCTGATTCCAGACTTGCCGTTCACCACATTATTGAGCGCCTGCCGCGTAACACCGAGCACCTTCGCGCCTGCAGTCACGGTGAGCCCCAAAGGCTCCAGGCAATCATGCCGGACCACACTACCCGGATGAACAGGATTTTTCATAGTCATGGAATTCGCTCCCTCACTTAATGGTAGTCGATCAACTCAACGTCAAACGCATCCTCCCCTTCAAATCGGAAAACGATGCGCCAATTGGCCCGTACTGTAACGGACCAGAATCCCTTCAAGTCGCCTTTCAAAGGATGCAGCCGATAACGCGGTAGATCGAGAGCTTGCGGCGTTGACGCCGAATCGAGAACCGTAAGGATCCGCTCAACCGTCTCCAGTAGGTCGGTGCGTATCCCGCTTCGGTCGCCGCGTTCATAGAGGCGCTTGAGACCTCGATGTTTAAAGCTCCGAATCACAAATCCACACTGTATAGCGATAATTGTCGCTTGTCAATCGCCTCTCCGCCGCGCTGCAATACTTCGAATCCTCTGCAGCCCAGCTACACGCTCAGGTTTCTCTTCCAGAAAAAGACGTGCCGATCCTGCTCGGCGCGATTGCCGCCCGGGCGGCTCATCTCATCACAGGCGACCTTCGCCATTTCGGCCCATTCTTCGGTAAGAAGCTCGCAAACATCCTCGTCCTTCCCCCGCCGATTACCTTCGCCGCTCCATCTCAGGGTAACTCCCGCGAATCCCTCTAATGTCACTTACAATCGATTCGTGTCAGAGTAAAATGCAATTCGTGGCCACCAGAATCTCCATCGACAAGAGGGGCCGCGTCCTCTTCCCTGAATGTCTCAGAGAATAATGCGCTTAGAACACGACGACCTGCTTGCCACAACCGAAGGCGACCGCATTAGATTGCGTCCCATTCGCCCGAAAGCTCCGCTAAAGAATGAACACGACACCTGGGTCTACGAGGGAGAATCTCCGCGTATGGCTTGCGTGGGACAGGCGGACGTGGAACGCTCAAAACGCCTTCGAGCGCTCTTCGTACAGTCAGAGGGGCGCACATGTATCTGATTTTCGACACGGAAACAGCGGGACTACCAATCGTCTACGACGCACCGCACTCGGATATTCACAATTGGCCACGTGTCGTGCAACTAGCTTGGGAAGCCTTCGACAAAAATGGTTATAAGACGGATGCGCAGTCCCACGTGATTCGCCCTAATGGGTTCAAGATTCCAAAAGATGCACAGAAGGTTCATGGGATCTCAACATTAGCCGCCACGCGCACCGGCGTACCTCTGCCAACGGCACTCGACGCTTTCGCGAAAGCACTCAGCAAGGCATTGGTGCTTGTTGCTCACAATTATAGTTTTGATGCCGGAATCATAGGCGCTGAGTTTTATCGGCTCGGCATCCGACAACCGTTCAGGGGGAAGATCACTGTCTGCACGATGATGAATTCGACGCAATATTGTAGGCTGCCCGGACAGCAGGGGTTCAAGTGGCCTAAGCTGCCTGAACTCCATCTCAAGTTGTTCGGAAGAAAGGTTGCCGAGACGCATGATGCCGCTTCAGACGTCAGAACCTGTTCGAAATGCTTCTTCGAATTAAAACGCTTGGGCGTCATACGCGTGACAAAGCGCGGACAGCGCTAAATGGTTGAAACCAGTGGAGATGTATATGTCGGATGACTCGCTGATCGCGGAATTTGACGAAGAGATGCTTGGCATCTATCGAAGGGCACTCTCGGAGGCCAAGTACAAGGCAACGCGATTCCTACAAATGCTTCATGAATATCGTGGTTTGGAAACAGCACGGATTTTGTTGCACTCGGAACATGTCTCGGAAGGTTACACCGCATTGTATGAGCGAGGCCGCTTAGATCTTACCGTGGAGGCAATCATCCACGACAACCGTAAGTGGCATGCCCTCTTTACAGAGGAGGACTTAGCCATCTGCATTAAACGGCTAAGAGAATATGGATATCTCTCGTGAAACGATACGCTGCCGCTCAGAAAACTCCGTAACCAACTCTCGAACTTTTTGGTGACCTAATTATTGTGACGAAGGTCGCGAAAATTGCCTTTTCCACACATTTCCACAGCCGTATCAACCTTCTAAACACCCCGCCAACTCTTTCTAATTCACTAACATCCGCCATCGGCATTCGAATCGGTACGCCCGATTCGAATTGCATCTAAGTAAACTAAAATGGCTATTGACAAATGGTTACTTCATCTGCTACCATTCCCCATGGTTATCCCGAGCCTCGAAGGGCTTCGCTCGCGAATCGCGCACGCTTTTTCCTCTACACCCGATTTCTACGACCCCTGCGCGTGGCGTTTACCCCGATTCAATCAGGGAATCTCAGCGCGAGACCCACTCCTACTCCATCCTCATCCCGTACTAAGCACAGGATCAGCTTCCCTCCCAACACTGACCACTGACCGTTCGTCACAGCTCACTGCCATTTGCAAGAGTCCACATCAATATCATTCCAAGGGACTTACGTTTCCTTTGTTTTCATACTCTTACGCACTCTTTTGCACCGCCCAAACTGTCAACTCGTTTATCTTCAATGACTTCCGCACTCTTTGCCCAAAACACCGGGGAGGGTGTGGGTTGCCCAGATGGATGCAGGCCGGGAGGCTGGCCCCAGTTTCGGCTCCCGCTCTAGTCCGGGAACTAAGCCGCTCGGCGTCTATGGACAATCAGTCCAAAACACGCGTGCGCATCACGGGTGCGCCGCCCCTCCTTCAACTTTCGACCTTCGGCTTTTCAACTCTTCAAGTACAATCCCCGCACTTCACTCAGGGGGCCCGAATTTCAGTTTGGGAGGATTGATGACCGCTAGCCAACGGCTCCGGGAAATTCGCGCCGGTTTCGAGCGCCCTTTCTGGGTCGCCAACACCAGCGAAATTTTCGAGCGCCTTTCCTATTACGGCGCGTTCTCCTCGTTGGCTCTCTATCTCCATGAAAGGCTCGCCTTTTCAACCGAGACCACCGACTCGCTCACCGGCTTCTTCGGCGGCATGGTCTGGTTCCTGGCCATTTTCGGTGGCGCCGTCGCGGACAAGCTCGGCTTTCGCCGCGCCCTCTCGATGGCTTATCTGATTTTGGCGGCCGCCTATTTCCTGATCGGCTCCATCGGCGCGTCGTGGCTCGCTCCCGTTCGCAATCTGGTTCCGCTCACCGTCTTCGTCGGCGTCGTCCTGCTTCTTCCCGCGCTCGGCATCGCCCTCGTCAAACCGAGCGTCGTCGGCACCACCGCTCGCGCCTCCAGGGAAAATGTCCGCACCCTCGGCTACTCCATCTACTACACCATGGTGAATATCGGCGGCACCGCCGGTCCCTTCGTCGCCGATTGGGCTCAACGCCATCTTGGCCTCGAGCGAGTTTTTCGCGTCTCCGCTCTCAGCGTCTTCGCCATGTTTTTTCTCGTTTTCTTTTTCTTCCGCGATCCGCGCAAACCGGGCGACGTTCCCGCGCCGAGTCTCCTTCAAATCGTGCGCAACTTCCTCGCGATTCTCTGGCCGCCGCGTTTCCTGATTTTCCTTCTCATTTTCACCGGCTACTGGATCGTTTACTGGCAGCAATACACCAGCCTGCCCGGTTTCCTGCACACCTATGTGGACGCCCACGCCCGCGTCCAACTCATTCTCATCACCGACGCCGCCATCGTTGTTTGTTTAACCTTTGCAGTAAACTACCTTGCTCGCAAGATCCCGCCGTTCCACGCAGTCATCCTCGGCACCGTCATTTCTTCCATGTCTTGGTTGGTTCTGTCGTTCTGGCCGACCGTCACCGGCGCGGTGGTTTCCATCGCCGTCCTCGCCATCGGCGAAATCATCCAGCAGCCTCCGTATTATGCCTACATCTCGCGCCTCGCTCCTCCCGGCCAGCAAGGTACCTACATGGGCTTTGCATTTTTGCCGCTTGGAATCGGCTCGCTCGTCGGAGGCTGGTACGGCGGCCTGATGATGCATCATTTCGGCGAAGTCGCTCATCACCCCGAACGCGCGTGGTGGGCGATCAGCGCAGTTGGATTTGTGACCGCGATTTTGTTGATGATTTACGATCGCACCCTGAAACCGAGTGAGATACGGCAAACGTAGGGGCACGATAAATCGTGCCCCTCTAAAGAGAGGACCGAAGCTTAGTTGACCATGCGGCGGAGAGAGGAGAGCGCCTGTCGGGCCAGCGCATACCGCGGCTCAACCTCGAGCGCTTCCTGGAAACATCTCATGGCGCGGCCATACATCTCTTTGCCGAGATAGGCGCGGCCGAGATTGTAATGAGGAAAATGCCGCGGCTCGTAGCGGCGCGCTTCGATCGCGCGTTCGAGCCAGGGAATGGCGTCATCGAAGCGGCCCATTTCGATCAGGTAGGCCCCGATGTCGTTGTAGGGATTGCCGAATTCCGGGTCGACTTCGATGGCCCGCTTGCACTCCTCGATGGCCTCTTCGATGCGGCCTTGAAAATGATAGGTCCAGCCAAGAAACGTGTACGCCTCCGCCGTGGGATGCAGTTCGAGCGAAGACTGATAGAGCTCGACAGCACGCTCGTAATCCCCTTCCATTTGGGCCTGATATGCGTCTTGAAGGATTTCCCAGGCTCGCGTGAGGGTCTCCTGGCTCATGGTGTAAATTGTTAACACACCGTCCCGGGAGCGTCAAAAGTACGAGAGTGCAAGGGTTGCGCCGGGGGAACCTGTACTTTGTGCCGGGTCGCCGGGCGGCGGAGTGGAAATTAGAAGCGTAAAAAGAGAAGATGGAAGCGAACTTCGCACATAAAAATGAGGGGGAGACGTGAAGCGAAATTACGTGTTGCTTGGGATCGCGGTGCTGAGCCTGGGCGTGGCGATGATGGCCCAGGATCAGCCGGCGAAAACGGACCAGAAAAAGACGACGAGCAAGTCCTCGGGCTCGGCGGCGAAAGGCAAAGAAGTGTTCGACCAGAAATGCGCGATTTGCCATTTTGCGGACAGCGCGTCGAGAAAGATCGGTCCGGGGCTGAAGGGCATTTCAAAACGCGGAACGTTTACCGTGAACAATAATAAGGTCACGGACGAGACGCTGAAGACGTGGATCGAAAATGGCGACTCGTTGATGCCGCCGTTCAAGGATGTCCTGGAAGCCCAACAGATTAAGGATGTGATCGCGTACGTGAAGACGCTGTAAGTCGGAAAGAAGGAACCGCCGCGGCGCGCGAGAAAAGAAAAGCCCCCGACGGCCTGAGGGATCAAGCCTTCGGGGGCAAACTCAACCGGGACACCCGCCCAGGCACCTAGCGCGGCACGAAACGGCGATGCGCAAATGATGGCTGGGGCGCGCGCCGATTCTTATGCGCTGTGTCCGGGCCCTTTCCCCTCGAAACGGGGAATCTACTTCAGAACGGCGTCCTTGAACGCCTTCGCCGGACGCAAGCGGACCACGGTCTTAGCCTTGATCTTGATGGCTTCGCCCGTTTGGGGGTTACGGCCCATGCGCGCCTTGCGGTGCGCTTTGACGGCGCGGCCGATATTCGGAATAACGAACTTGCCCGCACCGCCCTTGCATTCCTTGACCGCGAGCTTAAAAAGCTCTTCGAAAAAAAGCGCCGCGGTTTTCTTGGGTGTGCCGCACTTCTCGGCGATGTACGACACGATCTTGCTCTTGCTCATTGGCTTGGCTGCCATCTAGTCTGCTTATCCTCCTGTATTTACTGTCCACCCCGAAAAAAGCGGGGCAGGCCGCGAGCGAACCCCCTGGGTTGGCGTGAGAAACTCGGGCCGGAGGGCACTATAGCCAAGGTAAAAGTAGAACGCAAGGAGAAATCGCAAAAAAGGCTGGAAAAATGCGGGTTTTTTGAGAGGGATGTGGAAATCGCCGCTGCGGACGCGGCGTTTTGCAGACGCTTAGAGAGCCGCTCGGCTACGCACAAGTGGCTCGCGATTCAAATCTCCGCGGCTAAAGAGCGGCGAGACCCGAATAGAAATGCGCGATGGCCTTGATGCCGCCGAAATAATTCTCAAGAGCAATGTGCTCGTCGGGCGCATGCGCGTTTTCGTCGGGAAGGCCGAAACCTAGAAGGACGCAGGGCACTTTAAAAGTATCGTGCATCTGCGTGACAAACGGAATCG
This sequence comes from Candidatus Acidiferrum sp., assembly GCA_049641765.1. GTDB lineage: Bacteria > Acidobacteriota > Terriglobia > Acidiferrales > UBA7541 > Acidiferrum. Next base: position 109,520 of record JBAQJX010000042.1, read on the forward strand.
AGCCGCCCTCGCGGATGAAAACGGCTTTTTTGCCGAAGCCTTTTTCAAGAGCGCTTTGCGCTATTTTGAAAATCGGCGCCTGAAATGGCGCAACCCAGGGTTTGCCGGTGCTGAGAACGTCGAACTTGCACTTAACGGTTTTGGGCAAGAGTTTGCGGATATCTTTTTCGACGAGCGCGGCAATTTTGTGCGGATCCTGATTCGGGACGAGGCGCGTGGAAAATTTCGCGTAGGCTTTGGAAGGAATAACTGTCTTCGCGCCTTCGCCTTGATAGCCTCCCCACACACCGTTCAATTCGAGCGTCGGCCGAATCCAAAGACGCTCGACGGTGGTGAAACCCTTTTCGCCGGCGTAACCGGGGGCGCCGACGGCTTCTTCAAAGGCCTTTTTCTTCCAGGGCAGCGCGTTCAAGGCTTTGCGTTCCGCGGAAGAGACTTTGGCGACTTTGTCGTAAAAGCCAGGCACGGTGACGCGGAAATTCTTGTCGTGAAGCTTGGCGAAGAGCTCGGAGAGAATCGTCAGCGGATTCGGAACGGCGCCACCATAGACGCCGGAATGAAGATCGCGCTCCGGGCCGGTGAGCTCGATTTGGTAGTAGTTCAGGCCACGCAATCCGTAGGTGATCGAAGGCGCGCCCTTGGCGAGCATGGAAGTGTCGGAAACGACGAGTGCGTCGGCCTTGAGTTTCTCCTTATTTTTTTGGACGTAATCCCAAAGGCTGACGCTGCCGACCTCTTCCTCGCCTTCGATCAAGACCTTAACGTTAATCGGCAGTTTTCCGCTTATTTTCTGGATGGACTCCAACGCTTTTAGATGGATGTGAACCTGGCCCTTGTCGTCGGCGGTGCCGCGGCCAAAGAGATTGCCGTTCCGGACGGTGGGTTCGAACGCGGGCGAAGTCCAAAGCTCGAGCGGCTCGGCAGGCTGCACGTCGTAGTGGCCGTAAAAAAGGACGGTGGGCTTGCCGGGAGCTTGGAGGGATTCCGCGTAGACAAGAGGATGAAGATTGGTTGGAACGATTTCTATTTTCTGAAAACCGGCGGCGCGAAGATTATCCACTACCCAGCGTGCGGCGCGCTCGACGTCGGGCTTGTGTTCGCTCTTGGCGCTAATGCTGGGTATCCGCAAAAACTCGCACAACTCCGCCAAATGCCGATCGCGGCTACTTTCTATAAATTCAGCAAGGTTCATAGGGGACACTCGGGGTATGAATCCTTTCGAATAAATTGAAACGAATTATTATGTGTGTGTGCGCAGCCGAAGAACGAACGCGCACGCGCAAAAACCCCGGCTGCGCGCTCCTATTCTAGGGCTGGCCGTGCCTTGCACACAAGCGGAGGAGGCGAGAGCAGACCAGTAAAATGAAAAAACATCGAAGGGTATCGTGACGAAGCGAGGCGGATGTACTATGGCTCCGTCTTCGAAGCAAAAATGGAAATTCCAATTCAAGGATAGGCCGATGCCCCACCGAATTTTAAAGGTTTCACTTGCGCTCGCCACACTCGCACTTCTGATTTCGCCCGCGACCAAGGCCTCAGAAGAACCGCTGCGCTACGAGCTTGGTTTTGAGCGCCCCAACACCCATTTGATGGACGTAACGATCCACGCCACGGACCTGAAAGGCTCAAGCGTGGAGTTCGCGATGCCTGACTGGGCACCCGGCTCTTACGCCATCGAAAATTATGCCGAGAACATCCAGCGATTTCGCGCTCTGAGCGCCGACGGCAAAGAGTTGCGCTGGCGCAAAATGGACAGCCAGACATGGCGCATCGAACTGGCCGGAGCGAATGCCTTCACTATTTCTTATCAGGTTTTTGGCGATACGCTGCGCAATAACCTGGCGCAGTACAACGAGCGGCACGTTTTCATTGGTGGCCCGTCCGTGTGGATGTATCTGGTGGGAGGGAAGGAACGCCCGGTGACGCTCTCGATTGCGGTTCCCGCTGGCTGGAAAGTGGCTACGGGAATGGAGCGGACCTCGGATCACACGTTTCGCTCCGCAGATTACAACTGGTTTGCGGATGCGCCGCTGGAGATCTCGGACTTCGCGGAGAAAGACTTTCAAGTGCTTGGCAGCACGTACCACGTGATTGTGCACGACGTCGAAGGCCAAAAGGATTTTGCGAAATTCACGCAGGATATACAGAAGATCGTGGAAGCCATCGTTCCGATGTTTCAGCCGGTGACCGGCGGAGAGCAGGCTGCTCCCTTCAAGGATTATTGGTTCCTGTTTCACATTTGGCCCAACACAGGCGGCGGTCTCGAGCATCTGAATTCAACGCAAATCGATCTCCCGACGGATTGGGATTCGACCGATCCTGTTCCGGGGTACGGAAACCAATACAACCTGAAACTCTTCGTGACAGCGCATGAATTTTTTCACGCGTGGAACGTGAAGCGGTTGCGGCCTCGGCCGCTCGGTCCATTCGACTACTCACAAATGGTGCACACGCCATCGCTGTGGATTTCCGAAGGGCTGACAAGTTATTACGGCTCGCTTGCGATGGAACGAGCCGACCTGATCACGCCGCAGCAGTATCTGGACGAAATCGCCAACCTCATCACGAATTTCGAACAGGAGCCGGGCCGGCAAGAGCGGTCTATCGAAGATACAAGCTGGGACACCTGGTTTTCTTCGCGTGACACAGGGCTCCAAACCAACCTGAGGAACACAAATTATTCCTACTACGACGGCGGCCAGGTGATGGGGCATATTCTGGACTTCGCCATCCGGCAGGATACCAACAATCAAAAGTCGCTCGACGATTGGATGCGGCTGCTTTATTCGCGGTATGCGCTTCCGAAGCCGGGATTCGAGCCTGAGGACGCGGTGAAGGCTGCGTCGGAGGTGGCCGGGTCGGACCTCAGCGGAATTTTTCGCCAGTACATCAGCGGCAAAGAACCCATTCCTTACGAAAAGTATTTCGCCTATGCGGGGATCACCGTGGACAAGAAGCTCGATTCCGAAAAGGCATGGCTCGGAACGACGCAGGATAAGAGTGACGATGGCCGCGCCAGAATTCGCAATGTGATTCCCGGCAGCCCGGCCGAGACAGCGGGACTGGATCGCGATGACGTCGTTGTAGCGGTGGACAAGCGCGTCGTGGACCTGGCTGGATTTATCCAGACAGTTTCGCACCACAAGCCAGGAGATACGATTCGAGTCACGGTGATCCGGATGGGAGAATTGAAGGAAATTCCGGTACTCCTTTCGGCGAGTCCGTACTCCACCTATAAACTCACGCCCATGGAGCATCCCACGGAAGAACAGAAAGCGATTTACAACAGTTGGATGGGAATCAAATAAAAACAGACACCGGGTAGATGACAAGAGGCCTATTAGACGACAAAGATCTGGTGGGACCGAGCCAGGTCAGCGGTGCGGCACGCGCGATGGCAACGGAATTACTCCCAGATAGACCAGGATCAAGCAGACGCCGATAGTTAAGATGACCAGTGTCGGAGCCCAGAAGTTAAAGGGATTTTCGGCGCGATCATAGCCGCCCGGCGGGCACCCTTTGTAGTAGCCTTTTCCGGTCATCAAACTAAAGCCCGCCCAGGCTATGCAAAGAAGTCCAAGCAACAAAAATGGCATGGATTCGCCCCTCAGCGATTTTACAAATTGTAGTGCTGCGTTCCGCCTCACGCCCGAGGGTTTTGCATGCGCGTTTCCAACAGGAAACTCCATTTAACCCATTGGAAGCGAGCTGACATACGTGTAGCCGTTTCGGCCCGATCCAGTTTTTCCTCTGTCCCGCTTGGCGAGGTCGCTCGATGTGTACGGGAGATCGAGAGCACAAACGTCCCGTTCCGAAAAGCGGCCGAGAAGAAATTGTTGCTGCGTAGCTTATGTGCCAGACGGAGGGGTACCGGTAAAGACTTGCTGAACGATTTGCCAACTGCCGTTTGGATGGCGTTTGAAAATGATTATGTAGCTGCCTTTGGAGGTTATTTTAGCGCCGGTGGCGATGACCGTTAGAGTTTCCTGGAAGTCGCCGCTGTCGTAGGCGAGATCGCCGGATGTTTCGAGGTTCTGGCTGTGGAGGGTGAGGTCGCTGTCAAAAGTGGACATTATGGTTTGGAACAGAGTGCGGAGCGCGGCGGAGCCTGCGAGGCGTTCGCCAGAGGGCTGCAGAAAGACGGCGTCTGGGGCATAGAACTTCAGAATGGGTTCGAGTTGTTTGGTGCGAAGGTCCTGGACCCAGGCTTCGCGGATTTTGGCGAGGGTTGCGATCGTAGAGGCTTGGGGCGCGGCAGTGGCGGCGGGAGAAAAAGTCAGAGGCAAGGTGATGGCAAAAGCGAGGAGCGCTGCGACGGCGGGGCGCGGACAGTGGAATCGCGAGGACTTAGTTGAGGGTGTGGGGGAGACATTCATAACAGTTCCTCTTTTTCGAGCGTATGGCTGGACGTACGGCACCGGCGGAGTATAGCAGTCGCGGCCGACGGCTTGCAGTTGTGGGGCGCAAGGAAATAGCCCACGTGCCTGGTTAACGACTAATCGTCCGAGCGACTCGTGCCGAATTTCGAGGGCCGTGCTGGCTTGGGTCAAAATTCGCGACGCAGACTTTTTGCGCAAACGCACAGCGAACCAAGTTGCGGAGCAATTATTCGTGACGAAGCGCGTCCAGTGGAGACACGCGAGTGGCACGTAGCGCGGGAATGAACATGGCCGCCAGCGAAACGGCGACCAGCCCGATCGAGACAGCGCCGAAGATCAGAGGGTCCGTTGCGCTGACTTCATAAAGCAGGCTCTTCAGCAGGCGCGTCAATGCCAGTGCGCCCGCAATCCCGGCGATCAGCCCAACGGCCAGGGGGACCAATCCCTGCCGCAAGACCAAGGAGAACACGTCGGCGGAACGGGCGCCAAGAGCGATACGAATTCCGAATTCGCGCCGGCGCTGATCGACCAAATAGGCCAGCACGCCATAGATGCCAATGGCCGCAAGGAGTCCTGCGAGCGCGGCGAATACAGTCATCAACTGAATCGAGAATCGTTGCCGGGCGAGCGAATCAGCGAGGATCTGATCCATCGTGAGCAGGTCCACCGGCAGATTGGAATCGAGCGCCGCGACTTCGTGCCGGACGGCGGAGACGAGCGAGAGCGGATCACGCGCGGTCTTCATCACGATTGCCAACGAGCCGAAGGGGACCTGCGGGCCGAAATAGTAGACACGCGGCTCGGGGGGAGCAGACAAGCTGCGAGATTTCGTGGCGGCAACAACACCGACGACAGTGAATGTGCTTCCGGCTAGCGGGACTGTGATCTGCATGCCGAGCGGGTCGGCGTTTCGGAACAATTTTTCGGCGGTGATCTCATCGATGACGGCAGCGCCGGGAGAGCCCTGCTCGTCGGAAGCGGCGATGTCGCGGCCGCGCAAGAGCGGGATTCCGAAAGTCTGGAAGAAACCGGGCGAAGCGCGCGTTTGCCAGATGATCTGCCGCGGTTCATTTGGACTTCGCGGATGGCCCACGATCTCGACCCCGCCACTTCCCGCGCCGCCATAGTATGGAAGGAAATCGATCGTTGCGGCGGAGCGCACACCCGGAATCGCGCGCACGCGTTCGAGCACCGAGCGCGCGAAGGCGGCTCTTTGCGAGGGCACTCGGTATTGCGCGACCGGCAAGGACACAAACGCGGTCAGCACATTTTCGGAGTGGAATCCGGGGCTGGTGTGTTCCAAGCGAACGAAACTTCTCACCAAGAGACCTGCGCCAATCAAAAGCACGAGAGACGCGCAGACTTCAAAGGCGACCATCGACTCGCGCAACAGGCTGCGTCCTACGGTCGATCCGCGCGATCCTTCTTTGAGCGCTTCCGTGAGATCGATTCGCGAAGTTTCGAGTGCGGGCGCGATGCCGAAGAGCATGCTCGCGGCGATCGAGACCAAAAGAGAAAAGCCCATAACCCAGACGTTGAGGGAAGGGCGAGGTCCGTGAATCAAATCTGCGGGACCGAGTTGCGCGAAGAGACGAAGTCCGTAAAGCGCGAGCAGCGTTCCAGCACCGCCGGCGATGGACGCAAGCAGCAGACTTTCGGTCAATAGCTGCCGGATTAGCCGGAGGCGAGACGCGCCCAGCGCCGAGCGGACGCCGATCTCCCTGCGACGCTTCATCGCACGGGCAAGCAAAAGGTTGGAAATGTTGGCGCAGGCGATCAGCATCAACGCGCCAACCGCCGCGATCAGCACCAGCAACGGCGTCTTCAAATCGCCCGCCTGCTTTTCCGCGAGCGGCTCCAGGTCAAGGGAAAATCCGCGGTCCATCGAAGCCTGATTGGGATACTGTTCGACAATGGAGGCAGCGATGCGGCGAAATTCATCGCGCCCCTGTTGGATGCTCGCGCCGGACTTGAGCCGCCCGATCACGTCGATATTGTGCGGAGCACGCGTGCCTGGCGCAATCTCGGAGGGGGTGAAGGAGAGCGGCATCCAGAGGCCGGCGGCAACGCGATAATCCAAAATTGGCCGGATTATGCCAGCCACGCGATAGCTTTCGAGATTGATTTGAATGTTCTTCCCGACAATGGATGGATCGCGGCCGTAGCGGCGGGTCCACAATCCTTCCGAGAGGATGACGACGTGATCTCGGCCGGGCTGATCATCGTCGGAGGTGAACAGGCCGCCGGCAACCGGGACGACGCCGAGCATCGGAAACGCACTGGCGGTGACTCGCAGCGCGGGGACGTCCTCGGGCTGGCCGTCGCCGGTCAACGTCGCAGTCGCGCTGGTTACCGCCGCGAGCTGGCTGAAACAAGTGGCTTGGCGCCGAAATTCCGCGTAATCCGGGGCCGCGGGGGCAATGCCGTGCAACGAATAGCGAGGCAGGGTCTCCTGCACGATGACGAGCCGGTCGGGATCTGGATAGGGCAGCGGATGCAACAGTACCGCGTCAACCCCAGAAAAAATTGCGGTGTTCGCACCGATCGCCAATGCGAGCGTTAGGATCGCGACGAGGCTGAAGCCGGGGCTTTTCAGAAGCTGACGGAATGCGAACTGAAGATCGTGCAACATGGTTTATCGACGTGGGGACATGAGAAACGTTACGGCCTTCGAGCTTCCTTCGAGAACGTTCTCTATTCTAATCGAAATCTTCTCTAGCGCCTGGTGAACGGTGTGGCTGCGGTCTTCTATTGTCAAGGAAACCTGCAGGGGATAGCATCGCGGCTTCATAGCCGCGTGATTGCACTGAGAGGTGTTTCCTTGCTTGACCGCCGCCGATTTCTTGCTTCCGCTGTAACAGGGGCCGCAGGTGCGTCCTTTTTTGCCAGCAAACTTCTTGCGAGCGCTGGCGCGTCCGCTCCCCAGCTTTCCTCCGCATTTGTGCACAACGTGAAGGACTACGGCGCAACCGGAAACAAGCAGGACGATGCACGACCCGCTCTTCAGCAAGCCATCGATGCTTGCGGAAAATCCGGCGGCGGCACGGTGTATGTTCCGCCGGGCGAATACACCTCCGGACAGCTCCACCTGCGATCGGGCGTGCGCCTGTATCTGGAAGCGGGAGCGACCCTCTTTGCTTCGCTGGACGGCCGGCAATTCGATCCGCCGCCCAAGTCCGCGTTGCTCCTTGGCGAGGACCTGCATGATATCGCTCTCGAGGGGCGCGGCACGATTGACGGCCAAGCCAGCTACAAATGGCAGCCCAACGACTTCACGGACTATTACATTCGGCCCAACCAGCTCCAGATGGAAGCTGCGGGGAAGCCGCTCCTGAGGCCGTTTCCTTCCGGATATCCTACAGAGACGGTCAACCCGCGGTTGGTTCTGCTGCTGCGGTGCCAGGATGTGCGCATCGCGGGCCTCAAATTCATCCGATCGCGAAGCTGGACGATCAACCCGTACGCGTGCAAAAGGTTCGTGATGGATGGCGTGTATATTTTTTCAAGCGCGAAGGAAGGCGTCTGGGCGGACGGGTTCGATCCGGACGGCTGCCAGGACGTGCGCGTGGCCAACTCCACCATCGAGACCGGCGACGACGCGATCGTGCTGTGGTCCTCGAATATCTGGGGCCCGGCATTGCCCACCGAAAACGTTACGGTGACCAATTGCAGACTTTCCTCGGCCTCGAGCGCGTTGAAATTCTGCGACGGCAACTCGAACGCCGTCCGCCGCGTCACCATCGACAACGTCGTCATCACGAATTCGAATCGCGGCCTGGCGTTCATGGTGTTCGACGGCGGCGTGGTGGAAGACGTCGTGATTTCCAACGTTTCGATCGAGACGCGGCGCTTCGATTGGTTCTGGTGGGGAGACGGCGACCCGATTCACTTCAACATCAAGCGCCGCAGCGAGGTCGATGGAACCAAGCGCGACCACGAGCCGCCCGCAGGCAAAATCAGAAACGTTTCGATCTCGAACGTGATCGCTCATGGCGCGGGCACATCGGCAATCAACGGCCACCCGGATAGCTGGCTCGAAAACATCCATTTCGACAACGTGCGGCTGTTCGTCGCTCATGATCCGGCAGCGCCTTACGAAATCACGCGCACGGCGATGGCGCTCCGGCAAGCGCGCGGCTTTTCGATCAAGGACAGCGAAATTCGGTGGAGTGAGCCGCACTCCGCCACTTGGCAATCGGGTTTCACGGCGGAAGATGTCGAGGATTTGCGGCTTGATACCGTGGATGTGGAGGCTGCGCCGGGATCTAATGCGCCTGCAGTCGAGCTGACGAACGGCAACAACGTGACGCTGCAATCCTTGCGCGCAAAAACGGTTCATCTGGCAGGGAAGGACACGCGGGAGATCCGGCTGATACAGACAGATTCGACAATCTCGGTGGACTCCGACGTCAGCCGGGACGCCATCCTTCGGAAGTAGTTCCCGTTTTCCAATTTCCGCGAGCTTAGAACTAAGGCACAAGTTCCTCCGCGCGGGGAAATTGCGCCACGCCTCACAATTTTCAATGCGGCCGATGAAAAAGATGCGTTTGCCGCGAAGCCAACCGCGACTCAAGATGGGCACATTCAGCACGCCGGTGCTGGAAAGGTCTCGCTCGAGACCCAGCGATCGGAGGCAATTCTTGGATTACGTTCAACCAGCGGATCTTCTGGCTGACGCGGTGGAAACTGCCGCGAAAAAGGCATCGCTCTCCGTTCGCGACCTCTTGATTCGGGGCTTTCTTGCAGGCGGGCTGCTTGCGTACGCCACTTCGCTTGTGTTCATGGTGCTCTCGCAAAACGTCGCACCGATCGTGGGAGCAATTCTTTTTCCGGCGGGATTCGTGATTCTGGTGCTGCTTGGACTGGAGCTGGCCACGGGGAATTTCGCATTGCTGCCCATGGGATGGGCGGCTGGAGAAGTTTCGGCCACGAAAATGTTCCGCAATCTGTGCTGGGTCTATATCGGGAATCTGGCGGGAAGTTTGTTTTACGGATTGCTCTTCTATCTGACGGTAACGAATTGCGGGGCCAGCGGCAGTGGCGCAGTGGGTGAGCTGATCAAAGCTGCGGCGCAGAAGAAAACGCTCGGCTATATGGCCATGGGTCTGCGCGGATGGGAATCGGCTTTCATCAAAGGGGTTCTGTGCAACTGGATGGTCACTTTGGGAGCCGTGCTGGCGATGGCTTCGCGCTCCACGATCGGAAAGATCGTCGTGATGTGGCTGCCGATCATGACGTTTTTTGCGCACGGCTATGAGCACTCCATCGTGAACATGTTTTTAATCCCGACGGGCAAATTACTAGGCGCACCTGTTTCGTTGAGCCAATGGTGGATGTGGAACCAGATTCCGGTCACGCTGGGAAACTTTGTTTCCGGCGCTTTGCTGACCGGACTCGCGTTGTATGTCATCAACACACCCAAGAAGGCCACGACGCTGGAAATTCCATTGCGCCAGCCCTTGGGAGAAGTGGCCGAAGCCAACTAAAGCGACATCGAAGGATTTCCGAAAGAGATACGAATGGAAAAGCTGGTTGTCGTCGGAAACGGGATGGCAGGGATCGGTTGTCTCGAGCAGATCCTGAAATACCCGCGCAAGTTTGAGATCACCGTTTTTGGCGACGAGACCCACCTGAATTACAACCGCATTCTGCTCTCCTCCGTGCTAGCAGGAGAAAAATCCGCGGACGAAATCGTACTGAACAGCCTGGAGTGGTACGAGCGGAACGGCATCCAACTGCGGCTGGGCGTGCGGATCGTGGACGTCGACGCGGCGCACAAAACGATTGCCGGAGACGATGGCAGCGTCACTCCGTTCGACAAACTGCTCCTTGCGACAGGCAGCAATCCTCTGATTCCCCCGATGGATGGCATTTCGAAAACAGACGTGTACGTGTTCCGCAATCTGGACGACACACGCGCGCTCCTGGAGTGTTCGCGAACCGGCGCGAAGGCGGCTGTGATCGGTGGTGGGTTGCTCGGACTCGAGGCCGCGCGCGGGCTGCAACTGCAAGGCTGCGACGTAACGGTCGTACATCTCATGGACCGCCTGATGGAGCGCCAACTCGATTTGACGGGCGGCGGCTACCTCAAGGCAAAGATGGAGTGCCTGGGCGTGCGGGTGCTTTTGAATCGCAACACGAAGGCAATTCTTGGCGAAGAAAAGGCAACGGGTTTGCAGTTCGAGGACGGGACAAAGCTGGACGCGGATTTTGTGGTGATTGCCGCGGGAATCCGGCCGAACGTGGAATTGGGACGCAAAGCAGGGTTGACGGTGAAGCGCGGGATCGTGGTGAACGATCAGATGGAAACGTCGAACCCAGACATTTTTGCGGTTGGCGAGTGCGTGGAGCACAACGGAGTTTGCTACGGACTCGTAGCACCGCTGCTGGAGCAGGGAAAAGTGCTGGCAGCAACAATCACGGAAAACAGTAGCCGCGGTTACGAAGGGACCGTCGCGGCCGCGAAACTGAAAATCATGGGCGTGGATGTTTTTTCAGCGGGAGAGATCGGCGAAAATTTACCTGGAAACGACATCGTGCGGTACGAAGATCCAGCGCTCGGAATCTACAAGCGGCTTACGCTGCGTGAAAACCGTTTGGCCGGCGTAATCCTGATGGGCGATACATCGGACAGCCATCGCTACATGGAGATGCTGGAATCGAAGGAAGACTTGACGGAAATGCGGCGACAGCTGTTGTTCCCGCAGCCGGCAAGCGATGCGGGCTTCGACGTGGCGGCGTTGCCCGACAGCAAAGTGATTTGCGGGTGTCACGGCGTTTCGAAAGGCGCGATCATCCGTGCGATTCAAGAGAATGGGTTAAGTACGATCGGCCAGGTGCGCGCATGCACAAAGGCGTCGACGGGATGCGGAAGCTGTACGGACTTGTGCCAACAATTATTGGAGGCGGTCGTTCCGGCGGCGCAAGCGGAAGAAAAAAAGCTGCTCTGCCGCTGCGTGCCCCTGCCGGAAGAGCAACTCCGCGAAATCGTGCGAAGCCAGCGCATCCGATCGGTGCAGGAAGTTTTGGACATTTACGGAGACGGCGCCGGATGCGAGGTATGCAAGCCCGCGCTCAGCTACATGATGGACGTGGTGTGGTGCGGCGGGCACGAAGAAGATCGCTCGGCGCGATTCATCAATGATCGCGTTCACGCCAACATCCAGAAGGATGGAACGTTTTCGGTAGTGCCCCGAATTCGGGGCGGCGTGACCTCGCCGGAAGAGTTGCGGCGCATTGCGGACGTCGCGGAAAAGTACAAGGTACGCATGGTGAAGATCACCGGCAGCCAGCGAATCGACCTTCTCGGCGTGCAAAAAGCGGATTTGCCGAAAGTGTGGGCGGAGCTCGGAATGCCCTCGGGGCAGGCGTACACCAAAGGCGTGCGCATGGTGAAGACCTGCGTCGGCACGGAGTTTTGCCGGTTCGGAGTGCAGGATTCCACGTCGGCAGGCATCGAGATGGAGCGCCGCTTCGAAAATTTGTTTACGCCGCACAAAGTGAAAATGGGCGTCGTAGGATGCCCGCGAAACTGCGCGGAAGCGACCGTGAAAGACATCGGTCTTGTCGGACAGGAAGGAAGCTGGCAAGTCGTCGTGGGCGGAGCTGCGGGAAAGAAGGTGCGCAAAGCGGATCTGCTGGTGACCGTGGAGTCGGCCGAGGAGGCGCTGCAAACGGCGGCGCTTTTTTTTCAGTATTACCGCGAGAATGCCAACTACCTGGAACGAACCTACGATTTCGTGGAGCGAGTGGGTATCGAACGCGTGCGGCGCGAGACGATTTACGCGACGCTGGCCGTGCAGCAAGGACTGCGCGAACGCTTGCGACGGTCCAAAGCCGCGTCACGCGATGCGTGGCTCGAAGGCGACGAGCCGCTCCATCCCACGCAATTCGTAAAGATCGAACCAATGGAAAGGCATGCAGGATGAATCCCGAAGCGGATTGGGTGCGCATCACGGCGTGCGAGAACATTCCCGTTCGCGAAGGCAGGGTGACGGTTGTTCGCGGACGGCAAATTGCCATTTTTCATTTAGGTGACCGGTTCCTTGCCGTCGAAAACCGATGCCCGCATCGCGGAGGGCCGCTGGCGGAAGGAATCGTTTCAGGAACCACTGTGGTTTGCCCGCTTCACGCGTGGAAGATTGATCTGGAGACGGGCGGAGTCGTCTCCTCTTCCGGTTCAGCAGGTTTGGGCGCTTGCGTAAACACGTTTGCAACGCGGGTTGTGGACGGCGTTTTGGAATTGGAAGTTTGCGCGCATAACGAAAAGGAAGAACCCGCATCCGAAAACTGCGCTCATCACGACCGGCCCATTCGCTGGGTGCAACGAAAGCCCAGCGCTCCCGCGTCCGCCGCGGCAGAGGTATCGTAAGAAAGAGACTTCCGTTAAATGCCTGCAACGAATTTTCAAGGACGGACGGTCCTGACGCTCGAAAGCCGGCGCGGGCCGGAGATGAGCCGGTTGATCGAAACGTACGGCGGCAAAGCGGTGCATGCGCCGGCGATGCGCGAGGTGCCGCTCTCTTCCAATTCAGAAGCTCTGCAATTTGCCGATTCCCTGATGGAGGGAAAGATTGACGCGATGATTTTTCTGACTGGCGCCGGAGCGCGGGCGCTTGCAAATGTGCTAGAGGGCACGCATCCCAAGGATAAATTTCTGGAAGCGCTGCAAAAGGTGACGATCATTGTGCGCGGGCCGAAGCCGCTGGCCGTGCTGCGCGAATGGAAAGTGCCGGTGACGGTAGCCGCGCCGGAGCCGAACACGTGGCACGAAGTTTTGCGGGCGATCGACGAGCACAAGCTGGATTTGCGAGGCAAGAACGTTGCCGTGCAGGAGTACGGCGTTTCCAATCCTGAGCTGCTTGACGGCTTGCGTGCGCGGGGAGCGCGCGTAACGCGCGTGCCGGTTTATCAATGGGAATTGCCGGAGGATACGAGGCCACTGCACGCAGCGGTGGAAGCAGTTATCGCGCGACAGATTGACGTGGCCATCTTTACGACGGGCGTCCAGGTGCACCATCTTTTTCAAATCGCCGAGCAGAACGGAACGGGAGAGGCGCTTAAGGCGGGGTTCGAACAAGTCGTGAATGCGTCGATTGGGCCAACGACGTCGGAAGTCTTGAAGAGTTATGGGCTGACCGTGGATTTGGAAGCTTCCCATCCGAAAATGGGATTCCTGGTGAAGGAGGCGGCGGAAAAATCGAACGATTTGCTGCAACAGAAACGAGCGCGTTGGGCGTGAGCGGCGATTGCTCCGCGTCGTGTTCGATTTCCCTTCGATGAGAATGCGAGCGCTTAGCCGCCGGCGATTGCTCCGAGGATCAGCAGAGGCTCGATTCCCGAGACGACGGCATCGGGAAGCGGCGCATCGGGCTGCTCGTGAGAAAGGTCCTCTCCGCACGCGAAGAATCGCAAGAAGGGCCGTCGCTGCTGCGTGACGTGATCGCGAATCGTCCCACTCAGCATCGGATAGCGGGCTTCGAGCGCGTCGAGAACGGAACGCTGCGTGACTTGCCCCGCGACTTCGAGCTCGACCTCTCCGTTGATATGCGCCAGCCCGCGCAAGTGCGGCGGAAGGATAACGCGAATCATGCCAGCGTCTGAACTTCGACGGAAAGCACCGCAGGTAGATCGTGCACGATCGGCGACCAGCTATTGCCCGCATCCGGCGAAACATACACCTGGCCGCCGGTGGTGCCGAAATAGACGCCGCAATCGTCGAGCGTGTCGATGGCCATGGCGTCGCGCAGAACGTTCACGTAGCAATCGCGCTGCGGCAAGCCTTTCGAGAGTTCTTCCCACTCGTTGCCGCCGGAGCGGCTGCGGTAGACGCGCAGCTTTCCATCGAGCGGAAAATGCTCGCCGTCGCTCTTGATGGGGACGACGTAGACGGTTTCCGGCTCATGAGCGTGCACGTCGATGACGAATCCGAAATCGGTGGGCAAATTTCCGCTGATTTTCGTCCATGAATCGCCCGCGTTGTCCGTGCGCATCACGTCCCAGTGTTTTTGCATGAAGAGAACATCGGGACGAGAGGGGTGCAGAGCGATACGGTGGACGCAGTGGCCAACTTCGGCGGTCGGGTCGGGAATGTACTTCGAGTAGAGCCCTTTGTTGATGGGACGCCAGGTTTCGCCGCCGTCGTCGCTGCGAAACGCTCCTGCGGCGGAGATGGCCACGTAAATCCGCTTGGGATTTTTGCGATCCAAAACAATCGTGTGCAGACACATGCCGCCTGCGCCGGGCTGCCAGCGAGGCCCCGTGCCGTGGCCGCGCAGACCGGAAAGTTCATTCCAGCTTTTTCCGCCGTCGGTGGAACGGAAGATTGCGGCGTCTTCGACTCCCGCATAAACGGTATCGGGATCGGCGAAGGAGGGCTCGATATGCCAGACGCGCTTGAATTCCCAGGGATGCTGCGTTCCGTCGTACCACTGATGCGTGGTGAGCGGCTTGCCCGTCTCCTGCGAGGCGTCGTAAACAAATTTGTTGCTCTCGCCCTTGGGCATTCCGCCAGGAGCGGTAGCCTCACCGGGAGGAGTTCCCGGCTGAGTCCAGGTTTTGCCGCCGTCATCGGAGCGCTGGATGATTTGGCCGAACCAGCCACTCGTTTGCGATGCGAAAATGCGATTGGGATCGACGGTTGATCCCTTGACGTGATAGATCTCCCAGCCGGAAAAATGCGGGCCGGAAACTTCCCAGTTTTGGCGTTTTCCGTCGGCGGTGAGGATGAATGCGCCTTTGCGGGTGCCGACGAGAACTCGAACCTTGCTCATGACTTCCTCCTGAAGGACAGAAAGGCCAAGTTTAAAAAGAAAGCGAAATCCAGTTTGAATCCATTACTTGCACATTGCAAGTAATAAACGACACGCTGAATTGCGAGCCTGAGGAGAGATTTTCGTCCTTAATCCCTATCTGCTAAACCGAATCTCGGGAATGATGTCTGTGTGACTTACCCGGTTGGGGTGCCAACTCGCGCAGGTCACGAAAGATAAGAATATACCCCGCGTGCCAAAGACTCAATGCGGTACCGATTCGTTGCGGCACAGGTTGACATCAACCTCAGTCGGGATCCACGCGACCTTTTCCACGTTCTTGGCTGAGCCCTTCAGGTAGCCGGGCTTGTGCATTTGAACCGTAATCTCTTCCATGCCGTCCTTCGCAAACCAAGTGCAATAGCCCCACTGCTGTTCATTCCCTTGGCCGTCTTTGCCTGCGGGCCAGGGCTCGCATTTTTCGAGCTTAATTTCGGACGAAGCCGTCAGTTTCCACTGCTTTTCCGCATCCTCATAAGCTAACCACCCGACCTTCGCCATATCGGAGGAACGCCAAGCCTCATCACCCGCGTCCAGCAGTTTCTGCAAAGCCATTCCGGACTGTTTGTTTTCAAGCATCCCCGATCGGTAGAACCTGCAGGTGACGTGATCTGAAGCTGGCCAGGGAGGCGCCGTTGGATGGCACACTTCACGAGTAACGGAGCTGGATGGCGTCATTTCGCTGTTCCAGGTGGGATTCCCCGCTGAATCAGGCTGACCGGGCTTTGAGATAAAACCACCGGAAAACTTGTAATACCGCGTCATGTCAAGTGAAGTCCAAGGGCCGTCGTATTCTAGCCCGGCGTTTGGTTTGATTGAATCTCCCCAATGTTTCGCGAGGATTGCATAGCAGCTTCGAAAATCCGCACGCAGCGAACATCCAGGTATGGCCGAAAGTGCTTTCAGTTCCTTAGGAGTGGGCTGCCATCGATCTGGCGTGCATTCATATTCGCCCCCTGCGGGAACACTGGTCCGCTTGGAAGAAACTATTCTGACTTTTTCTATAACAAGTAGGTGGCAGCATTCCTCCACCCCGAAGCCACCGGTGGCCCCTGAAAAGAACATGCCTGTCACGGTTGCCGAGACTTCGTAGAAGAGGCATTCTGGCCCGCAAGGATCGCCACTCGGCTTCCGAAAACGCGTCGCGGCAACGTCATTCACAAACTTGTCCATCAAAGCATCGCGGGCAGCAGGAATGGCAATCCCCTTGACTCGAACGTCTATTCCTTTTTGCTTTGGAAGAACATTGCCGATACCCCAGTATTCACTGGGCGATACAATGTCCCCGCCAAAATCCAGCCGTACTCGGGCTTGGGAATGCGGCTCACAATCCGCGTCGATTACGAAATCAAACTTCCCGAAATAGATGCGCCCTTCTGTTTGGACCAGTTTGCGATCATACATCTCCGGATGATTTTCCAACTGGCAAACGGTCGCTTGGATGGGCAGGCTTGCCTGTGCATCGGTTTGGGCCGCGACAACCTGCGCCGTGGAGAGGAAGGCGACCAGACATATGAGCCAACGCGTCATAGGTTTCATTATGTTGCCAAGTTGAACCCGCAGCTGACACAGCCATGCGAATGACTTGCCTAGTTGATTACGAAAACGAAGCCGTGGAGCGTATTTGAAGTGCCTCGGGACCGGTGGTGCTCTGGCGCCAACGAGAAGGAAAAGGTGAACACAGCACCGTACGCAGTGTTCACCCTTAAAGATAGGCGTTGCGTTCACCAAGGTTTGCGGCAACGCCTCGCTAAGGCGGCGGACGGTTGCGCTTGGAGAACACCTGTCCCGAGGGCCAGTGGACGCTGTTTCGCGAAGCAGCCGATGATGGCGGTATGAACCAGACGACGTCTCCTACACACAGACGCAGCGGACGGGCATTCCACAAGATGCGCGTACAGGCGCAAGGCCGCGCGCATAACGGAAAGAAATTCAAAGAGGCGTGCGAAACCGTGGTGGTCAACGCGCACGGCGGGCTGCTGCTTTTGAAGCACGAAATCGACAACGGCGAAATGCTCGTTCTGACGAACCCGGAAACTTTGGAAGAGCAGGAGTGCCGCGTGGTTTTTCAGGGAGAGCCCTGCGAGCGGGGCCAAAGAATTGGCGTGGAGTTCTTGACGCCGGCGCCGCATTTTTGGGGATTGGAATTCAGCGAATTGGCCACGCCCGGCGACGCAACAACCGTCCACTAGTTCCATCACACCTCAGAAAACTTTCATTAGTCGTTCGCGGAAGCGCTTTGTGCCTTGGCAGGTGTTGGGATGGCGCGGCCTCGGCGAATCAGCCAATCGCCCAAACGCCAAAGTAGAAGTAAGGCGACGATTGCACCGTAGGCGAGCGGGCGCAATACCGCGGACTTCACCATCCAGTAGTAATGAATCACGCCACAGACCGCACAGATGTAGATCGCGCGATGAAGAATTCGCCAGCGGCGCCCTCCCAGGCGGCGAACCCAGCCCGCGGTCGAAGTGAGCGCCAGGGGAATCAGCAGGACAAAAGCCGTGAATCCCACCGTGATGAAGGGGCGCTTGTAAACGTCCTTCCACATCGAGGCGAGATCGAAGTTCTGGTCGGGGCCGAGATAGACGAGGAAATGCAAGCACGCGTAGAAAAATGCGAAAAGACCAAGCATGCGCCGGAAACGAATCAGATCGGGAAGCTTTAAAAGTTTGCGGAGAGGAGTGATGGAAAGAGTGATAACGAGGAACCGAAGAGTCCAATCGCCGGTGGTGTGCTGAAGCGTCTCGACCGGATTTGGACCGAGGTTGCCGGTAAATGATTCCCAAAGAAGGATGCCGAAGGGCACAAGGCAAACCAGAAAGAAAGAGCGCTTGGTCCATTTGTTGACAAGGATGGAAGGCACGCTGGAAGTCAGCCTCAGAAATATTTCCGCAGGTCCATGCCGGTGTACATGCTGGCGACCTGATCCTGATAGCCGTTGAACATGAGAGTCGCGCGGCGGAAGATTTCGCCGAGGCGGCGCTCGCGTGCCTGGCTCCAGCGCGGATGATCCACGTTGGGATTGACGTTGGAATAGAAACCGTACTCGTGCGAGTTGGCGAGGTTCCAGGTGGTCGGCGGTTCTTTCGAGACGAATTTTATTTTGACGATGGACTTGATGCTCTTGAAGCCGTACTTCCACGGAATCACCAGGCGGACGGGCGCGCCATCCTGATTGGGAAGCGACTCGCCGTACATTCCGACGCAAAGAAGCGTGAGCGGGTTCATGGCTTCGTCGAGGCGCAGGCCTTCGACATACGGAAACTCGATCCCGGCGTATCTGGCTTCCGGCATTTCTCCGGCATCGAAAAACGATTCGAACGCGACGTATTTCGCCTTGGGCGTTGGCTCGAAGAGCTTCAAGACGTTGCTTAACGAAAAACCGATCCATGGGACGACAATCGACCACGCCTCGACGCAACGATGCCGATAGATGCGCTCCTCGAGCGGCGCAAGCTTCAGGATTTCGTCGAGGCTGAACTTGCGCTTGGTTTTGACTTCGCCTTCCACCGAAACCGTCCACGGAGACGTGCGGAACTTCTGCGCGTTCTTGGCGGGAGCGTCTTTATCGACGCCAAATTCGTAGAAGTTATTGTAGTGCGTCACGTCTTCGAAAGGAGTGAGCTTCTCGGTCGTGCTAAACGGACTCTTGATGAGATTCGGAAACTTTTCGCCGGCGTAAACACTTCGCGACGGCGAGACAAGTTTTAGCAGATTTTTTCCCGCGAGCGTGGCCACTCCGGCAACGCCCATCGCCTGTAGGAATTTGCGCCGATTAAAATAGATCTCCTTGGGAGTAACGTCTGCGTAAGTCAGCTCGGGCTTGGTTCGAAGCAGCATTCCACCTTCTCAACGAGCCTCTCAAAGGCTCACATATATAGTACGCACGTCTATTCGGATTGGATGCACATTTTTGCGTCGGGATTCCTCGCTCGGAATGGCGATTTCGCGGCAGGCAGTTCTAGCGATGACCGCGAAGCCGTTCAAGCACGGTTTGCGCTGCGATGACGCCGTGGTATTGCGCTTCCTCGAAAATGGAAATGCTGCTCAGATCGGAGTTCGCGAAGAGCAGCCGCGAATTGCGGCTCGGCCGAGCGAGGCGAAGCCGCTCCTCGGAAAAAACCGAGCCGACCGCCGGACGAATCATGGCGTGTCCCATGCGCATGACGTCGATGCGCGAAACGCACTGGCGAACGTCCGAGTGAACGCGCTCGAGATCCTGAAGAATCGCTTCCTTCCAATAATTCCAGTCTTTTTCCAGGAGCAGCCGGCGATTCTCAGCGGGCGTGCCGTCGACGAGCGACCAATAAAATGTCCACACGGTGCGCTCGATGTGCGTTCGAACGCTTTGATGCGTGTCGTCAACGTAGCCAAGCGTCGGCGAATCGAGAAATACTGTATCCCACGTTGGCTCCGCGCCGCGCGAATCAGGCAACCGCTCGAGGGTCAAGTTCGCGGTCAGCCACGGCGAATAGATAAAATCATTCAGACGCGGAAATCTATCCAGCAAGTACGGCGCGAGAAACGTCGGCGCGGCAAAAATCACAAATTCCGCTTGAAACTCCGTATCCCCGCAAAAAACGCTATAGCCGCGTTTTGTTTCGGCGATGTGATGCACCATTTCGTTGGTTCGCACATTTTCGCCGACGCGCTCCAGCAGGCGCCGCGTAATCCACCCGTTTCCTTCGGGCCACGTGAGCGGCCCTTTCTCTTCCACCTCCCGTGACGCAAAATAGTGGATGCCCGCCCACGCCGAGGTGTCTTTCGCGAGTGCGCCGTAATCGTCGCGGCACGCATAGTTCATGTACCAGTTCACAAGCCGCGAATCGCAGCCCTGTTGCTGAAGCCAGTCCGAAAAAGAGATCCGATCCAGCTCCTGAAACCTGGGCGAGCGCCCCAGCTCCAACGGAATCGTGAACTCGCCGCTCGCGCGAAACTTCGCAAACAAATCTTCTAATCTCTGAAACTGTTCGCGGCCCTTTTGCGAGAGCCCGACAGCGGGCTCAATACCCTCTTGCCAGCGCCCATAAAGAAAAAGCCGTTCTTGCGGCGCGAAACAAAGATAGCGTTCGTCCCATTCCCCATTTTTCAGAACGCCCAGATCCTCGAATAATTCGCGGACGTATTCCGCTTTCGGCCCAGGCACGGGCACGTAGTGCGCGGCCCAGGGATACGCGCTGATTTCGTTTTCGCCCCAGCGCGCGTTTCCGCCTGCTTGCGGATTCATTTCCAGCACGACGAAATCCGTGAACCCGCGCTTTCGCAGGCGCCACGCCGCGCTAAGCCCGGCGATTCCTCCGCCGACGATGACCACGGGAACTTTCTCGACGCGTTTCGCCGGCGTGAATGTCGCGCGGTCGCGCAGCCTGTGGCCCATTTGAAACGAATCGTTCACGAACGATCCGGCAATCGGGCGGTCTGTCTTGAGTGAAAGTCCTACGAGGGCCGCGCTGCCTGCGCGAAGAAATTTGCGGCGTCCAACCTTCAATGACTGATGTCCTTCCAGTCGTTCTCGTAAGTTCTCACCAGCACCTGCGTGTTCAGTTGATTCGGCGGCATGGCCAGCGGAGACATGTCCGGCGGAAATTGAAACAGTGAGGGCAATCCTTCGACACTCACAAAACGCAGCCCGCTCGGCAGCGAAGTGGGCGGTCTGTAATCATGAAACGAGGCGAGAACAAATCCCCATTCTCCAAACGACGGCACATAAACGTGATAAGGATACGTTTGGAGACCCACCTGCTTGATCGTTTGCGCGATGCACCAAAAAGAATCCCGCGCAAACATCGGCGACGTGCTCTGCACGACCATCATTCCTTGCGCGCTGAGGTGCCGCGCGACCGCGCGATAAAACGCAGTCGTATAAAGTTTTCCGAGCGAATAGTTTGTCGGGTCCGGAAAATCGACCACGATGAAATCAAAGCTGTCCGTGTTCGAATCCACCCACGGAAACGCATCCGCATTGATGACGTGCACGCGCGGCGAAAGCAGCGAGCCGTTATTGATCTTCGTAAGCATCGGGTGCGACGAAAACAGTTTCGTCATTTCCGGATCGAGATCGACCAGTGTGATGTTCTCGATTTGCGGGTACTTCAGGATTTCGCGCACCGCCAGGCCGTCTCCGCCGCCCAGCACGAGCACGCGCCGCGGCGCAGGAATCGCGGCGAGCCCGGGATGAATCAACGCTTCGTGATAGCGATATTCGTCGCGCGAGCTGAATTGCAGATGGCTGTTGAGAAATAGCCGAATGTCATCCTTGAACCGCGTAAGCACGAGGTGCTGATACCGCGTGTCGCGCGCAAAAATAATATCGTCCGCATAGATATTGTCTTCGGCTGTAGCCGTAATGTGCCGCGCTTCCGCCATACCGATTCCCAGGCCGAGCAGCACAATCACACACGCCGCGCGAAACACTCGCTTGTTCGCGATCTGATTCGCAAACAAATACGTGCTCCAGAGCGCGACGCCCGCGTTCACCAGTCCAAATAGCATCGCCGAACGAACCAATCCCAGGCGAGGCACGAGCAGGATCGGAAACAGCAGCGAAGCACCAAGCGCGCCGAGATAATCGAACGTCAGCACGTGCGCAATCACGTCGCGAAATTGGTACCGGTCGCGCACGATGCGCATGAGCAATGGAATTTCCAGCCCTACGAGCACGCCCATCACCACCACGATGGCATAGAGAATCAGCTCGAATCCTTGGGTGAAGGCGAACGCCAGCATCAAAATGGCGGAAGAAAAACCTCCAATCACGCCGATCATCAACTCGATCCACACAAATCTCTGGACCAGTCCGCGATTCAAATAGCGTGAAAGCGCGCTGCCGATACCCATCGCAAAAAGATATGTGCCGATGATCGTCGAAAACTGGAAGACGCTGTCGCCCACCAGGTAGCTTGCCAGCGTTCCGGCGACAAGTTCGTAGATGAGCCCGCAAGCCGCAACCAGCAGCACGGAGATGAAGAGCAGTATGCCCATAACCTAATGAATTGCGGCGGCGATGATGATGCAAATGCCGATCGACATGGCCCCAACCAGAATCGCCAGCGCCATGTTGTGTTCCTGCACGATTTCCTTCCAAAGATGGTACGGCGTGAGCTTATCCATCACCACGAACGCGATGATGAAAATCAGCATGCCGAGAAACGCAAACGCGAGCGCTGCGATGACGTTGCCGAGCGGAACGAGGTTCATCTTATTTACCTCCAGTGTAGTGGTGATAGAAACCGTAAACGGAACGATAGGAGCCGGGATTGTCGCGAACGGACCTCGGAACATTCTTCAATTGGCTGATCCTGTCGAGACTCCAACCGCGATACTGGGCAAAGCCCGTGCTTCCCAGAACCAGCAATCCGTACGCGAGATAGATTTTTTTGAACATGTCTTACTCCGAATTTCCAAATTGAATCGGCGGATGATCGCTCTCGGCCCATCGCGCGCGTTCGAAACTGAGCGAGCGCCATGTAATCGCAATCGCCGGAATCAGCAACGCCAGAAACGCAACGCCGAACAGTCCTGGCACCGTCACGTCTCGCTTCACTTCGACCGTGTAGGTGATCGGTGCGTGTCTGGCATCGACCTCCGGCTCGATCCGCAAATAGTAATGTCCCGATGGAACGCTGGGAATCACGACGCTGTCGTCCTTGCTCCCTTCGCTCCAATCGCCGTCGCTGTCACGGCCATAGTAGTAGCTGACTTCGCGCCCGAAATCCCACGCCTGGCCCGAATCCTGGTTGATCAGCGCATAGTTGATATAGATCCACGAATTATTTACGTTTGCCGAAGTCGAGACCTTCACGTTCGACGTTCGTCCCTCCAGATTGAAGACATCCGTCACGAACGACGCTTCGCCTTTCGGCTCGCCCACATTCAACGTGTAACTCGAATCGAAGACCGTTGCCTTGGACGCCAGAAGATCGAATACGGCCATCGAAACCAGAAGCAGCAACGCAAAAGCGAGAAACGCGCTCCAGATTCCTTTCACGTTTTCGTTCACTGGCGACGGCTCATTTTCATAAACGCCGATCGCTTCGGGCGCGCTCCCCGGCAGGTTGAACGATTTCCAGATGTCCACGCCGTACATATATTCGCCGAGCGACCACGTCACTTCATTCGCCATTTTCTCCGACGCCATCACGCGCGGCGGTTTGACGTATTCCGTTACGGTTGCGTGTTCGCCGACGCGCACCTGCCATGGAAATTCGCCGAGCACATAGTTCGTCGTGGCATCCGACGTCTGAAAATGTTTGTAAATCTCGCCAAGATAATTTACGGACGAGAACTGGACGATTGGCAATTCCTTGCAGACGCTGATGTCGTTCCAATGCCCGTTGTACTCCGTTAAATAACGGATGGCCTTGTACGGATTGAACAGCACATACTCGTGCCAGTCGTAGCGAATTCCTTCGACGGTAATGCTGCGGCGCTGAAATCCGATGACCTCATACTCCGTGCCGCGCAGCTTGCCTCGCGTGCCCAGCGGTATGAGCGGCGGAACTTCACTGGTAATGACTTGAAATTTTTGCAGGATTTGCAGGTTCGGATCTTTCGCGTCCAGGATCGAATGGCAGCTCGCGCAAACGACCGTTTCCGCGTTCCCCAGGGCGCGCAGAACGATCGCAGCGCCGCACTGCGGGCAGTTCAGCGCCTTCACTTGCGGCTTCGGCGGATTGGAGAGCGGCGGTGTGCCTGTGCTCATCGCCAGCCCTCGAACTGCCGCAAATTCTTCAGCTTCAGATCCTCGAACTCGACGAATTCGCCGAGATAGAGCGCGGGCTCGTCATCGCTATAATCCAGCGTCGCGAATTTGCCCGTCTCGCTTCGAAAGTCGGCGAACGTAACATCCGTCTTGTCCCAATATGCAAAGGGCAGCTCGCCTTCGACGCCGCGATAATGCGCCGGCGTGATGACCGTCAGCGTGTAGAGCAGATTGCTCCAGTTGTATTGCTGCCCTACTCCAATCTTCGCCGCTGCCGGCAAACCGGTCGCGTTCGCGGCGAAAGAAACTGCGTATTCATTTTGCGAATCGGAGAGCCACGCGCTGGCCCCGTCGTTCATTGTGATGTGCCATTCGTTCCAGCCGCCCTGGTCATACTCATAGAGGATGCGGCCCGTCACCACGAACGCCTTGTTGCGATAAATCCCCTCCGTATTGAGCTGGATCGGCGAGCTGTCCGGCGGAAGATCGGCCACCTGCCCGACTTTTTTCAGATCGACGTCCGTCCGCACGAGAATGCTCTTGCAATAAGGACACACCGTTTGCACGCTGCTCGACCATTGAAACGTGATTTTTGCGCCGCAATTGGGGCAGTTCGAGACGGGCTGAGTCATCGTCCGTTGCTCACCTGATTCCGAAAAATGCCGCCGCGCAAGTTCTAATCGCCGGCCGCCTGTTGCCGCGCCGCTTCGTACGGACGCGCAAGTCGCCTCACCGAAACTGTCCCGGCATGGAAAAGTTGCTGGAGCGCCGCTTCGAAATTCCATTCGGCTCGTGGCACGCAGCAGAAAAGATTCAGGCATAGCGAATTGTGCTCGGGAAACGTGTGGCAGGCGATGTGCGATTCCGCGAGCAGGCAAAGACCCGTAATGCCGCCTGTAACCGGAAACTGGTGCCACTGTGTTTCGGCAACGGGGCGCAATTTCATCCCGCGAATCATTCCGTGGAAAAGTGTTTCTACCGCGCGGAGATCGCGCAGCGATTCCGATGTGCAGCCGAAGGCCTCCACAACCCATTCGATTCCGCTCATGCCCGCCTCAACCCTAAGCCTGGGGCTTTCCGCATTCCGGACAGAATTTGCTGCTGCGTGGAATCGGCTTGCCGCACTCGCTGCAGAATTTTGTGGCCGGCGTCGCCGCGCCGGCGGCTGCGGGGGCCGCCCCACCTCCGCCGGAGGTGGAACTCGAAGTGGAAGACGTCGTTTGCTTCACGGCATCCATCATCGCCTGGCCCATCGCCACGCCCGCGCCCAGCCCGGCGCCAATGCCCACTCCTCCGCCGCCCTCGTTCCCCGCGGCAATCGGAATCGCTTGCGCCACTTGGTACTGCGTGAACTTGCCCATGTCTCCAAGCACGTTCATGCTGATGCGCTGATCCAGCGCTTTTTGCAGTTCCTCAGGAAGCGAAAGATTTTCGACGACGAAGCTGTCGAGCGAAAGGCCGTAGTCCGTAAACGCGGGTTTGAGCTGTTCGCTGATTTTTTCCGCAAGCGCGCCCTGGTTGGCGGCCATATCGAGAAAGGGCACCTGGCTGCCGGCAAACGCGTCCGTCATCTTGGCGATGATCGTGTTGCGCAACTGCCCTTCGAGCTCGGCAACCTGATAGAGATCGCGCGTGCCGCTGATCTTCGAATAGAACGCCTTCGCATCCGTGATGTGGTAGGAATAAATTCCGAAGCCGCGCAAGCGGACCGCGCCGAACTCCTTGTCGCGAATAGTGATGGGATTCTGCGTGCCCCAGTGCTGGTCGGTCTGAATGCGCGAGGAGAAAAAATAAACGTCGGACTTGAAGGGCGACTGGAATTTTTTGTCCCAATTCATCAGGTACGTGAGGATGGGCAGCGTGTTCGTATTCAGCGTGTAAAGCCCCGGGCCGAACGCATCCGCGATTTTGCCTTCGTTCACGAACAGGGCAAGCTGTGACTCGCGCACCGTGAGTTTGCCGCCGTTCTGGATTTCCCGGTCTTGCATCGGATAGCGGTAGGCAAGGATGCCGTCTTCCGGCTCCGTCCAATCGATGACGTCAATCCACTGTTTGGAAATAAAATCGCGAAGACTCATGCAGGACCTCCGCTTCGAGAGCAGCTGAATGAACGCTCAGCCAGCAGGTAGAGGCGATGCTACGGTGCGATTTCGAGCATGTCAATGGGGTTCGAAAAGCGCTCACGGCGAAATATTGCGATTCGTTATCTGCGGGAGGAATGGATGCAATGAGAAGGAAGAAAATGAATCCTCACCATACTTTTGGCCCGGCCAAGCGGCTAGAACCACTCGCCCGGCAACCGCGATAACCAGGAGTTAGCAAGGAGTCCTGTAGACTAATCACGAGCGAAAGAAAAAGAGCTCAATGGCCTTGAGTACTACCGGCAGACTAAAAGTCCCCCGCTTATGTTTTACGGCTACATCGACGAAAGTGGTAACGGTGATCTGATTACACTGTCGTGTCTTGCCGGGCACTGGTCGCAGCTTTTTTGGATGCAGGCCAAATGGGAGAATATTTTAGAAAAAAGAAACAAAGTGCTACAAGCCCAAGGCAGGCGAGCGATTCCTCGTTTCCACGCCTCCGACTGGGAAATGTTTGCAGGATGGTCGAAAGAAGAGATAGAGGAATTCGTCGCTGAGCTAGTCGCCTTGTTTCACCAATTTCCGGTCGTCGGGAGTTCTGAGACTATACGCAGACAAGACATCATCGATGTGTTCCCGGAAGCTGACGAGCAGGATCGCGTCGACCATCTGGCCCACACTATTCTATTGACCTACCTTGTATCCTACTTCGATTCCAAACTCCTGAACGACAAGCGATATCTCACTGATCGGATTGCACTTATACATGACCAAAGCAATCTAGGAGCGGTACTAAAGGACACGTTCGAGAGTCTGAAAAACGATACGGGAATAAAGAATCGTGATCGATTCGTGTCCATCGAGTCGAAAACTTGGCAAGAAGAGACCTTGCTACAGGCGGCAGACTTGATCGCGTACGAAAACTTCAAGGTCATAGAACGCAAAAACGCGGGAAAAGACATGAGAATCCCCATGAAACAGATATTGGAATCCTCCAAATTTGGCGGTCGAAACGCGATGGTCACAAAGGCAGGTCTACAAGAGTTTAAAGCCAAAGCAGACAATGAAACACTGAGAGTCGTATTCACCAACGCGAGAATTTCGGACGGGAACACCTGAACCAAATCGCTCACTTCTGTGGAGTATCGGCGGGTGGCAGCCCCTAATCGTTTGGCACGGATCGGGCGCCGCGTCCTTCACAAAAAGCGTGAAGGGTGCGGTTTTTGACTTTTCTGGCGGATGGGCGGCTCTTGACGGGCAGAGACGACTTTGAATTTGTCTTTTTCCGGCGCGGCCTACCCCTTGCGGTTTTGTTTTTTTTTGCAAACGGTGGGCCGCTCTTCTCCTCCCTCCGCATTTCTTCACTTTTGCCGTAAACTTCAATACGGCAATCCATTCATATCGAAGGTGCTGGTTTCCTAGTTTTCCCGGAGTCGAAACGCTTGACCTCTTCGCCTCAGCCGGCCCCGCGCAAAGCAGAGCGCCTTTTCCTGGTGCTGTTCCTGCTTTCTCTCCCGCTGCTCAATCCCTGGGTGCGCGGAGATGGCGTCGGCTACTACGCTTTCGCGCGCGCCACGCTCATCCAGCACAATCTCGATTTCACCCGCGACTACCAGGAGGCCAACTCCAGCTTCCGCGATGGCCGTCTAGACAAAAACGGCCAGCCCATTCCGGAGTTTCGAACGCCTACCGGCCATCTGGAAAATCACTTCACCGTCGGCCCTGCTATTCTGTGGGCTCCATTTCTTCTCGTCGCTCATGCCGGCGTTCTTGCCGCGCGCGCGATGGGTTCGACCGTCGCGGCGGATGGCTTTTCCTCGCCATACCGCATCGCCATGGCGCTGGCAACCGCGTTCTACGGTTTTCTCGGGCTGTTGATTTCGTTTCGTCTCGCGCGCAAGTACGTCGACGAGCGCTGGGCATTCATCGCCACGCTGGCGATTTGGTCGGCCAGCTCCCTTCCCGTCTACATGTATTTCAATCCCTCGTGGTCGCACGCGCAGTCGGCGTTCATCGTTGCCCTTTTCTTGTGGTATTGGGACGACACACGCGACTCGCGCAGGCTCGGGCAGTGGGTTCTGCTGGGCATCATCAGCGGGTTGATGCTCAACGTCTATTACGCCAACGCGATGCTTTTCGTCATCCTTGTCTTCGAAGCGCTGCGCGAATATGCCGTTGCGGTCCGAAGCAGAATGACGTCTGCGGTTGACGCGACCAGTTCTTCGGCCGCCGCGGGCGCGCCAAATGCCGGAAACGCGGTTGCTCCCTCGGGAATCGCGCAGCTCTTGGCGCGTCATCTTGTTTTTGCTGCGGTCGTTCTCATCTGTCTCGTGCCGACCTTTGTCGCGCACAAAATCATTTATGGCGGCCCTCTCGCGACAGGCTACATTCCCATCGGCCAGTGGTACTGGAAGTCGCCCTTTCTTCTTTCGGTCCTTTTTTCTTCCGATCACGGCTTGATCGCGTGGACTCCGGTCCTGCTCTTCGCGGTCATCGGCCTGTTCGCTTTTTGGAGAAGCGTGCCGCGCGTCGGCGCTGCTTTTCTCGCGGCCGCGATCGCGTTTTATTACTTCATTGCTTCCTATCCGGACTGGGCCGGCATCTCTTCGTACGGCAACCGGTTTTTTGTTTCGCTCACACCGCTCTTTATTTTGGGACTCGCCGTTTTCCTCGACCGGTTTACGCGCGCCTTCCGCACGCGCCGCTCCGCGCTTTGGGCTGCGTGCGTGTTTCTGGGCTGCTTCGCGCTGTGGAACGGCGGTTTGATGTTCCAGTGGGGCACGCATCTGGTTCCCGCGCGCGGGCCGATTTCGTTCGAGCAAATGATCCGCAATCAGTTTCTTGTCGTGCCCCGCCAAATCACCACGCAGCTCGACACCTACCTGTTCCGCCGCAAAGCCATGATGCAACAGATCGAACAGAAAGATCTGAAACAGCTCAAGGAAAACCCGCCTCCGCCGTGATTGCCTCTGCTTCTAATTCTTGCTCGCGGAATTTGTGCTTGTACTGTTGCTTGATTATTTTTGATTGCGGAATTTGCGTTGGGCAGAGGTTAGCGAGCCCATCCGCGGCAAGGAAGGCCTAGCTGCGTCGCAGAGTCGCCTCTATCTCTGCTAATCTAATTGAGGATTCATCTAACTCTATTGGAGTTTCACGAAGACTCGATGGCTTCGGTCACCGCACCCGCACCCCCTATTCCGGCGCCGCATACCACCGGCGCCATTGTGCGCATTGAGCCGCCGCGCGGCTGGCTCGATTTGCGCCTCGGCGAAGTGTGGGCTTACCGCGAGCTGCTTTATTTCTTCGTCTGGCGGGACGTAAAAGTTCGCTACAAGCAAACGGCGATTGGGGTGGCCTGGGTCGTTATTCAACCGCTGCTGACGATGGGCGTGTTCACGCTTTTTTTTGGGAGGCTTGCCAAGCTCCCTTCGGACGGACTGCCGTACCCGGTTTTTTATTTTTGCTCGCTGGTGCCGTGGACGTATTTCGCGACGGCTTTACAGTCCTGCACGTCTGTCGTGGTGGATAACCAACGGGTGATCACGAAAGTTTTTTTCCCGCGGCTGGTGCTTCCGCTGTCCTCGGTGATCTCCGGCCTGGTGGATTTTTCCATTGGCTGCGTTGTGCTGGGCGTCGTGCTGGGCATTTATCATTTTCGACCGAGCCTGGCCGCCGCCCTGTGGCTGCCGGTGTTGCTGGCGCTGACAATCCTGACGGCGCTGGGGGTGGGCCTGTGGATGTCGGCGCTGAACGCGCTGTACCGCGACGTGAAGTACGTGGTGCCGTTTCTCGTGCAGTTTTGGATGTTTGCGTCGCCGGTGGCGTACCCGTCGTCGCTGGTACCCCCCCGGTGGAGGTGGCTGTATGGCCTCAACCCCATGGCGGGAGTGCTGGACGGGTTCCGGTGGTCGCTGACGGGGCACGGGACGGCGCCGGGGCCGCTGCTGATTGCGTCGGCGGCGGCGGTTGTGGCGGTGCTGGTCGGGGGGCTGTTCTTCTTCCAGCGGATGGAAGGAAGTATAACCGATCGAGTCTAGAGCTGCGGGCCGAGTCTAGGCAGGATGAAATTTAGGGATGGGAGAGAAGAAATTTGGTTAACCATAACTACCCCCCACCCCCCTGTTTTTTTGGAAGTGTTCATTCTAAACGGCTTAGGAATTTTGCAAGTGGTTTAGAATGAACACTTCCAGACGATTTTGGATGTGTTGATTCTACGGGAGTTAGAGATTGGGGTGCGGTGAGGGTGCAGAGGGGGTGGGCGGCAGGAAAGTTGAGAGCGAACTGTCCACTGCGAGTATGCACAGGGATTTATAGCACAGAGTAACTAAATTGTCAAGTGAAATCGTAGATTGAATTTTTGTATATGCGTGGGGTGGCGGGTAAGGTCTTGAAAAGAGCGGAGATGGACTGAAGAAACCAGTATGCACCCGGCATTCAGGGCACTGATACCAAAGCGGTTTCATCCGGCGATGCGGCGCTTGCTCGGCCTGGGCGGGGTTCAGTGGCTTCGCGTGGTGATGAACGCGGAAATCGAGAAGTTCGTTCGATCACTCGACTGCGCCAAAATCGATGCGCTGGAGATCAGCGGAACAGCATCACAGGGGCGCTACCCTTTCCGGAGCTATCGGGCCGTTCACTATCCGGAGTACGACGTCTGCGAGAAGCCTCTGGCGGCGGAACAATTTGATCTGGTGATTGCGGAACAAGTATTTGAGCACATCCTGCGGCCAGATCTTGC
>JBAQJX010000054.1:0-1604 GCA_049641765.1 Candidatus Acidiferrum sp.
TTCATACAACTGAAGAGAAAAACGAACCCTCGCGGATCGTAAACCCGAGGTGTCTCTTGACAGAGCCGACGCCTTCATAGAGGGTGGCTCGCTCACGAAGATTTCCGATCACGCGTTCGAGGACGAAAGTCCGCGCTGGTCGCCAGATGGGAAGCAGATTCTTTTCGCGGGACAAACCGCGGCGCATCAATTTCCCAAGCTCTACGTGGCGGACTCCGCAGGAGGCGACGCTTCGCAGCTTGCTGTGAAAGACTTCGACATGATGGCTGGGGAAGTACACTGGCCTTCGGCTGGCGCTATCTTTTTTGCGTCGGGCGTGAAGGGCGAAACGCACATCTATCGCGCCGATCCCGTTGCGCACACGTTTTTCGCTGTTACTTCCGGCCCGCGGGGCATTCACGCGTTCGACGTCAACGTAAACACCGGCAAGATGGTTTATCTCTCGAACGATTTTCAGCATCTCGATGATCTTTACATCGCAAATCTGGACGGCTCCGGGGAGCGCCAGCTCACGTGGCTCAACAAGGATTTGTGGGCGCAACTCGATCTCCAGCCCGTCGAGCGTCTGCCCTACAAGAGCACCGATGGCTGGGCCATCGACGGTTTCTTCGTCAAGCCGCTCGGTTGGCAAGCTGGCAAGAAATATCCCATGGTTCTCGTGATTCATGGCGGTCCGGAAGGCATGTTCGGCGTCGACTGGTATCACGAATTTCAGGTCTACGCCGCGAGGGGCTGGGCTGTTTTCTTTTGCAACCCGCGCGGTTCCACCGGCTACGGAGAAAAATTCGAGCGCGGCGAGATCAACAACTGGGGCGGCATGGATTATCAGGACATCATGGCAGGCGTCGACGCAGCGCTGAAACAATATCCGTGGGTTGATCCCAACGATTTGGGCGTTACCGGCGGAAGCTATGGCGGCTACATGACCAACTGGATCGTCTCGCACACCAACCGCTTCAAGGCCGCCGTCACTTTGCGCTCAATCTCGAATTTCATCAGCGACGATGGAACTCGCGATGGCGCGTATGGCCACGAAGACTACTTCAAAGGCATCGTCTTCGATGATTTCGACCAATACTGGGACGCGTCTCCTCTAAAGTATGCGCGCAACGTCCGCACGCCCACGCTTATCCTCCATTCGGACAACGACTTCCGCGTTCCCATTGAACAAGGCGAACAATGGTTTCGCGCGCTACAACATTACGGCGTTCCGTCGGAGATCGTTTTCTTCCCGCGCGAAAACCACAATCTCACTCGCACCGGCGAACCCAAGCATCTGGTCGAAAGCCTGAACTGGCAACTGTATTGGTTTGAACGCTATCTGGACGGCAACGCCAGCGCAAAAGCTCCGGACGCCCACAACTAAGTCGCTCTGACGGGCACGCCTCGCTCGCCCGCCCAGTGCCCCTGAGTCAGCCGGGGCTCGGTAGTCGACTCTCCTTGCCGGAGGCGATTACACAACTTTTATATGAAAATTACTTGCATCTGATATCGGACTAATTTAGTCTTATATCCATTCTTTTTGTAACTCATTTGCAACTAACTCGGAGTCAGAATGCTCTTAGACCTTATTCCTCAATGGATTCGCTTGAATTGCCGTCTGA
>JBAQJX010000060.1:0-60416 GCA_049641765.1 Candidatus Acidiferrum sp.
ATGGAAAAGCCGGATTGGCACGAAGCGGGACGTCTGATGCGCGAAGAGTGGTCTTTCCGCAAGCGCAATCTCCCCACGATCTCCACCAAAACTATCGATCGCGTCATAGCCGGTGCATGTCGCAACGGCGCGCTGGCCGGCAAGGTCTGCGGTGCGGGCGGTGGAGGTTGCGTGGTCCTCTTGATCGAGCCAGACTCCCGCTCTAGCGTCGAGGCCGCTATCGTTGAAGCTGGCGCTGAAGTTCTCCCCGTGACCATTGACCGCCAAGGCGTCCAGGTAATTTCTCGGTAGGCGGCCTTTCCCGCATTTCCCCCGATGGCTGTTTTTCCCATTTCCCGCATCATAGATTTTGGGCGATAATTACGTCGCGGTTTAGACCTTCTGGCCAAGGGGCGGCCATCCCAGATTTGCCATGGCAACTCGGCTCATTGTAAGTCTGACTCTCTTCCTTCTTGCTGGCGCGGACGTTCCGCGTGTCAACACGCTTCTCCCGCCCGGCCCCAACACATTCGTCTTTCCGCCCGGAGTCGAGATTCCTCTCTTCCCGGAGGCCGTTTCAGCTTCCCCTGACGCCCAAACCCCCGCGCAAGCCTCGGGCAAGCCGAAGGCAGCTACTCTTCAGGAGGCTTCCAAACTCGCTCTCATCCGGTATGTCTCCGGCGAGTTCGCCAAGGCGACGAAGTCCCTTCCTGCCGGCAAAGAAGGCTTCATTGTTTATGTTGGCAAGCCTCTCAATCCCGAGATGCTGGACCGTGCTCTTGCCACGCACGGCGCTGCCGTCAACAACGGCGATAAAGTGCAAATCACCAAACTCGATTTCAAGGATCGCGAAATCATTGTCGATCTGAACGGAGGCGGCCGCGGTAAGAAGAGCCTGCGCGACCGCTTTCACATCGAACTAAGCGGGATTCCGACCGCCACCACCACAACCGAACAGCAAGAGCAAGGGCCTCCAGGTCTCCAGCCCGGAATGGGCAGCACTATTTATCTCGATTTCGATAAAACTGTCCCGGACTTGACCCCAAACGATTTGAAGCAGCTTCTCTCGCCCTTTCTCGATTTCTCCAGGGAGCGCTCCGCGTCCGTTCAATGGATCGATACGCTGCCTCCTGCCATGAAGAAAGCCATCACCGAACGGCGGCCCGTGGTCGGGATGGATCGCGAGGAAGTCATTGCTGCCATCGGCAAGCCGGATCACAAAGTACGCGAGCGCGACCAAGCGGGGAACGACATTGAAGACTGGATCTATGGCGAGCCGCCCTCGAAAACAATCTTTGTCTGCTTCACCGGCGATCGCGTGACCACCATCCGTCAATACCCGGAGTAGAGCCTCTCTAGCCATCGCGCATGAAATGGCAGCAAAAGACCGCGAAATTTGGCCGCAACTCACGCACCTCCAGCTGCAAAAGCACATTTTGAGCTACCTGCGAAAGCTCTGTTTCTTAGAGTCGTGGGTCACTCTGGATTTTCACCGCTATCCGAAAAATAAGCCGCTTGACACGCACCTGTAGAACGGGTGTAGCTTACTCCTGTCCTTCGCTGAAGTGGATTTCCCCGGATGTAAATGACCTATGTACTAAACTTTCCATTCGTCGTTAACGTACACGACAAGCTCTTTCGGGCCGTCGTGTACGTACAGGAGAATCGCCAATGCTTCGCTCCTTTCGCAATCTGTCTTCGCTGCTCTCGTTCGTGTTCGTACGTCGCATCGCTCCCGTCAGCTTTGTCCTGACTGTTTGTGTCTTGCTCTTGGCTGGAAATGTCCACGCACAGACGGTCCTGACCAACAATTTTGAAGACGGCATGGCCGATGGTTGGACGTCCTTCAATGGTGCCACCACGCCTGTTGCAACCACCGCCGCTGCGTATTCGGGTTCCTACAGTTTGCTCACTACCACCAGCGCGAGCGGCTCGGGCGGCCCGTCGATTTCGCTGAACGGTGTGCTGCAAGCAGGAGCGCAGTACACCATCACGGGATACGTGATGCTCACGAGCGGTGAAGCCGCGACCACCGCCAACTTCACCATAAAACGAACCGATCCGAGCTGTTCCGGGGGCACGTGCTACGACACGGTGGGAACCTACCAGGTGCCGGTTTCCGCTTCCGGCTGGGTGCAGATCGGTGGAAGCTACACCGTCAGCACCACCGAAACGGGCCTGCTGCTTTACGCGCAGTTGGTAGGACCTACCACCGCACAATCGTTTTATTTGGATGAAGTCGTCATCACGGAAACAGCCCCACCTCCCGGCGGAACGCCGATCGCCACTTACACGTTCTCCGATGGCGGGCTCGACGGCTGGACTCCCTTTGGATCCGCTTCCTTGGCCAACAGTGTTCCGCCGATCCTCGATCCCAATGTCGATGCGCGCAGCCTGTTGGTTGCCAACCGCACCGCAACCTATATGGGGCCGAGCCTAAATCTTCTGAGCGTGAACGATGTAGTGGCTGGCGCGACCTATCAGGTCACCGCGTATGTTTTGCTCGCCGCGCCCGATAGCAGTAATCCCACTGTGACTCTTTCCACAAAAATGACAAACTGCGCCAGCGCTTCCGGCGCCTACAGCAACCTGGCTACGTCGGGGCCGCTCTCCAGTACCGCATGGACCAAAGTGCAGGGCACCTTCAGCTTCAGCAATTTGCCTGGCCCGCCTTCCAGCCTGCTCCTTTACATCCAGTCCAGCAGCGCAACCGACTCCTTCTACATCGATGACGTCGTCGTCGGCGAGCTCTCGCCTCCGCCGCCAAGTCCGAGCCAGCAGGACAACAGCGGCATCACATCTACGTTTGAGGATGGCGGTTTGGACGGCTGGAGTTCACGCACAGGCAGTTCCGTACTGACCAACTCAACCGCCGAAGCGCACAGCGGCACGCATAGCCTGCTCACTACCGGCCGAGTCGCCAACTACGACGGGCCGCAAATCAATGTCAGCGACAAGATGTACGTAGGCTCCGTATACAACCTCAGCGTTTGGGTCATGCTCGTTCCCACCGACGGCTCCACCCACATTCTTAACATGAGCCTGCAAGCCACTCTGGATGGCAACACCAGCTATCCGAGCATCACCGCTTACCCGGGTGTCTCCATTCCCGCGGATGGCAACTGGCACCAAATCAGCGTCATGCGCTACAACATGGCGAATAATTACGATTCTGGCCCGGCCTATGTCTACTTGCAGACCGTTCCGGCATCCGGCAACGACCTGGTTTCGTTCTATATCGACGACTTCCAGCTCACCTATGTTCCGCCGCCCACCATCCAAACCAACATTCCATCCATTTTCAAAACGCTTGACCCCTTCTTCCGCGTCGGTGCCGAAGTCGATTTGACCGACCTTTCCGGTCCGCACTTGCAGCTCCTCACGAAACACTTCGCCAGCATCACTTCGGGAAATGACATGAAGTGGAGCTCCGTCGAGGCCACTGAGGGCACCTACACCTACGAGAATGCCGACAGCGAAGTGGGCATGGCGGTATGCAACGCGATGCACATACGAGGGCACAACCTGGTGTGGTCCACCGGCGAACAAACGCCAGCCTACGCCACTGGTGATGGCACCAATTCCGCCGCCAATCAGGCCGTAGTCACCGCGAACATCCAGGAGCACATCCAGAGCGAGGTGCAGCACTTCGGCACCGCTGTTTATGCCTGGGATGTTGTGAATGAACCCATCGATCCAACCCAGCCGGATTGTCTAGATCACGGACCGTTCTATCAAGTGCTCGGCAAGAGCTACATCGACGTCGCATTGAAGGCCGCGCGACAATATGCCCCGCCAGGCACGCTCCTCTTCATCAACGATTACAGCACCACGGATCCCAACCGCTTGGCCTGCCTCGTCAGCGTCATTCGCGACCTTCGCAGCCGCGGCATTCCTCTGGATGGTCTCGGCCACGAAATGCACAACGACATCAATTACCCTTCAGCCGATGCGATCGTTCACGCCGTCGATACCATTCACGAGAATTTCCCGAATCTCGATCAGCAGGTTACTGAGATGGACGTCAGCGTCTACAACGCCGGCGACAACACCTCTAATTACGCCCCCACAGTGCCGCCTTCACTGATTGCCGAACAAGGTTGGCTCTACAAGCAGTATTTTGACGCTCTCAGACGCTTACGCGGCAAGATCAGCGCCGTCACCTTCTGGGGTTTTGCCGACGATGACACCTGGCTCGATAGCTTCCCCATCGACCGCCTCGACGCGCCGCTACCCTTCGATACGGAGCTGCAAGCCAAGCCCGCCTATTGGGGCATTGTCGATCCGTCCCAGTTGCCCGGATATGGTCTATCCTTCGCCGTCTCCAGCGGCAAGGGTGAGGAGCACGGCACTCGCGTCTTTACCGTGACTGCTACGAACGGCGACGTAGGCATCGCTTACGCCACGCAGATCAATGGATTCACAATCCAACAGTTTGGCGGCGACCGTTGCCAGCCTGTAATCACGCCGCCGGGGGCTTACCCCATTTCTCTTGGCGATCTTGCCGTGAGCGCTAGTGCCAGCGCCTCGTTTACCGTCAGCTTTAAGGGCTGCAGCGACTTCGCGGACTTTATTTTGACCGTGCCGTGGGATTCCGCAACCTATGACACTGGCACCTTCGTAACCGTCATTCACCATCGCCGCGAGCACCACTTCTAAGCGCCGCGATTCGCTGCTGGTCTGAGCGGACAACGAACCTGGGTTCAAAACGTGGCGCACCGCGCGATGCTATCTCGCGCCGTGCGCCGCATTTGAAGAATCTCCGGCCGTGCCGAACAATTCGACGATTGCTCCAAATTGACCAGTTGTCTTTCTTCGCTTCGCGTTGACTTTTCTCCGCGCACCCCTTAGCATTTTTGGTTCTACTTTGCGGCCGTTTCTCCCCGGAGAGCCCGTCGCTGTTTCACAAATTCCATCGGAGGTAGTATGCCCATCAAGGTCGGCATTAACGGCTTCGGCCGCATCGGACGGAACATTATGCGCACCGCGCTCGACGACAAGGATTTCCAGTTCGTCGCCGTCAACGATGTGACCGACGCCAAGACCCTCGCTCACCTGCTCAAGTACGACTCCATCCTCGGCAATCTTCCGCATAACGTCACGCACACGGATGATTCCATTTCCGTCGAGGGCAAAGCGTTCAAAGTCTTCAAGGTGAAAGATCCTGCCGAAATTGATTGGGCCAGTGTCGGTGCCGATATCGTCGTCGAGTCAACCGGCCTCTTCACCAAGGGCGCCGATGCAAAGAAACATCTTCGCGCTCCCGTAAAGAAAGTCCTGATTTCCGCACCTTCTGACGGCCCCGACGCCACCTTCGTCCTGGGCGTCAATGACAAGACCTATGATCCTGTCAAACACAATGTCGTTTCCAACGCCTCCTGCACGACCAACTGTCTTGCTCCCGTCGCCAAGGTCCTTCAGGACACCTTCGGCATCCACAGCGGCACGATGACCACCATTCACTCCTACACGAATGACCAGAAGCTTCTAGATCTTCCTCACAAGGATCTGCGCCGCGCTCGTGCCGCTGCCATCAACATGATCCCCAGCTCCACGGGAGCCGCCAAAGCCCTTCATCTCGTCATCCCCGAGCTCAAGGGCAAACTCGATGGCTACGCAATGCGCGTTCCAACGCCCAACGTCAGCGTCGTCGACGTAACCGTTTTTGTCGACAAGCCCGCCACCGTGGAGTCCGTCAACGGCGCTCTCAAGGCCGCCGCCCACGGTCCCATGAAGGGCATTCTCGGCTTCACCGAGGAAGAGCTGGTCTCTGCGGATTTCAAAGGCGACCCCCACTCTTCCATCGTCGATGCGGGCTACACCAAAGTCGTCGGCGACCGTTGCGTAAAAGTTTTGGCCTGGTACGACAACGAGTGGGGTTACTCCTGCCGCTGCCGCGACCTCATCAAGTTCATGGCTGCGAAGTTCTAGAATTTTATCGGTCGTTTGTTCGGGCGAGGCGTACTTTCTCGGCGTGCCGAACGCTCGTCGCCGAAACGCTTCGCCCGTTCGTCCCAGGAATCGCGAAATTTTGAAGCGCGGGTCACCAATCCATGGATAAATTAACCATCAACGATGTGGATCTCCGGGGCAAGCGAGTTTTCATTCGTGTGGATTTCAATGTCCCCCTAAAGGATGGCGTCGTCACCGACGACACGCGCATCCGCGAGACGCTGCCCACGCTCAATCTCGCCATCCAAAAAGGCGGGCGTTTGATCCTCGCCTCGCACCTCGGCCGTCCCAAAGGGGGCCCCGATTCCAAGTTCTCGCTATTCCCCGTCGCCAAGAAACTGGAAACGCTTATCGGCAAGTCCGTTCGTTTTGCCTCGGACTGTGTCGGTCCGGTGCCTGAATCCAAGAGCAAGACGCTGGGTGACGGCGACATCCTGTTGCTCGAAAACGTCCGCTTCCATTCGGAAGAAGAAAAAAACGACGAGGCTTTTTCGAAGCAGCTCGCTTCACTTTGTGATGGCGTTTTTATTTGCGACGCTTTCGGCTCCGCGCATCGCGCCCACGCGTCTGTCGTCGGTATCACGCGCTTTGTCCAGGAGTCCGTCGCTGGCCTGTTGATGGAAAAAGAGCTCAACTATCTCGGAAAAGCCCTCACCAACCCCGCGCGTCCTTTTGTTGCGATTCTGGGCGGTGCAAAGGTCAGCGACAAAATCGAAGTCGTCGAAAACCTCATGAAAATCGCCGATGCCATGCTCATCGGCGGCGGCATGGCCTATACCTTTTTCAAAGCGCAGGGATTGCCGATCGGGAAGTCGCTCGTCGAAGACGATAAGCTCGACCTCGCGCGCAGGATTCTTGCCGACGCCAAACAGCGCAATTTCAAGCTGCTCCTCCCGGTCGACCACGTGATCGCTCCTGAATTTAAAGCCACGGCTCCGGCGACGACCGCGGAAATTGCCTCGACGCCCGCGGATCAAATGGGCCTCGACATCGGGCCCAAGACCGCGGCTCTCTTCGCTTCCGAAATCTCTCGCGCCAAGACTATCGTCTGGAACGGCCCGATGGGCGTCTTCGAAATGCCCGCGTTCGCCAACGGCACGCTGGAAGTTGCTCGCGCGGTTGCTGCCGCCACCACCGCCGGCGCCACCTCCATCGTTGGGGGAGGCGATTCCGTCGCCGCCGTTCATCAATCCGGTGTCGCCGCCCGGATTTCTCACATTTCCACCGGTGGCGGCGCTTCGCTCGAATTTCTCGCCGGCGCCAAGCTTCCGGGTGTCGAGGCGCTGACGAATAAGTCCGTGCCCAAACCTGTGGCAGCTTCCTCCTACTCTTCTCGTCGCCGCAATGTCATCGCAGGCAACTGGAAAATGTTCAAAACGCAAATGGAAGCCGAAGTATTTTTCTCCTCGTTTTCCATGCTCGTCGACGGAATCACGCAATGTGACATCGTCATCTGTCCTCCTTTCACCGCCATCCACGCTTCCGTCGATGCTGCTCGCGGCACGCCAATCGCCATCGGCGCTCAGAATGTCTTCTGGGAAAAGGAAGGCGCTTTCACCGGCGAAGTCTCCCCACAAATGTTGGTCGAGGCCGGCTGCAAATACGTAATCATCGGCCATTCGGAACGCCGCCAATTCTTTGGCGAAACGGACGAAACCGTTGCCAAGAAGACAAAAACCGCCCTCGCCGCCGGCTTGACTCCTATCGTATGCATTGGCGAGATGCTTCACCACCGCGAGG
This sequence comes from Candidatus Acidiferrum sp., assembly GCA_049641765.1. Classification (GTDB taxonomy): domain Bacteria; phylum Acidobacteriota; class Terriglobia; order Acidiferrales; family UBA7541; genus Acidiferrum. Next base: position 7,672 of record JBAQJX010000060.1, read on the forward strand.
CTGGGACCACGGAACACATCTGCCGCACTCAGTTTAACGACGGCCCTGGTTCGTTGACCCCCGATGAATTCTCCCGTATTCTGATAGCATACGAACCTGTATGGGCTATCGGCACAGGCAAGACGGCGACCCCGCAGATTGCCGCCGAGGTTCACCGGTTCATCCGTGAATGCGCTGCGGAGAAATTTTCCGCCGCTCATGCCTCCGCGTTGCGGATTCTCTATGGCGGCAGCGTCAAGCCTGACAATATTCAGGGACTGATGGCAGAGGAAGATCTGGACGGCGCCCTCGTGGGCGGGGCGAGCCTCGACGCGAAATCTTTCGCGAGCATTGTTCGGGATTGCGCAGGGAGATAGAAATGCCAAGTTGGTTTAAGTGGGCCATTGCTCTTTTGATCGGCTTCGCCATCATCGTGGCGGGCTTTCGCTGGTCGAGCATTGTGCTTAAGAGTTTTTTCATTTTGAACTGCATCGTTCTGATGGTCGTCGTGCTCCTGCAGAGTGGCAAAGCCGCTGACCTGGCAGGTGCCTTCGGCGGCGCTGGCAGCCAGACCGCCTTTGGCCCGCGCGGCGCTGCCTCGCTCCTTTCGCTCGCCACCACGTGGTGCTCCGTGATGTTCATGGTCTGCGCCTTCGCGATGGTCCTTCGCACGGACAAGGCCGTTGAGCAGAGTGGCGGCTCGGTTTTGGAGAATTTCTCGAAGCCCGCGCCTCAAAAGGCTCCAGTATCGGCTCCTGTCGCGCCAAAACCTTTGGCTCCGGCGCCAGCTCCTCAGAGCAATGCGCCTGCGCCCAACAGCGCACCCGCTTCTTCGCAGCCGGTTCAGCCGAAAAAACCGTAGTGCGAGCGGTCAACTTTGCGGCCTGGCGGTGGAGTGCAGCCCGCCATCCTTGATTTTCCTCGGTGAGCTCTCTTGCTTGCGGGCTTTGCGCCTCGCAGCTAGAATGTACTCTCACCTCAGTGCGGTCGTGGCGGAACTGGCAGACGCACCAGCTTGAGGGGCTGGCGGTAGCAATACCGTGGTGGTTCGAATCCACTCGACCGCACCAAACTTTTCTCTATAGTTCCTCATCTCCTTGCGCTAGTATCGCCCTCTCGGCCTAACCTGTGTCTCTGCGATGGAATGGAGGCTTCCATGTTCAAGATTTCCCTTTGCCTGCTCGCGCTCGCTTCTTTCCTCGCTCTTCCCGCCCGCTCAGATGAAGACGTGGTCACTGCGGTTCACGGCACGATAACGAAAATTGATGCGGCCTCCAAAACCGTTGCCGTCAAGACCGCGGATGGCACTGAGCATACCTTTCACTTCGTCGCTAACACTTCGGTCCATGGCGTCCACGCTGCCGCCGCCGGTGCCAAAGACTCCTTCCACGGCCTCACAGAAGGCTCTGAAGTCGTCGCTCACTACACCGCGAAGGGAGGAGAAGAAACCGCCGTCGAAGTCGATAAAGTTGGCAAGGACGGCATGCACGCCGTCGATGGCACGGTCACGCATGTCAGCGACGACGGAAAGACGGTCGTCCTAAAAGCCTCTGACGGCACGGAGCATACTTTCCACGTCGTCGGCCGCGACACTGCCGATTCCGCCAAAGCGATCGGAAAGGGCGCCGACAAATCCGCCAAAGTCACCGTCTACTACACGCAGTCCGCCGGCAAACGGGTCGCCCACTTCTTCGAAAAACTCTGAGCTTCGCTTCGCGCTCGCTATCAACACGTTGCGCCTGGCGGTGGTATCATCTCCGCCATCATGAAAACAAAACTGGTTCTGTCCGTCTCTGCTTGTTTCACATTTTTGTTTTGCGTATTCCTCTCGACAGTCCTCGCGCAAACCCCGGCACCTGCGGCCAAACACGCCATCGTTCTCCACGCCGCGCGCCTCCTTGAAATCGAAACCGGAAAACTGCTCTCTCCCGGCGAAGTTCTCGTGCAAGACGATCGCATCGCCGAAGTCGGCTCCTCCGTCAAGCGTCCAGAGGGCGCGGAAGTTCTCGACCTCGGCGACACCACGCTCATGCCCGGCCTCATCGATGCCCACGTCCATCTCTTTCTTCATCCCGGTGCCGAAGATCTCCAGACCGTCGAGGAATCCGTCCCCCAGCGCACCATCACCGCGACGCTCGCCGCTCGCGCCGATTTGATGGCTGGCTTCACTGCCGAGCGTGACATGGGTACCGAGGGCGCCGGCTCCGCCGACACCGCCGTCCGCAACGCCATCAACCGCGGCGAAATTCCCGGCCCGCGCATGCGCGTCAGCGGCAACGCCATTGACATCCTCGGCGGTCACGAAGACGCCAATCACTTCAATCCCGCGCAGCACGTCCTCTCCAACGCCACCTACGCCAACAACGCGGACGAAATCGTCTCCGCCATGCGCGAACAATATAAAGAGGGCGCCGACTTCACCAAGATCTACGAAACCGGCCGCGATTCGCTCGTCGATGGCCGCTTCATCACTCCGTTCCAATACACCGAAGCTGAGCTCCACGCCGCCGTCGAAGAAGCTGCGCGAGTCGGCAAGCGCGTCGCGGTTCACGATACTGGCGAGCCCGGCACGCGTTACGCCGCCGAAGCCGGCGTCGCCTCCATCGACCACGCCTACTACCTCAGCGACGAAACAATGCGCCTCATGCACGAAAAACAGATCTTCGCCGTTCCCACGTTCGCCATCGCCGAATATTTCGCCGACCACGCCGCCTCTCCCGCCGCGGCCGCGCGCGAACACGAAATGCAGGACTTCCACGCCGCGCAATTCCGCAAACAGCTCGCCGCTGGCGTTCCCATGGTCGTCGGCTCGGATGTCGGCCCGTTTCCTCACGGCACGCAAGCCCGCGAGATCGCTCTCATGGTTCAGTACGGCATGACTCCCCTCGGTGCGCTCCAGGCCGATATGCTTAATGGCGCGAAACTCCTCGACTGGCGAAATCAAATCGGCACGCTCAAGCCCGGCTATTACGCGGACATCGTCGCCGTCCCCGGCAATCCGCTCGCCGACATCACCGCCACTCAGAAAGTCACCTTCGTCATGAAAGGCGGCGTCGTCTATCGCAATGACCATCTCTAAACGAATCTGATTTGCAGCCTGTCGCCACGCGGCATTCTCCGCAACTCGCTTCTCACGCGAGTTTGCTTTCTCCTTAGCCCGGTTGTATCTTGATTTTTGCCGGTAAGCAGAACAAAAATCTTGCGTCCGATCAACCGAATGGACTGAGCGCCCCATGTCCGCCGCCACTTCTCAACTTTCTTCGCCAGAGCACTCTGCAGGCATGAGCCTGCTCGTTCAGGTTGACCTCGACCCCACAGCTCATCCATCTCCCGCCGAATCAGCCGCTCGCGGCCGCTCTCTCTGCGCTCAACTCGAAGCCGGCAACATTCTCTTTTTCTCCGATCCCCCCTTTTCCATTCCCCAGGACGACCGCGATTTTCTTCTCGGCCGCACGCAAACCTCCTCCGCTCTTCACAAAAACATCGCCTATCGCCCCGCCGAAGACCGCATCACTGGTCTCGCCAAGTCCGAAGAGCGCGAAGCTGCACGCCTTCGCCTCATTCTCAAGAATTATTCGCAAAGCGCCGCGAATTTTCTCGCCGAGCTTCTCGTTCCCTATGCCGGAAAATCCAAACTCGATTTCGCCAGCTTCCGTCCGCTCGAGGAGCGCGGCCGTCCCGCTCGCCTTCACGCGCGCAATGACTTGCCCCATTTCGACGCGTTTCCCACCCGGCCCACGAACGGCGATCGCATCCTCCGCTTCTTCAGCAACATCAATCCCGCGCAGAGCCGCGTCTGGAATACGTCGCAGACCTTCGAAGCTATCGGCCCGGATTTCGCCAAGACTGTCGGCTTGCCCGGTCCGCGCAGTTCCAATCCTTTCGTGCGATCTTTTCGCAGCCTTGCTTCCGCCCTCGGCCTTCCCGGCTCGCGACGCTCTCCCTATGACGATTTCATGCACCGCTGCCACAACGCCATGAAGGAAGACGCGCGCTTCCGCGAATCCTGCCCCAAGCAGCGCTGGGAATTTCCTCCCAACTCCAGTTGGATAGTTTTCACCGACGGCGTCAGCCACGCCGTTCTCGAAGGTCAATACGCTCTCGAACAAACGTTCATCATCTCCCGCTCCGCCATGGTCGAGCCGCAACGCTCTCCCATCGCCATCCTCGAGCGCCTCGCCGGCCACTCCCTCTCCAACTTGGCCACAAGATCGTGAAGCCCCGATGAGCAATCTAAAGCTACCCTTCTTAACTGCATTGTTGTTGCTGGCCGCCATCCCGGCCTTCGCCGAGCCACCCCGCAAAGTCATCATCAATCAAGACTGTTCCGGCCCCGGCGGCAGCAACATGCAAACGCTGTTGACGCTCATCCAATCTCCCCAAGTGCAAGTCCTCGGCATCACCGTCGTCACCGGCAACCAATGGCGCGACGAAGAGGTCGCTCACACTCTACGTCTGCTCGAACTCATCGGCCGCACCGATATTCCGGTCGTCCCCGGAGCCGTTTTTCCGCTCGTCCATCGCCGCAAAGAGGCGCTCCTCTGGCAAGCACGCTACGGAAAAGTCGCCTTCGCCGGCGCCTGGGATGATCGCTGGTGGCACGAACACGACGTCATTCCCACGCTCATCGAAGGCCAGCCCACCACTCGCCCCTCCGAGGAAGATGCCGCACACTTCCTCATCCGCATGGTCCACAAGTATCCCCACGAAGTCGCCATCTACGAGGGCGGCCCCATGACCAACCTGGCCCTCGCCAACGCCATCGATCCCCATTTCGCCGAACTCGCCGCTGGCCTCGTCTTCATGGGCGGCAGCCTCAGCCCGCAAACCGACGATCCCGAATTCATTAGCAGCCCGCGCCATGAATTTAATTTCTGGTTCGACCCCGAAGCCGCCAAAGCCGTGCTCGAAGCCCCGTGGAAAAAGATTGTCTGCACTCCGGTCGACATCTCCGTCAAAACCCGGTTCACCGGGGAAATGCTCGCTGAAATCGCGAAAAGCGACAGCCCCGCCGCGCAGTACGTCGTGAAATATTTCATGAAAGACCAGAGCGGTTCCTACATGTGGGATGAACTAGCCGCCGCCGCATGGCTCGACCCCACCCTCATCACCAGAACGATCACCCGCTACATGAGCGTCGACATCAGTCACGGCGCCGCCTACGGCAACACCCTCACCTGGGTCGACAAAGACAATCCCAACCTCGGCGCCCAACCCGTCGAAATCCAAGTGGACCTCGATCTCCCAAGATTCAACAAAATGTTCGTGGAATTAATGAAGGCCCCCACCCCGCAACCCCGCTGAACCGCCTGCGGAATAGTGTGCGTTATATGATCTTGGTCATGTTCTGCCCCGAATGCCGAACCGAATACCGTCCTGGATTCACCCGCTGCTCTGACTGCGACGTAGATTTGGTTCACGAAATTCCTGAACGCGATACCGGTGCGAGGAAGTCGAAGCGCAAGCGTGACTCGGCGACGATGTTTCCAGCATTCAGAAACATGTACAGAGAAGGCGGCAGAACCGCTCATTGGTGGACTTCGTACAGACACCAGACTGGCAGTTGGCCGTGGTTTTCAATCGTTATCCATTTCACGAATTGGGTTGCGATTCTCATCGGGGGAGGATTTCTCATCTGGTGGGCCGCCGAACACCACTTGTCGCATTGGCAATTTTTGGGGGTTCTTCTCCTAATGTCGCTTCCGTATACCATTCTCGAGAACTGGGCAAAGAGGAAAACAAAACTGAGTTATCTGCGAAACAGCAAAAAGCGTCAGGCAGAACCGCTACGATGAAGAGAGTCCTTCACTGAACAGGCGTTTCTATTTCGCGCTTTCGTCGACCCGAAATAATCCAAACGTATTGCCCTCGGGATCAAGGAAGTAGCCCTGCCAGCAGGTGCCAGGAACCGCAAACTTCTCAAGTGCCACTTGGCCGCCGTTTTTCAAGATTGCGAGTGCAGCTCCATCGAAGTCGGTCACTTGCATGGAGCACACGTATGCGTTCGTGCCGCTCCGCGGGGGCGGCGCAATAGCGGGGCGCTTCAGGAGTCCCCCGCGCATGTCTTCAGCCTGAATCCGCCAGTAGTCGATCGGCAGCCCCGTCACTTTCGTAAATTCCCATCCGAAGACCGCTGCGCAAAAACCAATAGCTCGTTCAGGTTCGTCAACCTGGATTTCAAAATACGCAGGACTATTCACGCGGCAGCTCCATTGGGCAAATTGGATCCAATGTTTAATCGGCATGACCCAGGATGGTCAAGTCCCGGTCAGTCGTTCATTAGCATAGAGGCGAAAGACGACGCGGACAGCATACTTGGACGAACGAAAAGCGTATAGTCCTGAAAGGGGTAGGATTTATGAGCGTCGAAGTAACAATTCAAGAAGCTGACGGAGTGTCGGTCGTTGGATTGAATGGCCGCATTGTACTTGGGGAAGAGAGCGCCGCCCTGCGCGAGGCAGTGAAGGGCCTTATGACGGCGGGAAAGAAGAAAGTCGTCTTGAACATGTCGAACGTCACATACATCGACAGCGCGGGGCTAGGCATCCTGGTTGCGGCGTATGTCACTGCAAAGAATCAGGGAGCGTCGATACGGCTCTGCGCCTTGGGGCGCAAGTTCCGCGAAGTCCTGCAAATAACAAGATTGCTGACCATTTTCGAGGTTTATGATACGCCAGCGGCAGCCATCGATAGTTTCCGCGAAAGCAACGCGTCAACGGCAGCGGCAGGAAAACAATGATCGACCTTCGCGAGACCGCGGTTGATGTGCGGAAGAAACGTGAAGAATTGAAAGCCAAGAGGAACCGTTTGTTCGAGCAATATTTGAGAGACCCCTCGAATACCCTCTTGGCTCTCGAAATCAAGATAATTGACGACCACATCGCGGAATCCGTGGAGCGCAGTGCAAAGAAACGGCCCGTCCGGCTATGAGTCGGGACACCGAAGCCATGCAGAGATTCTCAGGCGATTCCGATTTCCGCCCAGTGGACGGTGAGTCGCGTATCCGGACAAAGAATGAGTATTGAAGTAACGCAGCTCGATGGATGGCTACAATGGGCTATGGAGCCCGAGGCAGATCAATGAACCTGAACTTATGGTGGGCCGCGGCTCTTACTGACGACGCAGCTAGAAATATTTTGCTTTTGCTAAATCCGACAGCGGACGCAGCGCAAATCTGCTGGAAGCTCGACCAAAGTAAGAAAGACGCTTGGACATTTGGCGTATGCCTTAATGAATTCGTCCTTCGCAATAGTGCGGCGGCTGCCAGCGACGCGAGGGCGGCATGGTCCGAGGTTCTGACGCAGGATTCCGGTGCCAACCCGAATATAAACTACCCGCTTGACATGGCTCCGTTTGATTTGCTGGCAAGTAACGTTAAGGCCGGTTGTTTGAAGTAATTATTTTCGTATGCCCGTGCCAAGCACGGGGACGGCCGGCTTTTGAGACGCGGTGCACTGCCGGCCTACCGGCAGTAAGAGCTTCTGGTCCTCGACTAACCCGTGCGCCGGGCGGCTAGCCTGCTCGAAACACCTTGAAACATAACCGGCCGCGTCGCGTGAATGTGCGTAAACTGAAATCACGTATGAACAAGCTTAAAGCATTTCAAGACATCGCTCGCAAGAATGGTTTCGCTGACGTGGAAGAAACGGATGACGGAACCGTTTTGTGGTTAAGCAGACCAACCGCAAATGCCGAGGACCGCATGTGTGTTGACAGTGTAACGAACAGTGCAACCGTGTTCTGGGCCACCATTCCTTGGAAGATCAACTCCAAGACGTTTCGAGCCGCTTCTGATTTGGAGCAATGGTTTGCATCCGTGATGCACCCCGCCAGCCCGCAGCCGAACTAGGCGTCCCGCGAAACCTCTGGCTTGTAAGGGTAACCCCACGCCTTTGTTGTGTGAGAGCTTCGATAGTCGTCCAAGTTCGTCTCCCCGACACCGTAAAGTGTGTTCGGAGGATGATTCCCGAAAAAGGCCAGCTCGCGGCGGAGCCTAAGCAAGCAATCCTCGCCAGCGTCTTGAAAGCGCACACGCCGGGAACATAATGCCTCGTTTCCAATTGTTAGCGTAAATTCGCCTGTCTCGTCTAAGACGCGCCGCCCGATAAGAGGTTGCTCGCAGCCAGTCCCTGCCCCTGGATGGATTGTTGGCAACAGGGACTCATATCGGACCCGCTTCTTCGATTCTGCAAGCGCCAATCCGCCAGGCCGCTCGACTTCCTTGAAAAACACCTGAACAAAATTCCCACAAATCGTCTCAACGCACGTTGCGTGCCACTTTTTTCCGCTCTTACTTCTTTCTTTTCTTCTCTTTGCATCGCCGGAGACCCCCGAGTACCATGCTTCGCCGTTCGAAACTAGTACCATTAAGATATCTATTGACAGAATATAATTTCCATGCTACCATTGCCCGTGAAAATCGCGCTCCTTCCGTCGAACCCCAGCCCATCGCCCTCCGCTCTCCGACTGTTCACTCTTTTTCGAGGGATGCAAAAGTTAAATCATTTATTTTCATACTCTTGCGCACTCTTTTGCGCAGCGTATTCCAGTAACTCCTTCAAATTCAATGTTTTCCGCACTCTTTCGCAGAAACACCCGGGGTACGTACCCCCTTCGACGCTTCTAATCAACCCGCTATCTCCATCCGCTCGTCTAGGCTTCAGGTCGAAGCGCGCTCGCGATGCCAGCCGCGACTCGTTCCCCTCTTCCACCAGTCACCAATCACCACTCACCAGTCACGCCACCCGTTTCTCCAGTTACCACACATCTCCGCCGCTTTCCGCGGCAACCAGTGTGGGACAGCCAATCCTGGCTATCCTCCCGCCGCCGCTTTCCGGCTCAAGCCACCTGGCGTATAGTGGCTCTTTCCATGGCCTCGTTCGACACTGGCGGCGCAGCTTCGGCAATTCCTTCTCCCGGCCTTCTTGCTCGCACCATCTTCAACACCGATCACAAAGTCATCGGTTTGCGCTACTTGTGGCTCGCTCTCGCCAGCGTTCTCGTGGGAGTCTTCCTCTCCCTCTTGATGCGCATCCATCTTGTTTGGCCCGCCGTCCAGATTCCGTTTCTTTCGGGATTCGGTGCTACGCCCGAGCGTTACGCCGCGCTCACTATGTTCCACGGCTCGCTCATGGTTTTTTTCGTTCTTACCGCCGCACCGCAAGCCGGTTTCGGCAACTATTTCCTGCCTCTCCAAGTCGGCGCGCGCGAAATGGCCTTTCCGCTCCTGAATCTTTTTTCCTTTTGGGCCACTGTGGCTTCGCTTGTCGGCATCACCTCGGCATTCTTCGTTCCGCTCACCGCGGGTCTAACCCTTTGGACCGCCAGCGTCGCGCTTTTCTGCTTTGCGGCTTTGCTCACCTCCATCAACTTCACAGTCACCGCGCTCGACCTGCGTGCCAAAGGCATGACTCTTCCGCGTCTGCCGCTCACCGTTTGGGCTTGGCTCATCAACGCGATTCTCAGCATGTTGATCTTCAGCATCCTGCTGGCGACCTGCGCTCTTCTTCTTTCGGATCGCATTCTCGCCACGCAGTTTTTCTCTCCGCTGGCTTTTCTCTCGCGGCAGCCTGCTCCCGTCGCGCAATCCACTCTGCTATCCCTTTGGCAGCGCCTCTTCTGGTTCTTCGCGCAGGCCGAAGTTTACGTCGCGATACTTCCATGCTTCGGAATCGTCTCGCACTTGCTCTCCACGTTTTCGCGGAAACCCGTCTGGGCGGAGCGCGCCGCGGTTCTCGCGCTTTGCGGTGTCGGCCTCTTCGGCTTTTGCATCTGGGGCGAGCACATGTTTTCGAGCGGCCTCAATCCCTGGTCTCCTCTGGTTTTCTCGCTTCTTGCTTCCTCCCTTGGCTTGCCCGCATCTATTCTTTTGGTCAGTTGGTTTGGCACTTTATGGAAGGCCAGGATTCAGCTCAACACCGCCATGCTCTTCGCCCCCGGTTTCGTTTCGCTCTTTCTCTCGGGCGGCGTTTCCGGGCTTTTCCTCGCGCGCAGCGATTTTGGCGGCGCTGCCCTCGGCGACGATTTCGTCACCGGCCACTTTCACCTGGTGATGGGCGTTGCCGCGACCTTCGCCATTTTGGGCGCGCTCTTTTTCTGGTTTCCAAAAATGTTTGGTCGCCGCCTCAACGAGCCGCTCGGCAAATTGCACTTCTGGATCACTTTTGCCGGTGTCTACTGCGTCTTCATGCCCATGCACTGGCTCGGCTTGATGGCGCACGGCCGTGCTGCCGATCCGCAGTCCGTCGCTGCGATCGCCACGTCTTTCGGCGCATCTTTCGGCGCGTCGCTCGGCTCCTTCATTACCTTCGCCACGATTCTCACCGTCGCCGCGCAAGTTCTTTTCCTCTTCAATTTTGTTTGGACTCTTTGGCGCGCCGACGAGATCGAAAACCGCAATCCGTGGCGCGCCACGACGCTCGAGTGGAGCGTTTCTTCTCCGCCGCCTCGCGGCAATTTTGGCCCGCGAGAACCGGTCGTCTTTCGCGGCGCTTACGAGTTTGCCGCGCAAGCTACTTCCACGGATTTCGTCATGCAAAATGCTGCTCCTGCTTCCACGGAATCCGCGTTGCTTGGAAAACAAGCGGCTAGCGCAGCTGCAAAGGAAATCTAGAAAGGGATCGCATGCCGGGCACAACTTTAGTCAACGACATCGAGCTCATCATCGAGGACATCGGTGGCGGCGGGGGAGGGAATGATGGCCCGCCCACGGGAGGCGGCGACAGCGATGATGCCGGCAAGCCTCGCCGGCCAAATCCTCCTGCTACGCGCCGCCACGCCACGGCCATCTTGCTGCTCATGGTCTCCATTTTCATGTTCTTCATGGCCATGGTCAGCGCCTTCATTTTTCTTCGCGCCACAAACACGAAATGGGTCCCGCTGCGTTTGCCTTCCATCGTTTGGTTTAACACCGTGGTGCTCATTGCGAGCAGTGTGGTCATCGAGTGGGCGCGGCGAAAGCTCGCTTCAGGCGACTTGCATCGGTTTCGCAAAATATGGATGGTGGCCACCGGTCTCGGCGTTCTCTTTTTGATTGGCCAACTCATCGCCTGGCGCCAGCTCGTCGACGAAGGGCTTTATGTGGCCACCAATCAGGCCAGCAGTTTTTTTTATATTTTTACAGGACTTCACGGACTCCATCTTACCGGCGGCATCTGCGGCTTGCTCTATGTGGCTTTTCGGAAGTTCGAGTATTCCAGAGTTCCTCGGCCAGTGGCTGCGCAAGTGGCTTCTTATTACTGGCACTTCCTCGATGGTCTCTGGATTTTCCTGCTCGCTCTTCTTTATTTCGGCAAATGAATGGACCATCCCAAACCATGACTGCCCCAACGCAAACCACTTCCGAATCCGCTGCGGTGCCGCAACTGGATCTTGCAGCGCAATACGCCGCCATCGGCCATGAAATTCGCGCAGCCGTTGAAAGAGTGCTCGCCTCGCAACAGTTTATTCTTGGCAACGAAGGCGCCGCGCTCGAAGCGGAAGTCGCTCAGCTTTGCGGCGCCGCTCACGGAATCGGCGTTGCTTCCGGAACGGACGCGCTGATTCTCGCGCTGCGCGCCTGCGGGGTTCAGGCCGGCGACGAAGTTATCATTCCGCCTTTTACGTTTGTAGCCACGGGCAGTGCCGTCAGCGCCATCGGCGCAAAACCCGTTTTCGCGGACATTCGCCCAGAGACTTACAATCTCGATCCTTCCGGCCTCGCGCGGAACATCACTCCAAAAACGAAAGCGATCATCGCCGTCCATCTGTATGGCCTCGCCGCCGACATGGACCCGATTGTGAATTTTGCGCGCGAAAAGAATTTGCGCGTGATCGAAGACAACGCCCAAGCCATCGGCGCGACATACAAAGGGCGCAAGACCGGCTCGCTCGGCGACGTCGCCTGCCTGAGTTTTTATCCTACGAAGAATTTGGGAGCGTACGGCGACGCCGGAATGATCGTGACCAACTCGAGCGATCTCGCCGCGCGATTGCGAAACTTGCGCAATCACGGCCAATCCGCCAAATACGTCAGCAGCGAGCCCGGATGGAATAGCAGGCTGGACGAGATTCAGGCCGCGATTCTTCGCGTAAAACTGCGCCATTTGCCGGAGTGGCAGCGCGCGCGCCAGGCGAACGCCGGGGCTTACTCAAAAATGCTCCTCGGCATTCCGGGAATTGCGCCGCCGCTCGTTCCCGAGAATTACGAACACGTTTTTCACCAATACACGATTCGTGTCGAGCGGCGCGACGCGTTGCAAAAAGCTTTGAGCGCGCAAAACATCGGCAGCGCTGTCTACTATCCCATCCCTCTGCACTTGCAGCCGCTCTACGCTTCTCTCGGCCACAAGCACGGCGATTTTCCCCACGCGGAACACGCCGCTAAAGAAGTAATTTCTCTGCCCATGTACCCGGAGCTGGGCCCGCAGCAAATCACGCGCGTCGCGGAAGCCGTCGCCGAATTCGTCACTGCCGGACATCCCCGCGGCTCGCCTCCCCTCAACGGCGGCTAATGTCCACGAGAGGAATGTTTGCAAAACGGACAAATTGGAATCTCGAAGCGAACCGTCTGAGCGCGGCGCTGGAAGCGCATCGCGCGGCGGAGAAGCCGCTGATCGACCTGACACTTTCGAATCCGACGGAATGCGGATTCAAATACGACGGCCAGGCGATTCTGAAGGCGCTGAGCAATCCGGCCGCGTTGAAATACGAACCGAACGCCCGCGGACTTGAAAGCGCGCGGGGAGCGGTGGCGCGATACTACGCGGAACGAGGCGCGGCGGTTTCGAGGGAGGCGATCTTTCTAACGACGAGCACGAGCGAAGCGTACTCCTACGTGTTTCGAACGTTGTGCGATCCCGAGGACGAGTTATTGATCCCGGAGCCGAGCTACCCGCTCTTCGAGTTTCTTGCAGACATTCAGGATGTCCGGCTGGTGCGCTATCCGCTGATTTATGATTACGGCTGGCAGATCGATTTTCACGCGCTGGAACAAGCGATCACGCCGAGAACGCGCGCGGCGATCGTTGTGCACCCGAACAATCCGACGGGCCACTACGCGAAGCCGGAGGAGATGTGCAAGCTGAACGAGATTTGCGGGGCGCGCGAGTTGGCGTTGATTGCCGACGAAGTGTTTTTGGATTTTGCGCTGAAGGAAAAGCAGGGCGCGACGTTTGCCGCGAATGCGGGAGCGCTGACGTTTACGTTGAGCGGGCTATCGAAAATTTGCGGGTTGCCGCAGATGAAAGCGGCGTGGCTCGTTGTGAGCGGTCCGCAAGAGTTGAAGTTGCAAACAGCGGAACGCCTTGAAGTGATCGCGGACACCTATCTTTCGATGAATGCGCCCGTGCAACACGCATTGCCTGTGCTGCTGGAGATGCGCCACGACTTTCGGAAGCAACTGGTGGCCCGCGTTCGAGCGAATTTGGCCGAACTGGACAGACAACTTGCTGCGCAGAAAAGCTGCGAACGACTGGAGGTGGAAGGAGGCTGGAACGCGATGATTCGCGTGCCCGCAACGCGGCCGGACGAGGAGCTTGCGCTTCAACTGCTGGGGACAGAGGGCGTCTACGTCCATCCAGGCCACTTCTATGATTTTCCTTCCGAGGGGACGGTGGTGGTCAGTCTAATTGTGCCTGAAGAGAGATTTGCGAAAGGCATCGAGCGACTGCTCGCCATTGGGATTTAGATTCAAACTACAGAATTCAGAATCCGAGCCCCTTACTGCTATGTAAATCTAGATAACAGAATCCAAAATAGTTCCCTTTTTTCTTGCAAGCTGCTGTTAACGTACCTATCGCAAGCGATTTATAAGGTTTTGTTGCCGAGCTCACGGGGGTGTGTATCTGGCAAGGCGCTTGCAATCAATTTGCCAAGGTGTGTCCTGTACGTTTTCCCATTGGTGGGCGTTCAACGGGGTTGTGTAAATACTTGGAGGGGTCATGAGGAAGAGCTGGTGGAGCTTCGCGGGTTTATTGGTGTTCTTGTTTGTTTTCTCAATGCCGGCATTAAGAGCGCAGGAAGTGTCTGGCGTAGCCGGCGTGGTGCTTGACAAGTCTGGAGCATCCATTACTGGCGTGCAGGTTGCGCTTGATAACGCCAAGACGGGCTTTCATCAGGAGACCACGACAAACGATCAAGGCAGCTACCAGTTTCTGAGAGTGCCGCCGGGGCAAGGGTACAAACTAACCTTCGTGAAAGACGGCTTTCGGAAGATGGAGTTAAACGACGTAGCCCTTGGCGTCGCAACAACCAGCACGCGGAACGCGACACTGGAGGTGGGCGAGAGCTCCCAGACCGTGGAAGTGACGGCGGCGGCTTCGGAGACGCTGAACACGACAGATGCGAGCGTCGGCAACGTGCTCGACGTCCGAACGTTGGAAGAACTGCCCTCCTTGATTCGAGAGACACCAGCATCGCTGCTGGGCTTACAGGCAGGTGTGGTGGCCAATTCTGGAGGGAACACGAATCAGGAGGGCGCCGTCACAGGATCGCGGACAGACCAAGGAAACGTCACGATTGACGGTATCGACGTTAACGATCAAGCGGGGGGATTTGCGTTTGCGACCGTGGCGAATGCACCAATCGAGTCCGTGCAAGAGTTCCGCGCGACAACGGCAAACGCGGAAGCGTACGATGGACGAAGCGGCGGCGCAGAAATCCAATTGGTGACGAAGAGCGGCACCGACGCTTTCCACGGAGCGGCTTACGAATACAATCGCACGGCAGCAACGGCCGCGAACGATTTTTTCAACAATAGCGCGGGCGTAGCAAGACCGGCGTTGACCCGAAACCAGTTCGGCGCTGATGTCGGCGGCCCAATCAAGAAGGACCGGCTATTTTTCTTTTTCAACTATGAGGGCAGACGTGATGCTAGCCAAGAGGCTGTGGTGCAGACAGTCCCGTTGGCGAATGTGCGGGCCGGTGGCATCAACTACATAAATGGAACTAACCCGGCCTGCACCGATTCGGCTCGGCTGAACGATCCAGCTACTGCGTCATGCGTTATACAATTGCCTGCCACGAGTAGCACGGGCCCGAGCGTTCAGGGTTTTGATCCGCTCGGTATTGGCGATGACACGGCGTTGCTGAGCATACTTGACAAGGATCCGGCCGCGAATGATTTGACAGGCGGCGACGGCGTCAACACCGGCCTCTTCCGATTCAACGCTCCCGTGGTGGTGGATCACAACACGTATGTCGGGCGCGTGGACTACAAGATCAGCTCGAAGCAAACTCTGTTCGGCCGTTTCAATCTCGTGCGTGAGAACGATACCCAGACTGTGCAGCAGTTCCCTGGTGATCCTACAACGCAGTTGTTTGAGGACCGGAGCTACGCATTCGTGATCGGGCACACCTGGACCATCAACGCTAACAACATAAACAGTGCGACCTTCGGGATCACGCATCAATACAACAATTTCCCGGCGGGACCCAATGCGTTTCCTACATTCCCGAACGAATTTACGTTTGGGCCGTTTGCAACGCCGTTCGCAGCTGGCGTTAGCACGCAGAGCCGGACAGTTCCGGTTCCCACGATTCGCGATGACTATACGTGGATCCACGGGAATCACACCTTGCAGTTCGGAGCAAACATCAGGCCAATTCATCAAGAAACCACTCTGACGGAGTCTTACAATTTCATTGGAGTTGGAATTGGCGGGGCGCTCAGCGGGCTTGGACCGAGCGGATCCCCCCTGCGTCCCAGCGACATTTTGGAGACGCAGATACAGCAGAACGAGTGGGACAGCGTTTTTACCACGCTGCTCGGCCGGTATGCGGACCAAGATACCAATTTCATTTACAACAGGTCATTGCAGCCCCAGCCGGCGGGCGCGACGGCAGTCCGCGACTTCCACTATAACGAGGAGGAATTCTACTTCGCCGATAACTGGCGCGTTCGCAATGACTTGACGATCAGCTACGGTTTGCGCTGGTCCTACTATGGGGTTCCCTTCGAAGCCAATGGCTTTGAAACGGTTGCAAACGTCAGCTTGGACACGCTTTTTGCCGCTCGAGTGCAGAATGGCGCGATGGGTATATCGGGTCCTGGGGCCGCCCCAAATCTAACGTACAACCTGGGAGGACCTGCGAACAATGCTACGGGTTATTACAAACCGGACTACAAGGACTTCGGCCCGCGCCTGGGGATAGCTTGGAACCCGTCCTTCAAGGAGGGCTTGCTGAAATCCGTTTTCGGAGATCGCAAGACAACAGTCCGGGCTGGCGGTTCCATTGTTTATGACCGAATCGCTGGGACGGTGTCGTTCCTAGCTGACCAAAACAGTTTTCTGTTCCAGAATTCGAATAGCGTTCTTTTCGGTTCACCAGATCCTGTGACCTCGCTAGAGACTGACCCACGCTTTACGAGCGTCACTTCGACGCCAGCGACGGTCACGCCGCCTGTAGTCACCGCCCCGACGACCCCATTTGTCAGCAATGGAATTCCCTACGGAACCAGTCAGGATCAGTTCATTTACGCAGTAGATCCGAATTTTAAGACTCCCTATGAAGATGTGTTCGGGATGGGCATCCAGCGCGAATTGCCTGGCAATACGTTGCTGGAGGTCGATTATGTCGGCAGGTTGGGTCGGCGGCTATTCGCGCAGTCCGATGCTGCACAACTCGTGGATTTCAAAGATCTGGCGTCAAACCAGGGGCTTATTTCAGCGTTCAACGGTATCGCGACGGCCCTTCGCGCTGACGTTGCTGCCCATGTGCAGCCGAGCCCGACTAACATTCCGACTGAGCCCTTCTTTGAGAATCAGGTTCCTCAAAGCGCAGCGCTTGGTGGAACTCCTTGCGCAACCGCGTTTGGGGAATCTTGCTCTTTAGCTTTAGCGCAGAGTAGCCTTTCCCAGTATTTTCTGAATGGGGACATCACGGACTTTCTCGTTTCGATGAACGATTTCGAGCTCATACAGCCGAACATCGGCATAGACGCACAGGCGGCAAGCATCGGCTATGTCTCCAGCAAGTCTTCGTCGAGCTACAACGGAATGCTTGTCATCTTACGTAAGAAATTCTCGAACGGCTTGCAGATGGACTTCAACTACACGCTGTCGCATTCCATCGACGACCTCTCAAGCGTGGTCAATACGGTCACCGGGGGACTCATCTGCGATCTGAGGAATCTGCGTGCGTGCCGCGCCAACTCGGATTTTGACGCTACGAACATGGTGTCCGCGAATTGGATATACGATCTGCCGTTCGGCCATAACCGATATATCGGCAAGGACATGCCGGGATGGGCGGATCGAATCGTCGGGGGCTGGAGTTATTCGGGAATCTGGACATGGCGAACGGGCTTTCCCTTGAGCACAACCACGGGTTCGTTTCCCGTCAGCAACTACCTTGGGGGTGGGAACGGCTCGCCTGCGGTCCTGACTGGCAGCATGGCGGGCACGGGAGGCAGCATTCATAACGAAAGCGGAGCGCTGCAATACTTTGCTGATCCGACCACCGTGCTGGGGCAATTCTCCAACCCGCTCGCCGGACAGAGCGGCAACCGAAACGATCTGCGAGGCCCCGGCTACTGGACAATCGACGCGGCGCTGCTGAAGAACATAAAGTTGACCGAGAGGCTAAACCTGCAGTTTCGCGCGGAAGCATTCAATCTGTTTAACCATGAAAATTTCCAACCGCCAAACACGAACATCAACAGCAGCACGTTTGGAGTCCTGAGCTTGACAGCCGGTGAGGGGGCGCGCCAAATGCAGTTTGCCTTGCGGCTAGAGTTCTAACCGAAGCAAAAGAACCATTCAACGAAGGGAGGCGAGATTTTCGTCTCCCTTTTTGTTTTGGGCAGAGTGAGTTGCGAACGGAGAGTAAAAGGGTGCCAGCCACAGAAAATTGTGGTGGTAAGGGCCTACGAAATTATGAGTGGTTGTGCGCGGTCTAGAGATTGCGCAGATGGGCGAGGCGGAACGGGGAGCCGAGGTGTTCGCGTAGGTCGATCCAGTGCTGCTCGGGGATCGAGAGGAAAACTTCGACGACCTTGGGGTCGAATTGGGTTTCGGCGCAACGCTTGATTTCCTGGCAGGCGTGGGACATGGGCAGTGCGCGGCGATAGGGACGGTCGCTGATCATGGCATCGAGCGAATCGGCGATGGTGAAAATGCGCGCGCCGAGAGGAATCTGGTCGCCTTTGAGGCCGCGCGGGTAGCCGGTGCCGTCGTAGAACTCCTGGTGAGCAAGCACGATTTCGGCAGCATCGCGGAGAAAGGGGATGCGAATGAGCATGTTGTAGCCGATTTCGCAGTGCTTGCGCATGATCTGCTTTTCGTCGTCGGTGAGGGGGCCGGGCTTGCGAAGGATGCCATCGGGGATGGCCATTTTGCCGATGTCGTGAAGGAAGGCGGCGCGGGCCAGCACGGGCAAGTAAGTATTGGGAACGGGCATGGCCTTGGCGATAGAAATGGTGAAGGCGGTGACGCGCTGGCAGTGGCCTTCGGTTTCGGCGTCCTTCAAGTCGAGGGCGCTGCCAAGGGCTTCGAGCGTGTCGTCGTAGGACTGTTCTAGTTGGGCGAGCGCGCCGGTGAGCTGGGCGGTGCGCTCTTCGACCTGTTGCTCGAGCTTGAGCTGATAGCTGCGGTTTTCGGCGACCAGGCGGCGGTGCTGAAGGGCGCGGCCGACGCCCAGAAAGAGCTGGTCCTTCTCGAAAGGCTTCAAAATGTAGTCGTAAGCACCCCGGCGAATGGCTTCCAAGGCCGTGGAGATGTCGTGGATGGCCGTGACCATGATGACGGGGACTTCTGGGTCGTATTCGCGGAGCCAATCGAGCAATTTGATGCCGTCCATCTCGGGCATGATCATGTCGCTGAGGACGAGATCCGGAGTGGTCCGCTTAACCTGCTCCTGCGCAGCGCGGCCGTTGCTTACCGCCGTGCAGCGATAGCCCTTCGATTCGAGCATGGTGGAAACGACCTCTCGAATCGCTTCTTCGTCGTCGACGACCAGTATTTGTTCTAGCTCCACGGGTGTTTGCCCCCAGCGCCATTATACGGGACAGCACAGGGGAAGTTGGGTGCCCTTGCCCATTCAGAAAACAGCATGTTAGCGTCGAATGAAGCACCAAAGCAGGCTTTGTACCGTCCCCCTTAAGAAACCGAGTGCTAGTCGCATCGAAGGGACGGTTGCTCAAACTGGGAGGCGGCGCAGTGTGTTGGTAAACCAGGGCCAGCTCGGCATCGCTTTCTTCGAGGCGACAGCGTTCATCGTTCTCCTGGTGCTTTTCCTCATTTTCCAGCGGGATCACATCAACAGGTATTTCCGATTGTGGGTTGCGGGATGGCTGGTCTTCACGCTGACGGCGCTGTGTGAAGTCGTCATGTTGAGCCGCAATATGCCGACGCTGTGGCTCGAAGTCGTATTGGGCGAAGTGACGGCGATGCTGTTGTTTGCCGGGGCCGTCATGCGGTTCACTGCGGGAACGGGGAAACGCAGTTGGCCGATTCTGCCATTCGCGGGCGTCGTGCTATTCGGCGCGTATTACTTTCAGCGAGGGGCCGTGCCTTCGTATGGGAACGTAAAGTGGGGGACGGCGCTACTGCTGAGCGCGGTGTGCTTGTGGGCGGGCATGGTGCTGCTGAGGTCGCCAAAAGCGCAAGGCGCGTACGGCGTGAGACTGCTCGGGGGAATCTTTTCGCTGTGCGGATTGCATGGGATCGACCGGACGCTGTGGACCCAGCAGTCGTATTTGTTGCTGCGTGTGGCGTTTGACCACTTACTGGGAGTGGCGTTGGGGATTGCGATGGTGGTGGTCGTGCTTGAGGGCGCGCGGTCGCGAACCGTAGAGCTGAACGAGAAGCTGCGGCGGCTTACACTGCTGACGACGGCAAGCATGCAAACGCTTTCGGTGCAGGAAGTGTTGGACCGGGTGCTCGCACATCTGGTGGAGAGTTTGGGAGCGACTCACGGATTGGTGCGGCTGCTGGAAGGCGAGGGGGATAAAGCGCAGCTCGTGGTGCACGCGTCAGTCGGGTTCGAGAAAGCGTATTTGACAAAATACGAAAAGATGGCCGCGAAGGCGCCGTGGTCGCAGCAATTGTTGCAAAAAGATTGCGGGTTCGTGCGAATGGAAGACGAGCCGGATCCGGCAGTCCGGCAACGGATGGCTGAGAGCGGCATCGGCAACGTCGTCACCCTGGCGCTGCCGGGGAAGGACGGGCCGCTCGGAGTCATCGCGATTGGTTCGGCGCAGAGCGAACAGTTCCAGGCAGACGAGATTGCGTACCTGCTGAACATTAGCAACCTGCTGGGGCTGACGCTGCAGAATGTGCGATTGTTCGAACAAGTGGCGACGGTGCAGCAGCAGTGGGCGTACACGTTCGACTCGATCGGGGATCCGATTCTGGTGCACGACCGGCAGGGAAGAATATTGCGGTGCAACGTTCGTTTGGGGCACCTGCTCGGTAGGGACTCGCAGGCGCTCGGTGGACGCGCCGTGACGGATCTGCTGACGCGAAAGAATTTGTCGTACGGGATGTGCCCGTATTGCGAGGGAGTGGCAGGAGAAGGCGACGAGCCGGACCCGTGGTTGCAAGGATACTTTCTGGCGTCGAATTCGACGTTCACCGATCCGGCTGGGAATTTGTTGGGGACCGTGCACGTCCTGAAAGACATCACGGAACGAAAACGCGCGGAGGAAAAATACCGCACGCTTGTTTCGAGCGTGCAGGAAGGCGTTTTTATCTCCACGCCGCAAGGGCGATTCCTGGACTTCAACGACGCGATGATGCGGATGACAGGATATGAAAACCGCGAGGAAATGCTGGGAGCGGATATCCCGGGGACGATGTACGCGAATCCCGCGGACCGGGAACGGCTTAAGAAATTGCTTCAAGAACACGGGACCGTCGCGGACTTCGAATTCGAGATGAAACGGAAAGACGGGGAAGTGCGCACGGTGCTGGAGTCCTCGATCGCGGTGAAGGATTCGGCGGGGAACGTCACGGCGTACCAGGGCTTTCTGCTGGACATCAGCGAAAGAAAGCGCGCGGAGCAGGAGATCCGGCGACGAAACCGCGAGCTGCTTGTGCTGAACTCGATTGGGCAAACGCTGATGGAATCGCTGGACTTGAGCGATTCACTTCACCGGACGCTGAGGCAAATGGCGGAACTGTTCAGTCTGGACGCGTGCGCGCTGTATCTCTTCGACGAATCCGGGACAAAGATACGCCGAGTCGCGGCGATGGGACATCGCTCCGAGTATGCGAGGAATTTCCCCGCCGTCTCCGTGAAGCCCGAGCTGCTCCAACATATTCAGGCAGTACACGCGACATTTCTCTCGGCGCAAGGATTGCCACTGCCCGCGATATTCCGCGAGGCGCAGCGCAAGGAAGAGCTTGTCTCCGCCTATATCGTGGTGCTTTGGTCGAAGGACAGAGTTATCGGCGGGTTGACTGTGGGCAGCCGAACGCCGAAAGAGTTCTCGCCTGCGGACATCAACCTGCTGATTGCCGTCGGCAGCCAGCTTTCGAGCGCCATTGAGCGCACGACACTGTACGAAGAGGCGCGCCAAGCCTACGAAAACCTGCGACGGACTCAGGAGCAACTGCTGCATAGCGAGAAGATGGCTGCCGTGGGGCAGTTGATTTCGGGCGTGGCACACGAACTCAATAACCCCCTTACAGCGATACTTGGCTACAGCCAACTGCTCATCTCCGGTGGACAGATGGGGCCGCAAGGAATCGAGTATTCGGACAAACTTTACAAGCAAGCACAGCGTACCCATCGCATCGTGCAGAACCTGCTGAGCTTCGCACGGCAGCACAAACCGGAGCGCGTGCCCGTACAGCTCAATCTGATCTTGGAGGAAACGCTCGCGCTGCGTGACTACGACCTGAGAATGAACCATATTCGCGTGCATCTGGAACTTGCCACAGACCTGCCACTGACGTCAGCCGATCCGCATCAACTGCAGCAGGTCTTCTTGAACATGGTCAACAACGCTGTAGATGCGATGCTGGAGCATTCGAATGAGGGCGATCTTTGGGTGCGCACGGGAGCGGAGGGAGACAGTCTCTTTATCGAATTTACCGACAGCGGCCCTGGCGTCAAGGATGCTTCGAGAGTCTTCGATCCTTTCTACACGACGAAGCCGGTAGGGAAGGGAACCGGGCTTGGACTGAGTATTTGCTACGGCATCATTACGGAGCACGGCGGCTCAATCCGTGTGCGCAATGTTCCTCCGCGAGGAGCTTCGTTCACTATCGAAGTGCCTTATCAGCCCTCAAAGCAGGCAAAGCCTGTGAGCGCCACCGATGCCATCCAGACGTTCGAACAGGCGAGAGAGGGCCGTATTTTGCTAATCGACCGCGATGAGTCCGTGTTGGAAGCGGTCCGAGCTATCTTGCGGGACCGCGAGCACGAAGTCGAAACGGCAAAGAGCGCCGCGGACGCGATGTCCCTTCTCGAGAATCGCAAGTTCGATCTGGTTGTGGCGGACTTGGATCTCTCTGGCACGGCGGGACGCAACATTCTGCATGACTGGATCCTTGCGCGCCGCCCAGGTTTGGCGAAACGATGCGTTTGGATGCGCGCCATTGCGCCGATGGGGCGTCCACCGGAAGAAGTCACCGGCAACGGGAACTGCATTTTGCAAAAACCCTTTAAGGCCGCCGAGCTGCTGGCGGCGGTAGATGGGATTTTAGGGAGTGTTCAGGTTTCGCCCATCAAGGGATGAAGCTAGCTTCGCTGCCAGAGCAGCGCGTTCGCCAAGATCCTTCATTGCCGTTTCCAGCCGCATCGCCAGCCTGCTCACCGTCTCGTTCAAGGACCCAAGCTCCGGAAGAGGTGAGAAGCCGAGGAAGAACTTGACGCGGACCATCTCGTAACGCAGGGAAAAGAGTAGGCCCAGGCGAAGCCGCGCAATTTCCTGCGATATGCCGACCCGCGGGGACATCGCGGCGATCACGCGAGCCAGCCGCCACAACTTCAGAAAATCAAAGCGCAAGTATGACAGATAGACCAGCGCTACTTTGCGGCGCTCGCTGCGGACTCTGCGTGCCAACCGGTTCGAACCTCGTGAGGCAACAAAAGCGAAGTCGTCCGCAGACATCGCTTGCCGCATTTGCGGGAAATAGATGACGTGTTGCCGGCCTGATTCCTCAGAAGAACCTGCGTCTACTTCGGGCTTATCCGCCTTGCGGGGATCACGAAGGACCGCAACGAGAACGACAAGCAGAAGCACAGCAAAAACACTCAAGAGTACGAGAGGAAGATTCAATGTGAGCGTGCCTCCATTTTCCACAATCGCATGAGCTTTTCGTTGAGCAAGCTGAGTTGCCCATTGATTTCGGGAGAAAGCCGGGCGTAGGCAGAATCGGTGAACCCAGGGACTTGCCGATCCTCGGCAGGCAAAGCTTTGCGAAGAGCGACAATCCAAATGCCCAGCGAGGTCACGAACGAAAGAATGGTAAGCGATTGCCAGGCCGCCTGATGAACCATGTAACCATTGTGGAATAGAATTTGAACGATCGTGTTTATGACAACTTCGATGCAGGAGTTCAGACAAAATCCGCCGAGGATGAGCTTGTAAGCCAGAGGAACTTGGATCGAATAGTAACGGATGAGGAGCAGGCAAGCCACCAGGGCTGTCGCAAATGTGAGATGGTAGCCTCGATTGATTTCAAACCACACCTCAGACCCTCCATGGCCGTGGCTCGTCGATACCACGACGATGACGACCAAAATGGTGGTGGCGGCAAGAGCGCGCCATCCGAGCCCCCAGATGCCGGGATAGGGCTTCAATGTAAGGCCCAAACTTTCCATGGTCGCGAAGGCTTGAGCGAGTAACGTAACACATTCGGATATCCATGCGAGGTCACGATAGGTGGCGGGACTGACACCGGGAATCAACATCAAAGCGAGAATGAAGCCGGATTCGCAAAGATTGAGGATGATGTACGTCGTGAAGAATGGCAGTCTCCGAAAATTACCTTTGAGGGACAGCAAGAACAGCAAAATCGCCTGGGCCATGATGCTGGAAGCCCAAATACCTTCCGTGGAAATAGTCATGCCGCTCATCGGCATTAAATCCTAGCATGTCTTAACTTGCCGGTAAATAAGTGAATTACTTCACCGGCCGGTGCTGAGGGGAAGAAAGTCGTCCGATCTAGTCAAAGGGGAAAATCGCCGAGAGAAGACAAAATCAAAATTCACCTAGAATTTGGATTCCGCAACTCGCCGCCGTTTGGCTCCAGACGAGTTGCGGAACGATTCCTAACTATAGCTCTCTTAAGCCGACAATCCCGGTGGAGTCGGCATCGGCAGAGGAGCCCCGCTCAAACCGAGTGTTGCGAATCCTGGCGGGGTTGGCATCGGGAGAGGAGCGCCGCTGATACCGTTGGAGGCGAGACCTGGAGGCGTCGGCATGGGGAGCGGTGCTCCGCTAGCGGCGAGTGCGGCAAATCCCGGGGGAGTCGGCATTGGAAGAGGCGCACCGCTGATACCGAGGAAGGCGAGTCCCGGGGGCGTTGGCATCGGAAGCGGAGCGCCACTGAAATCGGCAGAGGAAATGCCCGCGAGGCCATTACTGGATATGTGTTTACCTGAGGTGTTAACAGGTAGTACGATCAAGACCGCGCAAGCAAGGACAGCAAGGCTAACCAAAATATTTTTCTTCATGGATGAACCCCTCCTGGCTCAACCATGAGGGGCAAAAGGAAGTACTGGTCGTAATGATTCAAAGCGTTCCGTCTTCGGAACGCTTAACGAACCCAAATGATCACCCAGCTCCAACAAAACCGCCGCATCATCCAGGACTTCACCCTGACCACGCTTGCGGGCATTCCGGGAGAATTCGCCAGGCTTGCGTACATGGCCTCGCTTCGCGATCTTTCGAGTGGACGCTATGAACACGCGGGACTAGCGGCGCTCTATCCCGACGAAGCGATTCAGCAGGCGCTGGAGATGTGTCACGAACAAATCTTCGAACGAGTGCTTGAGACTCCGCTGGACAGACAGGTGGCCGACTTGGAGGAGTGCCTGGAGCGAATGCCGGGTGGGCTAAGTACTGCGCTTTCTCATTGGCGCCGGATGGAGGCCTACCGTGTTCTGATGCCGGAGCGTTCCCCGGAATACCTCAAGGATCTTTTCTGCTCGAATCTCCGCGCGCTGCTTGAGATTCTCCAGGGAGAGGATTGCATGCGTCGTTCAGACGGGTGACCACACCCACCACTCGGCCGACCACTTCGGCTTCGTCGGGGACCCGCCAAACCTCGGGCACACAGCGCGAAAGAGGATGGGGCTGCATCAGAAGGCGCGCGCCGTCTTGATGAAACCATCCGCACCGATATCCATCGCGCACTTCCACAAAATACATGGGCCGGTCGTATTCATTGGCCCAATCGGCGTCTTCGATCCGGCGAACCGTTACGTCCACCAGAATCACGCTGCCCGGGCGCAACAGCGGAACCATGCGCCGGTCCGACAGACCCACGTACCCATAGCGATGGCGGGAATTGCCGTTCGTCAGCAGGCCTTCCAGGCTGCCCCACTGTTCCACCATGCGGGAAAGCAGTTCCGTTCGCTTGGGGTCAAAGGAGGGATCGAATCGCAGAGGAGTCCTGAGAGAAACGGGAGGCGCGGCCAGATGTGTGTGGGGCGCAGGAAATGCGCCGCCGTCGGGGAAACAGTCTTCAATCGGCACGTCGTACCAGCGGAAGATTTCGAGCGGGTTCAGATGGTAGACAACAGCGAGGGTATAGAGTTTGTGAAGGCCGGGAACGACTCCGCGGTTTTCTATGTCTGCCAGGCGGCTGATATGAAGAATCAATTCGGGGCGGCCCCGCCGCGCCGCAAGTTCAAAACTGGCACGTTCTACATCGCGATACGTAAAACCAAGTCGTTCACGGGCTTGCCGTAGACGAAGTCCGGGAAGCATGTTTTCCTCGGGAGAGAGCTAGACGCCAACAGCGCAGAGTATAACAGAGTTACCATTCTGTTAAGGATTCAGAACGGCGATTTGTGGATTTCGGAGGATGGAATTTTCGGCGTTGCCTGTTAGAAGACGTTTATCCGGCTACTCGGAACGAGCTCATAGGTTATGCCACCTCCTTTTCGATGCTAGTCAAGAAAGGGCACTTCCTCTGACGCGCCAAGATGCTGTGTTCCGGATAGGGAATCACAAAGCGCCGATGCACGATCGTGCTCCCGTTGGACAGCACATCACACCTCTGCCGAAGACAGCGTCCAAGCGTTATCTGCTATTCTGCATTGAGGATGCCACGAATGATGAAAAGAGTTGCAGCAAGTCGCATCGCTTTTCTGTTGGCGGCCTTGTGTCTTTTCAGCGCAGATTCTTTGCGCGCGCAGCAGGCATCGACGGCGCCTCCAGCCTCGGCCTCACCCAAGCTGGACAACGCCGAGTTCGCCGCAACTGCCGATGAAGTTTTGCAGCAGGTAAGCGAGATTACCGGGCTCAAACTGCTCACGCCGCTTAAGAAGACTTTGCGATCCCGAGACGAGATACACGCCTACGTCATCCGAGAGATGGATGACGAGAAGAATCCCGCGGAACGCTATGGAGAGGAGCGGAGCGCGGAGGCCTTCGGATTGATTCCAAAAGGATTTGACCTGGATCACTTCATGGTGGATCTGCTGACCGAGCAGATTGCCGGTCTCTATGACCCCAAAGCCCAGGAATTCTATGTCGCGGATTGGATTGCGCTGGACGATCAGCGCGAAGTCATGGCTCATGAATTGACACACGCGCTGCAGGACCAGCATTTTCACATCGAGTCATGGGTCAAGGCGGCGCGGCCTAACGATGACGCCGAGATGGCGCGCGAATCGGTGCTCGAAGGCAGTGCCATGGCGGCGATGATCGATTACTTGTTGAAGGGCATGGGCCGTTCGGTCGAGGATTTGCCGCCGTTCGACCCTTCGGTGTTTGCGGGGGATTTGTCCAAGACACCAAAACTTAAAGAAGCACCTCAATTTCTGAAAGATGCGCTCGTCTTTCCTTATTTCAGCGGATTGACATTTTCCGCGGCCATCTTGAGAACTTCGCACTGGGACGGCGTGAACGCCGTTTTTGCGAATCCCCCGATTTCGACGCAGCAGATCATGCACCCGGCACTCTACAAAGAAGGGAAGGCTCCCGCGTCCGTCGCGTTGCCTGCTCTCGACAAACTGCTTGGCCCGGACTGGACAAGAATCGATGAGAACGCAATGGGTGAGTTCGGCTGGAAGGAAATTCTGAAGCAATTTCTGGAAGAAGAAACCGCTGCGCCGATTGCCGCAGGATGGGATGGAGACCGCTACGCCCTCTACGAACAGAAGCAGACCAAACGGCTGATTCTGGTTGCGCGCTTACGGCTGGACAGTGCGGATCAAGCGGGACATTTCTATGAAGCGTATTCAGAGTTGCTCGCAAAGAAGTACGCGAAGCGAGAAAACATTGAGAATTTGCCGAATTTTCTTTCGTTTGACACCGTGGATGGCGGAGTGTTCTTGCGGTGCGTGGCGTCGGAGTGCCTATCTGTAGAAGGTGCGACGAGGGCCAAGTTCGACGAAATCAATCGATTGATGGGTTGGCCCGGCGTGCCGGAAGCGCCAAAAGCCGGCGTTTCAGAACATCCATAAGCTGATTCTATCCACCTGCTGCAGAACTTTGTTTGGCCGCGGAAGCCACGAGAGGCAATGCCTGCGCCCCGCGTTTCATGGATTTTCTCTTGCTCTCCAACCTCTTGATGCGACCCAGGAATTTCTCCGCTTGGCGTAGCGCACGGCTTGCCACATACGGATCGCGCGAGTGAAGGCGTGCGCGTTGTGCTTTGGCCAAACCGAGTCGGGCAAATTCCACCGCGTGGACAAGATCCCTGGCGCGGCGTTCATAGTGAATGGCGAGTTGTTCACAAGCCAAAACTCCGTCCTGCGGATCATCGGCAAGTTCCGACCATAGTTCAGCGGCAGCTGCGTGATCGCCGCGGCGTTTTGCGAGAAGAGCCAGTTCGCGGCGTGCGCGCGGCCGATATTCCGCAGGAAGACCGGAGTCTAGTGCCTGCGAGCAGGCCGCTGAAGCTCGATCGGATTCGCCGCGCCGTTCGAGGAAACGCGAGAGGCCAAAGAGATCAAGGCTATCGACTCCTAGGCGTTCGTGATCCGGGGAGGCGACGAGGGAATCGATTTTGCCGAAGAGCGCGGCAAGGCCCCGCAGATCCATTTGATTGTGGTGAACTACACCGACGAGGGGCTCCGAAGAGCCGCCCCGTAAATAATCGAAATAGTATTGAGGAATAAGGACGGAGGCGATGTCGTCTTCGCGATGCCAGCCGAGCCGAGGCGCGTCAAGCACGCCGCGTTCGAGATCGGTCAGCCGAACGGAGCCAAGGCGCAGTTTCCAAAGGGCGCGTGCGGGGTGAAGTAAATCGAGATGCGCTGAGAGATGCGGCGTCGGAATCGAGCGCGTCATGGTGTAGCGGTTTTCGAGCAAAGGCCAATCGAAGGACTTCCCGTTGAAAGTGACGAGCACGGGCCGCTCCGCAAGGCGCGCGGCGAGTTCGTGAAGAAGCGAGTGCTCTTCGGAGAAATCGCGCATGAAGAATTGTTCGACCTGCAGTCCGCCTGCATCCCACCAGGCGATGCCCACAAGAAACGGATATGTGCCAGTGCCACCGGCGAGGCCCGTCGTTTCTGTGTCCAGGAAGAGCCATCGGGCAGGATCTTCGATAGCGGCACGCGTGCAGCGGGAAAGAGCAGTGTCGCGCGCGCGAGACAACAGTTCGAGGGTTACCGCGGACGGTTCGGAAAATTCGGGCGTGGAGAACCAGTTGCGAATGGCGAGATGTTCGCCGAAATGATTCTTGGCAACGCCAGCGCCGAGAAGACGGGCCAGAGAATCTTCCTGGTCGGGCGCCCGCAGAGTTGCCGGGCGAGACGGTGCCTCGCGTGCGGGCCTAAGCGCGGCGATCCGCGAAAATTTGTCGACGGAGGTAGACATTTAGCGACACAGCCGATCGAGGATTGCAAGAGCCGCTTCTTTGGCTCGCGGAGCGAGGTCGCCGGCGGGTCCAACGCAGGATGGGCAGCCGTTTTCGCAATCGCACGCGGCGATCAATTCGCGAGTTTTTTCGACAAGCAGATCATGCGCGCGGAAGAGTGGCTCGGAAAAGCCGATGCCTCCAGGATACGCGTCATAGAGATAAAGATTCGGCTCGAAGAATTCCTTTACGTTGGCGGAAGAAACATCTCGATAATGAGCTGGCGTGAAATCGTCGCGAGTGGTTCGCACTGCCGAGCTATGGAACGACTCGGTTTGCGATGTTTCTTCAAAGGATTCGCCGGAACCGGGAGCGGGCGGCCGCTCGCCAATGGCGACTCCGAGATCACGGCCGTCGCACATGAGCAGCAGCGTAGCCACCGATGCGAGCGCGTGCAGCAATCCAAACATGCCGCTCTGCCGTTCGCTGACGCTGAAAGGAAGCGAATCGAGCAGCGGCCGCTCCAACGTAATCCAGTACGACGTCGTGTGCATTTCGTTCTCGGGCAGTTCCAGCTTTCCGTCGCCGATATTTTCGTTGGTGAAGAATTTTATTTTCTTGAAACCTACGACTTGCGTGCGTACGAGAACGTCGCCGTGAGAGTGCGAGGTCGCGGCAGTAACGGCCATACGAGAAGTTTCAGTAGCTTCGAGTACACGCACCTGCGTGTAACGGACCGCGTCCGTGTAGTAGTCGACGTCCACCCGCTTCACGAATGCCTTGTGCTCGCTGAAGTCGAGATGCTCGACGTGGTACTGCTGCCCGCCGTGAAGATAGATCGCTTTTTCGTGCAAGAAAATCAGCGCACTCGGGAAATCCACTTCGCCGATCACATCCGGTGCGCCGGTGATGTCGATGATAATGAAGTTGTCGCTGGTGATCGAGCGCAGGCTGATCGTGTCGGCTGGGTATGCTTCGTGCGTCCAGTGATAATGATCGCCTGCAAGGTGAAGGAATCCGGCTTCGGCAAGGCGCGCGCAAAGGTCCGGCACATCAACTTCTCCAAAATGTTCTCCGGGAGCGATGGGGAGTTCGAACGCCGCGCATTTCAAATGGTTGATGAGAATCTCCAGATTATCCGGCTGGATGAAAGCGTGCTCCGGCGTATTGCCGAAAAAGTAGTCCGGATGCTTGACTATGAATTGATCGAGCGGCGAAGACGAAGCAACCATCACGGCGCACGAACTTCCGCTGCGCCGCCCCGCTCGTCCAGCACGCTGCCACGTCCCTGCGATCGAGCCGGGATATCCCGCCATCACGACGGTGTCAAGCGAGCCCACGTCGATTCCAAGCTCCAGCGCGCTCGTGCTTACCACCCCGCGGATGCGTCCATCGCGCAAGCCGCGCTCGATTTCTCGCCGCTCGTTCGGCAAATATCCGCCGCGATAGCCGCGAATCGCTTCCCGCTTGCCGGGAGGATGAGGATTCGCTTGCTGCAGGTAGGTGAGAAGAATCTCCGTCTGCAACCGTGAGTTAGCGAAGACCATAGTCTGCAAATCGCGCTTCAAAAACTCCTGCGCGACGCGCGACGTTTCATTGATGTAGCTGCGGCGAATGCCGAGCGCGCGATTCACCACCGGCGGATTGTAGAAGACGAATGTCTTTTCGCCTGCCGGAGCCCCATTGGCGTCGAGCACATCCACTTCCTTCTCGATCAATCTGGCCGCCAGCTCGCCCGGGTTCGCAATCGTGGCCGAGCAGCAAACGAATTGCGGATCGCTTCCATAGAAATTCGCAATGCGCCTCACTCGCCGCAGCACGTTGCACAGATGGCTGCCGAATACCCCGCGATAGCTGTGTAGTTCGTCGATCACGATATAGCGAAGGTTTTCGAACAGCCGAGTCCAGCGCGTATGATGCGGCAGGATGCCGGTGTGCAGCATGTCGGGATTCGTAAGCACGACGTGGCCTTTTTCGCGGATGGCCCGCCGCGCATCGGCAGGAGTGTCGCCGTCATATGTGAAAACTCCGAAGCGGTCATCGAGGCGCTGATTGAGGTCGTACAGTTCCGCCAGTTGATCTTGTGCCAGAGCCTTGGTGGGGAAGAGGTAAAGCGCTCGCGTGTCCGGATTCTCCAAAACGGAATTGAGAACCGGCAGGTTGTAGCACAGCGTTTTTCCCGAGGCAGTCGGCGTCACGACCACAACACTCTTCCCGTCATGCACTGCTTCCGCCGCGATGGCCTGATGCGTGTATAGCTGGCGAATCCCTTTCGCCGCGTACGCCGCGCGAAGTTCCGCGTGAACCCACGCAGGGAACTCCGCCCATTGTGCCTCGCGCGCGGGGAAGTAGCGCACGGCGGTCAGCACTTCGCCACTCAAGTCTCGCGCCGCAAAAGCATCCAGAACTTCGCGCACACGCTCGAGTGACGAGCCGGCCGCGGGTTCAATCGAACCTGTCGCAGCAGCCCGCATGGCCAGAGAATGGGACATAAAGGGACGCCTCCCGTAATTCGCCTTTTGTTCGCCAAGGCTAGCATGCGGCGATGACCGCTGCAACCAGGAACTCTGCCCTGTTCCCAATTTGGGTAGTCCTGTTACACGCCACTTTTCGACCTTCCTCAACCTCCGCCGCGGCTACTGCGTGTTGCTTGTTAGAATGAAGATTGCCGCGGCGTGGCCGGCAATTGCGTGCCGGGCTGCCGCTTAATAAAGGCGAGGAGAACATTGGCCAAGCTTACAGTCCTCTATGATGGCGCCTGCAGCTTGTGCCGCGCGAGCGTCGACCGCGTCCGCCGTATGGACCCTCGCGGCCGCATCGAACTCCTCGACCTCCACGACACCTCCGTGTCCGCGCGCTTTCCGCAGGTCAATCTCGAAGAAGCCATGCGTTGGATGCAAGCCGTCGATCTCAACGGACGCGTTTATTCCGGTGCGGACGCCTGGGCCCGCATCGGACTCGCGCTGCACGGTTGGAATCTTCTTGCGTGGTTGCTGCTCGTTCCCGGCATCCATTTTCTCGCGCAACATTTCTATTCCTGGGTCGCGCGTAATCGCTATCGCTGGAACCGCGAGCTTTGCGAAGACGGCACGTGCGCTTTGCATCTTGACCAGCCGTCCGCTCGCGGAAAGAGCGCCGGCGGCAAAGTCTGATTCCATTGGCCTGCGCCTTCGGCCCGGTATAATGTCCCGCGTCTATGGAGTGGACTCCTTCTTCCATCGTTCGCTGGCTTTTTGATTCCAGCAGTGGCCCGGCGGATCGCTTTCTGTGCCGTTGGATTTTTCTCCGCGCGCTCGGCGCGATCTATTTTTCTGCTTTTTTCTCGTTGGTATTTCAAATTCGCGGTCTCGTCGGTCCCAAAGGCATTCTCCCCGCGGCAGAATATTTGAAAAACATCGCCGACCAGGTCGGTTACGCCCGCTATTGGTATGCGCCAAGCCTGTTGTGGTTTTCGAGCGGCTCGCACGCGCTGATGGCGCTGTGCTGGGTCGGGCTCGCCGCCGCTGTCCTGGTCGTCTTCAATATTTGGCCGCGCGGAATGCTTGCAATCTGCTTTGTCTGTTTTCTTTCGTTCGTCAGCGCCGCCGGCGACTTTTCCGGTTATCAATCCGATGGAATGCTGCTCGAAGCCGGTTTTCTCTCGTTGTTTTTTGCTCCCGCTGGACTTCGTCCACGTTTCGGCGTTACGCGCGTCCCGGTGCGCGCCGCGTTTCTCCTTCTGCTCTGGGAATGGTTCCGCATCTACTTCGAATCTGGCGTGGCGAAAATCATGGGCGGCGATCCGGAGTGGCGAAACTTCACCGCCCTCGATGAGTATTACCAGAACGGCCCGCTTCCGACCTGGATCGGCTGGTACGTCCAGCATTTCCCGCACTGGTTCCACGCCTCTACGGCTTTCTTTACCCTCGCGCTCGAGCTGGGATTGATCTGGACGACTTTCTTTCCGCGCTGGGTTCGCATCGCGCTTTTCTTCGTCGTCACTCCCTGGCAAATCGGCATCATCCTCACCGCGAACTACACTTTTCTGAACTACCTTGTCCTCATGCTTGGATTTTTGCTTCTCGACGACCGGTTCCTCATGCCGTTCGTTCCCGCGAAATGGAAAAAGCCGCTCCTCGACCGCACGACAGCGGCTGCGGCACAACCGACCGCACTCGGCGCCGACGCCCTCTCCATTTTGGATGCCTCTTCCATATCATCTTCGAACGAGCCCGCTGCGAAGAACGACAGCCTCCGCGCAAAATGGGAAAAGCTTCGTTCCGCGCTCTCTCCGTTTCGAATCTCCCTCGTCGCTTTCTTTATGATCTGGATCTTCTACGCCACCACCGTCCAAATGGTCTGGATGGTTTCCGCAGTCCCATTTCCAACCACACCCGTATCTCTGCTCGACCCTTTCCGCATCGCCAATCGCTACGGACTTTTTGCCGTGATGACGCGCGGCCGCTACGAAATCGAGTTTCAAGGTTCGAACGATGGCAGGACGTGGACCCCGTATCCGTTCCGCCACAAACCGCAGGATGTGGACAAAGCGCCTCGCATCTACGCGCCTTATCAGCCGCGTTTCGATTGGAACTTGTGGTTCGCCTCGCTCGGCGAGTGGCGCGATAATCCCCTCGTCTTGCGCACCGAACACAAGCTGCTTTCGAATGATCCAGACGTCCTTGCGCTTTTCGCCGGCAATCCTTTTCCGCAAGCGCCGCCGCGCCAGGTTCGCGCGGTCATTTGGCAATATTGGTTCACTTCCATGGCGGAAAAAAGGCAGACGGACGCTTGGTGGCGGCGTCAATATATCGGACTTTATGCCCCTGCCATTGAACTGGAACCCGGCGGCGGGATTGCCGTGACCGAATGGCCAGCTCAACTTCCTCCGCATGAATAGATCTCGCGCTTCTCCCCATACGCGGAAACAATCGTTTATTTGCGAAGCCGAAGAATGAGAACTGCCCCTGCGAAAGACAATACCGCGGAAGTCGCGAAGGCCGCTTGCACGGAAAAAACGCTCCAGAATGATCCCACGAGAAGGCTCGAAAGAAAATCGCCCACGGCATTGACCGCGGCTAGCGTGCCGAACGCCATGCCATGTTGCTCCTTGGGAACAAGTTCCGCCGCCACGGAATCTTCGAGAGCGTCTTCTGTCCCTGCGTATAACCCAGCCAGCACAAAGATCACAGCGAGCAGCCAGAGGAAATGTGTTTCGGTACAGAGCAGAAGGGAAGTGATGCCCGCCAATGCGTATCCGCCTGCCAGAACGATCCGGCGTTGCGGAATGTGATCGCTCAACCAGCCGCTCGCATACGCGGAGCCGGCGGAGAACACATTGTGAACCGTGTAGAGCACAACGGCGACGCTCGTTGCGCGCGCAAGTCCACGCTCCGGCGCAAGCATTCGCGAAGCGTAGAGAATCAGCAGCGTGTGGGAAAAATCGCCGGCGCCGAAAACGCCGGCCCCGAGAAGAAAACGCCGAAAGGAAGCCGGTAGCTCGCGAATGCCTCCCAGAAACGTTCGCTTCGGTTTTGCAGCTGTTGGCCGTTCCCGCACCAGCAGCCAGAAACAAGCGACCGCCACTAGCCCGGGAAGCAGCGTCCAAAGAAAAACCTTTGAATAGCTGTGTCCCGTTTTCTCGAGCAGCCAAAGCGCGGTGAGCGGTCCTGCAATCGCTCCCACGGTGTCCATCAATCGCTCAAGCCCAAACGCGCGGCCGTAGGCATCTGGCGAGACATCCGCCGCCAGCAGCGCTTTCTTGGCTGGTGAGCGAACGCCGCGTCCAAGCCACGCCGCGGTTCTGCCGAGGAGCACGTGATATGCCTGCGTGGCGAACGCAAAAGACGCTGTGGAAAGCGCGGTTACGACGTAGCCAAACAAGGCCAGCGGTTTGCGATGCTTCACTCTGTCCGTGAAGTGGCCCGCGCCAAGTTTCGCAAAGCTGGAAAGGCCATCGGCGATGCCCTCGATAAGTCCGAGCCACGCCGGCCCCGCTCCGATGAGGGCAAGAAAGGCGGGAAGCACGGCTGTCGCGGTTTCGTGGCTCCAGTCGCTGAAAAGGCTGGTCAGTCCGACGCCGAGGACGGTGCGATTCAACCAGGAATTTTTCTGTGTCTCGTGTGGCACGGAAGGAAAGTGTACAGCCCAAGGCGTCTAGCGCGTAGCCCAACGCGCTAGCGCCCATAATCGACCGCCTGCGAAGCTTTACTGTTCCCGGTTCGCGGGTTGCACGCTCTTCCCTTGGAAAATAACCGCTCGAACTTTTTCGAGCGCGTGAATGTCGCTGAGCGGATCGCCTTCGACGGCGACGAGGTCTCCTTCTTTTCCAGCTTCGATCGTTCCAAGTTGATCGAGCCCCAGCAGTTCCGCGCTCGTCTTCGTTCCCGAAACGAGCGCTTGCTGCGGCGTCATTCCGTATTTGACCTCAGTCATCATTTCCTCGCGCACCGTTCCCGTTCCAGGCGCATAGGAATGATCCGAACCGGCGGCAATCGTCACGCCGGAATGCAACGCAAGCTGGAAGCTTGGAAAATGCGTTTTCGCCAGCGCCGTGACTTTCGTAATCACATACTCAGGGAAATGCATCTTCACGCCGTTCTCCACGCTCTCTTCGACCACGAATACCGTGGGAACGAGCACCGTTCCGTGCTTCTTCATGAAGTCCACCGCAGCCTGATCGAGCTCCGACCCGTGCTCGATCGAATCCACGCCCGCTTCCAGCGACGAGCGAATGCTGCGAATGTTCTCCGCGTGCGCAGCCACCTTTAGGTGGTCCATGTGCGCCTGCTCCACGATGACCCGCAGTTCTTCCAGCGAAATCTGCTCCGCGGTGGGCGAATCCAGCGGCGAAAGCACTCCACCCGACGCCAGCACTTTAATGACGCGCGCGCCATACTTGATCTGCAGGTGAACCGCTTTCTCCGCATCCTCGGGAGAATTCACGAATCCGTTCATCGGCGTATAGAAATCGGTCATCGGCAGGAATGGTGGCGCTGGGAAAAAATCGCCGTGGCCGCCGGGAATCGTAAGTGCGTGCGCGGCCGGAACCAGATGCGGCCCCGCAATCGTGCCGTCCTCAATGGCCGTCTTGAGAGCCACGTCGATGAACCCCTCCGTTCCCAGTACGCGCGCGCCGACGACGCCGGAAGAGAGCGCGTAGCTCATCGCCTTGCTGCCGCGCAGCGCCGCAAGCGGCGTCGAAACATTTTGCCCGAACGGTCCCGACCAGATGTGAATGTGCGCGTCCACGAGGCCGGGCAACACGGTGTAATTCGAGAGATCGACTTTTTCCGCTCCAGCGGGCTCGGGGATATCCTTGCCGACCGCCGTCACTTTTCCATCCGTGATCACCACGAATCCAGGCGAAATTGGTGGCTTTTCCGCGTCGTAAATCAGCTTCCCACAGCGGACGTAAACAACTTTCGGGGGCGCCGCGAACGCTGCGAGTGAGCCGAGCAAACACACCATCGCAACCATCAAGAGTTTCTTCATACAGTCTCCTTTATTGGGCGTTGCAGATGGTTAGCTTCGCCGCAGTCCATGATTTCAACGCGCGCCAGCGTAATTCTCGATGGCGCCGAAGTCAAATGTGTTCCGATGTTTTTGTCAATCTCTTTGAGGGCTGCTAATTGCGATGTGCCGCGGGTGGCACCCTCCGGCTGGAGGAAACGGTGCGCAACCGGACAGACGGCCTCTGTCCGGTTGCGCATCACAAGCAGGTTCACTTGCAAAAGTTTTCTCGTCCCCGGCCTTCAGTAATGAAAATGGAAACGGAATTCCCCGTATATTTGCCGCGGGTCGTTGTAGTGAAATCCGCCAAACGTCAGACTATTGTCCAGCTCCACGCGTCGGTTGGCCACGTTTAGCGCGGTTACGGAAACGCTATATCTCTCGCCGAAGCTTTTCCCGAGCGATACATCAAAGGTGGTGTGCTGCGGCAAATAGTCTCCGGGATATTGCGCATCTGGCATGCCGTTTGTAAATCCCGAGCCATAGTACACGTTTGTCGACGCGTAGGCTTGCCAGGGGAGCGTTGCATTGAAACCCAGGTTCAACGTGTTTCTCTGATCGTGGTCTACCGGCGAATATCCCGGCAGCATATAGAGCGGGCATGCCGTCGTGACGCCCGGGGGACAGACCAAGCCCCCGGTGATAGGCCCGGTTGCCTGTGCTATTTGATTCGCGTAGGCAAGGTGAAACTGGCCGCGGTGCCACAGGCGCGGCGAGCGCACCGTGACTTCCCAGGTTTGAATCAATGCGGCATCCCACGTGATCGGCCAAAATAGATTGGATTCTCCGATATTGTTGTGGTCCAGCCAATTCTTTGCGCGTGTTTGAAACGTGTCCGCGTCGAGCGCCCATCCGCGAAATGGAATCGTCAGCCCGAACTGATGCTCTTCATCTCGTTCTCCGTGAAGAGGAGCAAACAGCAGGCTCTGGCTCGTCGCCAATTGGTCGAGCGCTCCAGTGGTCGTCACGATGGGCGGCGCTTGATAAAAATCTCCGTAGAAGGCGTGGAAAACCCAGTTGAGTCGCGGGATTCTTACAGCCAGGCCAACTCGCGGATCGGTGGCGTTCTCCTTAATATCTGCCGTGAAGTGCGATTGGCGAACACCAGCGATCAGCGTCAGCCAGGAAGTGGCCTTGAATTTGTCGTTGAGGAATACATTCTCAAGCCCTCCTGTGAGCGAGCCCGTCGAGGCTGGGACATTCACGCACGGCGCCACGCAAGGAGGAGGGAAAAAGTTGAAAAAGTAGTTGTTTTGGTTCTGCGCAAATCCGTAGACGCCGGCCTGGATATCGTTTCTCCAAACTTGCGCATTCAGCGCCGCTTGTAAGCCTCCATAGTTGGAAGTTTGATCCACGCTGGAAACCACGGGAATATCGTTCGGCGAGGCTTGGTAGTCGGCTTTGCTGTAATGATAAAAAGGCGAAACGGTGAGCAGCAGTTTGGAATTGAAGGTGTGAACCCAGGAGAAGGCCACGTAACCGTCGGTTTCGTGCTCGCCGTCGCGCAAACCGAAGCTTGGATAGGATTGGTTCCCGATTGAGTTAGGATCCGGATCGTTCGGAATTTGGTAGTAATCCTGGCGCAGCGACCCCACGACACGAAATTGGTTGTGCGCGTCGAGATTGTAGATGAGCGATCCGAAACCTCCGAAGCCGTTCTCCGCATCGTGAAAAATTTGGCCTATCGGCGGTTGCAGCCCATAGTTGCTCCGGTTTCCGTTCAAGCTGAGGTAGTATGCGAGGCGCTCTGTGTGGGCTCCGCAGCTGATTTGGTCGTTGGTTTGATAGAAATTTCCAACACCGATGGCTACATCGCATTCCCTATCGCGTTCAAAACCGGTTCGCGGCACAATGTTGAAAATACCGTAGGTACGGTCTCCATAATCCGCGTCGTAACTTCCTCTTTGCACCTCGAGATAGTCGATGTCCTTCGGATCAATCTGCGGGCCCAGATTCGTGGCGATGTTTGTATTGGGTATGGGGACGCCGTCGATCAGCCAGTCCACCTGGTGGCCTCCTCGCATGTGCAGCATGTCATGGGTCACATAGGCTGCCGGCACGTAATCGGTGATCATTTGCAACGCGTTGGTCCGGTCGGCGCCGGGCGTTTCCTGGATGTCTTGGCGCGACACCAGCG
Organism: Candidatus Acidiferrum sp.; assembly: GCA_049641765.1. Lineage (GTDB taxonomy): Bacteria > Acidobacteriota > Terriglobia > Acidiferrales > UBA7541 > Acidiferrum. The sequence continues at coordinate 46,183 of JBAQJX010000060.1, forward strand.
TCGTGGGCGTTACGGATTCCACGTTCGCCACGTTCTCCGGCGTCTCCGAAACCGTTGCGGTCTGATTCACCGCTGTGATTTGCAATTGATAGTGAAGCATGGGGGAGGAATCCGAAACCACGGTAACTGCTTCTTGTTCGTTCGCAAATCCTGGCTTTGTAACTGTCACCAGATAATCGCCCACCGGCACTGCGGTAAACGAAAACGCTCCATCCTGGTCGGTCTGCATCGTTTTCGTCCAGTCGGACGTGGCCGATTTCAGCTTTACCGTCGCGCCATCAATAGGCCGGTGTTGCGCGTCGTGCACAATTCCGCGGACCGTCCCAAAAACCGTGGCCAGCGCCGCCGCGGCGAACACGAGCGCTAATGCGAATGCCTGCAAAATTCTTCTCATGAGTCCGTTCTCTCCTAGTGGAATGGTTCTCGCGCGGCTGTCAGGCCGCGGCAGCGGTGAATGGGCGTGCGTGGAGGTGCGAAGTTTTTCTTTAGAGAACTTCGATGGCCGACTTAGGCGGGGGAGAAAGGGGCGAAACGAATCGCGACATTGCAAACAGATTTGCAACCTGCACTGGCCGCGACACTTCAACTCGCGCGGGAGCAAAACTGATCTTCGTTAGCAAAAACGTTCCGGGAATCAATGCCGGGTGCACTGGAATTTGGCAGCACGAAATCGAGCAAGCCGTCATCCCGTCATCGCCGCCCATATCGTGACCGCAATCCATCGGCGAGGAATGGTGCTCAGGAGCGTTCTGCTGCTTATGGTGATGGTGCGCCGTCATGGGGCAAAATCCCGCGGCGCAACAATCCATATTTCGCGCTTGCCAGGCAGCTCCGGCCAGCGGCGCGTACAAAAGCGTGACAGCCAGCAGGCATATCCACGCCGCTGCCGCCCGAACGCGTTCATGTCTTTTAGCGCTCACGAAAATCGCAAACCACACCCATGATACCCCATTTGGACGCACACAAAACCCTTTCGATAGCCGCGCGTTGTCGCCGCCAATTTGGCCTGCATTCGCTGGCGGCATTTCCGTGCAATATCCGCATAATTTTCCGCAACCTGCCGCCGAAACGCCCCTCCCCTACCTCCTTGACTTGCCGTCTCTCGCATCGCAGACTCAATTTATGGCCCACACGTATCTACTTTTTGATTTCGGCACCAACGAAGAGAAGGCTCAGCTTGCGCGCCACAAGCTTGAAGGTTGGAAGCAGGCTTTCCGCCTCGATAAGAAGCTTCTCTACAAATTCGAGCGCCCCGACGCCGAAGCTGGCGCAGGCGCTTCCGAAGCGGCTCCGCAATCTGACGAAGTGCCGAAGGCCGAAAAATCCAACTCAAAATCCAAAGCTAAATCCAAGGCCAAAGCCAAGCCCGCCGAGTCGTCACGTGCAAAAGAATCTCCGCCTGCCGACGGCAATGTGAATTTGCTTGTCCGTCTTTATTTCTCCGGCCACGAAAAGCTCACAGAGCACCGTTGGATCGAGCGCATTCCCACCGAGGAGCCTTTCAAGGAAGCCTCGCCGCGCGTCGTGCGTCAGGGCGCAGCCCAATGGGACGACGTCGACAAACAATTTGAATCTCTCGAATAAAGGGCTCCGTTTTTCCGGTCGCATCCAGAGTTCAGGTATAATAGGCTCCCGCAGGAACTAATTCCCGCTTAGCCGCGAGGGCCAATCGCATGGCAGTACAAACGCGCATCAAGCTTGCCAGGCTGGACTCCCCGAAATTGCATGGCCTCGACCGTGACACTCTCATTCGCATTTACCGCACGATGTACCTTTCCCGCCGCCTCGATGACCGCGAAATTCAGCTCAAGCGCCAAAACAAAATCTTCTTCCAAATCTCCGGCGCCGGCCACGAAGCCGTCACCGCCGCCATGGGCTTGGTTCTTCGCCCCGGCATCGATTGGATTTATTCCTACTATCGCGATCGCGCCCTCTGCTTGATGCTTGGCGTTAAGCCTCTCGACATGCTGCTCCAGGCCGTCGGCGCCAAGGACGACCCCAGCTCCGGTGGCCGCCAGATGCCTTCGCATTGGGGGCAGCCAAACCTCAATATCGTCAACAAATCTTCCTGCACCGGCACGCAATTCGTGCAAGCCGTGGGCGCCGCCGAAGCCACGCTCTATTACGAAGGCCGTCCCAAAGCCTTGGCGCAAGCTAAGAACGCTCCGCTCGGCGAAAACGTCCGCTTCCACCACGACGAAATCGTCTTTGTTTCCGCTGGCGATGGCGCCACCAGCGAAGGCGAATTCTGGGAATCCCTCAACGCCGCCTGCGCCAAAAAACTTCCTCTCCTCTATCTCATTGAAGACAACGGTTACGCCATTTCCGTTCCCATCGAAGTGCAGACCGCCGGCGGCAGCATCTCAAAGCTTACTCGCAGCTTCCCCGGCCTGCATGTCGCCGAATGTGACGGCACCGATCCGCTCGAGAGCTACGCCGTCTGCAAAGCCGCCGCGCAATACTGTCGCGAACGCCGCGGCCCCGCTCTCATTCATACTCACGTTACTCGCCCCTATTCCCACTCGCTTTCCGATGACGAAAAGCTCTATAAAACGCCCGAAGAGCGCGAAGAAGAAGCGAGCCGCGATCCCATTTCGAAATTTTCTTTGTTCCTCATCCGCGAGGGCATTCTCGATCAAAAGGAAATGGAGTCGCTCGAGGCCGCCGCCGACCAGGAAATTCGCGTCGCCGCCGACGAAGCTCTCTCCGCCGAAGAGCCGTCCATCGATTCCATTCGCGTCAACGTCTATTCTCCCGACGTCGATCCCACTTCCTCCGCCTTCGTAGCCAAGCCCCAGCTCCATGGCGCTCCGAAGACCATGGTTGAAATGGTCGCCGCCACACTCTCCGACGAAATGGCCCGCGACGAACGCATCACCGTTTTCGGCGAAGACGTCGCCGACGCCAGCCGCGAAGCCAGCCTGAAGCAGATCAAGGGCAAGGGCGGCGTTTTTAAAGCCACGTCCGGTTTGCAGCGCAAATACGGCTCCGATCGTGTCTTCAACACGCCTCTCGCCGAAGCCAGCATCGTCGGCCGCGCCATTGGCATGGCCACCCGCGGCCTCAAGCCCGTCGCCGAAATTCAGTTCTTCGATTACATCTGGCCCGCCATGATGCAGATTCGCGATGAACTTTGCGTCATGCGTTGGCGCTCCAACGGCGCTTTCAAATCGCCTGCGGTTCTCCGCGTCCCCATCGGCGGCTATCTCACTGGCGGCGCCATCTATCACAGCCAGAGCGGCGAATCCATCTTCACGCATTGTCCCGGCCTTCGCGTCGTCATGCCTTCCACCGCGCTCGACGTCGCCGGCCTTCTTCGCACCTCCATCCGCTGCGACGATCCCGTGATGTTCCTCGAGCACAAGCATCTCTATCGCCAGCCGTACAATCGTTCCGAATATCCCGGTGCGGATTACACCGTCCCCTTCGGCAAAGCGCGCCTCGTCACTGAAGGCGCTCACGTCAGCATCATCACCTACGGCGCGCTCGTTCACCGCGCCGAAGTTGCCGCCGCGCAGCTCGGCCGCGAAGGCGTCTCCGTCGAAATCGTCGACCTCCGCTCTCTCTCTCCCTACGATTGGGAAGCCATTTCCGCCACGGTCCGCAAAACGCACCGCGTCATCGTCGCTTACGAAGATATGTTGAGCTGGGGCTACGGCGCTGAAATCGCCGCCCGCATTGCCGACGAACTTTTTGATGAGCTCGACGCGCCCGTCAAGCGCGTCGCCGCCATGGACACTTTCTGCGCCTACCAGCCCAAGCTTGAGGACGTCATCCTCCCGCAAACCACCCACATCACCGCCGCGGTCAAACAGCTCCTCGAATATTAAGGATTGATCTCCGTGCCGCGCATGGATCGTGAAAGAGCACAGTACATTCTATGCTTCTACGCTCACCTGATGACCCCGAACGAAAAGCGCGCGTCGAGGCATTTGGAAGCTACGTCTAAGGCGATGAAGGGGCGTACAGACGCCATCGCTCAATCCGAACTCCGAAGCAGTTCGCGTAAGTTGCGGACATTTCTATCCGACGATCCTGAGGTACTCCGGCTAACCGGTGGCGGATGGGAACCGTTTGCAGCTCAGACCGCGGAAAGAATCTTTACCGAGCATAAGAGCGAAATCGCTTTTAACTGTTGCCCGCGCTGCGGTGCGCTGGCGAAAACTCCAAAAGCTCGCCAGTGCAGACGCTGCAGATTTGATTGGCACGGTCAAAAATCCTGACCCAAGCTCCCAGGAAATCTCCTCGACTTAGGGCCACAGCTCGAAGAAACTTTTTCACCCCTTTTGGCGTATCCTACTGTAGAAAAGGCTGGGAATAGCCTTATTGGGAGGTACAACCATGACTTGCCCAAATTGCAGCAAAGACATCGCTGTCGGTTCGAAGTTCTGCTACAACTGCGGCACCAAGCAGCCCGAAACCGGCTCGCATTCCTTCTCTCCAGCCACCGGTGCGCCCAAGCGCCTCATGCGCTCCAGCACCGACAAGAAACTAGGCGGCGTCTGCGCCGGTCTTGCCGATTATTTCGATATGGATCCGACCGTTGTTCGTATCGTCTGGCTTCTCTTGGTGCTCTGCGGAGGCACCGGCGTTCTTGCCTATATCATTCTCTGGATCGTCTTGCCGCTAGCTCCCGGCGGCGTCATCCCCGTTTCCAACACCGTCAGCACGACGTAATTCCTCATCACGCGTAGGGGCACGATATATCGTGCCCTACGTCTGTGCCCGCTCCTCCGTCTGTAAGGGCAGTGCTTGCCCGGCGCCTATTTCCCCGCCTTCCAATTCTTCGCCGCTTTCGCCTTGCCAACCCCGCTCTCAAACAACGGGTAATCCACCGAAATCAATCCCGCTCCCGTCGTTACCAGTGCAAAACATCCCGCCGCCAACGCCAGCGGATACGCATACTCATGCACCGCAAGGTAGCTGTGCGGCGGATAGACTCTCCACATCAGCACCACCATCTCGATAGCCAGCAGCAGCGCGGCTCCCCGCGTAAAAAGTCCCAGCAGCAGCAAGCCGCCCCCGAAAAGCTCCACCACCCCGGAAATGTAAACAAAATTCCCCGGCATTCCGTGCTGTACGAAAAGAGCCTGCGTCGCCGGCGCTCGATGCGCAAGCAGCGGATAACCGTGCGCCAGAAAAATAATTCCAAGTGCGGCGCGAAGCACCAGCAAACCAAGCGGCTGCAACCTATTCAGAGATTTCATTTCTGTCCTTTACCGGAGGAAAATGCCCACATTTTGTTGCGATCGTTTTCTTTACGTTTCCGCTGGCCGCTACGCGCCATTCACTACTCACTACTCACTCTCTTCTTCTGCAGCCGCATTTTAGCAGAAAAGCAAACGCCCCATGACCGCCGCCGGGCACGCCTCGGAATCAGGTACAATTCTAGTTGACGAACAATTGGTACGCCCAGATCCAATGTCAGCTCATCTCTTGCCCGCCAACGTAGTAGAACAGCTACGCCTGCCCGTCGTCATTGTGAACGTTGCGAAATCCGCCGCTGACGCTTTTGCTGGAATTGCCGCATGAAACGCAAACTTCTCATCGCCGTCCCGCTGCTTCTTCTCGTCGTTCTGGCGGCTTGGTACTTCCGCCCCAGGCACGAATCGCTCGGCGAAGCTTACATTGGCGAGCGCACCGCTACTCTCTGGAGCAGCGTGGCTCAGGTGCGCGAGCCGCTCGGCACCCTGCATTATGGCGACCGCGTCGACGTCGTCGGCCGCCGCAATGACAGCATCAAGGTGCGCACCGTCGCCGGTGAATTGGGCTGGGTCGAAGGGCGCTATCTGATTGAGCCCGCGCTCTGGCAGCGCAGTATGAAACTGCTCAAGCAAGTCACCCCCATGACCGTGCAAGCCACCGGTCAAACCAAGGTTCCAACCAATCTTCGCGTCGCTCCCGGACGCACCCAGGCGCGCCTTTACCAGTTTGGCCGCGGCGTCCCTGTCGAAATCGTTGGCCGCGCGGTCGCGGACTGGGTCCAGGTTTCCGACGAAAAAGAATCGCTTGGCGAAGCGCCGGACCTCAAGAAAGAGGATTGGTTTTTGGTTCGCGCTCTGGCCACGCGCCCGCCGGGTGAGTCAACGGCGCGCTCCGCGGAAACCACCACGACCCAGCCTGGCGACCAGACCGTTCCCATCGCTGGCTGGGTGATTGCGCGTTTCGTGGAGCTGGACCTGCCCGATCCCATTCGCAATGAAGCCGATTCCGCTAACATCCGCCCCATCGCCTGGTTCGAACTCAACCGCGTCAGCGATCCATCGGGCGGTGACAAGCCGCAGTATTTGCTTGCGGCGGCCCGCGGTCCGGAAGGCCAGACTTGCGACTTCACGACCATTCGCGTTTACACCTGGAACCTGCGCCGCGAACGCTACGAAACCGCCTTCATTGAAAACGATTTGTGCGGCCAGTTGCCCGTCCAGATTGGTAAAAGCGATAAGGGCGAGCCTGAATTTCGCTTTCACGAAATCGACGCTGGTGGCGAACAGCGTGTCTATCGCCTCATCCAAACCGTCGTCCGCCGTATCCGTGAAGACGGCGAAGTTATGAAGAAATCCGTCCGCCCTGCGCGCCCGCCTGCGAAATAAGCAGCTCGTCTCGAATCCGGCAAGCTTGAGCGCTCGACCGGACCCTCGTTCAATGAAAGTTGACAACGTCTCCAGGCATCAGGATCAAAGTGCGGATCTCTTTGTTTTCTGGATCGGCTTTGATCGGCGCCAGGTGTTTTCCGTATAACCTTCTGACTTCCACGAATCGCGCTGCACTGTTCGCTCCAGGCTCGTCCAACAAGTCATTGACCTGCGCTCCCAGCCGCACAAAAGCTTCTTTTCCGTTGGCTTTGACCCGAATTTCCGCATTAACTCCAGCTAGCGGCGGAAACATCAGGCAAGTGGTATCGGCCAGAATTACAGCCCGGCAAGAAGGCTCGGTCGCGGCGTCAAGTTCTTTGGTCGCGCCATCCAGATGCTCTTTCTCTCGCGAACCCAGGACGATTGCTACGGTGATTGGATCCTTTGAAGTCTCGTTCTTCTTCAAGAACAGTCGAAAGTAACCGGACCAGTCAGGAAAAGAGGGCGCAGTTTCTCCTACGAATTTCTGCTCCTCTGTTCTCTCACGCGCAGAGCTTTCGTCTTGCGCCTCAAGAATTCTCACCCGGCCATCGCCGCGCTCGGAAACAATCTTGTAGTACAGCGTTTTAATACCTTTGATCTCTTTCGATCCTACTGGATTGTTTGCCGAATAGACCGGGTAGACGACGCGCAGCCGAAAATCCGGCGTCAAGTCGACGTATTGGTTGAGATCAAATGCCCCGAAGCGCAGCAGGTACGCAAGGAACGGTGGTAATGGCAGTTTCTCGGCCATCTTTGCTAGCAAGGGTTGGGCCTCGCCGCTGTGTAGACAGCCATTTGCTTCGAGGCTGATCAGGTCCTCTCGAAACCTGTTGATGAATTGAAGTGGATCGATGGAAACCGGCTGTCCGTTGATAGCCTGGCCATCCCCAAACAAGTCCGAGCCGGCTTTCACTCGAATATAAGCCGACCTGCCAGCCCATTCCACGGAGATTGGTTCGAGATGAACATCACAATCCGTTTTCGGAAACTGCTCTCTTCGTACGTCTCTCAGTTTTATATTCAAAGCCCCCGCTGCTGGGAACGAAACCTCTGGAGGGACTAAAATCGTCGTGTTGCCCTCGTGACTCAACCGAAAGCTGCGTGCGGCGGGACCGCAACCAGTGAGTAACATTGCTACCGCAACAAGAGAATTCGCCGCGCCGAGACTTTTCACCGGCATTTTGGGATATTATCACGCGCGTCCCAACCACCTTGGTTTGCTTTTATGTGGCCGCTTATGGCAATGACATATCAAATTCTGTGAGAGGAAATGACCCTGAATGACGCTGCATATCAGCGAAGACGAAGTGCGAGCCGTACTCACCATGCCCATGGCGATCGAGGCCGTGGAAGAAATTTCGCGCAAGCAAGCCACCGGAGAAGTCGTCGTTCATCCTCGCCGTCGTTTTGAATTGCCGGGCGACGGTTTTTTTCATTACATGGCCGCCGCGGATTTTTCCGCCGGCTATGTCGCCATGAAGCAGTACACGTACGTGAAAGGCGAGCTTAAATTCCTGGTGCCGCTCTATGAAATGCGTACCGGAGATCTGGTCGCCTTGATCGAAGCCGATTACATGGGCCAGTTGCGCACCGGCGCCGCTTCCGGCGTGGCCACAAAATACCTCGCGCGGCAGAACAGCCGCATCGCCGCTATGATCGGCACCGGCGGCCAGGCTCGCACGCAACTCGAAGCGATCGCGCACGTGCGAAAGCTGGAGTCCGCAAGAGTTTATGGCCGCAACCCCACGCGGCGCGAAAAATTCGCCAAGGAGATGACCGAGCGCCTGGGTTTTCCCGTGGAAAGCGTTTCCACCTCCAGTGAAGCTGTGCGCGGCGCGGACATTCTGTGTACCGCAACCACGGCCGCGAGTCCCGTCGTGAGGGGGGCCGACCTTTCTCCTGGGGTGCACATGAGCGCCATCGGCGCGAATCACGCGCACAAGCGCGAACTCGATGACGACGCCGTCGAGAGTGCCGACGTCATCGTCGTGGATTCTATCGAGCAATCGCGCCAGGAGGCGGGCGATCTCATCCTCGCGTTTCGCGGCGATGAGATCTGCTGGACCGGCGTAAAAAAACTTTCCGATGTCGTCGCCGGAAAAGTTTCCGGCCGAACTAGCGATGCCGAGGTCACGCTCTTCAAGTCGAACGGCATCGCGTCGTGGGATTTGGCGGCCGCCATGAGGGTCTACGCGTTGGCGAAGGAAAAAGGACTGGGAAGGGAACTGCCGTTGTGGGCGAGTGGAACGGAGGGAAGAGCTCGCTGATTAGGGCCGGGCTTCGCGGAGCCTGCGGCGCACCGCTTCGTGAAGCCGGTTGCGCACATCGCCCGGCAATTCGATCGGTTCGCAATCGCAAAATATCTCGATCGTCTTCTTTGTCTGGTCTACCACTAATTTGCATTCGTGGCAGTCTTCCAGATGGCTTTCGAGTTCGTGCTTCATCGCGCCATCCAGATCCCCGTCGATGAAATTGGAAAGTTCGCGAAGGATGTCGTCACAGTTCAATTTGCGCCACCTTGCCGGAAGTACCGGTTTAGCTTGTTCCTGAGTTTCAACCGTGCCCGCAGCAGCCGCGATTTCACTGCCGGAACGGAAATGCCCAGCGCCGAAGCCGTGTCCTCCGTCGAAAGTTCTTCGATGTCCCTCAGCACGAAAACCATCCGGTAATCCGGCTCGAGCTCTTCGATCACGCCGGACAAAATCTCGCGCATCTCCGTTTGCGCGAATCGCTGTTCCGGGCCCGGCCCCCAATCTTGGAGCTCGCGCGGTATCAAATCTTCGTCGCTGGCGATGGGCTCGTCCAGCGAAAACTGATTCGGCCGGCGTTTGCGCAGCCGCATCAGCGCCTCGTTGGCGGCGATGCGCACCAGCCATGTGTAAAATCTCGAATCACCCTGAAATGTTTTCAGGTGAGAATACGACTTGAGGAAAGCATCCTGCATCGCGTCTTCGGCGTCCTCGCGGTTGCCGGTGATGTTCATCGTCAGCCGGAAGATCTTGCGCTCGTAGCGGCTGACCAGCTCTTCAAATGCTCCAACGTCGCCGGATTTTGCGGCTTCGACGAGCAAGTGCTCATCGTCGCGAGCGACGGTTGATGGAAGCCGGTGTGGGTTTGGGGAGCTCACGATGTGCCGAAGGCTCGAAAGAAAACCTGTTTCAAATGCCTCCGTCTTAAAGTTAGCACAAATCACGGCCGCACACGCCTCACTACTCTATTTCGATGAGGTAGGCCATGCGCGGGATTCAGAATTCTCCGCGCTATTTTGCGAACCGTTTTGCATGATATGTCGCGGGCCCTTTCTCCAATAAATGCGAAGGAACTTGACACCGCATGTAAGGCTGAATAAAGTTTCCTGGGTGTTCGCGATTTGTTTGATGGGCTACAGGAATTCTCTTATTTCCCTCTCGCTTCCCGCACCCAGGCGTTCCCAAAGATGGACACTGCATCTGGCTTTGTGGCCGAACGAAGCGCTTTGCGCCTTTGCCGGCCATCGAAGCTTTCCACCGGCCCGACCATGTGCCGGAATTAGAGCGAGAGGTCTTGACCGTTGGGACCACCCCCGGCGAATCTCTGGCGCTCGGAAGAGGAAATAGGCAACACTAAGGACATGAAGACGCTGCCCGACCACCTCCGTAAAGGCATGAAGCTGGTTATCGTCGGATGCAATCCCAGCGAATCTTCCGTTCGCGTGGGCCACTACTACGCGGGGCGCACGAATCAGTTCTGGCCCATACTTTATGAGAGCGGCGTGGTGCCGGAACCATTCGATTATCATGACGACAAGCGCGTGATCGAGTTTGGGATCGGGCTGACGGACCTGGTGAAGCGTCCGACGAAAGGCATCGAGGAATTGACGCGCGAGGACTTTGCTGAAGGGCGTATCGTGCTGTCGCAAAAGCTCGAGGAATTCACGCCGCACGTGGTGGCGTTCAACGGAAAGATCGTTTACGAGCAGTTCTCGCAGCGCAAATGCAAGTTTGGCTTGCAGAAGGAGCAACTCTACGGATCGCGCGTGTACGTGCTGCCCTCGACGAGCAGCCAGAACACCGGCGCGCGGAATGAAAAGCTGCAGTATTTTCGCAAACTGGCGCAGCTCGTCGCACGCACCGAAAAAGAGCGCGACTCCCGTGAGCACGACAGCGCCGGACGCTAGTCCTGCGAGCTAAATCGCAAAGTAAAATCGGAGAGCTAGAGCGAAGAGTTGGAGCGGAGAATCGGAGCGAAGAAGTCGAGCGCAAGGTAAGACAGGAAATGTTATGAGCAACGTGGCTCAAACGACGCAAGCAGGTCCGGTTTTGCTGGAAGCAAAGAGCGGCGGCATCGCGACGCTGGTGCTGAACCGCCCCGACAAATTGAATGCGCTCAATGGCGAACTTTCCATGGCGCTGAACGAAGCTCTCACACGAATCGCGGAAGATGAGAGCGTTCATGTTGTTGTCTTGAGCGGAGCGGGACGAGCATTTTGCGCGGGCGGCGATCTCGGCGCCATCGGCAAGGGCCGCGAACGAAACGAGACGGCGGAACTCGGTCCCATTCTGCGCTCGGGAATGCAGGCCGTCCTGAAAATGCGATTGATGCCGCAGCCGGTGATCGCAGCGGTGAACGGAGCCGCGGCAGGAGCCGGAATGAACATCGCGCTCGCGACTGACATACGCATCGCCGCCGACACCGCGAGCTTCGGCCAGAATTTTTCGCGCGTGGGGTTGTTTCCGGATTATGGCGGGACCTATTTTCTTCCGGAGCTTGTTGGGGCGTCGGTAGCCGCGGAGATGTTCTATACCGGAGAGATGATCGATGCGCAGACGGCGCTGCGGCTGGGAGTCGTCAATCGCGTCGTGGCCGGCGACCAGCTTGAGGCGGAGGCAAAGGCGCTGGCGCACAAGATCGCGCAAGGGCCGCCGATCGCGATTCGAGCGGTCAAGAAGATTCTCTTCGGCGGGCAAGAGAAGGCGCTCGTGGAGGCTCTGGATCATGAAGTCGAGCTACAAATGAAATGCTTCTATTCCGAAGATTGCTCCGAAGGAATCCGGGCCTTCTTCGAGAAGCGCGCGCCGAAATTCAAAGGCAAGTAGGGCTCCAGTTTATAATCATCCTCGCGTACAGACCATCCATGGACAATCTTGAAATTACGGTGAAGGAAGTCAACGAGCGCCTTGCGCGCGGCGAGAAACTGTTTCTGGTGGATGTGCGCGACCCGTGGGAATACGAACTGTGCCGGATTCCGGGAGCGAAGCTGATTCCGCTGGGATCGTTGCCGGCGAGCTTGAACGTTTTGCCTGATGCGGAAGAAGTGATTTGCTATTGCCACCACGGAATGCGCAGCCTGAATGCGGCGGCGTGGCTGCGGCAACAGGGCGTAGAAAGCGCGAGGTCGCTGGCGGGCGGGATCGACCGCTGGTCGGTTGAGATCGATGCGAGCGTGCCGCGGTACTAGAGAAAAGAGAGCCATGGCCAAGGTGAAGATTCAGTTCCTTGAAAAACCGACTTGAACGACCTGCCGCAAAGCGAGAAGTTTCTTGCTACAGCACGGAGCTGAACTGGATTGCCGCGATCTGGACAAGCATCGTTTGAGCGAAGCCGAGCTCGACAAGCTGATCGGCGCGCGCGACTACAAGCAATTTTTGAATACGCGCAATGAGCTTTACCGCGCGAAGAACATGAGCGAGAAACCGCCGACGCGAGCCGCAGCCATCCAGATGATGGCTCAGACGCCGAACTTGATCCGTCGGCCGGTGGTGATTCGCGGAAGCCAGATCGTGCTGGGGTTCGACGAAGAAGCATTCGAGAAATTGCTGAAGTAAATTGCGCAGCCGGGCCTCATGAATAAGGCGATTTCCGAAAAAATCGTGATCAAGCAAGGCGACTTGACGGAGATGGATGTGGACGGCATCGTCAACGCCGCGAACAACGATCTGCAACTCGGCGGCGGCGTTGCGGGAGCCATCCGGCGCAAGGGCGGCGATGCCATTCAGCGGGAGTGCGACGAGATCGGAAGCATACCCGTGGGGTATGCGGCGATCACGGGCGGCGGCAAGCTGAAAGCGCGGCACGTCCTTCACGCGGCGAGCATGCAGCTCGGTGGACGAACAACAGCGGCGAACCTGCGCAACTCGACCGCGCATTGTTTGCGCATCGCCTCCGAACACGGATTGAAGACGATTGCGTTTCCAGCGGTTGGAACGGGAATCGCAGGGTTTGCGATGGAAGAGTGCGCGACGATCCTGCTGGAGGAAGCGGCTCGCCATTTGAAAACAGGAAGCTCGCTCGAGAAGATTCATTTTGTGCTGTTCGACGACCGGGCGTGCGAGGTGTTTCTGCGCGCCTGGAAGCAGTTGCAGTCGAGCGATCAGTAGCACCCATCCCCCGTCGGACATTGCCGGAAGACGAAACCTTCCTGATGAGCACCGAGGCGGAAGTGGCGTTCACGCTGCAAGGGCAGTCTGGCATACCCCCACCCCAGATGTTTTCTGCAAAGAGTGCGGAAGGCATTGAAAAGATTGGGGATGGCGTTTTGTGCGGTGCAAAAGAGTGCGTAAGAGTATGAAAACAAAGGAAAAGTAAGTCCCATGGAATGATACTGATGCGGACTCTTGGGAGCAAGAGGGTTGAAAGTCGAAAGTTCAAAGTTGAAGGTATTCGGAGCGGCGTTATGGCAAGTTGCGGACGAAGGTATGGGGCGCGAGATGAAGGCGGGTAAGCTTGGGAGAAGATTTGACGCGGAGAACATGGGGGATTTTACTACGAATATATACTCTGTGTCAAGTCAAATATTAGTTACGATTCGAATCGACGCGGAAGTGGATGGATTTTAAGGGGTTGTGTGAAATCTGCGGGTTTGGTGAGACGGTGTCGTTATGGACGGTTCAGAAAGCGTCCCGTGTGCTCACCTCGCCCGGTGCCTTCTCGATCCAATCAGCTCAATTAACGGCCTGCGGTGAGGTGTAATCCGAGAAGAGTGATGAGGATCACCATGATCGTACCGTAGACACTGGCGAGCGCGGCCGTGAGCGAATGGCGCACCTCTAAAAGTACTCCTGCATAATCTTCAAGAGCGGTTGGGACGCTTTTTCTTATTTTCCTATACGCGAAACCGATAGAAAGTAAGGGACCGGATGTCAAGATCGGCAGCAAATACATCAGAATTTGCGTGTCTTGGCCTAAATGTAATTCTTGCTTTTTGACAATCGCAAAGACAGTCAAGCATTCTGCCATCAGAACAAAAGCTGCCGCGCACGTGACATAGAAATAGGCTTTATACCTTTTTGACGCGTATTGGTGGTTTGTCATTTGCGGCGTACCGTGAATTCTCCGAAGCTACCAGATTTGTCCGTTGGTTGCTAGATTACACGCAGCGCCGAAAGCGACGACGACAAGTGCTACGTCCTGTACCAGATCTGCTGCCTCGTATGTGGCGACAGCGCCCGGAGTATCGGTTCCTGCCGATAGAAGCATGCTGCCCCCGGCTCCCCACTTGAGTAATTGCATCGCGCCAGGCTGATTAGATGAAGGCGTCGGCTCCTCACGCCGAGTAAACTTGGTTGCGTTCGAACGACCAGGGCTCGGAAGAAAGGAGCCGAGCGATGCTCATTATAGGATGTGATTTTCACACACGCTATC
>JBAQJX010000063.1:0-25106 GCA_049641765.1 Candidatus Acidiferrum sp.
TTGCCCGGTCTTTTGAGCAACAGCAACTTGCGCCGCTGGCGGGATTCCAACCCGCAACCCATGGTCGAAGTAGCTCGAGCCTGCGCCACTCTGCAAATCCTTGCGGCGGGAATCAGCGGCCTAGGTCGTGCTACCCGTCCGCTGCTCTATCCATTGAGCTACAGCAACTCTCGTCGCTGGCAGGAATCGAACCTGCAACCTTCGGAGCCCGATGTAACCCAAGCCTTCACCACGCCGCAAACTTTTCCGTCTTCTTGTTCCTCCTTACTTCACTGCTTCTTTAATTTGCCTTCCGCGCGCACCGGTACCCTTCTCTCGCGAAGCTCGTTTGATTTCGCTGCTCTTTCGTCGCCGGACAATTTCCGGGAGGAATCAGCGCTCGCGGCCTTTGGGATTCGAACCCAGAGCCTTGCGGCCCTTTACCATCGAAGTATCCGTGAGCTTCACCATCCCGGAGTTTTTCGCAACACACTCTGCGCGATTTATGGACTTATGCCTGCCCTGCAGCACGGAACCTTTAGTCCCCTGTTGCAGTTTCCCCGCAAAGCAAAAATGCTTGAGAGGCAAATAGCATTGGATCGAAACGACTTAGGCGTTTTTTCTTACAGTCGCGTGAACAAGCAGTAGTCCACGAGACCTGGTCGCCTTGCTATCGTTCCGACTTGGCTTTTATCTTCGTGTCTCATATCTGCTCTTCACGCTCAGTGAGGATCCCGTCTTCCGAGATGTATGTCTGAGGTACCCCAAAAGTAAACGAACTCCGTTTTTCTGTCAAGCTGTTTTTCAAAAACCTTTAAATTTGGCCTATTTTTCGCGTAACTTGTTAATTCTAAAGTACCTAGCCGAATTCCTTCGCTGCTTGCGAATTGCCGCCGGACTTCCTCCGATCGCCCAGAGCTGCGCGAAGCCCGGCTCTTCCTCACTCAGGAATAGCCGGGGCCCGCAATTCCCTCAACGCTCCCACCTGCCGCGCCCGCAAATACGACAGCAGTTCCAGCGAGCAATTCTGCATCTCGACTCCAAACGCATCCATCTGGTTCGTCAGCAGGTTGTAGCACCACACCGCCGGCACCGCGACCGACAAACCAATCGCTGTCGTCAACAGCGCTTCCGAAATCGATCCCGCAATCACTCGGATCGCGGTCGCGTGCGCCATGTCGATGCCGCGAAACGCATTCAAAATTCCGATGACCGTCCCGAACAGGCCCACGAACGGCGCCGTGGCGGCGATCGTCGCGAGTCCGCTCAAGCCGCGCTTCAATTCCTCGCTCGTCTCCGCGCTTGATCGCTCCAGGCTTCGTTGCACGCCTTCGATCACCTGGTGTTCTGGCATGCCTTGCGGCGCTGCCTGAAAGTCCAGCAAACCCGCGGCAACGATGCTTGCAATGTGGCTTTTCTTGTTCCGCTCAGCCGCCACGATCGCCTGTTCCAGCTTCCCCTCCTGTAGCGGCGTGGAACACTCCGCGATGTAGGTCTTCGACTGCTCACGCGCGAGTCGAAACCGCAATGCCCGCCCCGCGCTCACGCCGAGCGACCGCACAAACATGATCCCCAGCACGATCACCACTCCATGGCACAGCGTGCTCATGGAACGCCACAGTTCCGGCAAGTCCCAGCTGCTCATAATGCCCTCGCTTTTGTTTCCCCGCGGCTCTTTCATAGACACCGCGCAGCACAATTTGTGCCGGCCTTGAGCGCATGGCCCGTACAAGAACATTTCCTTTGGAGTTTTCTGAACTTGAGACTAGGAGGGTATTTACTGCGCGGCTTGCATCTCGATCCACCGCTTCATGTGCGTCTCCAGCACGTTCAGCGGCACAGCTCCATTTTCCAGCACGGCATCGTGAAATGTCCGTTCATCGAATTTCGCGCCAAGCTTTTTCTCCGCCTCGGTTCGCAACTCGCGTATCTTGATCTGGCCTAGCTTGTACGCCAGCGCCTGCCCCGGCCACACGATGTATCGATCGACTTCGACCGTGATGTCTTGATCCGTCTTGCCCGTGCTGTCCTTGAAGTATTGAATCGCTTGATCGCGCGTCCAGCCCATCGAGTGCATTCCCGTGTCCACCACCAACCGTATCGCGCGCCACATTTCAAAACTGAGTTGCCCGAACTTCGAGTACGGGTCCTTGTACAATCCAACTTCTTCGCCCAAGCTATCCGAATACAGCGCCCATCCTTCCACAAACGCCGAGTACCCCACATTCTTCCGGAATTCCGGCTCGCCTTCCATCTCCTGCGCCAGCGAAATTTGCAAATGATGACCCGGCACCGCCTCGTGCAGCGTCAGCGCCTCCATCTCCCACTTTGGCCGCGCAGCCAGATCAAATGTGTTCACGAAAAAACATCCCGGCCGCCCCGCCGATGGCGCGCCCGGCTGGTAGTACGCCGTCGTTTGCGAAGGTGCCTTAAAATCCGGAACAGGGCAAACGCCGTACGGCAGCCGCGGCAATTTCCCGAAAATGTGTGCGAGCTCGGGATCGATTTCCTTCGCAATCACCCGATAGCCGTCCACCAAATCGTCCGCCTTCGTGTAGTAGAAGCGCGGATCGCTCCTCAAAAACTCCGTAAACTCGTGAAAGCTTCCTTTGAACTCCGCCCCCGCGATGACCTTGTCCATCTCCGCGCGAATGCGTTTCACTTCGCTGAGCCCGATCTCGTGAATCTGCTGCGGTGTCAGGTTCGTAGTCGTCTGCCATTTCACATGAAACGCGTACCCCGCGGCCCCGTTGGGCAGCGCAGTGGCCGCAATCGTTTCCCGGCACGCCGGCAAGTACGTCTTCACCAGGTAGTCGTGCAGGCGACGCAGCGCCGGCATGACCGCGCTCCAATAAATCTTCTGCGCTTTTTCGATGATTCTCGATTGCTGCTCGGCTGGAAAATCCGGAGGAAACTCCTCAAACGGCCGCAGCAGCGCGCTGTCCGTCGGAATTCCAGTAATCAGATCCTCAATTTGCTTTGGCACGGCGCGCAGCGCGATCTTCGGCGGCGTGTAGCCCAGCGCCAATCCTTTTTGCAGCAGCGCAGTTTGCTGGTCGATCGCCGTCGGCAGCGCCGCCAACCGCGCGAGCAGCACGTCGAACTCCGCCGGAGTGCGATGCGGCGTATTTTCCAGCGTGTCCGCCGCGTCTTGCTGGAGCCCTTCGATCTGGTTCACCGGCATCCACAAGTTGTGCGGCACTACGTTGCGAAACGGCATCGGATCGTCGCCGTATTGCAATCCTTCTTCCGCGGTCTCGAGCAAATCCCGGTACAAATCGTAATTAAGCTGTTCCCCAGCCGGCAGCGCGTCGCGCGAAATCTTCTTCAGCGCCGCGATGCTCTCGCTCAAATGCTTCTTGCGCGCATCGATTCCCGCGGGAGAATCGTCCGTCCACCGCGCGTCCTGCCCGGGAAATCCCACGGCCGTCGCCATCTCGGGATACTCTTCCATCCACAATTTCCAGTCTTCCTTCAAATAGTCGCGGAATTTTTGCGCGGCCTCTTTTTGCGAACTGCTTTGTTCCGCATCGGCATTAGAAACAACGAGCATTGGCACCACCCACATTCCGCAAGCCGCCAGCGCCACCAAAATCCCGATTCGCGTCACGCCATTCTCCCCGCGGCCCTCGCTAATTCGATTTCGCGTTCCCGCGCCAGCATCACCACCAGCCGCGCTGTCTCCGCAACATCCATCGCCGTGTTGTCCACCATCACTGCGTCCGCGGCTCGCACCAGCGGCGAAACGCTTCGCTCTCGGTCGCGCCGGTCGCGCTCGTGTACTTCCTCCAGTACTTGTGCAAGCGTCATCGCTTCGCCTTTTTCCTCGTGCTCTTTCCAGCGCCGTTCCGCGCGCACCTCCGGTGACGCTTCCAGAAAAATCTTCAGCTCCGCCCGCGGAAAAACCACCGTGCCGATGTCGCGCCCTTCCATGACCACTCCGCCTCCCGCGCCCGCCCGTTGCTGTTCCGCAACAAGTATTTCTCGCACACCCGCAATCGTCGCCAGCCGCGAAGCCGCCTGCGCCACTTCTGCCGTCCGAATTGCTTGCGTCACTTCCTCGCCTTCGAGAAACACTCGATTCTTCGATCCCTCTGCTTCCTGCTCTCGCGTTGGAGGTTTCAATTCGATGTGTGTTCCGCGCGCAAGCTTTTCGAGCCGTGAAACATCGTCGAGCACCACTTTGTTCCGCAGCGCCTTCAGCGCCAGCGCGCGGTACATCGCTCCACTATCCAAATACAAATATCCTAGGATCTGCGCGACACGTTTGGCCAGGCTGCTCTTTCCCGAGCCGGCCGGCCCATCAATCGCAATCGTGAGTTCTGGCATTCAATGCAGTCCAATTCAAGGAGCAGGCGTAGGGGCACGATATATCGTGCCCCTGCGAACACGATACGTTCCTACCTCAAAATCCCATGATGTTGTAGCCGCAATCGACAAATATCGTTTCGCCGGTAATTCCCGATCCCGCATCCGACAGCAAAAATGCCGCCGTCGCTCCAACTTCGCCCGCATCCACATTGCGCTTCAACGGCGCGCGCTCTGTCTGCGTCTTGAGCATGTCTCCAAAATTCGCGATGCCTCGCGCCGCGAGCGTTTTGATCGGCCCCGCGGAAATCGCGTTGACGCGAATCGCCTTCGGCCCCAGATCGTATGCCAGATATCGCACCGTCGCTTCCAGCGCAGCTTTCGCTACGCCCATCACGTTGTAGTTCGGCACCACTTTTTCCGACCCGTAGTACGTCAGCGTCACGATTCCGCCGCCGGCCGTCATCAACGGCAGCGCGCCTCGCGAAACGGCAATCAGCGAATACACACTGATGTCGTGCGCGATCCGGAATCCTTCTCTCGACGTATCCAGGAACGGTTTTTTCAATTCATCCGGCGGCGCAAAACCGATGCTGTGCACCAGTCCGTGCAGCACTCCGTATTTTTCCTTGAGTTCCGCAAACAGCCGCGCGATCTGTTCGTCTTGCGTGACGTCGCACATGAATCCCGCGGCCCCGGGCAGCTCGCCGATCAAATCTTTCGCTTCGAGTTCCAGCCGTTCGTTCTGATAGCAAATCGCCAGCCGCCAGCCGTCCCGCGCCAGCTTTTGCGCAATCGCCCACGCGATGCTTCGCTTGTTCGCCAGCCCAAAGATCACCGCCGTCTTTTGCCCCTCGCTCATTCGCTCCCTCTCTCCGTTTTCTTCTCCGTGCCCTCTGTGAACTCTGTGTTAAGAGAGACCCTTTGCCTCGGGCTTGCCGCTCGCCGCCCAGCCTCAAATCCGGTGAAACGCTTTCTCAATCTCCTTCACGGAATACCGCAGCACCACCGGTCGTCCATGCGGGCAGCTCATCGGGCAATCCGTTTTCGCCAGCTCCCCGAGCAGCCACTCCATTTTCGTTTGGTCCAGCGGCATGTTCACCTTGATCGCCGCATGGCACGCCGTTGACGCTGCGATTTTCGCCTGCAGCGTATCGATCGAAATGGCCGCGTTTTCCCGTTCGATGCCGTCGAGAATTTCCGTCAACAGCTTTTCCGCGTCCGGGCCGGCCACGCCCGCAGGCACCGCTTGAATCGCCACGCTGCGCGGTCCCATCGGCTCGACCTCGAATCCATTCGCCGATAGCTCCTCCGCAATCTTTTCGTAAATCACGATCTGCCGCGGCGAAAGTTCGATCACCAGCGGCATCAGCATCCGCTGCGCTTCCACTTTTCCCGCGCGCCGCGCTTCGAGATGTTGCTCGAACAACACGCGTTCGTGCGCCACGTGTTGGTCCACCAGCCACAAACCTTCGCCATTCACCGCAACGATAAAACTCGCGCTCACCTGCCCGATCGGTTTCAAGTCGGCGATCTGATCCGGCCGCGGAAGCGTCGCCGGCATGTTGCCGTTCGGCCCCGCTAGATTCCCTGCCCAGTTCGACGTTGCAAGTGCCGGAGCAGCCGCTGCCGCCGCGAACGCAGCGCCCGGTTCGTTGGCCGGTTCCATTCCCGGCGGAAACGCCAGTCGCTGTTCGACCGGCCGCAGCGCATCGGAAGTCAAATCGAATCCGCCATCCGAGCCCACGCCAGAGCCGACGCCGATCTCTTCCATCGCCGGAATGATCGCGCGCGGGACACCGCTAGCCGTGGCGGAGCCGAACGCGGCCGGTGAAAATGTGGACGCTGCAGGCGTTGAGCCCGCGGGAATGGCAGCGGCTGCCGCCGCAAAACTTGGAACGGGCCGCACATTCATTAGAGCCTGCCGAATCGAGTCCCTTGCAAAATCATGCACGAACTGCGACCGCCGGAAACGCACTTCGATTTTTGCCGGATGCACATTCACGTCCACTTCGTCGTACGGCATTTCGAGAAACAGCAGCGTCGCTGGAAAAACGGTGGGCGGAAGGATGTTGCGATACGCTTCGTGAATCGCGTGCAGAATCAGCCGGTCGCGCACCAGCCTTCGATTCACAAACACATAGATGCCATTGCGGTTCGGCCGCTGCACTTCGGGTCGCGAAGTGAACCCTCGCACTGTGAGCGTCGCGCTCTCTTCGCCCGCTTCGAGCTCCGGCTCCGTGATAGCCGCGCGAAACGCCGCCGATGCCGGCGGAATCTCAACCAACTCCTCCATCGCCTGACGCCCAAAAAGCTGGTAGACGCGGTCCGCAAGCTTTTCCGTCGGAGGGCAGTTGACGATCTCCTGCGTCGGCGTGGTCAGCACAAACTGTTTGTCCGGATTCGCCAGCGCGTAGTGCGTAACCAGCGAAGCGATGTGTCCGAGCTCCGTCGTATCCGATTTCAGGAATTTTCTTCGCGCGGGAACACAATAAAAAAGATCGGCGACACTAATGGTTGTGCCGGCGGGCAAGCCCGCGGGCTTTACGCTGACCAGCTTTCCGCCGGCAAATTCCAGCCGCGTGCCTTCCGCTTCCGATTCGTCCCGCGTTTCGAGCAGCAACCGCGAAACCGCCGCAATCGTCGGCAGCGCTTCGCCGCGAAACCCGAGCGTCGAAATCGAAAGCAGATCATCCGCAGATTTCAGCTTGCTCGTCGCATGCCGCTCGAAAGCCAGCAGCGCGTCGTCGTGCGTCATGCCGTGGCCGTCGTCGATCACGCGAATCATCCGCTTGCCGCCGACTTCCGTTTCCACGCGAATCGTCTTCGCGCCCGCGTCCAGCGCGTTTTCCAGCAGCTCCTTGACGACCGAAGCCGGCCGCTCGACAACTTCGCCCGCAGCGATCTTGTTCGCAACAGCTTCCGGCAATATCCGAATGCGGCTCATCTGGTTGGAGTGTTCTCTCTTGCATTATACCGATGCACAGAGCGATACACCTGCAGGGCACGAAAGCAAAACCAAGGCACGACCGGCAATGCAAACGTCACCAAAAAAGCCGAATATTTTAGAGCAGACGGCATCTTGAGGATCAATGTCGTATAGAGCTCGAGGCCGCCAATCAAGAGAAATACCGCGATATAGCCCGAAACCGTGACGGGAAGAAGAAACCTTAGTCGCTCATCGCTGCTCATTTCTTTCCACTCCTGCGAGCCATCCAAAAACACCAGCTTGCAATGCCAACACTTTCTCTCTCCGGGGCCGACCGAGGGGTTCAGAACTCCCCAAGTGACGGTGAAGATCCAATTGCAGTAGGGGCAGCAACCGACTGTGCAGCGGAAGATTGACACCAGAGTCCTCGGCGGCTGCCCACCGAACGAATCGAAGTCCTTCCTAATCGCCCAAAGACGATCCATTGTTTTTAGCCCGCGCTCTTCTCCTTTTGCTTGATCGCAATTCCTAGTTGGTTGAGCTGGTCGGTATCAACCTCGGACGGCGATTCGGCCATGAGATCGACGGCTGCGGTTGTTTTCGCGAACGCGATGACTTCGCGCAATGATTTTTCTCCCGCGAGCAGCATCGCGATCCGGTCGACGCCGAGCGCGATGCCTCCATGCGGCGGCGTGCCGTATGTCAGCGCATCGAGGAAAAATCCGAACCGCTTACGCAGTTGTTCTTCGCTGAGGCCAAGCGCCTTGAACAGCCGCTCCTGAATATCCTGCCGGTGAATACGAATACTGCCGGAGCCGAGCTCGTTCCCGTTCAGCACCAGGTCGTAGCCCTTCGAGCGCACTTCCCACGGCGCGGATTCCAGCTTTTCCAAATCCTCGTCCACGATTCCGGTGAAGGGATGCTGCGCGCTCACCCACGCTTTGTCGTTCTCGCTCCATTCAAAAAGCGGAAATCCCGTGATCCAAAGAAATTTCCACTGCGAGCGGTCGATCAAGCCGAGCGCGTCGCCAAGATGCAAGCGCATATGCCCCGCGACGAGCGCCGCCGCTTCCGTTCCCTTGATCTCCTGCTTGGCGCTGACCGCGACGACGAGGTCGCCTGTCTTCGCGCCGCACGCCTCGGCAAGCTTCTTCACGTTCTCCGCGCCGATCAGTTTCTCGACCGTCGAAGTCGTGCCTTCTGCCGCGCACTTCACGAAATACGCCCCGCGTCCGCCGCTCGCTTTCGCTTTTTCGGTCAAGTCGTCGAGCTGCTTCCGCGAATAGCCGGCCGCACCCGGCGCCGCGAAGGCAAACACGCTGGCTTCAATCCCCAGCTTCGCTTTCGCTTCCGCGGGAAAGCAATCCGTGACTTCGTGCAACTCCATGCCAAAACGCAAGTCCGGCTTATCACTCCCGTACTTGCGAATTGCATCTTTATATAGCATGTGCGGAAACGGCCCTTGCGTCTCGATGCCCGCGACCGCGCACGCGCGCACCATCACCGTCTCGATCACGTGAAAAATATCTTCCTGCCGCGGAAACGACATCTCCACGTCGAGCTGCGTGAATTCCGGCTGGCGGTCGGCGCGCAAATCTTCGTCGCGAAAACATTTGACGATCTGGAAGTAGCGGTCGAGGCCGCCGATCATCAGAATCTGTTTGAAAATCTGCGGCGATTGCGGCAGCGCGTAGAACTTCCCGTGATGTACGCGGCTCGGCACCAGATAGTCGCGCGCGCCTTCCGGCGTCGAGCGCGTCAGCATCGGCGTTTCGACTTCGATGAATCCCATCTCGTCCATGGTCTTGCGAATTTCGAGAACGATTTTGTGGCGCAGCGCAAGGTTGCGGTGCGGTTTGGACCGGCGCAAATCCAGATAGCGGTAGCGCAGCCGCGTCTCCTCCGCTGCGTTGATTTCATCCTCGATGGGAAACGGCGGCGTCTTGGCGTTGTTCAAAATGTGCAGTTTCGTGGCGATGAGCTCGACTTCGCCCGTGGCGATATGCGGATTCGCCTTTTGGCGTTTCGACACTTGGCCTTCGACTGCAACCACAAATTCGCTGCGCGCCTGCTCGGCTTTCGCGTGCGCCGCGGGCTGCGACTCCTTGTTGAACACCACTTGCACGATACCGGTGCGATCGCGAATATCGAGGAAGAGCAAGTTGCCGAGGTCGCGCCGGCCGGCGACCCAGCCCATGACGATAGCGTCGCGGCCATCATCCGGAGCGCGCAATGCGCCGCAGTAGTGTGTGCGTTCGAGGTTGCCGAGTAAATCGAGCAAAGATTTCTTCTCCAAGTGGCACAGACTTCAGTCTGTGCGCTTTTCAGGTAAGTGACCTGCACAGGCTGAAGCCTGTGCCGCAAAGGCCGGGCTGAAGCTCGGCACCTACAACTTGCGTAGATATTCTAGCAGAGCTTGTTCGGTGAGTTTCTGTTGCGAGCCTTCGGCAAGAGTTTTCAGCGTCCACTCGCCGCTCTGCACTTCGTTGTCGCCAAGAATGAGCGCGAACCGCGAGCCGAGCTTGCTGGCCCGCTCGAGGGCCTTGCCGAATTTTTGCTCGACGGGCGGTAATTCGACGCGGAAGCCTGCGCTGCGCAGCGTTTGCGCGGCGTGAATGGCGGTTTCGTACGCGCCTTGCCCCATCCACGCGATGTAGACGGACGGTGCCTGGTGACTAGTGACTTGTGACTGGGACTTCGTCTCTTGTAGCGAGAGGATGAGGCGATCTTCGCCGATGGCGAAGCCGATGCCTTTCGTCGGCGGTCCGCCGAGAAGCTCGACGAGGCCGTCGTAGCGGCCGCCGCCGCAGACGGCGTTCTGCGAGCCGAGACCCTGCGCGGTAATCTCAAACGTCGTGCGCATGTAGTAGTCGAGCCCACGCACCAGCCTCCAGTTTTCCTCGTACTTGACGCCGCGCAGATCGAGGTCGCGCTTCACCGCGGCGAAGTGCGTTTTGCAATCGTCGCAGAGACAATCGGCGATGCGCGGCAGCTTTTCGATGAGGTGCTGCTCGTGCTCGAGCTTCGAGTCGAGCACGCGCAGAGGGTTCGTTTCGATGCGCCGCTGTGAATCCGCGCCGAGTTTGTCCTTCACTTTCAGAAGCTCTTCACGCAGCTTTGCGACATAGCCGCGGCGGCAGTTGTCGGCGGCGTGGCCAATCGAGTTGATGTAGAGCGTCGTCTTTGCAAGGCCGCATTTCGCGAAAAATGTCATCAGCATTTCGATGAGTTCCGCGTCGATGGCGGGAGCGTCCGGCCCGCCAAGAATTTCCGCGCCGATCTGATAGAACTGCCGATATCTTCCCTTCTGCGGCCGCTCCCGCCGGAACATCGGCCCGATATAGTACAGCTTCACCGGCTGCGGCATCTGCTGCATGTTGTGCTCGATGTAAGCCCGGCAAACACTCGCCGTCGCCTCCGGCCGCAGCGCAACTACCTCAGAAGCTGGTTTCGCTTTTTCCGGTTGTTCTGCAAACAGACCAACTTCGCTTGGTGAGGCATTCATCAGATCCGAGATCTGCCGTTCTTGTGGACTGGCTGCTAGATAGTCCTCAAGAAACTGCCTGTTCGTATCAAACGTAAACATCTCCTTTGATACGACGTCAGTTTCCGCCCCGATTGACCGCGCAAAAAGTTCAGTCGGCTCGAAAATTGGCGGACGGATTTCGCCGAAGCCGTACGTCGAAAAAACTTCGTTAGCAGTTTGCTCGACGTGATTCCACAGCGCCGTATCGGGCGGCACAAGATCGCGCGTGCCGCGGATTGCCTGGAACTTTCGCGGCTTCTCCGGCTTTTTGGCGGCGCCTTCGCTCACTTGGAAGATTCCTCGCAGTAAATATTCTTGTACTCGACGTAGCGCTTGGCGTAATCGCCGATGGAGGAGAGGTCTTCCGGCGTAAGCGCGCGCTTCACTTTTCCAGGCGAGCCCATCACGAGACTGCCCGGAGGAATCACTGCGCCTTCGGTGACGAGCGTGCCCGCCGCGATGATGCTGCCGGTACCGACGCGCGCGCCGTTCAAGATGAGCGCGCCCATCCCGATGAGGCAGTTCGATTCGATCGTGCAGCCGTGCAGCGTGACGGAGTGGCCCACGGTCACGTCGTCGCCGAGCGTCAGCGGCCATTCGCCGCGCATGACGTGGAGCACGCAGCCATCCTGAATATTCGTGCGCGCGCCGATGCGGATGTAGTGCACGTCCCCGCGAATGACGGTGCAGGGCCAGACGCTGGAGTCGCCGCCAATGACCACGTCGCCGATGATTACCGCCGCCGGATCGATGTAAGCCGAAGCGGCAATCTGGGGGAGCTTGCCCCGATACGGCCTAATGTCGGGCTGACGGGAGAGTTCGACCGAGCCTTTGGCAATGGGGTTCGGGCTGGAATTTTGACTGGACACTGTGCTACCCCCTCCCCCCGCTTTTTCGTAAGTGTTGCATCTAAAGGATTTAGCTTTCCCGCAAGTCTTTTAGAACCAGCACTTACAGCGCTCTGCATAAGTATTGATTCTAAGGCACTTAAGTTCACATAGGGCCGACGCTTTCAATTGGCGACTCGAAACGAAGAGCCTCGCCGTCGTTTTGAAGAACGACCCAAACGCGCGCCGCTTTGGCCCAAATACGTTTTCCGACGCCGAATCATAGCACGCTCTGCGCGGAGACTGCTCCGCTCAGTCGATGGTGACGGAGGGGCCTGCAGAGGAGGAGCCGAGTTCGGCGAGGCGGGCGGTGACGGCGCGCGCGAGGGCGTAAAGGCTTTGCGTGCCGGGAGCGGATTCGCCGAGGGCGGCGACGGGTTTGCCAGTGTCGCCGCCGATGCGGATGCGCGGATCGATTTCGATTTCACCGAGGACGGGGACGCCGTAGGCGACGGCGGTCTTGGCTCCTTCGCCGTGGCCGAAAATGTCGATGGGCTTGTCGCAGTGCGGACAGCGAAACGTGCTCATGTTCTCGACGACGCCGAGGACCTCGACATTGACTTGGCGAAACATTTCAATGGCTTTGCGCACGTCGGCGAGTGCGACAGTCGAAGGCGTGGTGACGATGACGGCGCCAGTGACGGCCACGGTTTGGATGAGGGTGAGTTGCACGTCGCCGGTGCCGGGCGGAAGGTCGATGATGAGGTAATCGAGGTCTCCCCACTCGACGCTGCGGAGAAATTGGGTGATGACGCTATGCAGCATGGGGCCGCGCCAAACCATGGGCTTGTCGCCGGGGTTGAGCAGGCCCATGGAGATCATTTTCATGCCGGCGACTTGCACTGGAATGATGCGTTTATCGGCGGTGGCCTGCGGCTCCTGCAACGTGCCAAGCATGATGGGAACGTTCGGGCCGTAGACGTCGGCGTCCATCAGACCGACTTTGTGGCCGAGTTTCACGAGGGCGAGAGCGAGATTGACGGCGACGGTGGTTTTGCCGACGCCGCCTTTGCCGCTGGCGACGGCGACGAGGTTTTTTACCCCGGGGATGGGATGGCGTTCGGGTTGCGGCATGGGGGCTGGGGGCATGGGTTAGATTTTCTCGAGTGTGAGATCGAAGAGAGATTTCTCTCTTCGTTGGCCGACGCTCCGCAGGAGCGGAGCGAAAGAAAATGCGTCGGCCAGCTCCGTTCGAAATGACGGTTCTGTGTGAACCGCACGAATCGAAAAACGCGGACTCATGCGTTGGCGCCGTGGCATTTTTTGTATTTTTTGCCTGAGCCGCAGGGGCACGGATCGTTACGGCCGACTTTGGCGCCGGCGCGAACAGGCTTGGGCGCTTCGGCCTGAGCTGGTCCCGTCTGGTATTTCAATTCCTTTTGCTGGCGCTCTTTCTTGCGCTCCATTTCGCGGGCGAATGCGGGCAAGTGCTGCGGAGGCGGTTCGCTGGCGCGAGCAGCGGCGCTGGCAACGGCGGCATCGGCGCGGGGACGAGGCGTTTGCGGGGCAGGCGGCTGACCGGGCGGTGGCTGGGGCGGCTGCTCGCTTTGCTGCATCTTGATGTGGAAGAGGTAGCGAATCGTCTCATTGTCGATACGCGCCATCATGTCTTCAAACAAGATGAAAGCTTCCTTCTTGAACTCGACAAGGGGATCCTTCTGTCCGTAGCCGCGAAGACCGATGCCTTCCTTCAAGTGGTCGAGCGAAAGAAGGTGGTCCTTCCACTGGGAATCGACGACATCGAGGATGATGCGGCGCTCGAGCCAGCGAATGAGTTCGACGCCGAATTGCTTTTCCTTCTCCTCGTAGCGCTTGGCGACAGCGGCCGCCGTGGCGTCGGCGAGTTCCACGTGGCTTAGCGAGCCGGGATCGGCGCCGGCAGCCTTGGCGTCGATACCAAACTGGCTGTTCACTTCCGCGAGGAACTGCGTGGTGTTCCACTGGTCGGGATGCTGCTCGCGAGGGCAATAGGTGTCGACCATCTCGCGCGCAACGTCTTCCGCGATGCCCAGGACGTAATCCCTCTGGTCTTTGCCTTCGAGCGCGGAGCGGCGAATCGAATAGATCGTTTCGCGCTGCTTGTTCATCACGTCGTCGTATTCGAGCAGGTGTTTGCGGGCGTCGAAGTTCTGAGCTTCGACGGACTCCTGCGCGCTTTCGATGCGCTTCGAAATCATTCTCGACTCGATGGGAACGCCTTCCGTCATGCCAAAGCGGTACATGAGCGATTTCATGCGGTCGCCGCCAAAAATGCGCATGAGGTCGTCTTCGAGCGACAGGAAAAAGCGCGAGGAACCGGGGTCACCTTGGCGTCCAGCGCGTCCACGCAACTGGTTGTCGATGCGGCGAGCTTCGTGGCGCTCGGTGCCGAGAATGTGCAAACCGCCGAGAGCGACGACCTGGTCATGCTCGGACTTGCACTGTTCGGCAAACTGATCGTAGATGGGCTTCCACTGGTCTCCGGGCACCTGAAAGATTTTGCCCTCATTCTGGAAGAGGACCATGGGCACAACGGGCGCCGCAGGCTGGCCGTCGCCATTGGTCTCGGCGGGGATTACGGCAGGCGCGGCCGCATAGGGCAGAGCCATCTTGTTTTTCAGAAAATAGTCGCGGGTCATCTGCTCGGGATTTCCGCCGAGAAGAATGTCGGTGCCGCGACCGGCCATGTTGGTGGCAACGGTAACGGCGCCTTTGCGGCCGGCCTGCGCGACGATGCGCGATTCACGCTCATGCTGCTTGGCGTTGAGAACCTGGTGCGGGACTCCGGCTTTTTTCAAAAGGTCGGCGATGGCTTCGGATTTTTCGATGGAGATGGTTCCGACGAGGACAGGCTGGCCGCGTTCGTTGTAGTGCTTGATGCCGCCGGCGAAAGAATTGTCGTCCTGCATGATGCCGTTGACGACGGCTTCGAACTTTTCCTTTTCTGTGCGATAGACGACGTCGCGATGTTCTTCGCGAATGAGCGTGCGGTTGGTGGGGATCACAACCACATCGAGACCATAAATCTTGCGGAATTCCTCGGATTCCGTTTCAGCGGTACCGGTCATGCCGGAGAGCTTTTTATACATGCGGAAGTAGTTCTGGAAGGTGATGGTCGCGAGGGTCTGATTTTCGCGCTCGATCTTGACGCCCTCTTTGGCTTCGACGGCCTGATGCAAGCCATCGGACCAGCGGCGGCCGGGCATCTGACGGCCCGTGAATTCGTCGACGATGATGACTTCGCCCTCTTTCACGACGTAATCGACATCGTTCTTATAGAGAGTGTGGGCGCGGAGCGCCTGATAGACGTGGTGCATCAACTCGATGTTGACGGGATCGGAAAGATTTTGCAGACCGAGGAGCCGCTCGCACTTGCTGAAGCCCTCTTCGGTCAAGGTAGCGGTGCGAAGCTTTTCGTCAATCGTGTAGTCGATGTCCTGAATGAGCTTGGGAATGATCTTGTCGATTTTGGCGTACTTATCGGTGGACTCTTCTGAAGGGCCGGAGATGATCAACGGGGTGCGCGCTTCGTCGACGAGAATGGAATCGACTTCGTCAACGACGCAGAAATGGTGGCCGCGTTGGACGCATTGCGCGAGATCGTATTTCATGTTGTCGCGCAGGTAGTCGAAACCGTATTCATTGTTGGTGCCGTAGGTGAGATCAGCGCCGTAGGCGGCCTTGCGCTGCTCGTCGTCCAGATCGTGGACGATGACGCCGACGGAAAGGCCCAAGCCGCGGTAGAGCGGGCTCATCCACTCCGCGTCGCGGCGGGCCAGGTAGTCGTTGACGGTGACGAGATGAACGCCGCGGCCGGCGAGAGCATTGAGCGCAGCGGGAAGTGTGGCGACGAGCGTTTTGCCTTCACCCGTTTTCATTTCCGCGATTTTGCCTTCGTGCAAAACCATTCCGCCGATGAGCTGCACATCGAAATGGCGCATGTTCAGAAAACGGCGGCCGGCTTCGCGAACCATGGCGAAGGCCGGAACAATCGCCGGATCGAGAGCGCTCTTGAGGAGTTCCTTGTAGGAATCGTCCGAGGGATCGACGTCCTTGAGCTGCTCCTGGACCTTCGCCTTGAGCTCGCCGAAGCGCGACTTCAGCTCATCGTCGCTGAGGCCTTCCATCTCGGGAGCAAGCGCGTTGATGGCCGCAATGCGCGGCTGCATTTTCTTGATGTCGCGCTCGTGCTTGGAGCCGATAAAACGGGCGATGATGTCGTCGAGATACTTAGTAACATCCATGAACGAACTCGGCCTCTCCTGATCAAGCTTTGCGTGCTGAATGCCCCAGGCGGCTGCCCAGGGCCAGTGCAAACATCTTATTCTAACTGTTTGGATGCGCCAGCGCCAAAAACTAGCACACACGAGGTACGCGAAGATCGGGCTGGCATGGCGGATGCGCAGTGGGCTTCAGGAAGGTATGGGCTTGCCAGAAGGATCGGGCGAGGAGGCCGCGTTGGTGTGATTGTCAACGAGCAGGCGGCGGTACTTGCTGCGCTCATCCAGACTCATGTCGACAATTTCGAAGGCCATGTCCTGCGCGCGATAGTCCCGCATAAGAGCGGTGGCCATGACGTTGCGAAGGCCGAGCTGTAGTTTGAGCTGCACCTGAGTGCCGGGGGCGAGATGACGGCTGATGGTGGCCACGCCGCCAGAAAGGCTGGCGGTCTTAATCTCAAGGCGGCATGCTTCCTTGAGGTTGGTGCTCACGGCAGTGACGGGCTTGTGCAGACGCACGCGGGTGTGGCGGCGCTGGCGGACAAATTTCGAATTGGAGGTGATTTCGAGCGGCGCCAAAGCCAGATCTTCGCGGTCGATACCACTCTTGGCAACGAAATCGCGCGCCCAATCGGGATCGAGGTGCAAGAGCGCTTGCAATGCGGCAACGCGCAGTTCCTGGGGATGGACCCAGCCGAAGATTTTTTTGGCCTCGACGACCCGCTTGAGGGTGGTGGCCGATTCCGGCGCGTGGATGCGGCCGAGGGCTTCGATGGCCTTGGCCTGCAAATAGGCGCCGCCACCGGTGGGAAGGTCGCCGTCGACGATGGTGAGCAAGCGGCCGAGGGCTTCGCGGTCGCCGGTTACGCCAATCTCATCGATCACGAGGGGCATGACCAGCGGGTCGACGTGATCGAGCAGCTCGAGAAGTATGCGCGAGCGGCCGGGAGCGCCGCTGGCGGAAACTTGCCGCACGATACGGTCCTGCGAGGTTCTTGGAAAATCCTTCATGCGCGCGGGAAGAAATACTTCGACAGCTTCGGGATCCAGCTTGCTCAAAAGGCCGGCCATTTCGACGGCTTCGGCGACGGGACCGCCTCTCACGGTGCTGCGCAGATACTGCAAACCTTCCTCGCCGAGATCGGCGGCGAAGTTCGAGACATGCTCGGCGTCCTCCCGCAAGCTGCAGCGGTTGAAGCGCGTGGAGAGCTGCTCCATCGCGGTCTGCGGGAGCATTTTCAGAACGTTGGTCATGCCGGCGGCGGCCTGCCGCGCGCGCAAAGCTTCATCGACAAACTCGGGGACGCGCTCCTCGATGCCCATCTTGGGGCGTAAGGTGCGCGCGATGCCCGGACGCTGCGATTCGACGCCGGAGATCAAGTCGAGCGCTTGCTCCATCACAGGGAAGCAGCGGCTGGTGGCGGCCTCCTGACTGAGGCGGACGAACGCGGCGCTCACGAGCGTTTGCAACTCGGCGTCCTGCTCGACGTTGAGGCGAAGGCCCAAGTGGCGCAGGGCTTCGCCAAGGAGCTTGGGATCGGCCTTGGCATAAAGTTCTGCGAGCTCGGAAAGACCCAAAGCGGTTTTCTTACGAGCGTCGGCCTCCTCATTGTCGGCGCAGGATGCGTAGTTTTGCAGAATGCTGATGGCTTGGGAGATGTCGCCGTTCTCGATGAGCTGGCCGACGTAAGACTGCACGTTCTTCGGAGGAATGCACCAGGCATCGCCGGAGAGCAAGACAGCTTGCTTGCCGCTTTCCGGAACGGCAGCCCAGAATTGGCGGTCGAGAATCTCGCGATGTGATTCGACCATGATACCGGCGTCGGTCATCTTGTCTTCGTGCGCGCCGAGAATCTTGCGGAGATTTTCGATCTCCTGGTTCATGCGGTCGAGCATCTGGCGCACGGCATTGACTTTGACTTCGCCGCTTTCGAAGCGCTCAAGCGCGAACTTGATGGCCAGGTGCTCCGCCAATTTGACGAGGACGGATTCGTCGGTGGGACTGTCGCCCGCTTGCGCAGCGAGGCCGGCAATGGCGCGCTTCAACGTGTCCTGCGCGGTGCCCGGAAGCTGCGACATCTGCTCCTGAAAAATTCCCGCCGCGGCGACGCCGCCTTGGCCTGTGCCGACGTTGCCAAAACTTGTGAGCGCGCTGAGGATTCCGTAGATGTCTTCTTCGCTCGGGCCGCTGCCCTGGCCGCCGGATCCGCGCCAAGGTCCGGTGCCACCGCCAGTGCCAGTCCCGCTACCGGTACCTCCGCCACCAAAACCTCCCGGCCCCCCGAGAGTTGACGTTCCGGGCAGCCCACCCGCTTGACCCGGAACTCCCGCGCCACCGCCGCCTACGACGTACGGACCGCCAGGCAGCGTTCCTCCGATACTTGATCCCGTTGCTCCGCCTGATGCCGCACCAGATCCCAGACCAGTACCCGCCATCCCTGCCGTCCCAGTGCCAACGGAGCCTGCGCCGACTCCGCCACTGCCGTTCCCTGAAGCTGCGCCGCCTGAGCCAGCCTCCGCGCATCCTACGCCAGCGCCAGAGCCCGAACCCGATCCAGAGCCCGTGCCTGAGCCTACGGAGCCACCGCCTCGCGAACCTTGCGCAGCGGCGATGAGTTCGAGCAATTTCTGCGGATCGTTGAGCCACCTCTTGAACTCGTCCTGATTCTCGCCAAACGAAGCGGCAGCGAGTTGCGCGGCGACGCTGGCATCTTTCAAGCGCGAATCGGTGGCGACGAAACAGATTTCGTTGAGTCGGATTCCCTGCGACCCCGCGAGAGCGGTTTTCAGTTGCAGCGCGAGTTCCGTGGGCTTTGCTTTGCCGGTGGGAAACGCGCGGGCAAACCGGCCGATTTCCTCTTGAGTAATGGAAGGAAAAAACTGAATGCTGGCGAGGCCTGCGGCGGAAAGAAGTTGCGCGAACTGTTTTTCAGCGGGAGCGCCCTCAAGCGGAACGCCGTCGAGAAGAAGTTGCGAGCCAGTGGCGCCGAGCATGAGGCCAGCATCCGTGCCGATAGGGATCGCGGTGCGCAACTCGCGCCAGGCAATGTCGAGCTGTTCGACGGTACGGCTGTGCTCGTACCCGTACAGACGGGCAAACTTCAAGAGAATATTGAGGCTTCTAACGAAGGCTCGCCCAGCCGTCGACTTGGAATCCGCTATCATTCACCGCCACGCCAGTCCCGTAATGGGACTATCTATCTAGTACCGTAGGGTTACCGCTCGTCGGCGGCAATGGTACAGAGGTCCCATGTGCCCCTGAGGTCAAGCCACCATGAGGACGGGTGCGGCACCTGCTCGACCGTACGGCACTGCACCGGACGAGTACAGGTGGGGGGAGGAGGTTGCGTGCCTTCGCGCACCGCCAAAACTCTAGGGTCAATTCTTCGAGAGGGCTACGCGGCCGCGGCGCTTGCTGCGATTCGTAACGGCCGCGACTTGGGGAATCCCGCCAAGTTCCATGAGCAATTTACGAAGTTTGGAACGGTCTTCGAGATCCATATCGACAAATTCGAAGGCCATGGCCTGCGGACGCGCGCCGCGTACGATGGCTTGCGCTTTGATGTGACGCACGCCTTGCGAAAATTTGAGCGAGAGCAGAGAGCCGGGCGCGAGGTGGCGCTCGCCCGAACCGATTCCGCCGCCCAAGTTCAACTCAGGAATCGAGAGGCGGAAGTTTTCGCGCAAGTTGGTGGTGAGGGCGATCAAATTTCTGGAAAGTTTCAGGCGCGCGTAACGGCGTTGGCGCATCACGGAGGAGTGCGGCTCGGGATCGGTCGGCTCGAGAGTCAGATCCTTGCGCTCGAGTCCGCTGGAATTGAGTTTTTCCAAACCCATCGCGGGATCGAGACGCATCAGAGCCTGTATCGCCGCGATGCGCAGTTCGCTCGGATAGACCCAGCGCCACACCTGGCGCGCATCAAGGATGTGTTGGAGCGTGGTGGTGGAAGCCGCGGCGCGCAAACGGCCTAGCGCTTCGAGGGCTTTCAGCCGGTGAAACTGAGGGGTGTGATCGTTCTGCGCAAGTTCCAGAAGTTTTGGGATGCACTCGGGCTCGCCGCTCATGCCCATTTCGTCGAGAGCCAGCGGGCGGATTAGGGCATCGAGCGAATCGTAAAGCGCAACGAGCAGTTTGGCGCGTTGTTCGGGCGGAGCCGAGGAAAGCTGGCGCACGGCACGGTCATGGGAAGAACGCGGCCACTGGCTGAGCCGAACGGGAAGAATTTTTTCGACGGCGTCGGGCGCAAAATGGCTGAGCAAACCGATAGTTTCCGCGGCCTCATTGGCCGGCGCAGTTTGCAGAACTTCGAGAAGCCGCTGCGTGGAATCTTCGCCAAGACCCCTCACGATCTGGCTAAGCACTTCGCAATCTTCGCGGAATCCACAATGGCCGAAGCGGCTTGTGACGTAGTGCAGAGTCGCCTTGGGCATCAATCCAAGAATCTCCGTCATGCCGTCGGCGATATGGCCAGCCCGCAAGGCTTCCTCGATGAATTCCGGTAAGCGTTCCTCCGCGCCGATGCGGGGGCGAATGCTCTGCGTCGACCCCGGCCGCTGCTGTTCGATGCTGTCCAGCGAAAAGAGGGCCTGTTGCATGGCGGGGTAGCAGCGCTTCGAAGCGGCTTCCTGGCTCATGCGCACAAACGCCGCGCCAATCAAGGTCTGCAACTCTGGCTCGCGTTCGAGCGCCAACTGGTTCCCCAGACGGCGGATCGATTCCATCAACGCGCTTCCGTCCCCGCTGCCATACAGCTCCGCCAAATCGGAGAGGCCGATCGCGGTAGTGCGCCGCGCTTCCGGCGCTTCGAGCGCGACGCAAGCAGCGTACTTCATCAAAATCTCATTGACAGTTTTCAATTCGCCGCGCCGCAGCATCTCCTCGAGGAAGGCTCGCACGTTGCGTGGCGGCACACACCAAGCCTCGTCCGAAGTCAGAACTTCCTTCTTATTTTCTTCCGGGACTTGTTCCCAAAATTCCTGGTCGAGAAGCTCCGTGTACGACTGCACGGACAGCCCCGCTTGGGCCATCATTTCTTCCTGCGAACCTAGAATCTTGCGCAGGGCTTCAATCTCCGAATTCATGCGGTCCAAGAGCTGTTTGACCGCGTTGACCCGGAGTTCCCCGCGTTCGTAGCTGTCCAGCGCGAAGCGGATGGCTACATGTTCGGCCAACTTCAGCAACATCGGCTTGTCGGCTTTTTCATTCGGCGCCTGAGCCGCCAAGCCTGCCAAAGCCTGTTGCAACGTGAACTGCGCGCGCACCGGCATCGCGCTCAAACGCGCCTGAAAGGTCGGAACGTCCATTTTCACTTCGGGATCCTTGCGCGACTTGCCAAGTTGAGCAAAGAGCCCCAACATCGCTCGCACGTCGTCTTCGGCGACGTTGAACCCGCTCGAACCGCTTCCGCCACCTGCGCCAGGAGCTCCAGGAAGTGGTCCTCCACCTCCAAGTGTCGAACCACGCAGCAGTGCGGACGCCGTCAACCATTTGCCAGGCGCTTGTTCGGCTCCTCCGCCACCACCAGTTCCCGCGCCACCGCCTGCGCCGGTTCCACCACCACCTGTGCCAGGCCCGCCGCCAGCCCCAGAACCTCCGCCCGCTCCTCCACCGGAGCCGCCACTGCCACCAAATCCCGAGCCGCCGCCGACACCCGAACCGGAACCGCCGCCCGAGCCGCCGGAACCACCTGATCCGCTAGATCCTCCGAAACCGGGGCCTCCACCGGAACCGCTTCCTGATCCGCCACCTGTGGCGCTACCCGTTCCCAATCCTCCGCCGGAACCACCTGACCCGCCGCTGCCTTCCCACAGGCTGCCGCCCTGACTTGCCGAACCCGAACCACCTGCGCCAAAACCACCAGCGCCCGTACCTCCGCCGCCCGGAACTCCGCCGGGACCGGCGCCTCCTGGGCCGAAACCAGGACCAGTTCCTCCGCCTCCTCCGCCGCTGCTGCCACGCGCGCTTTCCGCCGCGAGAATCATCTGGAGAAGCTTATTGGGATCTTCGAAAAAGTCCTTGAACTTGTCGCCCTGCGCGCCGAGAGCCTTTGCGGTGAGCTGGGCGGCGACCTTGATGCCGGCCACGGAAGAATCTTCCGCCACATAACGAATTTCGTTCACTTTGATGGTCGTCTCACCAGCGAGCGTGGATTTCAATTGCTCGGCGAGAGACGAGGGTTTCGCATTGCCGCTGGGGAAGGCGCGCACGAAGCGCGCAAACTGCGCTTGCGTCAAGTTGGGAGAAAAGTGAATGCTTGCGATGCCAGAGCCGGTCAGCAGTTGCGCGAAGCTTTTCTCGCCGGCCGACGATCCGAGCGGCACACCGTCGAGCAAAATTTGGGTTCCGGAGGCGCCAAGCAGGAGGCCGCTTCCAGCGCTCTCATCGAGCGCACTTCGGAGCTCTTTCCACGCGGTCTCAAACTGCGCCGCCGTTCGCACGTGACCAAACTCGTAGAGCCGTGCGAATTTCAACAAAATGTTCAGGCTGCGGACAAATGCCCGCGCGCCCCCGCGCGATTCGGGACTCATTCTATTCGGCGAGGAAGCCGATCCTCCCCATGCTTCCTACTACAGTAAATACGTCAGGCGCGACAGACAAGCGTTGCCGCGTTCATTGTAACCTTCTCACTAACAGAGTGTTGGCAAGATGGGCACGAACCGGCCCCGCCTTACCCGGCGGAATTCTTGCGTCTTATCTCATTCCGGAATACCCTGTCTTGCCAGGTCTTGCCGCCCGCTCTTAGGTTCCCGAGAAGGATTCTTCTTGCGATGTCGCGACAGGAAAGAATCAAGTTCTGAGCTGGAGTTCGGCGAAGGCCAATCTCAGTAGGGAAAAAATGTCGGACCAGCCCCAGTCCCCGCCTGACCGCTACAAAGCGGATATGCCGCAGATACCGGGAGTCTACGCGGGAGACTCGCGGGGCAACG
This sequence comes from Candidatus Acidiferrum sp., assembly GCA_049641765.1. Classification (GTDB taxonomy): domain Bacteria; phylum Acidobacteriota; class Terriglobia; order Acidiferrales; family UBA7541; genus Acidiferrum. Next base: position 22,756 of record JBAQJX010000063.1, read on the forward strand.
CGATGAACAACCCAGCTCTCCGGCTCGTTGTTGGTTTGCTCGTGGTCTTATTCCTGGTTTTTGTTGGCGCGCGGTGGATGCTGCGCCCGAAACATGCCGATCTCCCTCCGGCTGAGCCTCCTCCTCAAATTGAAGTGCCCGCACCGGCTCCCGATCCGAAGGCCGCGCTGCCGCACGCTACGGAGCAGAATCCCGATATTGCCACTCTATCGGAGATGGAGCAGCCCTGGTCCACGAAGCAATTTTTCATCCGCAATGGCCTAACCGGAGAAAATGTCCCCGCGCTTCTGATTCGTTTGCCCTCGGGCGCAGCATCACAGCCGAACGGCTACTGGGCGCTCTCGATGAACGCTCCCTATGGCGATTGTCAACTCGAGTATCTGAAGGACATGGAGAAGCTGCGAAGCGATTACGACTTCAAAGCGGCGAAGCACCCCATGGTAGGCAATCCGTGCAGCCGCACATTGTACGATCCTTTGAAGCTCACCAATCTGCCGGGCGACGTCTGGGTGCGCGGAGGAATCGTGCAGGGTTCGGACCTGCGCCCGCCTCTTGGCATTGAAGTCAGAATCCAGGGGAAGAGTATTCAAGCCATCCGCATGGAGTAGTCCCGCCGTAGTTACTTCTCTAATTATTTCGCCGCGGCTCTCTCGCGAGTTTTCTTTTCGCATCCACCTTGACAACGGCGGTCAGGCCAGATAAACGTCATCTCCACCATGGAGAAAACCAATATGTGTTCAAACTTTTCGACGACGCGCCGTCGTTTTCTGCAAAGCGCCGGTGCGATTTCCTCTCTCGCGTTTGTGCCCGGCCTAGAAGCCGCGGCGGATCCGGCTCAACACACGCCCACAGCGGACTTTTCCAGCTTGAAGCCGCTCGGCGATCGCGTGAAGCCGATCACCGTGGAGGAATTCCGCGGCCGCATGGCGCACGCGCAAGAGCTGATGAAAAATCTAAAGCCCGGATTCGACGCGCTTTTTTTCGCGCCGGGCACATCGCTCTACTATTTCACGGGCATTCATTGGGGATTAAGCGAGCGCCTCGCCGGTATGGTCTTGCCTCGCGAGGGCAAGCCCGTTCTTGTTTGCCCGGGCTTCGAAGAAGGGCGCTTCCGCGAGCAGTTGCACTTTCCGATGGAAGTCCGCGTCTGGCAGGAGGATGAGAGCCCGACGCAAATCGCGGCCAACGCCCTGGCGGATCAAGGTGTTCGCACGGGCCGGCTCGGTGTCGAGGAAACGGTCTATTGGACCTACTCCGACCACTTCCGCGCGGCGGCTCCCGGATTTGAATATGTTTCCGCCGATCCCGTCACCATCGGATGCCGCGGCACCAAAACAGCGCACGAACTCGAACTGATGCGCCTCGCCTGCGAGGCCACGTTCGACGTGTACAAATGCGTTTTTGCCGCTGTCCGCGAGGGCATGTCGCAAAACGACATTGCGCATCTCGTGGAAGCCGGCTTCGCGAAAATGGGACTGCGCGGCGGGGCGCTCGTGCTGCTTGGACCTTCCGCGGCTTTGCCTCACGGCACACTTCATCCGCAAACGCTCAAGGAAGGCAACGTGGTCTTGATTGACGGCGGCTGCGGCGTCGAGGGCTACGCTTCCGACGTCACGCGCATGACCGTTCTCGGCAAGCCTTCCGACAAAATCGCGCGAGCTTACGAGCTTACCCGAAAAGCGCAGGACGCGGCGCTGGACGCGGCACGCGCCGGACGCTTGTCGGGCACAGTGGATGATGCGGCACGCGCCGTTATCGTGGATGCGGGTTACGGTCCGGGCTACAAATACTTCACGCACCGGTTGGGCCACGGCATCGGCCTCGATGGGCACGAGCACCCGTATCTGGTCAAAGGCAGCAAGACCAATCTCCAGCCCAACATGACATTTTCGAATGAGCCGGGAATTTACGTTCCGGGCGAGTTCGGCATGCGGTGCGAAGACGACATGGTCATTATGGCCGATGGTCCCGCGCAGCTCTTGACGCCGAACTTTGCCGTCTCGCTTGAAAAGCCGATGGGCTGATTTCAAGCGTTTCGCATCGTTTCGCAAAACTCGACAATTCGCTGCTCCGCCCAAAAGCGCTCCGCCCCGCTGCGGTCCGAAATGAAGCCGCAGTGTCCGCCGTGCACCGGAGCGATAAACCGAATCGCGGGATTCTGCGAAGGATTCGCGCGCACAAATGAGCTGTACGGCACAAACGGATCGTCCTGCGCGGTGACCATCAGCATCGGCACGCGCACCTGGGCCAACACTTTCTTCGCGCCGACAGCTTCGTAATAGTCCTGGGCGTCTCGAAAACCAAAGTTCGGCGCAGTGATCTTATCGTCGAACTCCCGCACCGATCGCACC
>JBAQJX010000064.1:0-25940 GCA_049641765.1 Candidatus Acidiferrum sp.
GTATCCAAACCTCCTCGACAATAGGCGCTTCCGGGAACCAACGGACCACTGAAGCGTTTTGGGACGGCCGCCATAATCGAAGCGTTCGCCAAGGGCTTCGTGGCCTCGCACGCGGGCCTATTCGAACGCTACTGAGCCAGAAATGACTGCCTGTGCTTGGCATCCCGGAATGCTTCAGTGCCGCCGCTTCGAGTGGTGGAGAGCGCACCAGTCAGATTGCCATATCTCATACATTCGTCGATTTTCGCGCCCTGGATAAATTGATGCAAAAAACCAGCGTCGAAGCTGTCGCCTGCTCCAATGGTGTCCACAGCCGCGACTCTTAGCGGCGAAGCTTCAAAGGTTTCTGATCCTCTGCGAGCGAGCGCTCCTTTTTCACCCCGCTTCATCACAACCAAAGGGACTCTTTTCGCCAGAAAATCTAACGCGAGCATCGGGTCATCGACTCCAGCAAGACGGCAGGCCTCGTACTCATTGGGCAAAAAAACATCCACCCACGCGAGCACATCTAGGGCCCCTCGTTCCCACCGGTCATCGGGATCGTCGTTTGTGTCCAGCGAAGTAGAAAGTCCAGCTTCCTTTGCCAAGCGAAAAAGCTCTGGCACGCGGGGTCGAAGCGCCTTTTGGAGAAAATAGGAAGAAAGGTGCAGATGTCCGGCGTTCAATATCCGCGTGAGGTCGAGATCCTCAACGCGCAGCTCTGCCATTACGCCAGGATACGTGAGAATAAATCGCTTCTCGGGCTGTGGCAGAATGACGGTTAAGCCCGTCTGCTTACCAGGAAATTTTCGAACAGCCGATACCTCGACGCCGCTGTCCATGAGACGTCCAAGACACAATTCGCCGAGAGGATCATCCCCAACAGCGCCATGGAAATCGATACGGTTCCCGAGAAGAGCGCAGTTGTGAGCAAAAATTGCCGAAGAGCTACCGAGCGTGAGACTTAGATTGTTGGCCAGATGCTCGCGATCCAGTTCAAAATGGCCCGGTAAACCATACAAAACAACATCCAAATTGATCTCGCCGACGACACTGATATCGAATTTGTCTTGGCTGGCCATCTCTTTGCCTCAAACTGCAATCGACTCAGTCGAGCGTTTGCACGGTGATCTGTTGCTGAAAGCTTCGAATATCCTTGAGGCTGGCGGCACCAGGAGAATCAGCCAAACAGTTTGCCTGACCGCAGGCTGCCGCAAGCCGTAACGTATCTTGCGGTGAGTATCGAGATGCGATACCGAACACAAATCCCGCCATCGCCGAATCTCCACAACCCACCGTCGAACGTGGCCGAAGTGGAACCACGGGAGCGAAGAGCACCGGCGCATCCGCCCCTGCACAAAAAAGTAGTCCCTCCGAACCGAGGCTCAAAGCCGCACTTTCTGCGCCAAGACGCAACAGTTTGGGGAGGGCGCTGACTGCATCCGAAAGGGAACTGACCGGCTTCCCAAGAAGTTGAGCGGCTTCTTCCCGATTTGGTTTCACAAAATAAGGCCGCTCGCCAAGCGACAGCCGCAGTGGTTTGCCACTGCTGTCCAGAAATGTCTTGCAGCCCAACTCGCGTGCCTCTCCGACGAGACCTGCATACAGTTCCGGCGCGGCATTCGCAGGCAGGCTTCCAGAGAAAATAACTGAAGAATTTTCGGAGTCTTCCGCGAAGAAACTTTTGCACAAGCCTTCGAATTTCTCCCATTCGGATAAACTGGCTGCCGAACCTGGCTCAAGGATTTCCGTAACACAGCCGTCGTCCTCCACGATTTCAAGATTCGTGCGCGTTGGCTGATGTGTAGTGGACGCAGCTGCCTGAATTCCCAGAGCAGCAAGCCCTGCCAAGAGCTCGTGGCCGCTTGCACCGCCGCATGGACCTATCCATCGAGGTCTTCCTCCAAGCGTATGGAGCACCATAGCTACATGAACGGACTTCCCCCCCGGAAAACCTTGCACCGCTTGGACTCGATTTACGCGGCCACGCACAAGCGACGGCACTTTGAGCCGTTTGTCTATCGCCGGATTTGGGCTGACGCAAAGAAACATAGCTCGTTTCCGCGGTTACTTTCTGGCGCTCGGAGCAGCTCCAATCCTTTCGAACCACGGTCTCGCAGCAGTGAGGTGTGCATTCACATTCTGAATGTTCCGCACGCCGTGTTCCTGCAGCCAATCATCCAGCGCCTGAGCGCCCCGATTTACGAAGATCGGCACGCCCTCTTGCCAAATTGCGCGCCCACAGAGCACGCCACAAAAGTCCGAACCGGCCTCGGCTGCCAACGTCAGTGCGTCCGCAAAAGTCTGGTTGGTGACGCCCTCCGACAAATAGATGAAGGGAAGAGAGGCCGCCTGTGAAGCGCGTTTGAAGTGAGACTTCGCTTCCGAGCGTGAGTAAGCCGCTTGCGAGCGCGGCAAGTTGGCCGATTCAACATAACTCATATTCACGGGCACGCCCACTTTCAAAACATCGACTGCGTAGCGCGCGTTGCAAAACTCTTCAATCGAGCGAGTAACCACGTCAGGTTTTATGCGCGCGAATTCAACGCTCTTTTCATCCATTTGATCGTGATAACTTACAATCTCGAGGAAAAAAGGAACATCAACCTCGCGGCATTCGCCGCCAACACGCGCGACCCAGGTCTGCTTATGCTCGTTGACTTCGGTGTTGCTGAACGGCGAGTAGTACAGGAGCACTTTCAGCGCATCTGCACCGCAATCTTTCAAACGCTCCGCGGTGAAATCGCCCAGCAATTGCGGCAACCGGCCAGGAACAGTCTTGTCATATCCACTTTGCTCATAGGCAAGCAAAAGCCCCGCATCCTTGGAGCGTCGGCTCGCGGCAGGCAGCCCGTATTCAGGGTCGAGCAAAATGGCGCTGGCATAAGGCGTTAGAAATTGGCTGACCTTCTCCTTGAATTGCACCAGCCATGCAGCTGGAACTTCGTTTGCATCCCGCCCGCTTGCTTTTGCGAAGAGCTTGCGCAAGGCACTGCGCTGGTCAATCGCAAGCGCCGCGATGACGCCCCGCTCGTCCGCCAAGGCTTGTAATCCCTTTTGTTTTCCTGGTGTAAGTGACAAAACATGCTCCGTAAATGTGCCGACACCTTTCGGGCGTCCTCAAACCAGACAACCGTGGCACGCTCAACCTGTGCGTCCAAGAACCCATTGGAGTCACTTGGAGACCGACTTACGCTTTATTTCGCTTCATGTCTTTTACTTACTATCATTCGGTAAGTCAAGCGGTGCAGTGCGTTCTGTGAGACCCTCCCTTCAGCTTGTTTTCTAGACAAGAGTGACTTGGACTTCCGCCTCGCGCAGGGCTTTGAGATCTCGCTTGGGTATTCCCCGGTCGGTGATTGTTTCATGCACCGCGGAAACGTCCATGATCAGCGACAAACTTCTCTTCCCAAATTTCGATGAATCGCACACGACAATCGTTCGCCGTGCTGATTCGGACATCGCCCGGTTCACCCGCGCCTCCTGTTGATTCGGCGTCGAGAGCCCGTAGCTCACGTCGAAGCCATCTACCGCCAGGAAGAGCATGTCCGCGCTGAGTTTCCGCAGTGACTCTTCTGCAAGCGGCCCAACTAGCGAAAACGAGCTCTTCCGCAGCGACCCGCCCGTAAGAATCACCTCGACATTGCTATCCGCCAATTCCGCCGCAATATTTGTTGCATTTGTGATGACCGTAAGGCTCCGCAGATGACGGCATCCTCGAGCAATCGCCGTTGTCGTGGTACCGGAATCAAGAATGATCACCTGTCCTGGGCGGACCATGCGTAAAGCTGCGGCAGCGATGCGCATTTTCTCTTGCCGATGCAACCGTTCTTTTTCACGCAGAGTTTGATCCTGAAGAGCCCCCGTCCGAATCGGCAATGCTCCGCCATGCGTACGTTCGAGCGTTCCCTGGTGGTGCAGATACTCCAAGTCCTTGCGGATGGTAATGAGCGATGTCCGAAAACGCTTGGACAGATCGCGGACGAGAACTCGGCCGTCGTTGCGCAACAATTCCAGAATTTCCCGGCGGCGTTCCTCATTGAGCATCGAGATGTCTCCGATTGGCAAAGTGTCGTTTTGTTTCCTTTCGACTTTCTCAAGCTTTTCAACGGATGTCTACAAGATCGCCCCCGGTATTCTTACGCCGCAACGGTTTGCGGCCGGACACTGCGCCAGAGTTGTGGTGAGAACCCAATTCAATTGTGCTGCATGAGGGTGCTTCCTGGTGTCCGACCGAAAATCCAGACGACGTCTGGAACTTGATACGTCGCCTGACATTGCCTCCGACCCACGGAAGTCCCCAGTCGGTGCTTGGAGATCGTGTCATGGTTCCTTGGACCAACTGAGGAGAAAACGAGGATGGCAAGGAACTGATAAGCGCAACCGGAGCAACGACTTAGATCACATTTGCCTGCGCTCAGAAGACATACGCCCTATCCATCTGAGCTACGGACGCAACGTCCAGGTTGATTCAAGAGCATTCCTCGTGCGGAGAGGTGCCGTCTTGGCACTGCTGCACCCCAGCCCGTCCACCGGGAGGCCTACTCGTATCTTAATGCGACAATGGAATCGACGCGCGTGGCGCGCCGCGCAGGGATATACGCGGCCGCGAGCGAAACGAAGATCAGCAGCAGGGCAACACCGCCGAACGTCAGCGGGTCTGCGGGGTGGACATCGAACAGAAACGCCGACATGAAACGCGTCAGCACGAGAGCCGCTGGAATGCCGGCGGCAAGTCCAACTAGAACGAGTCTCGTCGATTCACCGAGAACAAGGCGCAAGACATTGGCGGAGGAAGCCCCCAAAGCCAGCCGAATGCCGATTTCCTGCGTGCGCCGTGACACAGAATACGAGACCACGCCAAAAATTCCGACCGCCGCCAGGACGAGCGCCAGCGCGCCGAACACGCCAATCAGTAAAACGCGAAATCTGGGCTGCGCTACCGACGCGCTGATGGCTTCGGGGAGCGATGCGATGTCAGTCACGGGCAAGTTTTTGTCGATGTTGTGGGTTTCAGTACGGATCGCGGCTGCGATCACCGACGGACTTAGCGTGCTTCGCACAACCACTACGGCTCCCCAAAAGGGTGCTTGCGCGAACGGCACGTACATCATCGGACTTGGCGTTTCGCCGAGCGAAGCATCGCGTGTGTCGCCAACCACTCCCACAATTTCCCGCACCGTGTTGTTGTTCGGTGGAAATCCAAAGACGAGTTGCCTGCCCAAAGGGTTTTGGTGCGGGAAATAACGCTTGGCCAACGCGTCGTTGATTAGAGCCGCGCTGGGCGCCGACGCGATGTCCCCGGAATTGAAGAGCCTTCCGCTGAGCAGCGGAATTTCCATCACGGGGAAATAGTTCGGGCTGACTGCGACATAATGGCCTGTGAGGCTCAAACCCTGCGGCAACGGCGGATTTCCGACAATCGCGAAGGGCAGCGAGACGAAGTTATCGACAAGGGGCAGTGGAATACCGATCGCGGAGTTCTGCATGCCCGGATCGGATTGAAGCCGGGTCATCAGCTCACTCGAAAACGCGGTCCACTGTTGCGGCGTCGAATATTGGAACTGCGGAAGAGAAACCTCTGCTTTCACGACGCTGGTCGGATTAAATCCCGGACTGACGGAGATGAGCCGCGCAAAGCTCCTCATCAGCAATCCCGCTGCAACTAAAAGAACCATCGCCAGCGCCACTTCTATCGACGCAAGAAGTCTGCGGGCATGCCGAGGCCGTTTCGCTTCTCCTGCGCGAGGGCCTTCGCGCAGACTAGTTTGAGGATCGGACCACGCCGTGAAAAGTACAGGCGCCAGTCCAAAGAGCAGGCTGCAAATTAGAGACAGCGCTAGCGCAAACCCCAAGACGGAAACATCCACGCGAGCCGAATGAATCTGCGGCAAGTCGGAAGGCAATAGAGAAACAAGGCTTGCAACTTCCCAATAAGCCAGAAGTATTCCGGCAATGCCTCCGAGCAAACCCAGGACGGCGCTTTCGGTCAGCAGTTGTCGAGTGATGCGTCGAGTGTCCGCGCCCAGCGCAATTCGAACGGCAATCTCCCTCGAGCGGCCCGTAGCGCGGGTCAAGAGCAAGTTCGCGATGTTCACGCACGCGATCAGAAGCACAAGTCCAACGGCGCAGAGCAAAAGAATCAATGGCAGTTTTGCGTCTCCAACAAGGACTCGCTGCAGCGGTTGGATTTTAATCAGCCAGCCCTTCTCACGCGGAAATTCTTTCACAAGCCGCGCGCTTACGGTGTCCATCTCCGCTTGCACTTGCGCGAACGAAACGCCAGGACGCATCCGCGCTATCACCGGCATCCAGTGGTCATCCTGAGGCCGCACCATCCATCCACTGAACAAGGGGTCCTGTACAAGCGGTATCCACAGTTGTTCAGCCTGGTTCAAAAAGGGCGTTCGAAAACCTGCCGGCATAACGCCAATGACCGTGTAGGGCCGCATATCCAACGTGATCGAACTGCCTAGGATGTTCGCGTCACCGCCGAGACGGCTCCGCCACATGCTTTCGCTGAGCACGACGACCGCTGCAGCGCCCGGCTTCCCGTCCTCGGGGAGAAACGTCCGGCCCAATAATGGTTTCGTTGCGAAGACAGAAAAAAAATCGGGCGTCACCACGACCGTGCTTGCTTCCGATGGTTCCCCATGTCCGGTCAGCGTCAGCGCATGGCCCGCAAGTCCAGCGACCATGCTCAAGGAATTGTTGTGGGCTTGCAGTTCCGTGAATGTCGGATAGGACATGCCGCCGCCCGCGGTTCCCGCTTTCTCATTGTCCTCGCCAACAAGGACCAATTGCCCTGGATCGGGATACGCCAGCGGTCGCAGCAAAACTGCGTTAACGACGGAAAAAATGGCGGAGTTGGCGCCTATTCCGAGTGCCAGCGTGAGAACCGCGATCGCTGTAAATCCAGGCGATTTTCGAATCACGCGAAACGCGAAGCGAATATCCTGGAAAAATTCATCAAGCGACAGAAATCCTCGCTCGGCGCGATATTCTTCTTTCACAGTCTCCACGCCACCGAATTTCAGGCGCGCTTGCCTGCGCGCCTCGTCCGCTGCCAAACCCGCGCCAAGATTTTCTGCTGTCTGCAGCGCAAGGTGTTCTTCAATCTCCTCTCTCAGCCGCTCCACATCTCGCCGACCCGTCGCGAAATTTGCCAGCCGTGTGAAAAACCTACGCAGAGACCTCATGACAAGTCCTCCGCCTTAACGTCAAAGAACCGCCCGATGACCGCCGCCGTCTGCTCCCATCCGCGCGCCTCCGCTTGCAGCTGTTTGCGTCCTGTCCGCGTCAGCCGGTAAAAGCGTGCTCGCCGGTTATTCTCCGAAGCGCCCCATTCGGAAGCAATCGCGCCTTCCTGTTCAAGCTTCAAAAGCACTGGATAGAGCGTGCCCTGGTTCACCGCGAGCACGTCGCCGCTGATCTGTTCGATCCGCCGCGCGATGCCATAACCGTGCAGCGGGCCCAGCACTTCGAGCGTCTTGAGGATCATGAGTGCCAGCGTCCCTTGTTGCACGTCCGTTCTTTGCTTCACGGCTCCTCCATTTTGGTTTCCAACAGGAAGCATGCCACACTCCCTTTGGGAACGCAACAGGTCGTCAGCTTCCTCGGCGGTCGGCACCGTTCACGCCGTGCGCCACATCCTCTTGAGCCCCTCCGCATCTGCCCGCCCTCGTCCGGCTTTGTTATGATGAACGCAATGAATCCCATCGAAACACTGGGATTGGCACTCGGCGCCGGCTTTGCTTCCGGCCTCAATCTTTACGCCACCGTCGCGACCCTCGGCCTTCTCGAACGTTTCGGCGTGATTCATCTTCCCGGGTCGCTCCACGCACTATCTCATCCTGTCGTTGTTGGCATTGCAGTGGCACTTTACCTCGTCGAGTTTTTCGCGGACAAAATCCCCTATCTCGACACCGTTTGGGATGCGGTTCACACTTTCATTCGCCCTCCCGCCGCTGCATTTCTTGCGTACAGCGCTGCGGTTGCCGCGCCGGCGGAGTGGCGTTGGGCTGCGGCATTGCTCGCGGGCGGCGTCGCGCTCACGTCTCATGGTACAAAAGCCAGCGTCCGCGCGGCGGTCAACACCGTGCCCGAACCATTCAGCAATTGGGCTTTGAGTTTTGGCGAAGACGTCCTGGCTGTTTGGTTGTCGTGGATGGCGACCGTACATCCCGTGGCGACGACAATCATCGTCGTCGTACTACTTGCCATTTCTGCTTACTTGCTTTTTCGCCTATTTCGATTCGCGCGCCGCACGCTGCAACGGCTCTTTGCCTCTTGATCGCTGGGCTATTTTAAGTACGTCGCAAGCCATCCCAAAAATTCCTTGTACCAGAACCGGCTGTTCTGCGGCTTCAGCACCCAGTGGCCTTCGTCCGGGAAAATAATCAGCTTTGACGCCACGCCCTGCCTCTGCAACGCGTTAAAAAGTTCCAGCGACTGCGTATACGGCACTCGAAAATCCAGCTCGCCGTCGATCACCAGCGTCGGCGTTTTGAATTTTCCAAGCTCGCCCACGTACGTCATCGGCGACCACTTGCGATAACTCTCCGGATTGCTCCACGGCGTGCCTTGCATGTCGTGCTCTTCGAACCACAGCTCTTCCGTCGCGTACATCGAATTCATGTCGTACACGCCCGCGTGGCTGATGATTGCTTTGAACCGGCCCGTGTGCGTAGCAATCCAATCCGCCATGAATCCGCCATACGATCCTCCCGCAGCCGCCATTCGCGAACCATCCGTGAACGGATATTTTTTCAGAACGTAGTCCACTCCGTTCATCACATCGATGTACGCTTTTCCGCCCCAATCGCCCGTGATCTCATCCGTGAATTTCTGTCCGTATCCCGTCGAGCCGCGCCGGTTGATCATCAACGTCACGTATCCCGGCGCGGAAAAAACTTCCGCGTTCCACCGGTAACCCCACGCATTCGACCACATCGTCTGCGGCCCGCCGTGCAGCAGCACCAGCAGCGGGTATTTCTTCGTCGCGTCAAAATCCGGCGGACGAATCAACATCGCCTGCACGCGCGTTCCCTCCGCTCCCTCGAACCAAAACGTCTCCGGGTCATTCATTTGCAGTGCGGCCAAAATCGAATCGTTTTGGTGGGTAAGCTCCCGCACATTGCTTCCATCGCTGGACGTCGCGTAAACCTCCGCAGGCTTGGTCAGGCTCGTGCGTTCGAACACCAGCGTCTTTCCATCGCTGCTAAACGAAATTCCAGAGTTGTAAGTGTGCGCGATCAACTCCTTGGGCGTTGCTCCGGCACGCGCCGCCATTTCATAAATCGGCTGCTGCGTTTCGTTCTCCGCCGTGAAGTAAATCGTCTTGCTGTCCGCCGACCATGCCAACTCTCCGGCACTTCGGTCGAATCCTTCGCTCAAGTTTTCAATTGTTCCCGTCGTGCGGTCATAGAGCATCACTCGCCAGCGGTCCGACTCGTACCGGGCCGCCAACTGCGCGTGATACGCGATGTACTTCCCGTCTGGCGAATACGTCGGTTCTCCGTCGAATCCCGCCTGCGTTGTAATTCGCTTCGCTTCGCCGCCCGACACCGGCACGAGAAACAAATCTCCGTTCGTGCTGATCGCTTCTATGGGATCCGTCACTGCGGTAAAGCAAATCTCCTTCGAGTCCGGCGAAAAATTCAAATCGCCCGGGCCGCCGCGCTGATCGGGAGGCACATCGTAGTTCGCTCCCGCGTTGAGGTCGCGCGGCGCGCCGCCGCCATCCGCCGCCGTCACGAACACGTGGCTTCGCTTGCCATCGTTCCAGTGCGTCCAATGCCTATACAGAAGATGGTCCGCGACATGCGCTTTAACCTTGTCTTTTTCTTTTTCCGCGTCTCTCGCGCTGTTGCAAACATCATCTTTGCAATTCGGATAGACCTCCGACGTGAACGCAATCGTTTTACCGTCCGGTGACCACTTAACGATGTCCGCTCCCGTCGACAAATGCGTCAGCTGATTCGCCTCGCCTCCATCCATCGACAGCAGGTACACCTGCGAATTTCCGCTCCTGGATGACAAGAATGCGATGGTCTTGCCGTCCGGCGACCACACCGCCGACGAATCGTGTCCGCTCTGCGTCAGTTGCAGCGATTCCCCGCCCGCCGTCGGCACGATCCAGATGTTGCTCGCGTTGCGATTTGCGTCCATGTCCGGCGTCGTCACCGTGTACGCCACCCATTTCCCGTCAGGCGACACTTGCGGTTCTCCCACGCGATGCATGCGGATCATGTCGTCGAACGTAATCGCGTGCTTCGCCGTTTCCTGCGCCTTCACGCTGCACACTCCGGCCAATAGCATCGCCAGACAAACACCGCATCGTAGACTTATCCGTTTCATGGATTTCCTTTCAACACCGCACACTGGAGCGCATTTCGCCGCGGGGGACCGTGCATGATGTCACGGTTCCTCCGCGTTTCCAAGATTGCTTCAGTGCGCCTCAACCCGGCAAACTCTCTTTTTCTCAAAGCAAACTTCAATCATTCCCGACCACGGCAGGCTGCGCCTTCATCTTCGCAATTTCGCTCAACAAATCCGGGTTCTCGTTAATTCGCTGCAGATGTGGATACCGCTCGCCGCCGTGATAATCCACCTTGTAAGTCCGAAAAAAATCCTCATTCTCGACAAGCAATTCAATCGGCTCGTGCCCGCCCTTCGATTGATCGATCGCCGCGCGCAGTTCGTCCGGATTCCATCTCCGCCCATTCACTGCCACCAGCTTCATGCCCGGCGCGATTCCGGCTTCCGCTGCTGCCGATCCCGGAATCACGTCGATGATCTCATCGCTGCTGTCGCCACCCGTGTCGCGCACCATAAACCCCAGCGAAAACTGTACATCCGTCAGGTGCATCGCGATTTCTGCCGCCTCGCGGCTGTCGTTCGGCGTGTCGTTGTAGACCAGCCGCCAGCCGCTATTTTCGATCCCGCCGAGCGGCGCTCCCGGCCCGTGTGATTGCAGTCTCTGCGTAAAGAATGCTCGCCAATCGTACGGCGCAACTTGTTGCAGTGCCGCAATGACATCGTCGAATGTATACGGAATCACCATCGGTCCCGTATTTTCTCCGCCTTCGAACTTCCGGCAAAAATCGTCCAATGACTTTTGATCATGCGTCAGTTGGCGGATGATCGTGTCTGTCTCCAGCCAAATCAACGTTCCCTCATCGTAATAATCCGTATCTCGACGCCAAGTTTTGTACTCATCCGGCGACCCATACAACAACTGCGCCGAGACTGCCGTGTCTTCCAGATCCCTCCACGTTCGCCCTTTACGCTCGTCAAGATACGCCGCAACCCACGCCAGATCCTCGCGCAATTTCTCTGGCGCCCAGCTTCCGATGCGTGCCGAGAGCATCGTCCCGTAGTACTGTGTCATCCCCTCATACACCCACAGCAAGCCGCCTTTCATCGGCTCCTGATAATTCGGCGTCGCCAGCCCCGCCGGCCTTCGGTATTTTCCGTTCCACGAGTGCGTGAACTCGTGCGGCAAGAGATCCGTCATGGTGTCTCCAACGCTTGGATCCTGATATGTCCGTCCCGGCACTCGGTCGTCGCTCGATTCGTGGTGTTCGACTCCGTCGGTCTCCACGTTGTCGCTGATCGTCAGCAAGAAATCGTAGTGCCGGTAATGCCGTGCACCGAACAGAGCTCCTGTCTCCGCCACCAGCTGCCGCCACTGCCGCACCGTTTCCGGCGGAATCTCCAGCCCCATTTCTGTTTCTGCTGCGATGTCGATGTGGTGCTCTGGCTTTTGCCCCGGCGACAAATCGATCACGCGCATGTGTGCGCCCGTCAACACTGGTGAATCCACAAGCATCGTCAAGCTTGCCGGTTCGAACTCGATCGTGTCGCCGTCATCCTTCGCGACAGGCAAAGCAGTCCCGTATTTCCATCCTTTCGGCATTTCCAGGCTTGCCGAGTACGTCAAATCGTCGCTCTTCGCCCCTTTCGGATAAAGCAACACGGTGTACCAATTCAGTAGCGCCAGTTGCGCCGTCGCCGATGGATTTTCTCGGCCCACGCTCGCTCCCGATGGCGAAACGTAATCCAGTGAAACCTCCAGTTCGCTTGCACCTGAGGGTATTTCGCAATGGAACGCAAACATGTCCACGTCGTCGCGCTGCCATGCGATCTCTTTCCCATTCATTCGAAAAATCAGTCCCGTTAAGTCGAGAATAGGTCCAACGGGAGAGTGCTCTCCTGGGATCCATTTTGGGTAGACGAGCGTTAGCGGCCCCGCGCTCACCGGGAACACCAGCTTCGCGTGAAAAATGTGTTTCGGAGCTTCGCGCAGATCAACACTCAATCGCACCGGCTTGCGCGCAACTTGCGCATCCGATGGAACAGCCATAAGCAGCAGCGGACTAATCGCTGTCAAAATCCAACACGAGACGCGTTTCAGCATGAACATGAAATAGATCTCCCTGGGATGCACGGCAGCTAAACATCATTGTTGCTCGCGAATGCAAAATCAAGCAGACGATCCGCAATACTCCCGCCTTTCGGCGCACTCGGGCAAGCCCTACGAGTCTGTTACAATCGCTCCTCGATAACGCATGTCACACGACGCTGCCCTCTTTCCGCGCCATCTTCACAGAAATTTCCCCATCGCTGTCCGTGGCGAAGGCTGCTGGATCTTCACCTCCGACGGGCGCAAATTCCTCGATGCTGCCGGCCAGGCCGCTGTCGTCAACATCGGTCACGGCGTCCCTGAAATCGGCCGCGCCATGGCCGAACAATCTTCGCAAATCGCTTTTGCGCATACATCCCAATTCCATTCTGCGCAGGCAGAAAAGCTTGCCGCCCGCTTGCTCGCTTTGGCTCCGCCGAATTTCCGAAAAGGCGGCCGCGTCTATTTCGTTTCCGGCGGTTCGGAAGCCACGGAAACCGCCATCAAGATCGTCCGCCAATTTCATTTGGAAAAAGGACAGCCCGCTCGCTATCGCGTTCTTTCCCGCCATCAGAGCTATCACGGCGCCACGCTCGGCGCCATGACCGTCAGCGGCAACGTCGCTCGACGCGCGCCGTATCAACCGCTTCTCGCGGAGTGGGGGCACATCGCTCCGTGCTTCTGCTTCCACTGCCCGTTCGAGAAAACTTTTCCAGAATGTCATCTCGCCTGCGCGGACGATCTGGACGCTTTCCTCGCGAAAAATGACGCGGATTCTGCCGCCGCCTTTATTTTCGAGCCCGTCGTCGGCGCCACGCTCGGCGCGGCCGCCCCTCCCGAAGGCTACGCCGCGCGAATTGCCGAAATTTGCCGCCAGCGCGGCATTCTTCTCATCGCCGACGAGGTGATGACCGGCATCGGTCGCACCGGCAAACCATTCGCCGCCGAGCATTGGGGCATCGAGCCCGACATCATCCTCACCGGGAAGGGAATTGCCGGCGGCTACGCTCCGCTCGGCGCGGTGCTCGTTGCTTCCAATGTCGTCGAAGCCTTCGAGCGCGGTTCCGGCGCGCTCAAACACGGTTTCACTTATCAAGCCCATCCCGTCTCCACCGCCGCGGGCAACGCCGTTCTCGATTACCTCGAAGCGCACGATCTCTTTGCGCGTGTCGCGGGCGCTGGCGAAATTCTCCGCTCCGCGCTTGCGCCGCTTCTTTCGCATCTACACGTTGGCGATATCCGTGGTCTCGGCCTTCTTCTCGGCATCGAATTTGTCCGCGACAAATCCACGCGCGCGCCGTTCGATCCTTCGGAAGCTGTCGCGGAAAAAATCCACGCTGCCGCGATGGAAGAAGGCGTTCTCACCTATCCGACGCAAGGTTGCGTGGACGGCTCGCGCGGCGACAACATTCTTCTCGCGCCGCCTTTCATCCTCACTCCGGATGAATCGGCGCTTATCGCTCGCGCGCTTTCGTCTGCGCTCGCGAAAGTGTTTCGCGTATAATGCAGCGCTTCATCTCGTTGTCATTCAGGCCCTTGCATTCGTCTCACTTGGGAGTGGAATCCGTCATGCGCCCTTCTACCTGCAAACTTGCATTCATTCTTTGCGCTGCTCTTCTGGCCGCCTTTTCCTTGCCTGCCCAGAACCAATCCACCGCCAAGCCTCGCGCCCGCGATCTCGGCGTTCCCTTCGACGGCACTCCTGGACCGATCAACGCCATCACCGACGTTTCCGGCGTCACCGTCGGCCACACCACACTCATTTCCGGCGAAGGGAAGCTTCAAATCGGCAAAGGCCCCGTTCGCACCGGCGTCACCGCAGTTCTTCCGCGCGGTAAGAACTCCATGTCCGATGCTGTCTTCGCCGGCTGGTGGTCCCTGAATGGTAACGGCGAAATGACCGGCACCACCTGGGTCGAAGAGTCCGGTTTTCTCGAGGGCCCCGTGATAATCACCAATACGCACAGCGTCGGCGTCGTTCGCGATGCCGTCATTCAATGGCGCGTCAGTCACGGCGAACCTGATCCCACCGGTTATTGGTGGTCGCTTCCCGTCGTTGCTGAGACATGGGATGGCTGGCTCAACGACATCAACGGCTTTCACGTGAAGCCCGAAGATGCGTTTCATGCCATTGACACCGCGCACGGCGGGCCCGTCGAAGAAGGCAACGTCGGCGGCGGCACGGGAATGATCTGCAATGAATTTAAGGGTGGTATCGGCACGTCATCGCGCCGCCTGGAAATCAAAGGCGCTACCTATACCGTCGGCGTGCTCGTCCAATGCAATTACGGCCGCCGTCAAAATCTCATCATCGCCGGGGTCCCCATCGGCAGGGAAATCCCCGAAGATCCCGCCTACGCTTCCGCTTCCTTTGGCGAAGCCGAGCTCGGCTCCATCATAGTCGTCGTTGCCACGGACGCTCCGCTCCTGCCGCACCAGCTCAAGCGCCTAGCTCGCCGCGTCTCCCTCGGCCTCGGCCGCGATGGCAGCACCTCCGGCAATGGCTCCGGCGACATATTCATCGCCTTCTCCACCGCCAACCCTGGCGTCGAAGCCGCCGATCACTCTGTCTCTCTCCAAATGCTCCCAAACGATCTGCTCGACCCCATCTTCACCGCTACTGTCCAAGCCGTCGAAGAATCCGTCGTCAACGCCATGGTCGCCGCCGAAACCATGACCGGCATCGAAAATCACCGCGTCATCGCTCTCCCCCACGACAAGCTCCGCGCCGTCCTCAAAAAATACAATCGCCTCACCAACTGAGGCTCCCGAACTAACCCTCCCCACTCCGCCCGCGATCCCGTGTAATCATCGTGGCTCGTAGGGGAGGGGCTTGTCCCTCCCAATTTCACGTTTTTCCCGCGGCCCATTCGTTCCGCTCTGGCTTTTCGTAGCTCCGGGCGGAATTTATCCCGGCTTGGTCCGGAACCCGGCATCCTCCTCTTTTCCACACTTTTCCACAGCAGGCTCATATTGCCCAGTTTTCTCTCTTGACAGATAGCTACCTTTCTTATACAGTGGTTACTGTATATTATTGTGGTTTCGCACAATCACCGCCAGCTTCCCGCTGGCGTTTTTGTTTTCCAGGGGCGCCCCATCTGCCAAGCCGGTGTCTCGCGCAGTTTCGGAAGAACGAATCTATCTCCCCGTGATGCACCCATAAGTCTCGTGGAATCAACACTTGCAGGACGGCCGGTAATTGCAGAATTCTAAACGACTTAGTGGATGTCTAAGTTCTTTAGATGCAACACTTACAAGAAAACAGGGAGGCGGTGGTCACCGAGTCTCGCTTACCAGATATGCCAACCAAATCGGACTGTCGCAATAGCAGCGGTCTCCGCAACACGCAGGAATTCCTGCAACTCTCGTGCTGCCAATCGTTTACTTCATAACTTGCGGACACCCCGGGTGGGGGGTACAGTGCTTTATTGCCTCGCCTGATCACAAATTTGCTTCTTCTCTTTTTCCTTGCGGGCTGCTCTAAGCCGCCTCTCACTCCCGACCTTGCTATCCTCCACGCCACCGTCATCGACGCCACCGGCTCCTCCCCGCGCTCTGACACAACCGTCGTTATCCTCAACAAGAAGATCGCGGCGGTCGGCCCAGCTGGCACGATATCTGTCCCGCCCGGCACGCCCACGCTCGACGCCACCGGCAAATTCCTCATTCCCGGCCTAGTCGACTCTCACGTCCATCTGACCGCCGCGGGCGAACCCTCCGGCAGCCGTGAATTCATCATTCCTCTCCTCGTTGCCAACGGCATTACCACCGTTCGCGACATGGGCGGCAAAGTTGAGTTCCTGAAACAGCTTCGCAAAGAGATCGAAAGTGATCGCCTACTCGGTCCGCAAATTTTCTTCACCGGCCCGTACCTCGATGGCGACCCGCCGTCGTTTCAGCCTTCCATCGTCGTGACAAACTCAGCCGAAGCTGCCCGCGCCGTCGATCTCCTCACGGATGAAGGCGTCGACTTCATCAAGACGCAATCCCGCCTCGATCGTGACGCCTATTTCGCCATCGCCGCGGAAAGCAGGAAGAAGGACATTCGTTTCCTCGGCCACGTTCCTGACCGCGTTTCCGCTCTCGAAGCCTCCGAAGCCGGCCAGGCCAGCATCGAGCATTTGACAGGTGTTCTCCTCGCCGGCTCTTCCCAGGAAAATGAGCTTCGCGCCGCGCAAGCTGCTCCGCCCCCTCCTCACGAAACTCCCGGCCACGCGCATGCCCGCGAGCGCGTCTGGCTCCGCAAACTGCTCGACACGCAATCGGCGGAAAAAACCAGCGCTCTGATCAGCGCTTTCGTTGCTCATAACACGTGGCAAGTCCCCACATTTCCCACGCTGGTCCATCTCGGCTACATCACCCCGAAAACCAATCTCGCCTCCGATCCCCGCATGAAGTTTGTCCCGCAAGACGAGAAGAAAAGTTGGCAACAGGGAATCGCCGCCCAACTCAGCGGTCAGTGCGGCGCGGACTTCGCGATTCGCGAAGAAATTATCCGCCGCTCGCTTGCCATCGTCGGCAAAATGCAGCAGGCCGGTGTGCGCATCATGGCCGGAACCGATCTTCCTGCCCCAAACGTATTTCCCGGTTCCAGCCTTCACGAAGATCTAGCCTATCTGGTCGAAGCAGGCCTCACTCCGATGCAAGCCCTCCAGGCTGCGACAAGAAATCCCGCTGAATTTCTCGGCAAGCTCCAGTCCGAAGGCACGATCGAGGCGGGCAAATCCGCCGACCTCGTCCTGCTTGACGCGAATCCCCTCGACGACATTCATAACACGCAAAAAATCCGCGCCGTCATTCTCCGTGGCCGCCTCCTCGACCGCCCTGCTCTCGATGCACTTCTGATGTCCGTGGAAAGGTTTGCCGCTCAATGAGAGAGGCTATGGCACGCCATGGGCGGCCCTGCTTCGGCGAAGAGGAAGGAATAATTATCACGAATGCGGGATTTCTGCGACGTGGCAGAACGAATGTAGCACTACTCGCTACGCGCCACTCACGATGGGCTTTCTCAAATCACCGGCACCGCAGTTTTTCTTGCCGGATTGAAAAACGGCAGGGCCACAACTTTGGCGGAGACGGTGTGCCGCACAGCCTCAACCGTCATTTCCATTTTGAAAATGGTCCCGACGCGCGACTGCTCGTGGTTCACGCACGCCAGCGCGATCATCTTTTTCAACGTGGGCGACCAGGTCGTCGATGTCGCTTTCCCGAACTGCTTCCCGTTGTGATAGACGGGCACCGCCACGCGCGACGCCACGCTCGGAACTTGCGGCGCCATTCCCAATTTGTCGTAGAGCGCCTCAACTTCATTCCAGTTGACCTCGAGTCCGACGAGCGCTCGCGCCGCGCCGCCGTTCTGCATCTCCCGCGCCAGCGCGTCGCGCCCCACAAAGTTGTCTTTCTTCAAGTCCACGAGTTTTCCGAGCCCAATCTCTCCCGGCGAATATTTTTGCGATTCGATCAGGGACTTTTTGCTCGAAATGTAATCCACCTCGATCAAAATCAGCCCCGCTTCGATCCGCGCGATATCCAGCGCAATCATCCCCGCGGGATGAATGTCGAACGCTTTGCCTTTCTTGATCAGCTCGTCCCATACCTTTCCGGCCTGCTTCCACGGCATCCAAATCTCAAATCCCAGATCGCCCGTATAACCCGTGCGCGAAATGTCCACCGGCACGCCCGCGATTTGCCCGCGCGTCACACGGAAATATTTCAGGTTGGCCACGCTTGCGTCGGTCACCGCGTACAACAATTTCCCCGAAGTCGGTCCTTGCAGCGCGAGCGCCGCGACTTGCTCCGAAATGTCCTCGATGTGCACGTCCAAAGCGAGCGCGTTTTGCTGGAACCATCGCAAGCTCGGATCGGCCGCCGTCCAGCGATATTCATTTTCGCCAAGCCGCGTTATCGTTCCATCGTCGACCACTTTTCCTTCCGGGTCGCACCAACAGCAGTAAATCACTTGGTCGACGGCCACTTTGTGTATGTCGCGCGAAATCACGCGGTTCACGAAACGTGTCGCGTCGCTTCCGGTGATCCGGTATTTGAACAGGGGAGAAATGTCGATCAGCGCGGCCGAATTGCGGATCGCGTTGTACTCGTGCTCGTGGTGCGTCTCGTACACGCTGACTGTGTAGTAGCCCGACCATTCGCGGTAGTTCAGGCTCTCGCAGAGAGCGAGCGTTCGATCGTGAAATGCGGTCCCGACGGGCACGTTACCTCCGGAATTGCTTCGCGGAGCGCCGCGAAAGCGAAAACGGATTATAGGTGCGAACTTCGCGCGCTCGCAAGCGGTACCGCTCTGGCGTGCGCGGAACGACACGGATAGAATGATGTCAGGAAGCTCAGAAAAGGTGAAAGGCTGATGCCGGGAAACGGTGCAACGCAGGCCCAGGTGCTGAGGATCGACGCGCGGGACAACGTTCTGGTCGCGCTCGTCAATTTACCGAAAGGCAGCGTTGTGAGCTTTCTCGGAAACGAGTACACCTTGCTGTCCGACGTACCGGCCAAGCAGAAATTCCTCACCCAGGATGTGAACGCCGATGGCGACGTCATCATGTACGGCGTTCTGGTCGGCAAAGCCACGGAAAATCTTCACCGTGGCGATTTGTTGACGACGCGTAATATTCGTCACGCCTCGGCGGCTTTTCACGAATCCGAATCCACCGGCCCCCGCTGGACTCCACCCGATGTTTCCCGCTGGGCGAACAAATCGTTTCGCGGTTTCCACCGCGAAGATGGTCAGGTCGGCACGCGCAACTACTGGCTGGTTCTGCCTCTCGTTTTCTGCGAGAACCGCAACCTCGGCGTATTGAAGCAGGCATTTGAAGAGGAACTTGGTTTTGCGGCGCCTCAAATTTATCGCAGCCAGGTTGCGGAGCTGGCGCGCCTCTATCGCGAAGGAAAAACGGAAGAGCTGAAGAAATCCGCGTTCGGCGAAATCCAACGCGCCAGCAGTGCGACGAGACTCTTCAAGAACATCGACGGTATCAAATTCTTGTTGCACGAAGCCGGCTGCGGCGGCACGCGGGAAGACGCTCGAAACCTTTGCGGCCTGCTCGCGGGCTACATACATCATCCCAACGTCGCGGGCGCGACGGTTCTCAGCCTGGGCTGCCAGCACGCGCAAGTTTCCATGCTTCTCGAAGAAATCAAGCGGCGCGACGCCCATTTCAAGAAGCCCCTCTTGATTTTTGAGCAGCAAAAAAGCCCGTCCGAAGCCGCCATGATGAGCCGTGCCATCCGCGAAACGTTTCTGGGCATGGTCGAGGCCGATAAACTCACGCGCCAACCCGCTCCTCTCTCGAAACTGAAGCTCGCCCTCCAGTGCGGCGGCTCCGACGGTTTTTCCGGCCTCTCCGCGAATCCCGCCATCGGCCACGCGGCGGATATCGTCGCCGCGCTGGGCGGAAGCGGGATTCTTTCCGAATTTCCGGAGCTGTGCGGAGTCGAACAGGAACTGATCGACCGCTGCTCGCGGAAAGAAGTGGGAGACCGCTTCGCGCACCTCATGCGCGACTACGCCGCTCGTGCCAAAGCGGTTGGCGCAAGCTTCGAGATGAACCCTTCTCCCGGCAACATTCGCGATGGCTTGCTGACCGACGCAATGAAATCGGCGGGCGCGGCGAAAAAAGGCGGCACGTCTCCCGTCACAGCGACCTTGGACTATCCCGAATACTGCACCGTGCCGGGATTGAATCTTCACTGCACTCCCGGAAGCGACGTCGAATCCGTTTCGGCGCAGGTGGGCGCCGGCGCAAATGTGGTTTTGTTCACGACGGGTTTGGGCACGCCCACGGGCAATCCGATCGCGCCTGTCTTGAAAATCTCGACAAACTCCAGCCTCGCGCAGCGCATGTCCGACATCATCGACATCGATACCGGCGGCATCATCGCCGGCGAAACCAATATCGAGAAAATGGGCGAAGCCATTCTGGAGCGCGTGATCGGCGTCGCGAGCGGGGAATCGCACACCAAAGCGGAGCTGCTCGCACAAGACGATTTCATTCCCTGGAAGAGGGGAGTTTCCCTTTGAAGAGTGAGCGTCCGCCGTCGTGAAAGCCCTTTTGCTCTCGCAATATAAGCATTTGGAAATCGCCGATCTTCCCAAGCCCTCCCCGGGCGAAGGCGAAGTTCTGATCAACGTTGCCGCCTGCGGAATCTGCGGAAGCGATGTTCACGGATATGACGGCTCATCGGGCCGCCGCATTCCGCCCATCGTCATGGGCCACGAAGCGGCGGGAACGATCGCCGCGCTCGGCCGCGGAGTGGCCGGATTTGCCAAAGGCGATCGAGTCACCTTCGATTCGACCATCTTTTGCGGGGCATGCAGCAACTGCCTTCGCGGCGACGTGAATCTCTGCGACCACCGCCAGGTGCTGGGCGTTTCCTGCGCGGAATTTCGCCGCCCTGGCGCGTTCGCGGAATACGTCGCCGTTCCTTCCCGCATTCTTTATCGTCTGCCGGAAAAACTTTCGTTCGCCGAAGCGGCTTTGCTCGAAGCCGTGTCGGTTGCGCTGCACGGTGTTTCGCTTGCGCCTGCCGTGGCGGGAAGCACCGCGCTCGTGCTCGGCGCGGGCATGATCGGGCTACTCACCCTGCAAGCGTTGCGCGCCGCCGGCTGCTCGCGCATTTTCGTCGCTGACGTGGATAGCACGCGCCTGAAACTTGCCGAGCAAGCTGGCGCGACCGCCGTTCTTTCCGCCAACGAAGACGTAGCGAGCCAGGTGATGCAACTAACGGGCGGCGTCGGCGCCGACCTCGCCATCGAAGCCGTGGGCCGAAACGAAACCGTCAAAGCCTCCATTGAAAGCGTCCGCAAAGGAGGAACCGTCGTGCTGGTTGGCAACATTTCGCCGGAAGTGACGCTGCCTTTGCAAAAAGTCGTCACGCGCCAAATCCGTCTGCAAGGCTCCTGCGCTTCCGCAGGCGAATATCCTCGCGCGATCGAATTGATGGCCAGCGGCGCGATTCAAGTCAAACCCTTGATCTCCGCGATTGCTCCGCTCGAGGAAGGCCCCCGCTGGTTCGAGAGGCTCTATGCACGCGAGCCCAATCTAATGAAAGTCATTCTGACTCCGGAGCGCGCCTCGTGAGCGACGGCCTTTTCGATCTTTCGGGCCGCGTCGCAATCGTTACCGGCACGAGCCGCGGGCTCGGGCAATACATGGCGCGCGCACTCGCCAAAGCCGGCGCCGATCTAGTGCTCACCAGCCGCGATGCAAGCCGCTTGGCCGCATTTGAAGCGGAGATCAAAGCGCTTGGCCGCCGCGCGTTCTCCGTCGAACTCGACGTGCGCAGCCATGAAAGCATCAAAAAAATGGCGGCGGCAGCGGAGGCCGCTTTCGGCCACCTCGATATTCTCGTGAACAACGCCGGATGCAACGTCCGCAAGCCTGCAATCGATGTCACCTGGGAAGACTGGAATTTGATTCTCGACACGAATCTTCGCGGAAGCTTTTTTGTTGCGCAAGCCGTTGCACGCGGCATGATCTCGCGGCGCTACGGCCGCATCATCAACATCGGTTCCGTGACCAGCGTCGCCGGCTACGCCGGCCTTGCGCCCTACGGCGCGAGCCGCGGGGGCATCAAGCAGTTGACGATGAGCCTCGCGGATGACTGGGGCAAATTCGGTATCACCGTAAACTGCCTTGCGCCCGGATGGTTTCGCACGGAACAAAACAAGGTCCTTTACGAAAACAAGGAATGGGTCGAATATCTTTGCGATCGCATTCCCATGAAGCGCCCCGGCCAGCCGCAAGATCTGGATTCCGCCATTGTTTTTCTTGCGGCGGAGTCCAGCCGCTATATCACCGGGCAGACACTGCTTGTGGATGGTGGAATTTCGACGGGGGCGACGCGCGCGCTGGCCGGCCCGGCAAAAAAAGTTTCAGACCGGCCTCCGGAATCGGATTAGGAGAATAAACGATGCGCAACTTCTCACACGAGTGGAATAGAGATGCGGCCGCGCGCTCTTGCGCGGGCCTTTTGATTTTCGCAGCTTGTGCCTTGATCGGACTTTGTTCGATTCCTACCGCGACGGCTTCGCCTGCGCCAGCGGGCCGCGGACATTTGCAAATCTATTTTGTGGATGTCGAGGGCGGGCAGTCGACGCTTTTCGTGACGCCGGCAGGGAAGTCGCTTCTGATCGATACGGGCTGGCCCGGCAACGAGAGCCGCGACGCGGACCGCATTGTGGCCGCCGCGAAACGAGCGGGCGTATCAAAAATCGATTACGTCTTGCTCACGCACTATCACACCGATCACACCGGAGGCGTTCCGCAACTGGCCGCGAAAATTCCGATTGGAACTTTCATTGACCACGGAGAGAATCGCGAGCCAACCGACGCGCCGACGGAGGAGGCCTGGCAGGCGTATCAGAAACTTCTAGCAACGGGGAAGTACAAGCGGATTATCGCCAAGCCGGGCGAAGCGCTTCCAACTCCTGGAATCGAAGCAAAAGTCATCAGTGCGGACGGCGCGCTGATCGAAAAACCGCTGACCGGTTCCGACACGCCGAATCCCGCATGCTCCTCCGCCGAGCGGCCTACCGCGGACAACACCGAAAACGTGCACTCGCTCGGCGTCTTGATTACGTTCGGTAAGCTGCGCATCTTGGATTTGGGCGACCTGACAAAAGACAAGGAATGGGAATTGATGTGTCCGGTGAACAGGATTGGGCCGGTCGATATCTACGTCGTCTCGCATCATGGCTGGTTTCACAGCAACAGCCCAGTCTTCTTGAACGGCATCGAGCCGCGCGTGGCCATTATGGACAACGGCCACGACAAGGGAGGTTCGCCCGCGGCGTGGGACGCGATCGAGAAATCGCCCAGGCTGGAAGACCTCTGGCAGCTTCATTACTCGGATGAGGGCGGCGAAACGCACAACGTGCCAGCGGCACGCATCGCCAATCTTTCCGGGGCGGCCGATGCCGGAAACTACATCAAGGTGACGGCGTCGCCAGACGGCAGCTTCGCGGTGTACAACGCGAGAACGAAAGCCACGAAGGATTACGCAGCAAGCAGCGCCCATTAATCTCGTACGACGTCCCGAATCACACGGGTTCGGGAACGGGCGCCATGTTTCCGAGCAGGAAAATGTAGGCCGCGATGCTCATCAGGAGCGTCGCCGTTGCGGCCACGAACGCCCCCGCGAATCCATTTGTGATTTGCACGACGTAGCCGGTAACGATAGGCGCGGCGATTCCTGCAATCTGGTTGCTGAAATTTAGAATTCCGCCAACGGTTCCCACGCTCTCCTTCGGAGCAATCAACGACGGGATCGACCACCCCACCGGCGACGCGGCCGACAATCCGCCGATGGAAATACTGATCCAAATGAGCGCTCCAGCGGCGCTTTCCGTGTGCGCGGCGCCGAGGATGCCGAGGCCGAGGGCCGTCCCGCCAATGAGAACCACCTGGCGAATGCGGACCGCATTCCATCCGCGCTGGATGAGCAGGTCAACGAGCCAGCCTCCGACGAGGAGGTCGGTCAACGTGGCAACCAGCCACGGCACGCTGGTGTACTCGACGGAGCGCAACAAATCCACATGATGAACCGCGAGGAAATAAGTCGGCAGCCAGGTCAGCAGCAAATAGAAGGTATAGTTGTAGCCGAAGAAACCCAACGCCAGCCCCAAAACTCTGCGCTGCTTCAAGAGATACCAGAAGGGCGCGCCCTTGGCGGCTCGCGCGCTATCCTCCGGCTGCGCTCCGCCTTTTGCGATGTATTGGCGCTCCGTATCGGAGAGCCGCTTGTCCGCGCCTGGATTTTGGTAAAAGAAATAAAACAGGATGAAAAACAAAACGCTGATGAATCCCGTCGAGGCGAAACTCCATCTCCATCCAAAGTGGAGCAAGACAATTCCGATGAGCGGCACGCCGATTGCGGAAGAAAGTTTGGCCATGGCGTCGAAGATGGCCGTCGCAAAACTGCGCTCCTGCACGGGAAACCAGTAGCCGACGGCTTTCGAGTAACCGGGGAACGTGGGCGCCTCGCCGACGCCGAGGAAAAGGCGCGCCGAAAGAAATCCTGTGATCCCCGTGGAGACCGCCGCGCCAAACGAGGCCAGAGCCCAAATGACTGTGCTCACGCAGTTCACGCGCCGGACGCCAAATTTATCGAGCAGAAGGCCGGATGGCAGCTGCAGCGCCGCGTACGTCCAGTTGTACGCGCTCGACAAATAGCCGAAGGTCACCGCGGAGATGCCGAACGCGGCGGTAAGCGCGTCCTTCGATACGGATAGGTTCACGCGGTCGAAATAGTTGACGAGCACGCCGAAGCCGAGCAAACACGCGATCATCCACCTTCGCCGGGGGACGGGAGTCATCTCGGAAGTTGTCTGGTCGAAGGTCGCGGACATGGAGATGCACGTTGAGCGGCCTGCCAGGATGAGTTCATCCAGCGGGCGCTCCGGCACGCAGCGCAGAGTATCCCACAAGAGGAGCAAATCTGGGTTCTAGATTGAGGGTAGGGGAATAAGAAACGTCGGCGCAACTCGACAGATAAAATCGCATTGTCTCTTGATCAAACCTGGCTCGGACGCTTGCCCGCGTTGCAGCAGCACAGTAAACTACAGCGTCTTTTGGCTAGCTTGGCGGACGATGAAAGTCCGAATCTATGTCTTCCATGGAAAATAATATGAAAACAGTTTCGACACGCCGCGATTTTCTCCGCACCAGTGCAGCTGTAGGCGCTGGGCTCCTGCTTTCGCGCCAAACGAGCGCGGCCAACAAGAAATCGGTCCTTCTGTTTACGAAGTCATCCGGCTTCGAGCACGCGGTCATCAAAGTGACCGACGGCAAGCCGAGCATTGTTGAAAACGCACTGCGCGACATGGCCACGAAATACGGGTTCGAGCTCACCGCAACGAAGGACGGGCGGATTTTCGACTCGAAGGAGTTTCACGATTTCGCCGCGGTCGTTTTCTTCACGACCGGTGTGTTGACCGAACCGGGCACGGACAAGAATCCACCGATGTCGGCGCAGGGCAAGCAGACGTTTCTCGACGCGATTCACGGCGGGCTCGGCTTCGCCGGCATACACGCCGCGACGGACACGTTTCACACGCAGCCCGATCCGGAGGATCTCTCGAACCGTTACATCGCTCACGGGGAACAATCCGATCCTTATATCCGGATGATCGGAGGCGAGTTCATCATTCACGGACAAAGCAACGATCCGCGCCTGCAAACCGCGAACGTGATCATCGATGATCCAAAGTTTCCCGGCCTCGAAGGCGTTCACTCGCCGACGAGCCTGATGGAAGAATGGTATTCGATGAAAGATTTCGAGCCGGACCTACACGTGATTTGCACGCTGGATACTTCTACGATGAACGGCAATGCTTACAAGCGGCCGCCCTATCCGGTGGTGTGGGCGCGCATGCACGGGCACGGAAAAGTGTTCTACACGGCGATTGGCGACCGCGCGGAAAATTGGCAGAACTCGTTTCACCTGAATTTACTGGCCGGTGGAATTCGATGGGCCATGGGCGATGCGCACGCTTCCATTTTGCCGAATCTCAAGGCGGCGGCGCCGGGGTACGCGACGATTC
>JBAQJX010000078.1:0-28266 GCA_049641765.1 Candidatus Acidiferrum sp.
GGCGAGCAGGTCGGCGCGAGAGAGCCGGCGCCATGCAAAGCGGATTTTCGCGGACAGGGATGTCATGGTGAAAGAGCTGGAAGAACTACTTTACCTGAAGAAGCGGCGAGCGCGAAAAGGCCAAACCGATCCTGCGAGCCCTCAGCTCGGGGCCCGCCCACATACTAAGTCCGTTTTGGAGGAGGCCGTTCGTCCCGTCCTGCCCGGGTTTCCCTCGCGTCTTAGAGAGTGGCCGACGCGCTCGCACACTTTGAAAATTAGTCGCCCGCGCTCGCTTGTTGGCTCATCCGCAGCCTGCTGTGTTTGCGGCTATACGTGAAATAAATCACGAGTCCTACAACCAACCAAACCACGAAGGACATCTTGGCTTGAAAGCTAGCGGATACAATCAGAGCTAGAGAAATCGCCATGCCGAGAATCGGGACCAGCGGCACCCATGGCGTTCGAAACGGCCGCTTTACGTCAGGGCGACGGACACGCATGACCCACACGCCGAGACACACGATCGTGAAAGCCAGGAGCGTCCCAAGGCTCACTAACAGGGCCAGAAAGGCAATTGGGAAAAAAGCAGCCAGGAACGCCACGAAACAACCCACTACGATCGACGTAATATAAGGAGTGTGAAATCTCGGATGGATTTTTGACGCCCACTTGGGCACCAGACCGTCATGGGACATGGTGTAGAGCACACGGGATTGACCCAGGAGCATGACCAGCATCACGGAAGCCAAGCCCGCAATCGCGCCAATGTCGATGACGAGAATCCCCCACCCAATGCCAATTGCTTGCGCACCATCGGCAACTGGCGCCGGGGTGTTCAGCGTCGTGTACGGCTTGATGCCCGTCAGCAACCAAGAGACAACGATATAGAGAATTGTGCAGATCACAAGGGAGCCCAGAATGCCGAAGGGCATGTCCTTCTGCGGATTCTTAGCTTCCTGCGCCGCCGTGGAGACAGCGTCGAATCCGATGTACGCGAAAAACACGAGCGTCGCACCGCGCATTATGCCCGACCAACCGAATGACCCGAACTCACCCGTGTTTTTCGGAATAAACGGATGCCAATTGGCGGTCATGCTCGACCAGTGACCGAATGCAAAAACGGTGGCGATCCCGATGAAGATCAGGACTACAGAGACCTTGATGATGACCGCGGCGCTATTGAAATTGGCTGATTCCTTTACGCCGATCACCAAAATTAGGGTGATAACCACGATTGCAGCCAAAGCAAAAATATCTACTTTCGCGGCCAGCGCGAACCCAAAAAGATGGAAGGTAACCGCCGGTGTCGGATTGAACGGCAATTTGGCGTGGAAGTATCCCAACAGGCTGGAAACATAACCGCTCCAACCGACGGCGACGGTCGCCGCTCCAAAAGCGTACTCGAGCAATAGAGCCCAGCCAATGATCCAAGCGACCAATTCCCCGAGCGTCGCATAGCCATAGGTGTAGGCGCTGCCGGCGATGGGAATCATCGAAGCAAACTCTGCATAGCAAAGGCCGGCAAAAACGCAACCGATACCGGCCAAAATGAAGGACAGCACGACGGCGGGTCCGGCAAACTGAGCGGCCGCGACACCTGTGAGCGTGAAAATGCCGGTCCCGATGATCGCCCCGATACCTAGCGTCACCAGGTTGATGGGACCGAGAGCGCGCTTAAGCCCGTGTTCGCTCGTAGTTTCCGCTTCCCTGAGCAGAACCTCCATCGGTTTCGTTGCGAACAGCCCGTTGGCCATGCAGCTCCTCCTCGAGTGGACTTTGCCCGGCCACCCCGCGGGGTCCAAATTGGTCTGCAGCATTGTAAGGGCGCGCCCTGCCGCGTCCTATAGAAAACTTGCGAAATCTAGTCCCCGGCTGACTGGGCAGGCGCCGAGCCCCCTCGTTTCGACCAGAGCCAATACACGGGCAAGCCCAACAACACGATCGACAAGCCCACGCCCGCAGTTTGCGTCTGGTAGAGAAGCAGAACAAGCATGATGATGGTGGCCGCGGCAATGTAAAGCAGAGGGACGAAAGGGTAGCCGAATGCCTTGTACGGCCGTTCTGCGTCGGGACGTTTGCGGCGCAGAACGAAGATGCCGATGATCGTTAGCACGTAAAACAGCAAGACCGCGAAGATCACGTAGTTCAGCAGGTCGTTGTAGAGATTGCCATAGCTGACCATGCCCGCGGCGTCGACGTGGCGCGTTCGCAGAAGAACCAGCACGACAACCCAAATGCCCTGATAGATCAGCGCGCTTTGCGGGACACCACGTTTGCTCAGAGTGCCCGTGGACTTGAAGAAGAGCCGATCGCGGGCCATGGCGTAGGAAACGCGGGCACCAGCAAGAATCAAGCCGTTGTTGCAACCGAAGGTAGAGATGATGATGGCCACGGCCATAATGGCCGCTCCTGGTGCGCCGAAGATGGCGCTCAGGGCGGCGGTTGCCACGCGATCGTCTGGAGTGTTCTGGATTTGGGAAAGAGGTAGAACGAAGAGATACGCAAGATTGGCCAGGCAGTAGAGTGTGATGACGATGCCCGTGCCGAAGGCCATGGAGAGCGCGACGTCGCGTTTGGGATTCTTCACTTCGGCGGCGGTAAAGCCGATGTTGTTCCAGGCGTCCGAGGAAAAGAGAGAGCCAACCTGAGCCACGCCGAAAGCCACGATCAGGCCAAAGAAGCCGCTACCCGCCGTTACCGTCGGGACCAAGCCGCGCAGAAAGTTTGCACCCGGCTCAATAGGCACCGCGCCGCTCGGCGCCCACAAATGCGAGAAATTCGCGGAAATCGCGGCCGCGTTCTTGCCGACCAGAAGGCCCAGTAGGATCAGTCCTACCAGGGACAGTGTTTTTGCGCTCGTGAAAACGTTCTGAATCAATTTGCCGAGGCGGACACCCAAGGTGTTGAGAAAGGTCAACAGTACGATCATCAAGATGCCGACAAGTTGTTGAACCGAAAGGCTGACAGCGAACTTCGACCCGAGGGCGATCGGAGGAATGATCCAAGTCGTCGGAGAAATTGCGGGGAACAGAACGCCCAAGTATTTCGCGAAACCGACGGCCACAGCGGCAATGGTTCCGGTCTGGATGACCAGAAACAACGTCCAGCCGTACAGAAAGCCCCACAATGGCGAATACGCTTCGCGGAGATACACGTATTGGCCACCGGCATGAGGAAAAAGCGCCGCCAGTTCGCCGTAGGCAAGCGCTGCAGACACAGTCAGCAACCCCGTTATCACCCATGTCAGAAGTAGGCCGCCAGGCGACGCAGTTTGACGAGAGATGGCCCCGGCAACAATGAAAATTCCGGAGCCAATCATCGAGCCGACGACGATCATCGTGCCGTCGAAAAGGCCGATGGCGCGGACAAAGCCTGGCTCATTCTTTGCGGCGCCTTGCGGGACGCCCTGTGGAAGGGAATGTGTAGAGTCGGCCATTTCTGAGTTCCTTAGACCGCTGCCGAGAATTTCGCTGCTTCGAGTATCTTGAGGTACTGCTTTGCCCGCTCCGCTGGATCGGCGGCGTTCAGAATCCCGCTGATGACGGCGACGGAATCGGCTCCTGCCTCGATGACGGCTCCGGCCCGTTCCAGAGTGATCCCGCCAATCGCGACGATAGGCTTATCAGTCAGCGCGCGAACCCTTCGAAGCAAGTCCAGGCCAACGATAGGGTCCGGATTCGCCTTCGAGGAGGTGCTGTAAATTGGGCCTACCGCGATGTAGTCCGCGGAACTTGCCGTTGCGCGTTCGAACTGCTCGAGATTGTGAGTGGAAACTCCGACCATCTTGTCGTGTCCGATCACCTCTCGCGCTTGTTCGGCCCCCAGATCCTCTTGCCCGACATGAACGCCGCTTGCCCCGGCAAGGAGGGCCACATCCGGCCGATCGTTCACAATAAACGTTACCCCGCGCGGAACAAGCGTTTCCCCAAGTTGGCGCGAGGAGTCGAGGTACTGCCGTGAAGAGGCCGACTTGTTCCGGTACTGAAGCAAACGCACCCCGGCTTCAGCCAGGCTCTCGGCGCACTCTGTCTCGGGAGAAGTAATCAACGCGGCGTCTAATATCACATACAGCCTGGGAAGGACAAGGCGCATAGCAACTTATTTTCCGTTGGTCCCGAGAAGCCTTTCGATGAAGTGCGTGTCGAGATGCCCTTCGGCGAACTCGGAATCGGCAATAATTCGGCGATGCAGGGGAATGGAGGTCTTGATTCCCTCGATGACGAACATTTCGAGAGCGCGCTTCATTCGGCCGATAGCTTCGGCGCGGTCGCGGCCTTTGACGATGAGTTTCGCGATCATCGAGTCGTAATAAGGCGGTATGACTGCGTCGGTGTAGGCGGCTGAATCTACGCGCACGCCCGTTCCGCCCGGGGCCTGAAACGTGGTGATTCGTCCAGCCGAAGGCACGAACGTTTCCGGGTCCTCTGCGTTTATGCGGCACTCGATGGCGTGGCCGGAGAAATTCATCTCGCCGACGGCATCATCCAACCTTTCGCCGGCCGCGATACGTATCTGGGCTTTGATGAGGTCGACGCCAGTCACAAGTTCGGTTACGGGATGTTCGACCTGAATGCGGGCGTTCATTTCGATGAAATAAATGGAGCCGTCGACATCCATCAGGAACTCGACGGTTCCCGCATTCGTGTAGCCCACCTTTTCGAGTGCGCGAACCACTTTCGCTCCCAACTCCTTGCGCCGCTTCGGGTCCATCGCGGGAGAAGGAGACTCTTCGACCAGTTTCTGATGCCGGCGCTGAATACTGCATTCCCGCTCGCCAAGATGGATGACTTTGCCGTGCTGGTCGCCCAGAACCTGAAATTCGATGTGCCGGGGACGCTCTATGAATTTTTCCGCATAGACATCCGGCGTGCCGAATGCTTGCTGTGCTTCGCTGCGGGCCGTTTCGTAAGCGTTCAGCAGCTCTTCCTGCTTGTGAACCACTCGCATGCCGCGACCGCCGCCGCCCGCCGAAGCTTTTATAATCAGCGGAAAACCGATTCGTTTGGCTTCCTTCGCCAGTTGCTCCTCGCCTTCGACGATGCCTTCGCTTCCGGGAACCGTCGGCACGCCCAGCGCTTTCATCTCCCGGCGCGCGCGGTCCTTCTCGCCCATCATCTCGATCACTTCAGGCGTTGGGCCGATGAAGGTGATCTCCGACGCCTCGCACACCTTCGCGAAGTTGGCGTTCTCCGAGAGGAATCCGTAGCCAGGATGAATCGCGTCGACGTTGGTGATTTCCGCGGCGCTGATCACTTGCGGAATGTTCAAGTAGCTCTCGGCGCTTCGTGGCGGGCCAATGCACACCGCTTCGTCGGCAAAGCGCACGTGGAGCGAGTTCCGGTCCGCTTCGGAGTAAACCGCGACCGTGGAAATCCCCAGTTCTTTGCAGGCACAGATGACCCGCAGCGCGATTTCCCCGCGATTGGCTACTAGGATTTTCTGGAACATGGCCGAAGGCGCCGGCTACCTCTTCCGGCTAGGACGGATGCCAAACAGGGGCTGCCCGTACTCGACGGGCTGCCCGTTTTCGACAAAGATGCGAATCAACTCGCCGCTCTCGTCCGACTCAATTTCGTTCATCAATTTCATCGCTTCCACAATGCAAAGTGTTTGCCCGGACTCGACGTGCGCGCCGATCTTCACAAACCCCTCGGCGCCAGGGCTTGGCGCTTCGTAGTACGTTCCCACAATCGGAGACTTGACCAGATGGAGGTCCTCGGAAGCGCGCGGCTCTGAAGGAGGTGCAGAAACGCTCGCCGCTGCTGGGGCTGGCCGTTCCGCAGCGCCCGGCACGATAATCTCTGGAATCCCAACCGGCCGCTGCATCATCGTCACGTTCGCCGAAGGCTTTTTCAGCCGGATTCGCAGGTCGCCCCGCGAGTATTCGAACTCCTCGAGGTTATGCTCGCTCATAAAGCGGAGGAGTTGCTCGATTTGCTGGATTTCTGGACTCGCGATGGAAGAACTTTCGTTCGCTTTCGAGGGCTGTTTGCGTTTCATGCCTTTGTCAGAGCTCGATGAGATCCCGCGGAATACGGGTCAGTATTTCGGTCTTTTCAGGATGCACGGCAACGTCGTCTTCGATTCGAATTCCCCCTACCCCCGCCATGTAAACTCCCGGTTCGATGGTGACGACGAATCCAGATTCTATCCGAGCCGTTTGCCCCCGCGCCAGTCGCGGGTCCTCGTGCACCTCAAGGCCAAGACCATGCCCAGTGCTGTGTGTGAAATACCGGTCCAGCTTGTACCCAGCCAGCACCTGCCGCGCCGCCCTATCCACTTCCCCGCAAACCGCTCCGGCTTTCACTGTTCCGATTGCCGCAGTCTGCGCTTCCAGGACAGCCTTATACCACGTCTTGACGCGCGCCGGTGCCCGGCCCATAAAAACCGTTCGCGTAATATCGCTGCAATAGTGCGCGAGTATAACACCCAGGTCTAGTACCACCAACTCATTTTTCTTCAGTCGTTTGGAGGTTGGCCGGGCATGCGGCAACGCCGCGCGTTTTCCGAAGGCCACGATCGTTTCGAACGCTGGGCCCGATGCGCCGCCTCTCCTCATTTGGTATTCAATCTCCGCAGCCACTTCGTTCTCCCTGACGCCGGGCTTCAGGAGCTTTAGTGCCCCTCTCAGTACTGCCCCCGCCAGGTCCGCTGCACGCCGCATCCCGGCCAGCTCGGTGCTGTCCTTACGAATTCGGAGAGATTCCACCTGGCCAGGCATCGAAATCCACTCGACACGCTTGCCCGCGAATTTTCGAAAAGCACTCAATTGCGCCACGCTCAACCGTGCCGGATCGAATCCCACTCGTCGAAACGAATTTTCTTGCAGAAACCGCCCTGCTGACTCCACCAGAGAGCCCTTTTGCTCGACGTACCTGGTTCCCGAAGCCTCTTCCCTCGCCTGGGCTGTAAATCGCCCGTCGGAGATCAGTGTCGCCCTGCCTCGGCTCGCAATCAGTACGCCCGCTTCACCAGTGAAGCCCGTCAGGTAATACCAATTGGGAGGGTGCATAATCACGAGTGCGTCCAGCTTGGACGCGGAGATCAATCGCGAGAGTGCCTTCAATCGTTTTTTGAAAGGTAAGCTCATAAATGAAACGAGGAGACGACAGTCTCCTCGTTTCCGACCTAAGTTTAGTTGATTCGGCCCGAATTATCCGGGGAGAATTCGCGGAGTCAGGAAGAAGAGCAACTCCTGCGACTGGATTGACACGGTTGTCCGTTTGAAGAGATTGCCAATCACCGGCAGGCTGCCGACGATCGGTACCTCTTGGATGTTCGTGTTCTGCGTGTTGACGATGATGCCGCCAATCACAACCGTCCCGCCGTCCGGAACCAGAACTTTCGTCTGCGCGGACTGCGTATCCAACGCCGGGATGCCCTGCACGCGCGGAATACCTTGATCGATCTGGGTATTCTCGACGAGCACGTCCATGAAGATCGTGCCTTCGGCCGTAATTTGCGGCGTCACTTCCAGTTGCAACACGGCATCGATGAACTGTACCGAAATCGTGTTGTTGATGGTCGTCTGAATGGGCAACTTGACGCCCTGCTTGATGACCGCTTTTTCGTTGTTCTGCGTCACAACGCGCGGTTTCGAGAGCAACTTGCCGACGCCCTTCGCTTCCGCTGCCGTGATGAAGAAGTCCAGCGCGAAGTTTGGCGACCGGAACGAATAGCCTACACCGGACGTCGGAACGCCCGCCCCAAAGCTGGTAACGAGGGGGACACCCGTCGATGGGCCGCCTGCCGAGCTATTGGTCGGAGCCGTCACGAGTGGCGGCACAGGGGTCGAATTGATTGGCCCAGGGCTAACGCCAACTTGAGGCGCGCCATAAAAGAGGTTCTGGTTGTGCAGTGTCGTGCTCGCACCGGAGAAGCCAAGCTCCGTGCCGATATCCTGTGCGAAGGAGCGCGACGCGGAAATTACGCGGGCTTCGATTTCCACCTGCTGCGATTTCCGGTCAAGTTGCCGAATTAGATTGTCGAGTGTCGGGAAGACCGAAGGAATATCCCGAATGATGAGCTGGTTCGAACGGTCGTCGGCAATGATGTCCCCTCGCGAGCTGAGAAACTTTTTCAGCGTTGCCGCCAACACCGACGCTTTGGCATAGCTCAAAACGCGTGTCGTGGTGGTCGGGCTGATGGCTTCGGACTGTGCTTTTGCCAGGTCGCGCTCGGTTTCCGCTTCCTTCCTCAGCGTCTCATGGGTCGCGATGCGCAGCACGTTTCCGTTCAGCTGCTTATCAAGTCCATTGTTCTGGAGAACGATGTCCAGAGCCTGATCCCACGGCACTTCATCGAGAACGATCGTCAGCGTTCCTTTTACCGCGGGGTCGAGTACCACGTTCAAGCCGCTGATCTCGTGGATAAGGCGGAAGAAATCTCGCAGGTCAACATCCTTCAAGTTCACGGAGATTGGCTCACCGGTGTACTTGCCGGCCGCCGCAGGCACTGGCGCTGCTGCCGGGGCTTGTGGCTCCGTTCCTGCCGATGCCGCAAGTGTGCTGGCTGCCGAAGCAGACTGCTGTGCCGCTTGCTGCGCTGCTGCCTGTTCTCTGGAATCCCTTGCAGGCTCCGTCACACCGCCAAACGATGCCAAGGTGAATGAGGGCTGGGTCAGTTCGCCTGGCAAAGCAAAGCGAGGAGCGGGAATCTGCAAATTCGTTGTGTTCCGCGTATTCGTGCGTGGAACCGAAGCGCTATATTCGAACGCTGCGCGCGTATTCGTTTCCTGCTGCGACGTCACGGTTCGCGGGGTCGCAGGCGCGGCATTCGGATCAGCGGGCTGCGCGTCGAAGAAAACTACGACTGCTCCGCCGTCATGCGAAATTTGATAGGGCGCCACGCCGGCCAAATCCACAACGACGCGCGCCACGTTTGGACGGTACTGGCCGAGCCGCACGTCGCGGACCGGCTCCGAGCTTCCCGGAATGACCGTCTTATCGACCGCCAGCCGGGCGCCGGAGAAGTCCAATACGAGTCGCTCCGGATTCTGCATGCGCACGGAACGGACGTCGAGCCGCCCTTCACCCTCCACGCGCACGCTGGTGCGTTGTGGCGCTTGCGTTATCGCCACGCTCGAGATCACCGCGGAAGTCGCGGTCGCGCCGGCGGGCTCCTGCGTCTGAGCGAGAAGCGGGCTTGCGCCCAGGACCGCGCTCGAGAGGATCAGGCAGCCGCACCGAAAGGCGGGCCAATTCGTCTTCATTGCTGTTCTCCTGCACTGGAGTAAATTCTCTTGTTCACCTGGCGTTCCACCGGCTTACCAAACGCATCCTTGCCGATTTCATGAAATGAAACGCCATCCATCGCAATCTTTTCCACGCGACCGTCATACAGCTGGTCGCCTTCACGGAGGAAATAGGTTCGCTCTTGCGGGTTGGTCACCACGGCGATCATGCCGTTAGGCGCTTTGACGATGCCAGAGAGCTTCAGCGTGCTTACCTGAAGGCCGGCGATTCCCGGCGGAAGGTTCTTCGCCGCGTTTGCCTGTGCTTGCTGGCGGCTCACCAAAGACTCGAATGGGTCACGCCGCGCAACCTTGTCTCCGGGTCCCGGTCCCGCCGCAGCCACATCCGGATTCCCGTCGGTCTCGACGGGCTTGGGCGCTGCCGCCGGCTTTTTGGTGCTGGGTTTTGCCGCGCGCTTCGCCGCTGGCTTTGCCGTTTTCCCTGTTTGCGCCGCAGCCTTCGCGCCGGCAGGTGCGGCCGGTGTGGCTTGCGCCCGCAGCCCAGGTGCGGCCATCGCGAGCAAAATCCCTAGTACGAGAGTTAGTGCTGAACGCATAGATCGCTCATTCCCGCTCAGGGTTTCCTAGCCGGCTTCAACGCGGACTTCGCCCCTGCTGCTGCCGGAGCTGGCCCCACATCGGCTGGCTTGGTAAAGAAAGTCGTTGCCGTAAACACCGCGGAAACGGTTGTTCCCGGCCTTACCGGATACTTCGTGCCCTTGGCCTTCGACGGATCGTCGAACTCCAAATCGCCCACATTGATGATTCGCGACAAACGGCCCAACCGTCCGAAAAAGTCCATCAGATTGAAGTACGGCCCGTCCGCCTGCACTTCGAACGGCATGTCATAGTGGAAGTCTCTAGGCACAATCGCTTGTGCCGTCAGGCTGCGAATCGAGACGTTCGACGCGCTGGCTGCACCCTGAAGCAAGCGGATGAATTCGTCAGTCTCTTTGTCTTCTGGAACGATCGTCTTCAACGTATCCAATTGCTTTGAGAGCGCGTCCATCTGCTGTTTCAGTTCGCCGTAGCGTTGCCTGTAAACCTGTAATTGGGTGACTTCCTGGTTCAGCCGCGTGCGATCCTGCACGGCCTTGTCGACCGCATCCCGCTCCTGCGCCACGGGCGAAAGCGGAATGTAAACGCCCAGGAGGAGCACCACGACTGCGATGGCCACCGCCACCAGGCCCTGCATGAACACCGACATGTCGCGAAACGGATTCGCCATGGTGGTCCCTTACCCTTTCTTCACCGGCGCGGAGGGTCGCGCAGTATTCGGTGCCGTATTTGCCGGTTTTGCCTGCACCGGGGCCGACACCGCCGCCTGCGGCGGTGCGATTTCAGCGCTCAATTGGAAATTGAAGGTCTCGACCGACGTGTTCCGGTCGTCTTGCTTCGTTTCCTTAATCTCTACCTTCTGGAAGTACCCAGAGCGTTTTAACGCAGTAATGAAGTTCGCCACCGCGTTAATGGAAGCCGAAGATCCCTCGATCGAAAGATTGCTGCCCTTTCGAACCATCGTCGTCAGCCACAGGTTTTCCGTCCTCGACACCGTGTTCGCCACCATGTCGAGAAGGTCCTGGCCGCCCGTCCGATCCCGCTGCAACTGCTCAATCGTCGAAACTCTCTGCTGGAGAACTTCTTTTTCTTTATCGAAGGCCTCGACTTGCTGCTTGATGTTCTCCAAATCCGTCTTCTGCGATTGCAGCGCTTTAATCCGCGTGTTTTCTGCGCTCAACTGCCGCTGCCACGAGTAGAAAAGGAAGCCGAGAACCAGGATGCCCAAGCCAATTCCGACGCCGATGAACAGCACCGGCAGAGCCGCGCCAGTATCCACCGGACGGCGCGATGCTTTGGGCCGTATTTGTCCGAGAAGGTTTATGCGAATCATGGCTAGTCGAAGCTCCTCAGTGCCAGGCCCACCGCAATGGCCAGCCGCGGCGACATCTCGCGGATCTGATCATCGCTGTGCCGGCTGGGATTGATGAGCACTTTCCGGAAAGGGTTCAGTTCTTCCACGGGCATGGCGAACTCTTCGCGGAGCAGGTCCACCAGCCCCGGAACGCGCGCTGTGCCGCCCGCCACGACGATGCGCTGAATGTTTTCACCGCTGGCCGTCGCGCGGAAGAAATCGAAAGTCTTTTGAATTTCCAGCGTCAAGATGTCTGATACGCTGCGCAGTATCTGCTGCTTCTGCTCGTCCGTCACGCTCGGAAGCGTATCGCCCTTCTTCAGGCGCTCCGCATCCTCAAAGCTCAGGTCCAATTCCTTTTGCAGCGCGTCCGTGTACTGGTTGCCGCCCACGCTGACGTCGCGGGTAAACAGCGGCACGCCACCGCGTACGATATTAATGTTCATGACGCTCGCGCCGATATTCAACAGCGCCACCGTCTGCCCGGCATCCGGTTCATAATTCACTTCGAAGCAGTTCTGAAGCCCGAACGCATCGATGTCCACGACCACCGGTGTCTTGCCTGCTTGTGCCAGCACGTTCGTGTGATTCAGAATCTTGTCTTTCTTTACCGCCACCAGCAGGACGTCCATCTGCGCGTCCATCGACTCCAACAGCTGATAGCTCAGGTTCACGTCCGCGATGTCGAAGGGAATATGCTGGCTGGCTTCCGAAGGAATCCGGTCGTAAAGCTCTTCTTCAGTCATCAACGGAAGCGGCACTCTCTTCACGATCACCGAGTGCCCGGAAACCGACGTCGCCACATTCTTTGTCTTCACGCGTTGCGCATCGAATATCTTGCTGATCGCGTTGGCCACCTGCGGCGCGTCCATGATCGCGCCATCCACCACTGTGTCCTGCGCCAGCGATTCCATTCCAAAGCTCACGAGTTCGTAGCCGGCCTTCGTCGACCTCAGCTCCACTGCTTTGATCGAGCTTGAGCCGATGTCCAGTCCTACGAGCTGCCTTGACTTTTTGCCCATTCCCAACATATCTCGGCCTCTTTCGCCTTTACTCTCGCCAAACTATCGGCGCCTCGCGTGCGCCTGGCTCATTTTCCGTTCCATCCACCGGTCGAGGATCGTCTTACGCAGTTTCCAACGATTACCGAGCTTGAACGCGGGAATTTCGCCTTCGGTGATGTAACGGTACAGGGTATCCGGGGAGATCCCCAGATACTGCGACGCCTGTCTCACATTCATCACTTCACGCGATTCAATCACGAGGAACGTCACCCCGGCGCCCAAACTCACGCCTCATCCCACCACGTTCAAGGGCACCCCTGCTGCGCTGCGGATTTCTTGAGGTGCGGCCCGTGCAAGGTTTATCCCATTGAAAAGCTCAGAGCGTCAAGGGATTCTCTGCCGAAGTTGCCTTAAAACTACCCCTATTCTTAGGCAGTTCTTGGGTATTTACGGAGGTGGATACTGGATATAGCGTCCGGGTGCTAATAGAACCACAACTGCTTGTATTTTTCTACGCTTTTGGCCTGTCCGCAGGGACGGTTATTCTTTGTGAGCAATCTCTCGCCGCAGCTCCCGTATTCTTATTTTTGCAGCGACTTCCACATCGCTGCAACGCGTGCTTTCGTTCCCTCATCCATCACAATCTCATCCGGCCACGGCCTCGCGAATCCTTCCGTCGTCCACTTCCTCGTCGCGTCGATTCCCATCTTCGAGCCGTAGTCCTGCATGCGCGCCGCGTGATCCAGCGTGTCCATCGGACCGAAAGAAAACTGTACATCGCGCTCCGGGTCCAGCGCGCACAGCGCCTTCCACACAACTTCGCTGTAGTTGTGTACGTTCACATCGTGATCCACCACCACAATCACTTTCGTGAACATTGCTTGCCCCAGCGACCAGATCGCATTCATGATTTTCCGCGCGTGCCCCGGATACGACTTTCGGATCGCTACGATCATCAGGTTGTGAAAGATTCCTTCCGCTGGCATCGCCACGTCCACGATTTCCGGATACTGCATCTTCATCACCGGCAAGAAAACCCGCTCCACCGCGTAGCCCATGTAGTAGTCCTCTTGCGGCGGCGGCCCCACTACGGTCGTCAGATAAATCGGATCCTTCTTATGCGTCACGCACTCCACGTGAAAAACCGGATACTCCCCTTCCAGCGAATAAAAACCGGTGTGATCTCCAAAAGGCCCTTCGGTCCTCATCTCATTCAAATTGACGTAACCCTCCAGCACAATCTCTGCGTTGGCCGGCACTTCCAGATCATTCGTCTCGCATGTCACCATTTCCACCGGGTCGCGCCGCAAAAATCCCGCGAACATCATTTCGTCCAGGTCCGGCGGAATCGGCAGCATCCCGGAAAGCGCCGTCGGCGGATCGGCTCCAATCGCCACGCTCACTGGAATGCGTCCTTCGGGACTCTTCGCTCTCGCGCGTCGGAAATGTTCCGCGCCATGCTTTTGCGTCTGCCAGTGCATGCCCGTAGTTCGCTCATCGTAAATCTGCATCCGGTACATCCCGACATTCCGCTTCCCTGTCTCGGGATTCCTCGTGAACACCAGCGGAAACGTGATGAACCTTCCGCCGTCCTGCGGCCAGCATTTCAAAACCGGGAAATCCAGCAGGTTCACGTCCTTCCCGTGGTGCATCACTTCCTTGCAGGGTCCCGTCTTCACACCCTTCGGAAAAAACGATCCCAGTTCCGCCAGCTTCGGCAACATCTTGATTTTGTCGAAGAACCCTTGCGGCGTTTCCATCTTCAGAAAGCCCTGAATTCGTTCTGCCACTTCTTGCAACGCTCCAACCTCAAACGCCAGTGCCATTCGTCGAACGCTTCCAAACGCATTCACCAGCAACGGCACCCGCGAGCCCTTTGGCTTCTCAAACAGCAGCGCCGGACCAACGCTGTCGGGCATTCGCTCTTTGTCTCGCGCCACCCGCTGCACAACCTCCGCAATCTCAAGTACCGGATCCACCTCCGCGCGAATCCGCTTCAGTTCCCCTTCCTTCTCCAATTTCTGCACAAACTCCCGCAAATCCCTATACGCCACTTCCG
This sequence comes from Candidatus Acidiferrum sp., assembly GCA_049641765.1. Lineage (GTDB taxonomy): Bacteria > Acidobacteriota > Terriglobia > Acidiferrales > UBA7541 > Acidiferrum. Next base: position 14,190 of record JBAQJX010000078.1, read on the forward strand.
TTCCTCCCATTCATTGCTGCGTTCACCAGCGGTGGGCAATCCGAAAAGATGACTCTAGCACGGCGGCGCGCTGCCAACGACACCGCACCTGCCGCAATTCCCGGCTCTACTTCACTGCACGTGGGCCTCGAAAACTCCCGTCTCAATCTGCCCCGCGCGTTTCACCTGCACAAAAATCCTGTACTCCCCCGCTTTCGGAAATCCGTAAGGAAAGCTCACTTCCGGCTCGATCGTGCTCGGCGCCATCGCCATCGTCATACCGTTCGACATTCCGCCTTGCATCTCGCCCGCTCCGACCGTCGCGTCTTCACTCGCCAACTGTAGCGCCGCCATCGACACCGACCCCGCCGGATGAATATGCGCAAACACGCTCATGTCCGAACTCACGAATTCCGCGTGCCCCGCCATTCCCATATACGGTTCCATATCCTTCGCCGGCTGCCCATCCTTATCTTCCAGCCTGAACTTGAATACCACCGCCGCGTTCGCCGTCAGCGGTTCGTTCCCCTTATCCCAGACAATGCGATACCCGTCCGCTAGCTGTGCAACATTCGAGTCATCCACGCGCCCGTCCAGCGCCGTCCCCGACCACGTCGAATCGTCTCCCGTCAGCGGCTTTCCGGCAATCTGCGGCAAATCCACCGTTCCCACCAGAGTCCACGGAAATCCTGCTCGGTCCACAATGTCCGCAAACACTTCGTAATGGCCCGCGGGCATGTCCGGCAAATCGTCGACGAATGCCCCGCCTTCGCCGCGCTCCGGATGCAAGTGCCACATTCGCTCCATCCCAGGCGTGCTGATCAAAAACAAATGCATCAAATGATTGTGATCCGGAATCAGCTCGTTCATGTCCACGCGCTTCGACCACGCCGGGTCTTGCCCCTTCGCGCGAATCACCAGCTGATTTCCATTCACCATCTGCGTCTCCGCTTCCGGCGGCTTGAAAAAATTTACGTCTCGCTTGTAGTTCGTCGCCTCAACGCCCCACCACGCCTTCCCCAAATACAAAATCCCGATCACCACCGCCGCCGTGATCACCATCACCATCCGCGCTCGCCTGATCCGCGATGCCGACGGCCTTTCTCCCGGCTCCAAATTCCCTTCTCGCGCCGCCGCTCCCGCGATGAATATCAGCCCCACCGCCAAAAACGCCATCAGGAATCCCAGCACTCCGCTTAACGACCTCTGCATCGGCAGCGTTCTCTGCGCGAATGCAGGCACTGGCACCGCAAGTTCGCCCTTGCCTTTGTTTCCCTCCGCCGTAACGCGCACTTTCAGCGCGCCAAACTCCATCAGCCACAAACTTCCCGTAAAAAATTGTGGGTCCTGCTTGGACCTTTCCGCCACATCCGGCGTCGGTGGCAAGTCCGATCCCGGCCCGCTCAGCCGCATCGGCACAATCTCGATCTTCTCCACATCGTTCAAAGCGCTTCGCACTTGAATTTCCGCAATCCCCGGAATCACCTGCGGCACGCGCACCGCCACATAAAGATGATACGGCCCCGCGTCTCCCTCGAAATACACGTCTGGGCTTCCCACATGCGCGCTCACCGACAGCGCCGCGAGCAGCACCAGGCTAACAATTCCGACCGTTCGCACTCGCATGAATCTCCTCGCCTCTACCATCTCTGCGCTCTCTTGAAGCAGTGCCTCTCCGCTTTACCTCCGCATCCGCCTCATCCAATCGCCCCACGCGAATCCCAATCGCGACGTAATCACGCTGATCACCATCGCCACGCCAATGAACGCCCAAAAGTGCCCTCGCGTCTCGTGCCCGTCAAATTTGTACGGATTGTAAAGAAACGTCGCGGGATCGAAATACGCAAAATACGCCATTCCGAAAATTCGGTTTCTAGCCGCTGGTGACATCAAGAAATCGGCGAACGGCCACTGCACCGCCAGAAAACTCAGCACCAGCGCCGGTCCCGTCGCCAACGATAACGCCCATCGCCCCCACTCTTCCTTCTTCCTCCACAAAACGTCCAGCACGATCGCCGGCACCATCAGCAGCAGCGGAAATCGCAGCGGCACCAGATGCGTGATGTGCTGATAGACCGGCCCCAGCTTCGGCTGCGCCGGAAACAGCGGCAGGATCCATTCGAAGGCCAACAGCATCGCCGTATAAATTCCTGCCACCACCGTGCAGCCCCACTTCCACCGCATTCCCCACGCGGGCGCAATGAGCACCGCCGGAATCGCAATCGCCACTGCCATGTAGCACGCCGCAAGATGCATCTCCGTTGGCCAGGTATTCGTCGTTAGGATGAGCCCCATCTGCGCCACGCAGCACGCGCCCACGTATGCCAGCAACCATCCAAGTGTCCGCCTGACCCTATCTGACGCACGGCTCATCAACCCCGCAATCAACGCCATCGCCCCGATCTTGATTCCCAGCGAGCCGAGCGACAGCAGCGTATGCGGCGGGCTCACGATCTTCACGTCCAGCCCATACGCGTTGTGCCACCAGTTGTCGAACGGCGCCGACGTCAGCATCGCCACGCATCCCCACACCGCGATGAACGCTCCCAGCGGTCCGCGGAATCCCCAAATTTTCACCGACGCGCTTTGTTCCCTCTCATCTTTCCCAAACGTCGTCCCCAAAATCATGTATGCGCATGCGATTCCCGTCAGCACGCCAGTCATCTGAATCATGATGTGTGCTGGCGTCCAGAACGTGTCGCGTCCAATCGACATGTGCCAGGAAATATCCCACGGCCCGCCGATCATCCCGCAGGCCACGCCCGCCACCATGCACCAGATCGTCCACGGCACGGACTCCGCCGTTCCCGCTCTGGTGTTAACCCACTCCTCCCGCGGCGGCCTTGCGATATGTTGTCCAAATGGAATCGACTGTCCCATCGTTTCCCACTCCCCTGCCGTCGTCACCAACGGCATTTTCACTGCCTTGCCGCGAGTCTACACTGACCAGCCCTTTCTGAACACCGCCTCCCGTTCATCGGCTCTGCCGCCCACCCTAACTGTCGCCATGCTCTTCACTTTCCTCCCCTTCAAAATTTATGGAACATCTGCCAGACTTCCGCGTCTTTATTTCAGGGGGCTTCGCCGCCTGGCTTGTCACTCCTATCGCCGAGCCCATGTGAGGACGCACAAATGCACTCGTTTCTTAACCATTTGAAGCAGGTATTTCGTCGTCTCGCCCACGCCCCGCTCTTCACCGCCATTACCCTCATCACTCTCGCGGCGGGCGTCGGCGGCAACACGATCGTCTTCAGCGTCTTGGAAGGCGTCCTCCTCAAGCCTCTTCCCTATCCCAAACCCAACGAACTCATCGGCGTCTGGCACGCCGCTCCCGGCATCAACATCACCGACCTCAACATGGCCCCTTCCAACTACTTCATCTATCGCGAACAAAATCAATCCTTTCAGGACGTCGGGATCTACAACCACGATGCCGTCAGCATTACCGGTCTTGCCGAACCAGAACGCCTCGAGGCTCTCGACGTCACCGACGGCACTATCCCCCTTCTCGGCATTCCCCCCATGCTCGGCCGCTCCTTCACGCGCGAAGATGATTCGCCCGGCTCGCCAGAAACCGTCATGCTCACCTACGGTTTTTGGAAAAAGAAATTTGCCGGCTCCGACTCCGTCATCGGCCAATCCATCACTCTTGATGGCAAGCCGCGCCAAATCATCGGCGTCCTTCCCCAGCGCTTTCATTTTCTCGATTGGGATGATCCCGCCGTCATTCTCCCCTTTCAGTGGGACCGCAACAAAACGAATCTTGGCAATTTCAGCTACGAAGGCATCGCCCGCCTGAAACCGGGCGTCACCATGGAACAAGCCAGCGCCGACATCGCTCGCATGTTGCCCATCGTCTCGCGCTCTTTCCCAGCGCCTCCCGGCTTCAGCGCCAAGATTTTTGAAGACGCCCACATCACTCCCAATCTTCGTCCTCTGAAAAACGATGTCATCGGCGATGTCGGAAGCACCCTTTGGGTGCTCATGGGTTCCATTGGTCTCGTTCTCCTCATCGCCTGCGCGAACGTCGCCAATCTTCTGCTCGTCCGGGTGGAAGGCCGCCGCCAGGAACTTGCCGTCCGCTCCGCTCTTGGCGCAACGCCCTACCGCATCGCTGGTGAGCTTTTCCTGGAAAGCATCACTCTCGGTCTACTCGGCAGTGCCGTCGGCTTAGGCCTCGCATACGTCGCCCTGCGGGCACTCGTCGCCATCGCTCCCGATGGGCTCCCGCGCATCAATGAAATCGGCATCGACGGTCCCGTTCTCCTCTTCACCTTCGTCATTTCCATTCTTGCCAGCGTCCTCTTCGGATGCATTCCCATCTTCAAATGCGCTGGCGTTCGCATCAGCACCGGCATTCGCGAAGGCGGCCGCGCCAATAGCGGAAGCCGCGAGCAGCATCGCGCTCGCAGTGTCCTCGTCGTTGTTCAGGTCGCTCTCGCGCTCGTCCTTCTCATTTGCTCGGGTCTCATGATCCGCACATTCCGCGCGCTCACGCACGTTAATCCCGGCTTCTCTCAGCCCGCTCAGTTGCAAACTTTCCGCATCGGCATCCCGCCCGCTCAAGTCAAGGACAGCGAGAGCGTCGTCCGCGAGTTTGACGCTATGCGCAGCAAAATTGCTGCGATTCCCGGCGTCTCCGCCGTCACTGTATCCACTTCATTCCCGATGGACGGCAACGCCAGCAACGACCTCGTCTTCGCGCAAGATCGCCCTTACTCCGAGGGACAAATTCCCCCGATTCGCCGCTTCGCCTTCGTCATTCCAGGTTTCTTCGCAACCGAAGGAACTCCTTTGGTTGCGGGGCGTGATTTCACGTGGACGGACATCTACAAGACCCTTCCTGTCGCCATCATTTCTGAAAATTTTGCTCGCGAATACTGGAATTCGCCCGCCAACGCCATCGGCAAGCGCATTCGCGTCGCGTCCACCGACGACTGGCGCGAAATTATCGGTGTCGCTGCAAATGTTTATGGTGACGGCGTCAACAAAACTCCTCCATCCATGGTCTATTGGCCGATCATGCGGGATAATTTCGAAGGCCAGGCGCACGACGTGGCCACTTACACGGGCTTCGGCGTTCGCAGTCCGCGCGCGGGGTCGGAAGCCTTCCTAAAAGAAGTCCGCGAAGCGGTCTGGTCCGTCAATCCCAATCTCCCGCTTGCCGGCGTTCATACCCTCAACTATTTCTACACGCGCTCCATGGCCCGCACCTCGTTCACCCTCATCATGCTCGCCGTCGCCGGTGGCATGGCTCTTCTTCTCGGCGTCATCGGAATCTACGGTGTCATCGCCTGCTCCGTCTCGCAGCGCGTCCGCGAAATCGGCATCCGTATGGCCCTCGGCGCTCAGCAGCAGAATGTGACCGGCATCTTCATCCGCCACGGACTACTCCTCACCGGCATCGGCCTCGTCTTTGGCCTCGTTGCCTCGTTCATCGTCATGCGTCTCATGGCCTCGCTTCTCTTCCACGTCAACCCCACCGACCCCATCACCTATATCGCCGTCACTCTCGGCCTCCTCCTCACCGCCTTCATCGCCAGCTATCTTCCCTCGCGCCGCGCCGCCACCGTCGACCCCGTCGACGCCCTCCGCGCCGAGTAACCCGCCCCATCAAACTCCGCAGAGGAGGGGCTTGCCCCTCCCGCGCGAATTTAATGTCTTACGCTCCACCTTCCGTCTATTTCGGGTAGTGGGTCAGTTTCCATGTATCATGATTTTCCAACGCCCGAACACGGCTGCCATGCATGGCAGCGGCAAAGCAAATTTGCGCTCAATGTGGAGGCAAGATGCGATACGAAGTCAGGCAGCAAGACGGAAAGTGGCTTGTTTGGGATACGGTGTTGGACGACTGCGCGATGAAATCCGTGGTAGGCGCGGTAAAAGGTTTGAGAAGTATTATAGCCAGTAACAATATGCGTTATATGCTGAATGGGGGGCTTCTGGTGCCTATGCCGAACTCCGTAACCTTTGAGACCAGCCCAGCAATGTTCTGGACGCAGCAAGAAGCTCAACAATGGGCTGATGCTCGGAATGACATTGATCAATCGGGTCCTGTTTGACCCCTCCGCCGACTTTGTTGCCTAGACCGAAATGGCCTCGGATTCGGTCCTGTCTCCCAAAGGGTCACAAACTGACCCACTGACCTATTTCGACTCTCGTTGACGAACCGGCCCACCCTTCCTTAATTGCCCGCACCCCACCGCCCTTCCCTTCTTGGACACATCCCATCCCGCCGCCCGCCCGCTGTGCTTCAATGGAAATACAAACGCTGCGTTCCTCTAAAATGTCATGACTTGCACGCGCTCACTCGCAATCCTTCTTTGCCTTTTCGGCATGCCCTGCGCCCAGGCACAAAAAGGCCAAGCACAAAAAGAAAAGCCCATCGAACAAAAAGAAGTTTCCGATTACTACAACAAGAAGTATGACTGCCCCGAAGTCCGGCCTCTGTACTTCTACACCTTCGACAAATACGACTTCCAGTCGAGCGGCTCGGACCAGGCCATCGTCGTCGCCATGTCCTGTGAAGGCGGCACCGGCGGCCCGGACATTCACTCCGTAATTTCACGCGATTCCGATGGCGAACTCGAAGAGCTGACCATCCCCGACGCCGATCGCAAGACCTACGACAACCTGTTCGGCAACAGCAACTACACACTCTCCGCTGAAAAGGGACTTCTGATCGCCACTTTCTCGGATGACCCCGATCGCGACAACACGCCGCTCACCATCAAGTACAAATGGGACGGCAAGGAATTCGCCATCGTCACCATTGAGAAAACCGGCATCTATCCCACCAGCTACGATTGCACCAGGAGCCTCACGGAAGTCGAAAACCTCATCTGCCACGTCGATTCTCTTGCCGCACTCGACGTCCAACTAGGCAGTCTCTATAAATCGCTCCTGGCAAAACTCACTGGCTCCGAACGCCAAGCCCTCCGCGAACAGCAACGCCAATGGCTGGCCGCCCGTGAAAAAACCTGCTCCATCTACAAAGGCTGGCTCGACTGTCTCTCCGGCTACTATCAACAGCGCATCGACGCGCTCAAGAAACGCGCCGAAATTCCTGCCCCTCCGAAGCCCGCCAACCCCGCCTGAATCCTTCTCCTTTGCGGAGTGCGGCAGCTCTGCTGCCGCTTTTCTTCCCTGGCTCTAGGTCTTTTTTTTCAGCGTCTCTAGATCGCCGAATCCTGCAATGCCCTCGACACCTGTCGCCCGGCCTGCGACGCAGTCTTCCACTTCCTCGCCTGCCCAATGCACATCACATGCATCATCATGAACAACGGTACAAAGAAAGTAGGAATCAGGCTCAACGGAAGCACCGTCACCGCCGTCATCGAAGGCCCCTGCGGATCAAGGATTCCCGCCGTCGTGCCCAGACTCACGGCCGTAACCAGGTCCAGTATTCCAAGCGCTTGCCAAAAAATAAAACTCCCGCGATGCTCCGGCTCCGCAAGTTTCCATGCCGCGAAACCGGCAGTCACGCCGATGAACATATCCCCATATCCCGCCGGCAAAGCAAAGACCGCTGGCAACACCCTTCGTGCCTCCAGCAGCACGAATGTAAACCCTGCGATTCTCCCCGCCTGCAGGGAAGTCAGAACCCTCGGGCTCAAAGAAAACGCAAAGTTTCGAAATTCCTCCGACGCTGCGAACCACAGCGAAAACACAACCAGGGGTGTTAGCGCAGCCACTGCCACCCCGGCCCCGAACCGGCCCGATCCGCCCTCGAATAACTTCATCTCTGAAGCGGACAGCGCCGTGATGAACCAGACGACCAGCAACCCAGCAACGATCTTTCCGTAGTTATTCACGATGTTCCTCCTTTATGCTTTCACCAGCTCAGCTACTTTCTGCGTGAGCCGGAAAAGGCTCCTCCAAGTTCTCTCCCCCAACTTCCCTCTCACCTGCGATTGCACCTTCTTCCAGGCCGGCAACGCTCGCCGAAGTTTCAGTTCTCCGCCCTTGGACAGCCGTAACTGCCGCTCTCGCCGGTCTCTGCCCCGGCGCTCGGCAATCCAATCTTTTCGGCTCATGATCGCCAGCGTCCGCGTCAGGCTCGTACTATCCATCGCCAGCATCTTCCCTAGCCGGCCCTGCGAAACTTCGCCGGCCAGCTCCAAAGCTTGCAATATCGTGAACTGCGTAGCCCGCAACCCCAGCGGACGAAGCGCCTCCTCATACAATTGTGTGAGCGCACGCGCCGTTCGGCGAAAGTTAGCGCACATGCACGGCAACTCCGGAATCGTTGATCGGTTCATGCTAGATAGATGTATATACATCTATTTTGGTTGCGAGATAATCCGTCCTCTCGTGTGCAGGCCTGTTTCTCGCTCTGCGCCGGCTACGTCATCCGCTCAAGTCTTCGTCGTATCGCCGCTCGAAAGCCGTCTCGAAACGCTCCGATTAAGGTTTTCCACACTTTTCCACAGCCGTATCAGCGTGATTAACGCTCGCCTATCTGCTTTCCTTCTCTGGACTTCGCTGAGTCTCGTTCGAATCCGTCCCCGTCATTCGAATACTCATGCGATACTCTTAATAACTAGTAGACGGCCGACCTCTTTTTGTGCTACCGTTCCGTATGTTTGCCACCAGCCCCAACCGCTTTCGCCCACGCCCTCCCTCCTGCAGCACCGTCTTCCCGAGAGTTGCGATAGACCGACCGACCAACCGAAGGTTCCGGTCCTGCCGCGAAGGCTCCAGCCTCGTCGGAAAGATCCTGGCTCCGTCGCAACCCAAAGCTACGGCCCTGCCAGAAATGCTCCGAGCTTTCTGGAAGGGGTCTGTTCTTCCCCGATTCTCCTTGCGAATTGCCGCTTTACAACTCGGCCATGTCTTTCCGTCTTTTTCCACAGCCACTCCTCTGCGTTCACGCAGGAAATCCCGCAACTCCATTCGTTTCATGCCTTTACTTCATGACTTGCGGACACCCCGGGGATGGGGGTCCTCTCTCGCCGCTCGCCACCCATCACTCGCCCCTATCCCTTTTAGAATCAACACTTACGGAATTAATACAAAACACACAACTTTATCCACCTTTGGAATCAACACTTACGAAAAAAACTGGGGGGCCCCTCGCTGGCTCTCCGAGCCTGCGCTCATCTCTCCCGAAGGTTCCCGTAGTATGCTGAGACGAACACCATGAGCCGCGTCTACCTCGATTACAACGCCACGACCCCCGTCGACCCGCACGTCCTCGACGCCATGCTTCCCTACTTCTCCACCGATTTCGCCAATGCCTCTTCGATCCATTCTCCCGGCCAGCGCGCCCGCGCCGCCGTTGAAACCGCTCGCGAACAAGTCGCCGCTCTGATCAGCGCCAAGCCCCAGGAAATCGTCTTCACCAGCGGCGGCACCGAATCCGACAATCACGCCATCTTCGGCGTCATAGCCTCTGGAGTGGCACAGCCAATCCTGGCTGTGCACTCCGTACCTCCGTCACCACACCTAATCTCGACCACAATCGAACACGAAGCCGTCCTGAACTCCTGCCAGCAACTCGAGAAGCAGGGTGTATCCGTCACCTATCTTCCTGTCGATCATCACGGCCGCATCGACCCTGTTTCCGTTCGCGCCGCGATTCGTCCAGAAACCGTTCTGGTCACGATCATGCACGCCAACAACGAGCTCGGCACCGTCCAGCCCCTCGAAGAAATCGGCCGCATCGCGAAGGAAAACAAAATCTATTTCCACACGGACGCCGTACAATCCGCCGGCAAAATTCCCATCGACGTGGACGCTCTAAGTGTGGATCTGCTCTCTCTCTCCGGCCACAAGCTCTACGCCCCTAAAGGTGTCGGCGCGCTTTACGTCCGCACGGGCACACGCCTGCGCCAGCTTCTCTATGGCGGCCATCATCAGCGCGGCGCGCGCCCCGGCACGGAAAACGTCGCCGGCATCGTCGGCCTCGGCAAAGCCGCTGAACTCGCGCGGCATTCCCTGGCGGACGGCGCAAAGCAAGTCTCCACTCTTCGCGACAAACTTGAGCGCGGCTTGCTCGATCGCGTCCCACAGATCCGCGTGAACGCCGGCTCGGCCCCGCGCACTCCAAACACCACCAACATTCAATTTTCCGGCATAGAAGGCGAAGCTCTCGTCATCGCTTTGGACTTGAAAGGTCTGGCCTGCTCTGTCGGCGCGGCCTGCTCCTCCGGCGCTGTCGAACCCTCGCACGTCTTGACCGCCATCGGCCTCTCGCACGAAGAAGCCAAGTCTAGCCTTCGCTTCAGCCTCGGCCGCCATACCACAGAATCTGAAATCGACTTCGCCCTCGACGTCATTCCCGCGGCCGTCGCCCAACTCCGCGCACTCTCCCCCACCTACAAAAAAGAAATGGCCGCTCGCCATGATTAAATTCGATCTTCCGGCTCCCGTTCAGCATTCTTCTCGCACCTCCGGTAAACTAATCTCTGCTGCTGGGGCGCAATACACCGCGCCCTCTTGCGCGCCTTGTTTTGCGCCACGTTTCACACCATGACCGTCGCCGCACAATTCGACGCTCTACCGACCAGCATGGAAACCCAGCGCGGCCTCATTGCCATCGCCATGTCCGGCGGCGTCGACTCTTCCACCGTTGCCGCTGTTCTCCAGGAACAAGGCCATCCGATCGTCGGTCTCACCATGCAGCTCTGGAATCAGCGCCGCCTCCCCGAATTGCAGGGCGACGGCCCCAAGCAGCACCGCTGCTGCTCGCTCGACGACGTTTACGACGCCCGCCGCGTTGCGCAACACCTGAATTTCCCGCACTACGTCGTGAACTTCGAGCAGCAGTTCGAGAAGCGCGTTGTGCGTCCCTTCGTCGATCAATATCTCGCCGGCCGGACTCCCATCGCCTGCACGAATTGCAATACCGACGTGAAGTTCGAGCCGCTGCTGCGCATGGCTCGCCAAATCGGTGCCGAACGTCTCGCGACCGGCCACTACGCGCGCATCCGACGCAACGGCCAAACCGGCCGGTGGGAACTATTGCGCGCGCGCGACGACAGCAAGGATCAATCCTATTTTCTCTGGGGGCTTTCTCAGGAACAGCTCTCCCGCAGCGAATTTCCGCTCGGCGAATTGACCAAGGAAGAGGTTCGCGCGCTCGCGCGCCGCACGAACTTGCCGGTCGCGGAAAAGCCGGAAAGCATGGAACTTTGCTTCGTGCCCACGGGCAACTACGTGCAATTCATTCAGGCGTATTCCAAGGACGCGGGAATTTCGCTGCCGCAGAAGGAAGGCGAAATCGTCACCGAAGATGGTGCGGTCGTTGGCCATCACAATGGCGTTCACAATTTCACCATCGGCCAGCGCAAAGGACTCGGCTTTGCCGCCGGCAAGCCGCTCTACGTTCTTGCCATCGAACCGGAAAAGAATCGGGTCATTGTTGGCGATGACGATGCGCTGCGCTCAACGGCTTTTGAAGTTGAAGACGTGAATTGGGTTTCGATGGAGAAGCCCGCCGCCCCCGTGCGCGCGCACGTAAAGATCCGCCACAAGCACGAGCCCGCACCCGCGACCGTCGAAGCGCTCGGCGATTCGCGCGCGCGCATCACTTTCGAAACACCGCAACGCGCCATCACCCCTGGCCAGGGTGCGGTTTTCTACGATGCGGACCGCGTGCTCGGCGGCGCATGGATTCGCTGAAAGAAGTTTAGAAAAGGAACGGAAAATCAAGCAAGCGGCGAGAGAGCCGAATCAAATAAAAAGTTCTTCCTCCTGTTCGAGCGGCTCGTCGCGCCGACGGCTGCTGCCGCGGCGCGAACGCAAAAGTTCCAGCCCGACTTTGATTCCCTGAACGAGCGCGGAAGCCTTCTGCATTGGCCGCCAAACCGTGCTTCGGAACTGCGTGCCCGCGTCTTCGACCGCTTCGAGCGCTCCGGTCAAGATGCGGTCTGCATGGTTCAACTGCCCGCGCAGGCGGTCCGTCGCATCGGTTACCACGCGGTCCATCTTCTGCGCTTGACCGCGCGCCAAATAAACGACGTGCGCCGCGTCCGCGACCATGCTTGAAATTTTGGGCTGCGTATCGTCCAGCAGAATCTGCGCGCGCGTCAAAATCGGTCCCGCTCGCGCATGCAAATCCATGACGAGTCCGCTGACTCTTTTGTTGGTCTGGCGAATTTCAATAAAGAGGGCAATCAACATCGCGCCCTGCACCACGAGCGTGATTGACGCAACGATGCTAAAAATCATGAGCCAGGTTTCCATACGCGCCCCATACATCCTCTCGCGAGGATGGAATCAAGCCGTGCCGGACCTTGTGCCTTTCCTGCTCTACTGTTCCGCAACTTTGCGGATACAAGCTCCAGCCGCGGCAATGCCTTGCGGCCGCCGCTGCGCCGTTCAGGACTTCGAAGCTTCGCGACGATACGCTTCTCGTGCGCCTTCGACCGCCGCGGAGATGGAATCCTTGCCGCGCGACGCCGCATCCTTGCTGCGCTCGATCAAATCGTCCGCGCGTTCGCGAAGCTCTTTCGCTTTGCGTTGCGCAAAGTCGCGGCCCTCATCGGCTTTTTTCGAAAGAAATTCGCGAGTCTCGTCACCGGATTTCGGGGCAAACAAAACGCCGACCAGCGCGCCGACGCCGAGTCCCACGAGGAAGTAGGTAACCTTGGAACCAACATTGTCCGCCATGAGAACCTCCATAAAAAACCGTAACATAGCAGCACTTCACACCGCAACACGCGCTAACCACTGTGTGCTATTCACTCCGGTTACCCGAGTGATGGCCTTCCGAGGCGGATTGCGAATCGTTTTGCGGAGTCTGACGACGGTTCGCGGCGGCTTGCGGCGATTCGAGTTGCGCCAATACCTTTTCTGCGGTTTTGCGTGGAATCACTTCGCTCAGTTTTTCGAGGCCAGCGCGGCGCACATTCGCGACGCTGCCAAATTCGCGCAGGAGTTTTTGCACGGTGCGCGGCCCGACGCCTGGAATCCCGCTCAAGGCGGATTTCGTCTGGCGGGCGCCGCGCCGCTGGCGATGGAAGGTCACGGCAAAGCGATGCGTCTCGTCGCGGATTTGCTGAATGAGATGAAGAACGGGCGAATGATGTTCGAGAACGACGGGCTCGTCCTCCTGGCCGAAGACGTACAGAATTTCTTCTTTCTTGGCGATGCTCGCAAGCGGCTGATTGATGATCTGCAGCGAATCGAGCGCTTGCGCTGCGGCGTGAAGCTGGCCGATGCCGCCGTCGATGAGAATAAGGCCCGGCAGCGGTTTTTTCTCTTCCTGCAAGCGACGATACCGGCGGCTGACGGCTTCGCGCATGCTGGCGAAGTCATCGTTTTTCCAGATCGGCAGCGCGACGCTGGAAGAAGTTGCGACGGGTGTAGTGGCGGGCGGGGCGCCGCTCAACTCCTCGCCTCGAATGATGAATTTCCGGTAGTCGGATTTTTTCATGCGGCCCTTTTCCCAGACGACCATGGAAGCGACCGTGTCTGTTCCCTGAATGTGCGAGATATCGAAGCTCTCGATGCGCGTGGGCTCCTCGGGAAGATTGAGCGCATTCTGCAATGCTTCGCCGATGGCTTTCGAGCTTGGCTTCAGAACGCGGAAACGCTGCTCGAAGGAGTGCTTCGCGTTGCTTTCCACGAGATCGAGAAACGAGCGTTTGTGGCCGCGCTGCGGCGTGAAGATCTCGACTTTGTGGCCGGCGCGCTCGACCAGGGTTTCTTCGAGGAGCGCGCGATCCTCGAAATCGATGGACACATGAATGGCTTTCGGCAGATATTCCGCTTCCAAATAAAGTTGTTTGAGAAGCGAGGGAACAAACTCCTGCGGATCGAATTCGTCGAGGTCTTCCCAATAGAATTCGCGGCGGTCGACGACGCGGCCTCCGCGCAAGTGAAACAAGTTTGCGGCGACGAGCGGAGGCTCGGCGTAGTACGCGAGCACATCGGTGTCGTCGCCCTGGGCGGCGTTGATGCGCTGGCGCTCTTCGATGTCTTCGAGCGTGCGGAGAAGATCGCGGTAGGCAGCGGCTTGCTCGAACTGTTCTTTTTCCGAAGCCGCCATCATGCGGGCTTCGAGGCTTTTCATCAGGTCGTGGCGGCGCCCTTCGAGAAAGAGGCGCACGTCGCGCGCGGCTTCCGCGTAGCGCTCGTCGGTGGTCAGGCC
>JBAQJX010000083.1:0-60812 GCA_049641765.1 Candidatus Acidiferrum sp.
GTCACGCTGAACACGAATTCCCTCTTGCACGATCGTGCGAAGAGTCTTAATTCCTTGTGACATCTACACACCCCCAAAATTAAGAGTTTACAAATTTGTCTGAACTTCCACTCTAGTCATTATATACATATTATATTATTCACTTATAGACTATGGATGGGGCAGACGCAAACGAGTTACCGCACGCTGCGGGGTCAAGAGCGAGGATTTACATTGTCGCACTCTAAGGTCAGTGAGCCGAGATCTCTCCTATTCATTATCCTCTGCTCCTTCCCCGTCTCACCAAACTCCCAATTCCCTTCCAACTCCTTCCATCCATTCCACTTCCCCGTCTCACGTTCGAATGATAAAATAATGGTACTGTTACCTTGACAACAATCCAAATACATGCTACCATCCTTTATGATTCGGCACTGCCCCACGCCCCTGCCTTCCTTCTACTCTCGATTCACCACCCACCACTCCACTCCCCTTCTCCGCGTACACGCAGGAAACGCCGCAAACCCTTTCCTCTCATGCGGTTGCTTCATAACTAGCGGATACCCCGGGGGCAGGGGTCCAGTGGCACAGCCAATCTTGGCTGTGCTCTTTCTGTTTCGAGCACAAGCGGAATGCATCCCGACCCGGTCGCGAGCCTCCGCTCTTTCAACCCCTTTAAAATCAACACCTACTCCACCGCCCGCAACTGTTGCATCCAAACAACCTACAAAAACGCTAAATCCCGCAGATGCAACACTTACAAAAAACAAGGGGGAGAGCCGCTCGCTTCCAAAGGCTCCTCATCGCCATCTTCTTCTTACTGTCGGCTGCGAGCTGTCAGCTGTCGGCTTCCTCGTTCCGTTATATTCTGTTTCCGTGCTCGAACTCGATTGCGGCCAGGACTTCGACCCCGCTCGCGACGAAGACTTCTTCGCCGCCCTCCCGCCTCGCCCCGCCGTCTGCCTCATCGAGCACCACTCCGCCAACGCCGAACCTCTCTTGATCCGCACGCAAGACCTGCGCCGCCGTCTCCAGCGCCTTTTCGGCCCGCCCGATCCCGCCAGCAAGCGCCTCAATCTCCGCGAACTCGCTCGCTCCATTCGTTATCGCTTGACCGGCTCGCCGTTCGAGCAATCGCTCGCGTACTATCATCACGCGAGGGAAATCTTTCCCAAGCGCTACCGCACGCTCATGCGTCTCCGCCCTCCAGCAGTTCTCAAGGTCAGCCTGCGCAACGCTTATCCGCGCTGTTACGTCACGCGCCGCATCGCCGTCGACGAATCCGGCGCGCCGGCCGCCGGCTGCTACTACGGCCCGTTCGCCTCCAGAAAATCTGCGGAAGCTTTCGCCGAAAAGGCGCTCGATTTTTTCAAAGTCCGCCGCTGCCAGATTAAAATTCGCCGCGATCCCGCGTTTCCCGGCTGCATCTACTCGGAAATGAAAATGTGCCTCGCACCGTGCTTTGCCGGATGCACCAAGGAGGAATACGACGCCGAGGTCGGCCGTCTCGTCCAGTTTCTCGACACGAGCGGCGGCTCTCTCCGCGTCGCCGTCGAAACGGATCGCGAACATGCCAGCGAAGAGCTCGATTTCGAGCGCGCCGCCGCGCTTCACAAGCGCATCGAGAAGCTCGACGAAGTTCTGCGTTTCCGGCCCGAGGTTGCGCGCCGCATTCAGGATCTCAACGTCGTCATTCTCCAGCGCGCCGCCGAAGAGCAAACCATCGGTGTGTTCGCCGTCCACGGAGGCCGACTCGCCGAACCTTTTTTTCTTCGCTTTGCCGAGATCGCCAGCCAGCCGCGTTCCGCCGAACACATCTTCAAGGACTACTTCGAAGCCAGCGCCGCGCAGATCGGCGAGAAATCGCGAGCCGCATCCACATCCGCCTCCCGCGACGAGCTCGGTGAGCATCTCGCGCTTCTCTCCCGCTGGTTTTACAGCAATCCCCGCGACGGCGAGATTTTCTTTCGCGAAAAGGACTGGCCCTACCGTAAGATTCTCAGGGCCTGTTCGCGCCTCTTGGCTCCAAAGGCCGCCGAACCCGCCGCGGGGGAGCCGCCGTCGCCTGTATAATCGCCGCTATGGAGGTAGGGGCACGATAGTTCGTGCCCCTACGCTCGGAGCGCACTGCGCGGGCCGTGAAGGGAATCGCAACTTTAGGAACACCATGACCAGATCCGCCACACTCGAAGGAACAAAGCGCTACGCCGAACGTTTCGCCGGCCACGCCGCGGACGGCCACTTCCGCGAAGCGCAAGGCATCGTCGTCTCTTCGCTCGGCATTGGAACTTATCTCGGCCAGCCCGACCCGAAGACGGATGCGAGTTACACCGCGGCAATCACGGCCGCCGCCGAGAGCGGCATCAACTTCATCGACGCCGCGATCAACTATCGTTTTCAGCGCAGCGAGCGCAACATCGGCGCGGCCATCCAGCAGCTTGCCGCAAGGAATTTTTCGCGCGAGGAACTCATCGTCTGTACCAAGGGCGGCTACCTCACTCCCGACGGCTCCATGCCCGGCGATCCCAACGAATATTTTTTCCGCGAATATCTTCAGCCCGGCGTATTCACCGCCAAGGACATCGTTGGCGGAAGCCACTGCATGACGCCGCGCTTTCTCGAAAACCAGCTTGCGCGCAGCCTGCGTAACCTCGGCCTCGATTGCATCGACCTCTACTACCTTCACAATCCGGAAACGCAGCTCAGCGAAGTTTCGCGCCCTGATTTTCTCGAGCGCGTGCGCGACGCTTTTATTTTTCTAGAATCCGCCGCTGCGGCAGGCAAGATTCAGTTCTACGGCATGGCCACGTGGAACGGTTTTCGCCAGGAAGCCGCCGCGCGCGACGCCATGCATCTCTCCGAACTGGCGCAAATCGCCGCGGACATCGCCGGCGAAAAACACCGCTTCCGCTTCGTGCAGCTCCCGTTCAATCTCGGGATGACGGAGGCGCTGACGCTCGGCAATCAATCCATCGGCGGACAGGTCCGCACGGTGATGGAAGCCGCCAGCGAATTGGGAATCACGCTCGTGGCCAGCGCGTCGCTTCTCCAAGGACAAGTCGCGCACAATCTGCCCACGTTTGTCGGGCAGGCGCTTGGCCTCGAAAACGACGCCGAACGCGCGCTGCAATTTGTGCGGTCCTCGCCGGGAATCACTACGGGCCTGGTCGGTATGTCGCGCGTCGAACACGTCCGCGCCAACGCAAAGCTTGTCAACATCGCGCCCGCCACCGTCGATCAATTCACGCAACTCTTCAGCCGCGGCGAGGGGGCATAGCGGAAAGCAGTTCGGGATGCCGTTCGGTGAGCCAGTCGGTGATGGCTTTGTTGAGCTGGTCGAGCTTGCCGACAAAAAAATGATCGGCATCGTCCACAATGACAACGCGAT
Organism: Candidatus Acidiferrum sp.; assembly: GCA_049641765.1. Taxonomy (GTDB): domain Bacteria; phylum Acidobacteriota; class Terriglobia; order Acidiferrales; family UBA7541; genus Acidiferrum. The sequence goes on from JBAQJX010000083.1 coordinate 3,368, forward strand.
TTTCTCCCGGCAGCGAAGCAACCATATTTTTCAGTTTGTCCGCCGCGCCGTAAATGTCGTTCGCGCCGTGCACGAAGAGCTTCGGCTTCGCGCATTGCCGCAAATAAGAAAAGTCCGCGTTGTTCACCGGCGCGCCCAATCCGATGAGCGACTCCACGCGTGCATCCTCGCAGCCGACGCGCAGCCCGACCCAAGATCCAAAACTGAAGCCGGCGACAAGCAACGGAACTTTGGGAAATTCCGCGTCAAGAAAATCAAGGGCGGCGTGCACATCGCCTCGTTCTCCATCGCCGCGATCATGCGTTCCTTCGCTCATGCCCGTTCCGCGAAAATTGAATCGCAGCACGGCGCAGCCCAGCGCATCGAGCGATTTCGCCGCCTGGTAAACAACTTTGTTGTGCATCGTCCCACCGAACAGCGGGTGCGGATGGCACACGATTGCGGCGATCGGCGGCGCGGACGAAGCAGGGCTCCACAAAATAGCTTCGAGGCGGCCCGCAGGGCCGGACAGAAGGAAATTGCGAGAATCGTGTGCCGTGCTCATGGATGCGTCAAAGAAAGCGAGTGTACCGCAACGCGCGAAAAAGACCGAATTCGCGGGCGCGGCGCCGCTCGAATTCCTAAATCGATTAAGCACAGTCAAATCCCGACGCCTCTGCGCGTTGCCCCCTCGGAACCGCTGATGGAAGACGCGAGCGGAACTTTTTTAGCGTTGCACGGAGACGATGAGAGTAACGGTACTACTCGCAGTTCGCGGCAACTGAAAAATGCGGCTTTAGCACGAAACCTCGTACTAGGACATAATTTCCTGACTTTCGCGTTGCAGTTTGGCGGTGCCGATGTTAGTTTTCCTCAAATTCCAGCCCCAGGGGGAGGAGCAATGAGCGACGGGGCCGACCGCCGCGAAGCACGGCGTTTCAACATGACCTTGCCGATGCGCGTGCTTCCACATGAACCTCACGGGACAAGCCTTACGGCACAAACGCGGGACGTCAGCTACCGCGGACTCTATTTCCTCGCGGAAACGAATTTCGAAATCGGAAGCGAAATCGAATTCGTCATCACCTTGCCGCAGCAAGTGACGCAGTCCGGCGACGTGAATATCCGTTGCCTCGGGCAAATTGTTCGCGTCGAGCCCACCGGCAACGGCCGCACAGGCATCGCCGCGAAAATCGAACGCTACGAGTTTCTACCCGCCGCGGCCAACGCCGCCTGATTTTTCGCGCCGCGCGTTCCAGCACACCGGCGCAACGGCGGCAAATCCGACAACGCAAGTAATGCGACAGGCAGTGCGACAGGCTACGCGATCCACGGAGCGCGCTTTCATCCGTGTTTTGGCACGCTTCGCCCCGGACTTTGCTTGTAGAATGGCGGCGCGTGATTGGTGAAAGATCACTCGTATTTGAGAAGTGGCTGATTGGGAGAATATCCGTGAAGAGAACCGGGAGCAGATTCGTTAACAAAAACAGGAACACGAAAGGGACGCCACTGTACAAGCTCTGGTGCGGCTGCCTGGCCGCCGCGACGCTTGCGTGCTGTCCGCAGGTCTTTTGCCAGGCAGCGCCTGCAAGCTCCGCGCAGGACCAAAAGACAGCGCAAGCGCCGCCGGCGGGATGGGAGCAGTTGACTCCCTACCAGCAATCGCAGCTTGAGCGGACGTACAACGACTGGGCGTACCTCGAGAAGTTTCGCGATGCAGATGCGGCCATGCCCGCTCCCGCGCCGGGGAAAACGCGCGTGGTGTTCATGGGCGACTCGATTACGGAGGGTTGGGGGATGAAAGCGACTTCCACGAGTCCGCCTCGCGCCGAATTTTTTCCAGGCAAGCCGTATGTCAATCGGGGCATCTCCGGACAGACCGCGCCGCAAATGCTCGTGCGATTTCGCCAGGACGTCATCGATCTGAAGCCGAAAGTGGTCGTGATTCTTGCCGGCACGAACGACATTGCCGAGAACACCGGAAAAACCAGTCTGAAAGCGATCGGCGAGAACATCGCATCCATGAGCGAGCTGGCGCGGGCGAATGGAATTGCGGTGGTGCTGTGCTCGGTTTTGCCGGCCAGCGATTTTCACTGGCACCGCGGCCTTGAGCCTGCGCCCAAGATCAAAGCGCTCAACGAGTGGATCAAGGATTACGCCGCGAGAAAAGGCTTCGTCTATGTGGACTACTACTCCCCCATGGTCAACAGCGAAGGCGGCATGAAGGCGGACTTGAGCCCCGACGGCGTGCATCCGAACAAGGCGGGATACGACATCATGGCGCCGCTCGCGGAAGCGGGAATCGCCGAGGCGCTCAAGAAACAGCCTCGCTGATTTGCGAGTAGAATGTCCCGGGCCGCGGATTTCGCATCTAAATGAGAACAACCTGATTTCCCGCGGAGGAGCACATGTACCACTATGACGCGAGCCTCGCGCTCGAAGAATTGCAAGAAGACGCGCTTTTGCCGCATCCCGTGAAACTGCGCGACATGATCCTGCGCACGCAGCTTGGCCCGGAAGAAGCGAAGGCGCTGAACCACGAATTCCAGGACTACTTGACGCGTTTCGGCGATCTGCAAAGCGTGGCGCGCGGCATCCTCGAGAAAATCGCCGCGGGCCGCCGCAAAGCCTCGTGAACGCCCGTTAGCCGCCGCGCGTTGACCGCTGCGCTGCCTACGCTGGTAGACTGGCATGCCACGCGTGTGGCGGGAATTTGAGCGCGGAGCGCGGGCCAACAAAACTCTCGATGCGACGCAACACACTTTTAATCGACGCGGACGACACGTTGTGGGAGAACAACGTGTTTTTCGAGAAGCTGATCGAGGATTTCATCACCCTCGTCGAGCCGTGCGGCTACACGCGCGCCTACATACGCCACATCCTGAATGAAACGGAACGGAAAAACATCCGTCAGTACGGCTACGGCGTGCGCAGCTTCGGACGTTCGCTCGAAGAGACGTACCTGAAACTTGCGGACCAGATGGTCCGGCGCGAGACGCTGGCGCAGATTCACGGCCGCGTCGTGGACCTCGAGCGCACGCCGCCGCAGATTCTCGATGGCGTTCCGGAAACGCTCGCCTATTTGACCGAGCGGCACCGCCTGATTCTCTTCACGAAGGGCGAGCCGGCGGAGCAAGCGGCGAAAGTCGAACGCTCCGGCCTGCAAGGATTTTTCGAGTTCATCGAAATCGTCAGCGAAAAAGATCCGGAGACGTACGCCAACCTGGTGCGCAAGTACAAGATCGTGAAGTCGCAGGGCTGGATGATCGGCAACAGCCCGCGGAGCGACATCAATCCCGCCCTGAAAATCGGATTGAACGCCGTCTACATTCCGCACCAGCACACCTGGCAGCTCGAACACGAGCCGGTGATGGCGGGTGCGGGAAAGCTCGTGATTGTTCCGGCGTTTCGCGAACTGCGCGGACATTTTTAGGTTTAGGCCGTCGCGGCGTTATCCAAGGCGCGCGGGTTTCCGGCCCGTTTGTGAGTGTCCAAATTGGATGTTGGAAAGCGCCGCGCTTTGCGCAAGCCTATTCCCTACTCGCGCCCGTAAAGGAGACTTTCATGTCCGCACCAGGAATTTCCCCCGGAACTTCCCCTGGCACTTTCCCTGGGACTGGCCTTCGCACCGATTGGCGGCAGGAGTGGTTCGAATTCGAAGACGCCACGTATCTAAATCTCGCTGGGCAATCGCCGATGCCCAAGGTTTCGCTGCGCGCGTTGCAGGCCGCGCAAGAGTGGAAGAAGTTTCCGCACCACAAGCCGGATTCGACGTTCTTCGAAGTGCCCAACCGCATTCGCACGACCATCGCGAAACTCATCGGCGGCAAGCCAGAGGAGATTGCGATCACCTCGGGCGCTAGCACGGGCGTCGCGGCGGTTGCTTATGGACTGACCTGGAAGCCCGGCGACGAAATCATCACGGCGAGCGGCGAATTTCCGCTGCAATACACGTCGTGGAAGCCGATGGAAGAGCGCGAGGGCGTGAAGCTGAAAATCATCGCGCCGCGCGAACGATTCATCACCGCGGACGATTTCATCGCGGCGATCACACCACGCACGCGGGTCGTTTCGGCAAGCCTCGTGCGCTTCAACGACGGCTCATTGCTCGATGCGGCGCGCGTTGCCGAAGCGTGCCACGCGCAGGGCGCGCTGCTTCTGCTCGATGCGAGCCAATGCTGCGGCACGATGCCCGTCGATGTCGCAAAACTGGGCGCGGACTTTGTCGTGTGCGCGGGATACAAGGGCTTGCTCTCGCCGTTCGGCACAGGTTTTTTCTGGGCCAAGAGCGAGCACATCGCCAACATGCGTCCGGGGCCGTTTTATTGGATGGCGGTGGCCGGCTCGGACAATTTCGCGGCCCTCAATTTCGACAATCCGAAACCTGTCGCCGCAGCCAAGCGCTGGGACATCGCGGAACCGGCGAGCTACTTCAATTTCAATCTGGTGGGGATGGACGTCTCGACGGATTTTGTGCAGCGCGCCGGCGCGGACACCGTCGCTGAACATGCGCGCGCGCTGATCGCGTTCATGTACGAGCGTTTGCCGAAGGATCGCTGTGTTCCGGCAAGCCCGCTCGATCCCGCCCGGCGCGGGGCCTACGGATGCTTTGCCGCGCGAACTGCCGAAAAAACCGCCGAACTACACGCGAAGTTGCGGAAGGAAAACATCATCGTCAGCCTGCGCGAGGGCAACATTCGCGTTTCGCCGCATCTCTACAACACGGAGCGCGACATCGATCGTTTGATTTCCGTGATTACGGCCTGACGGGCGCGCGGGAGTGATCCAATTTCTCCGCGCGTTTTTTGTCAGCGATTGTCGGGCAGAACGAACGGCACGTGAACGATGGCTTCGAGCGCCACGGGCACTCCGCCTTTCGTGGCCGGGCGGAACTTCCACTGGCTGAGCGCGCTCTTGGCATTGGCATCGAGCTGCGGATCGACGCTGCGCACCACCTGAACGCTGTCCACGCTGCCATCGGCGCGAATGACGGCGTACAGAATAACCTCGCCCTGGATATTTTGATCGATCAGGTCGGGCGGATATTTCGGATCAACCTTTCGAATCGGCGCGAGCCCCGTCAAATCCGTCGACGCCGGCAGCGCGTTCGCGGGACCCGAGCCAAGCTCCGAAAAATGCAAAATCCAGCTTCCGCTGGCGCTGTTCAGATTCGCCATCTGGACATTCAGCGTGTAGATGCGCTTGTCCGTGAAAATCTGTTCGGGCTTCGCACCGGGAGGAAGTATCGCGAAGTTGGGCGGTGTGGTTCGCTCGGCTGCGCTGTCGGATTGGCTGCCGGCTTCGGGCCGCGCGGTCAAGTCGCGCGAAGGTAATTTAAAATTCAAGCGCGAGCCAGGTATGACATTCGGCTTGGGATTTCCGCCGCTGATGCTGATGCCCACCGGACTCGTTCCGCCGGCGCTCGAAGGCGCAGGAGGCGGCACGCCGGGCTTCTTGCCTTCAGGTGACATGGAAACGCGAGCGGCAAGATTGCCGGCCGGCGGCTGTACATCCGGCTTCGGCGGCGCAGGCGCGGCAGAAAGCGCGATGAGCGAAGCCGGCGCGCCGTTGGCAGGCGAGGTTTGCGCGGCGGAGAGCTGCGGAGCGGAGGCGGAGTCACCCGGTTGCGCGCGCTGCGTCATGCGCGGCGCGGAGTTGGCGTTGAGATCAAGCTTGGGCCGCGCGGGGCCGTTGGCGGAGGTGGCAAACGTGATGTCGGCGGCCTTCGGTTCGGGCGCGAGCATATCGGGCATCGGAGCCGCGGCTGTCGTCACGCGGCGATGCGTGACGGGATGAAGTCTCGCCAGAGCCGCGGCGCTAATCTCCGCGCGCGGACGCGCCGGCGCTGCCGCTGCTTGCACCTGAACGATGTTCGGCAGATCGGGAAGAATTCTCGGCGCGAGCTTCGGCGCAACAGGGTTGATCAACGTTTGCCGCGGATGATTGGGATGGACGGGATCGGTGACGATGCGCTGCCGCGGATGATACGCGTCGGCGCCCACTGGCTGCGCAGGTTTAGGAGCTTCGGTGCGCGAAACCGGCTTCGGCTTGGGACGCGCGGCGGCAATCTCCAGCGCGGGGAAATCTTCGATCGGCCCGGACCACGTTAGCTGCGCGTTGTCGAAAGCGGAGTTGTGCGGCAGGGTCGTGTTGAAGAGCGAGAACGGCGAAACAAAAAACACGACGTGCCAGAGCGCGGCGGCGATCACAGCGCGCCAGGGCATGCGGCGATCGATCCAGCAATCCTTGAAATAATCGGCACCGAGTAGATCTTTTGCGGAGACCGGCCAAGCTAGCGCGGCGCGAAGGCTGCTGCCCAGGCTTTGGCGAAAATCGCCCCTGGGAACGTCGAGCTTGGGCTCGACGATGACCGCTGGCTCGGGCGGAGGGACGGGTATGGGAGCCATGCGCGCAGCCGTGGCCGCGCCGCCTTGTCCCAAGAGGTTGTACCCACCGTTGACCTGGCCCAGAGACATGAAGGTTCGTAGTATACCGTGGCTGGGGACCAGGAAGTATGGATTCGGGCGCGAGCGATGGGGATGCCTGGGAAAAAGAGAGTGAACAGTGGCCAGTGAATAGTGAGTAGTGGATCGTGGATCACGCGCAGATGGGCGGGAGGGGCAAGCCCCTCCCTTACGGGGGATGAAACCTTGAACGCGGATCGTGAAGTCAGGCTGCGGCGCTGGCTCTGGGACGAGTTTGAAAATGGCGGAAGACGGCAATGAGAAGAGCAAGAGCGCACAAAATGGATATGGCGAACCAGAAATAAAAAACCACGTTCGTTGAGGATACGTACCACGAGCCGGGGCCGAGGTTGAATTGAGAGCCGATGGGGAGTTGGGCGTCGCGAAGGAAAGAGGAGAGTTGGGATAGCTGTGCATCATCGCCCTTGCTCAAGAAGCGCTGGAGGAGTTCGGAGTAGGGCCTGTAGCTCACAAAAAGCACGGCGCTTGAAACCAGCCATCCGACGGCTGCGCTGAAACCAAGCGCGAGCGTAACTCGGCCGGGCTGAAGCGAACCTATTCTGACCGAACGGTTCCGGACCACTAAGCCGAGTGCGCAAAGAAGCAAAAGGATAAGGCAAGAGAGCATTAGCAATCCGGAAAGCCGCACCAAGAAGGCGTTCCAGTGGGAGACATCGCTGCCCTGAACTCTATTGCGCAGTAGCGCCCGCTCCTCGTCAGCGCCCTTGTCGAACTGATCGGCAAGCGAGGCGTAGAAAGCAGCCTCCGGTTTGTTGCCTTCCAATTGAGAGAGCGCTCCAAGCCGGGCATAGGCTTCATCCATATTCTTTCTAAGGAAAAATGAAAATTCGCCATCAGCGCTCATCATGTGGCCGAAACGAGCCACTGCCCAATAATTTTCAAAGGCGGCTTTGCGATCGCCCCGAGACTCGAGAGATTGCCCGGATTTGAGCAGCGATTCCGCGTAAAGCGAGCAATACCAAACTCCGTAGCTTGGAAAGCCGTACCAGTTCTCATCGGACGCAGCCAGAAACGGGTTACCAAGGCGATAGCGAGCGAGAACCAGGTGATCCAACTGCTTTAGGCGGTCTCGATAGCCGTCGAGCTTCGGGGATTGAAACGCGGTGCCCATTTCCTTTTCCCAAGCTTGGTTCTCCTCGACCTCGCCGAGCGGGAATCCCTTGCTAGGCTTCACTGTGACACCAATTTTCTGAGCGGCTAATAAATGAGGAAGCGCGTTCTGCGGGTCCCATTGTTCGAGCAAGGAGACTCGACGGTCTATCTCGGAAGACGATAGATACGCCGTGCCCGCCACTCCATAGAGCCAGGTCAGATTTGGGTCGAGATGAACGGCTTCGTCGGCCAAGCGGTTGCCCTCGAATTGATCGGTGCGGGATGCGACAAAAGCGAGCGCTTCGGCGTCGTGATTTTGTTCGGCCTTTCGTGCTAGCGCTTTAAGCTCAGAAGCCGGTGACTGGCCGCTCCATGGTGGCTCACTTACATGCAGTACGTCGTGCCATTGCGCGAGAGAAACGTGGAAGGCTTGGCGGAAGACGGGCGCGAGAAAAAGGAGTAGAGACGCGATGACGCACGCAGCGGTGGCGGTTAGAGTGGCTTTGCGCATGGGAATCTCCTTGGCGAAAAGTTCGCTGGCCGAAGAAACGGTGCGGCGATGGCTGCCGGGAAGAATCAGCGCGAGCATGGCGTGTTTTGCAAGAACGCCGGCGCCGCCCAGAGACCAGAGAAGCGCCGACCAGTTCCCTTCCACTTGATGGAGTTCGCTGAGCATGCCGCGGCCCCAGTCCAGCGTGTCGTGGGGCGCGATCCAAATCGCGAAACGCAGAAGCAGAATCGCGAGGCTGCGAGGCGCGGCGGCGGGCATCATGCTTTGCCCTCGCTGAATGCGGTGCGGCGAGCGCGTGCGGTGGAGCGCGCTGCGGAGGGCGAAGTCGTTTGCTGCGCGCGAGCCAGCGCCGCGCCTTTTGGCGTGAGGCGATAGGTGTGGCGCGGAGGGACGCCGTCTTCGGTCGTGACCCATTTGGTTTCGAGCAAGCCGTACTTGGCGAGGCGCATGAGGATGGGATAGAGCGTGCCGGACTTGAGCGATGTTTCGCGGCTCAGATCGTAGCCGTAGCGCCAGGCGGTCGGCCGGACGAGAAAGCTCTCGAGGACGAGCAAGGTTTGCGGCGATAGGCGCGGGGATTTCATAGACAAAGTCTACATATATAGATACCATTGATCAACCGCGTCTCTTTCGCGTGTGCTCTAGAAGACAGCCGTTGTGCTGCCGGGCGGAACATGAAAAACCGCAGAACGGTCAGAACTGCTCATCAGCGATAAAATTTAGGTTTGCGCCTTGTGGAACGTGTGGCCAAGAGGCAAAGCAGGAGAGCAGGGGATTTGATGGAGTCCATCGTACGCGACGTTCAATACGCAATTCGGCAATTCCTCAAATCGCTTGGGTTTGCCATTGGAGCCGTCGTCTCGCTTATGCTTGGAATCGCCGCGACGACAACGCTCTTCAGCGTGGTATACGGAGTTCTGCTAGATCCCTTCCCTTACAAAAACGCAGATCGTATCGTGTACTTCGAGCTGTTCAACAAAGGTAGTGGCCGCTATCAGCCGATTCCCGTAAATGGCGGCCAGTTTGACGCCATTCGCAAAGTATCAGCGGTCGAGGACGTCTTCTTCCAACAGCCGGGACATTTCATGAACCTTACCGACGATAATTCCCCGATCGCCGTAAACGCCAGTTTATGTTCGCCGAACGTGTTCCTTTTCTTCGGCGTGCCTCCGCTCCTCGGGCGCGTGTTCACCCTCGCGGATACGCCGGGAGGAAATGCAACACCGGTTGCGGTGCTCAGCTTTCATTTCTGGCAGGAGCACTACCACGGAAGCCGCGAGATCGTGGGTAAGAGCATCGAGTTGGATCATGCGCTCTACACCGTGATCGGCGTGATGCCGCCCCGGTTTACCTGGTTCGACTCAGATTTCTATTTGCCGGGACGGCCTACGGCCGATGCCCATGATATCTGGATGGCGTTTCCGAAGCTCAAGTCAGGGACACGCTTTCCCACGGCGGAAGCGGAACTGCAAGCTCTCGTCGTAGGTTTTGCGAAGGAAGAACCCGATTTGTATGGTCAGAATCCCCTCGTGAGGATTGTGGCTGTGAACGGCGATGTCTGGGGTACTCGAGGCACCGTTACGAGCTTATTCGCCGCAGCCGTGCTGCTGCTCGTCATCGGCTGTGCGAATGCTTCGATTCTTCTGCTTGCGCGCGGCGCCGCGCGGCAGCATGAGTTCGCGGTGCGAACCTCGCTGGGGGCCGGGCGCGGACGGCTCGTCCGCCAACTGCTGACGGAATCAATTCTGATCTCGGTGATGGGAGCGTTGCTCGGGGTCTTAGCTGCCTGGTGGGGCGTGAACGGGCTTCGCAGGATTCTGCCAGACGATTTGCTGCCGCACGAAGTTGTCATACAGTTGAATCTTCCAGTGCTGTTGTTCAGTGCCGCCGTTGCCATAATTACGGGCATCCTCTTCGGGCTGTCTCCCGCGCTGGAAATCTCGCGGACCCATCCTGGCTCTTTGCTTCAATCAGGCAGCACAAAGGTCGCGGGCAGTACGCGTACGCGGATGCTGCATCGGCTGCCGATCGCCGGTCAGGTGGCTTTGACGCTGCTGCTCCTGGCCGGAGCCGGTGGCGCAGCCAAAGCCTTTCTGGCCAAGCTGCATGCACCTCATGGTTTTGACCCAGATCGTGTATTCTTCGTGCGCCTCCTCGGATTGCCGATGCCATCGGGAACGACGAGGCCGGAACGAGCCCAAAAAGTCTTCAACGCGGAAGAAACGATAAGACAAAGCGTCTCCCAAACGCCGGGAGTTGCCGAGGCGGGCTGGTCAGCAGTTTGGAATCCGGGCACATGGGGATTCTTTACAAAGATCGTGATTCAAGGCAAGCCTGCCTTAACGGACGCGCAGGCTGTGTTCACGCCGATCAGCCCGCAAATGCTTTCCGTCCTGCGTGTACCGCTCCTGCGAGGAAGAATTTTTTCGACGGCCGAAGTACTGCGGTTGGCTCACGTCGCGCTTGTGAATCAAGCGTTCGCCAGGCAATATCTGGGAGAGGTTGATCCCATTGGGCAAAGTGTACGCATCCCCTTTCTCAAGAAGTGGGATTCGCCTCCGATATCTTCGCAACCTCTTGATGACTGGGTGCAAGTGATCGGTGTGGTCGGGGACGCGACAAATGATGACCTCGATCACCCGCAAGTGCGACCGGCGATTTTTTTACCAAACAGCTTCGGTCCTCCACTCCTCGGAGGAACGCTTTACGTGCGTGCGAGCGGCGATACGGAGACCGGCATACGCTCTGTCAAGGCGCGCCTGCTCCAGCTCTACCCTTACTTGGTCGTCGAAGATACACGTACGCTGCAGTGGGAGCTCGATAACTGGGGATGGGGCCGGGAACGCTTGATCGCTGGAATCTTTGCGGTCTATGCATTCGTTGGCCTGGTGCTTGCCGCCACAGGACTCTATAGCGTCGTTTCCTTAGCCGTGGTCCAGCGCACTCAGGAGTTAGGAATCCGAATGGCACTTGGCGCGAGGCGCGGCTCGGTCGTGCAACTCGTGCTCAGTTCGATCACTGCGATGCTGGGCGTCGGCGTAGCCGCAGGCCTGATTATTAGCGCCATGGTCGGTCCTCTCGTTGCTGCATGGGGCGGCGGAAGTCTTTCCCAACCCTTGACGTTGCTCGGGGCCGTGTCTGTTCTCGTGCTGGTTGCGGCCGTCGCCTGCATACTTCCCGCGTTGCGCGCCGCGTCGATCGATCCGATGCAGGTCTTGCGCGCCGAATAGATAGCGCATATCAGCAAGGAAATCTTTCATGTCATGTCTCGAAAAAAGGAGAGGGCGGCGTCGCCTTGTTTGAGGTGGCGGGTGCGCGTGAGGCGGCCCGAGGATTCGGGAAGAGAGAACTTGTGGTGGTGCTCGAAGATGATCAGAGCATCGAGCGAGAGGAAGCTGGCTGAGTTCGAGCCGAGGAATTCGAGCGTGCGCGCGTAGTCGGCGTGATTGGCATACGGCGGATCGAGAAAGACAAACTCGACGAGAGAAGCGGAGTTTGTAAGGTCCGCTGATCCTGCAGGGGCGTGTAAATCAACAAGACTGTCATTCCGAGGGCGGTTTTTGCCCGAGGAATCTGCTTCTTTCTTGCGATCTTCGGACAAAAGCAGATTCCTCGCTTCGCTCGGAATGACATCGTGGAGGGGCTGCGGAACAACACCGGTGGCCGAGCGTGCGGCGAGTTTTTGCAGGGCGGCGAGCGCATCGGCGTGAAGGATGGTTGCGCACTGCGCGATGCCGAGCGCATCGAGGTTGGCGCGAATCAGTTTCGCGGACGGCGCGTGATGTTCGATGAAAAAGGCTTCGGCAGCGCCGCGGCTGAGCGCTTCAATGCCGACGGCGCCAGTGCCGGCGAAGACGTCGAGGAAGCGCGAGCCTACGACGGACGCGCCGAGAATGTCGAAGAGCGTTTCGCGCAGTCGGTCGCTGGTCGGGCGCAGTGCCTCGCCCTTCAAGCTCTTCAGGATGCGGCTGCGATATTTTCCGGCGATGATGCGCATGCAGGGGAAAATTAACATACTCTTATGGCGGTGGACTGAATCAAATCGAAAGTGGACCAAATAATTTGAGGTTGCCGGCCTGGACTGTAAATCCTGAGGACTCATTTCATGCCAAAACCTTCTGTTGTAATTCGTACGCTTGCGGCCTTTAGCTTTGTGCTGTGTTGCGCCTTCCAACCGTCAGCGGGGGCGCAGTCCTGCGGAGCGCACGGGATCGCTTTGCAGGTGCTTGGGTCCGGCGGACCTGAACTGCAAGACAAGCGAGCTTCGAGCAGCTATCTGATTTGGCAAGACGGGCAAGCGCGCGTGCTTGTGGACGCGGGAGGAGGCAGCGCGCTGCGATTCGGCGAAAGCGGAGCGCAAATGTCGCAGCTTGACGTGATTTTGTTCTCGCACTTTCACGTCGATCATAGCGGCGACTTTCCCGCGTTGATCAAGTCTTCGTGGTTTGAAGATCGCAATCGTCCTTTGCCGATCTATGGGCCAGAAGGAAATGACTTCATGCCTTCCACGATAGAGTTTGTCACCGATTTCTTTGGAGATAAGCATGGCGCGTTTCGCTATCTGAGCGAGTTGCTGGTGCCCGGCGAAGAAGGCAGTTACAGAATGCAGCCACACAACGTTGTGGGAAGCGCGAAACCGATTGAGGTATTTCGCCGCGGCGGCGTTACCGCGCAAGCCGTGCGCGTTATTCACGGGGGAGTTCCGGCGCTTGCGTGGCGCGTAGAGATCGGCGGCAAAGCGATCGTTTTCAGCGGCGACACGAATGGCGAGACCGCAGGCCTGCCGCAATTGGCGGCCAACGCGGATTTGTTCGTTGCTCACAACGCCGTGCCCGAAGGCGTCACCGGGGTGGAAAGAAATCTGCACATGCCGCCTTCAGTGATCGGGCAAATTGCCGGTGAGGCACACGTCAAACATCTGGTTTTGTCTCACCGTATGCTGCGCACTCTCGGCAAGGAAAGTCAGACGCAGTCCGAAATCGAAAAGCGATTTTCAGGGCCGCTTACGTTTGCAAACGATCTGGATTGTTTTCCTTTGAACTGAAAGCTCGCCTGATCGGTCAGATGAGGAACGTTTCGCGCAGGCGATCGCTGGTCGGGCGCAGCGCCTCGCCTTTCAAGCTCTTCAGGATACGGCTGCGATATTTTCCAGCAATGATGCGCATGGGCACGACAGTACCACGAGGCTAGCGAATTGAAGGACGAGAGGGTGAGTCTCCACAATCCTATTACTGATCTCGATTGTTCATGGTCGGCGCACTGGCGAGAGTCGCGGCAGCAGCCGCAGACCAGTCCGCTGCAACGGGGTGAAGGCTAGTAAGAACACGATTGATTTCTGGCTGCGACAGCCTAGCGCTGTCTTTCGTGGCGAAGAAGACCATCTCAACGTGATGCTTGTCCACATCAAAGACTTCCAAGTCGACGCGTTTCGACTTTTGCGGATCGCCGATTTCAAATCCATGTTTGTCCGCGAATTTGAATGAAAATACTCCTGTTTCCAGACCTGGGCCAATTGCAATCGCTTTTATAGTTAGCAGCGCCGTCCCCCGAACAGCTTGAACTCGTGGCCCAAAAGCTCGAACAGTTTGGGGTGTAGTGCTTAATAGCGCCTCGTACTGGTCGTACGCCGAGCGATTTGTTAGGTTTCCAAAAACCGGCTGCAGGCCGGCCATATTCAAGGAACGATCTTGGACAATTTCGGAGAGGAGACCGCTCTGATTGCTGGGAACATTAAAGGTTAGGTTTTGGCCTGAATCAAATTGCAGCTGCACAATACTGGCTTTTCCGCCTTTCGCTTTGAAGGCGGCATTCCAGGGAACCTCGAAGTCATAGCCGAAATAAGATAGCGAGGTCGTAGGACCAGCGGAGACTGAATAATCTTCCAGAGGTTGCGGAGCGACGCGGACTCCCGGAACTCTTCTGGCCACCGACCTTAGAGTAAATAAAATTTCGAGTGGGGGGCCAAGGGTCTCGATCAGACCAATTACTATGCCAACCAAAAGCGCCACGCGGACGATTGCCAATAGCATTCTTTTTACCGGCGATGACCGCTCCCAAGCTGTGACGCGAATCAACCATTTCATAATTGAATTCTTGCAACGATGTAGTCGAGGCGCAATGTAAGAACGTCGTTCATTGTACTGACCGTTAGCTGTTCTCAGGGTCAGGCTACTTTCCAAGCTTAGCCGATGCGGGCTAGGTGGTAGCGGCGTTGCCAGTGGGCGGGGAGTTGGCGGAGTAGGCGCTGGAGCGCGGAGGATTGTTGCGCGTCGTCCGACAGAGAGAAGGCTTCGCGGCGGGCGAGTTCTAGGAGTTCCTTGTCGCGGAGGGGGTTGGCGATATGGAAGCCGAGGTCGCCGGACTGGCGCGTGCCGAAAAATTCGCCGGGGCCGCGGAGCAAGAGATCGGTCTCGGCGATTTGGAAGCCGTCGTTGGTCGCGACCATGGTTTCGAGGCGCGCGCGGGCGACATCGTTTATCGCGACCGCTGAGCGACCAATATCATGTGCGGCCACCGAGCGGGCCACTTCTTTTGCAGGTGCCGAGCCGCGAACGTCCTTGGCCGTGGCTGCGGGGGCGAGGGCTATTCGTGCGGGAGCAACGAGGATGCAGTGGGATTTGGCGGCGCCGCGGCCGATGCGTCCGCGAAGCTGATGGAGTTGGGCGAGGCCGAAGCGTTCGGCGTGCTCGATGACCATGACGGTGGCGTTGGGGACGTCGACGCCGACTTCGACGACGGTGGTCGAGACGAGAATTTGCGTTTCGTTTTTCCGGAAGCGCTGCATGACGTCTTCTTTTTCCTCGCTGGAAAGGCGGCCGTGCAGCAGGCCGAGTTTCAGTTTCGGGAAAACTTCCTTCGAGAGGCGCTTGTACTCTTCCATCGCGGCTTTGAGCTCGAGCTTCGATTCTTCGATGACGGGATAGACGATATACGCCTGATGTCCGGCGGCAACTTCGCGGCGTAGAGATTCCCAGACGCCCGGCAGATGCGGCTCGGAGGTGAGGCGCGTCTGGATGGGCGTGCGGCCGGGAGGAAGCTCGTCGAGCACGGAGACGTCGAGGTCGCCATAAAGAGTGAGCGAGAGCGTGCGCGGAATCGGCGTAGCGGTGAGGACGAGGACGTGCGGCGCATGGCCGTGCGCGGCGGCTTTGTCCATCAAACGTTTGCGCTGGAGCACGCCGAAGCGGTGCTGCTCGTCGATGGCGACGAAGCCGAGCCGCGCGAATTGAACTTGATCCTCGATGAGCGCATGCGTGCCGATGACGAGCTGGGATTCGCCGGAGCGGATGCGTTCGAGCGCGGCGGATTTTTCGGCGTGCTTGAGGCCGCTGATGAGCAGCTCGACGCGGTAGCCGCCGGGCGCGAGGACACGGCGCGCGGAAAGATAGTGCTGCACGGCGAGAATTTCCGTGGGCGCCATGAGCGCGGCCTGGCAGCCGTTTTCGATGGCGATGACGGCGGCCTGGAGCGCGACGATGGTCTTGCCGCTGCCGACGTCGCCCTGGAGCAGGCGATTCATGGGCGCCGATTTTTCGAGGTCGGCGACGATTTCCTTCAGGACTTTGAATTGAGCCGCGGTCGGCTTGAACGGAAGAATTCGTTTGACGGCTTCGCGGACTTTTTCCTCGCGGACACGGAACGCGATGGCGTTTTCCTTGCGCGCGGTTCTGCGATCGAGCGCGAGGCTGAGCTGATAGAGAAAAAATTCCTCGAAGATGAGCCGCTGCTGCGACGGCGTGCGAAAGGTGTTGAGCGCGTCAAGCGATTCCTCGGGCGCGGGAAAGTGAACGTGAATGAGCGCGTCGCGGCGCGACGGATAACCGAGGCGCGCGCGGAGCTCTTCCGGAAGAACGTCGGGAAGTGTGGAATCGATGGATTGGACGGCCGCGTACATGGCGCGGCGAATCTGGCGCGAGCCGAAGGTGCCGATGGCTTCGTAAATGGGAACGATGCGGCCGACCTCGGTGGAGTCCGGTTCGTCATTGCCGAGCATTTCGAGCTGCGGATTAATCATTTCGAGGCGCGCGGGGCGGAGCTTATCGATTTCGACTTTGCCGTGAAGTACGAGCTGCTGGCCGGGCTTGAGGCGCCCTTCGAGATAGCCGCCGTGAAAAAACTTGCAGGGGAGCAGGCCACCGGCCGCATCCTGCACGAGCAGATGATAGATGGCGTTGCGGCTGAACTTATTAGGAATGGCCTGCCCGCTCATGACCTTCGCGCGAATCGTGTAGACGCCGTTGGGCTGGATGTCGCGAATGTTCGAGAAGTGGATGCGATCTTCATAACGGAACGGAAGATAGCTCAGCAGGTCCTCGAACGTGTAGATGCCGCGCTCGGCGAGAAGCTCGGCGCGTTGCGGGCCGACGCCTTTGATCATGCGAACCTCGGTGGAGAGGGTCAGGGGCATCGAGAGTTCTTTATATCATTGTGGGCGGGGACGGCGGTGATTGGTGACTGGTGACTAATGGCCGGTGACCAGTGGCCAGCGGTTCGTGACTGCTTGATGGTGCTTGCGCGATGTGATCTGGCTGTCGCTTGATGACGTCCGCCCCTACGACGTGGGATCTTGTTCAAGGAATCTGTGGATCCGTAGGTGAAGCGGTAGGCTGGCCCCCCTCCCCTGTTTTTTTGTAAGTGTTGATTGTAAAGAAGTTAGGTATTTTCGTAAGTGCTTTAGAATGAGCATTTATAGGAAATCCCGTAAGTGTTCATTCTAAGGGAGTTAGGATATCTGCAAATCAAGACGTCTAGGTGCGGGGGAACAGGTTCGCAAGACAACGTTCGTAAAACAAAAAACGCCAGCGGGTAGCTGGCGGTCTGACATGAGATACGGATTATTACCTACAGAGCACTATACGCGGGTGCAAACGATTTGTCAAGAGGAAAGGCAAGAAATTTCTTGCGTCTGCTTGCTGGACGCAGCCTGTTCCAGGTACGGGTTGAGTGATGCGAGGCAGGAGTTTCATATTGAGACAGCGGAGGGACGGGTGAGAGTTGCGCTACGCTAGTGCGTAGTATAAGTGTGAGCGTTGTTTGTGGCGAAGGTTACGGGAGGCCCTGTGGCGGAAGACCGGCTGACAAGTTCGGATAAGCGCGCGCTGCTGCTGTGGATTCTGGTGGGGATTGTGGGCGCTGTGTTCGCGCACAGATATTTTTTCCGGGCGTTTCCCGAAGCGTCGGTGGACTTGAAGGTTTCGCGCAATGAAGCGCTGGACCGAGCGCGGAATTTTGTCGGCAGCCTCGGCGAAAACGTCAGCGGGTATCAGTCGGCGATCGCGTTTGACGTGGACGACAACGCGAAAACGTACCTGGAGCGCGAAGTGGGTTTGCAACAGGCGAACCGGCTGATGTCCAGCGAGCTGAACATCTGGTATTGGGACGTGCGGTTTTTCCAGCCGGGGAAAGAGGAAGAGTTTTATGTGCGCGTGAGCCCGGGCGGGGAAATCGTGGGGTACGAACACAAAATCGAAGAGGCGCGGGCCGGCGCGACGCTGGATCGCGCGGCGGCACAAGCTACGGCGGAAAATTTTCTGCACGGCAAATTGGGCGTGGACCTCGGCAAGTGGGACTTCCTTTCCGAAGAAGCAAACTCGAGCAAGAAACCGAACCGGCTGGACTGGTCGTTCACGTGGGAGAAGCACGGATTCAAAGCAAAGGATGCGCCATACCGGCTGCGCGTGACGCTTGAAGGAGACCGCCCGGGAGGCTCGGAAGAATTTTTGCACGTGCCGGAAAATTGGGAGCGCGGGTATGAGCATCTGCGGTCGACCAACCTGCTCTACAACCAGATTGCGATCATTCCCTACCTGCTGCTGATGGGCTCGGCGCTGTGGCTGGGAATTTTGCTGACGAAGCGCGGCGAGACGAGCTGGGGCCCGGCGATCAAGCTGGGAATCGTCGTGGCGATTCTTCTGACGTTCATGCAGCTGAACAATTGGCCGCTGGACCGCATGGGGTACGACACGAACTCCGCGTACGGGAGTTTTGTGTTTGAAGAGATCGTGAAGGCGGCGCTCTTTGGCGTGCTTTCGGCTCTGACGATTTCGCTGATTCTGCCTGGCGCGGAGCCTTTGTATCGCGCGGCGCAACCAGCGAGATTGCGGCTAACAAAAGCGCTGACCTGGCGAGGATTGAGATCGAAGGAATTTTTTTCGTCGGCCACCGTGGGGTTGTCCATGGCCGCGGCGCACATCGGATTCATCGTCGCTTTTTACATCGTCGCGGGACATTTCGGAGCGTGGGCGCCACAGGACTTGAGCTACGAAAACTCGGTGAACACGATGTTCCCGTGGATTTCGGGCGTGGCGATCGGATTGTTGGCGGCGACGAGCGAAGAGTTTCTATTTCGGCTGTTCGCGATTCCATTCTTGAAGAGGCTGACGGGATCGAGCGTGATTGCGGTGATTGTGCCCGCGTTTTGCTGGAGCTTTTTGCATTCGGCGTATCCGAACGAGCCGCCCTACATTCGCGGGGTTGAGGTGGGGCTGATCGGAATCGTGGCGGGCATCGTGATGCTGCGCTGGGGGATTCTGGCGACGCTGATCTGGCACTACACGGTGGATGCTTCGCTGGTGGGGCTGCTGCTGGTGCGCTCGAACAGCCTGTACTTCAAGATTTCCGGTGTGGTGGTGGCGGCCGCGGCGCTGGCGCCACTGATTTTCGCAGGCGTTTCGTATCTGGCGCGCGGAGGGTTTGAAGCGAATGAAGATCTGCTGAACAGCGCGGAACCGATCGAGAAGATAAGTTTCGAGCCCGCTCCGACGGCGGCGAGCGAAACGGCGCTGACACGGCGTTACGAAGCATTGACGCCAGCGATGATGGGTTTTCTTGCGGTGTGCCTGGTTTTGGGAAGCGTGGCCGCGTGGCGATGCAAGACGGCGTCGGTGGGCGACTATCTGAAGCTCACAGTGGATGCGAAGGAGGTGCGCGCGCGAGCGGACGAGATGATGCGCAAGCGCGGGCTCGATCCGGACGCCTATCATCGCGCGACGATCTTCGTGGACACGACGGATCCGGTCGCGAATGAATTTCTGCGGCAGCGCATCGGGATTGCCGGGGTCAACGCGATCTACGCGAAAGAAGTACCGGGAGCGCTGTGGCGCGTGCGGTACTTCAAAGACAGCCAAGCGGAAGAATACGCGGTCATCCTGAAGCCGGACGGCTCGTTGCACTCGGTCCACCACACGCTTGGAGAGGACGCGCCGGGGGCTTCGCTTAGTAAAGAGGACGCGGTTGCGCTGGCGGAAAAGTTCTTGCGCGACCAGAAGCAGCTTGATTTGACGGCGTGGGCGCTGGTGGATTCGAGCTCCGACAAGCGGCCACACCGCACGGACCACACGCTGACGTGGCAGGAAAATGCGGCGCTCGACGGAGGCAACAGTTCGCAGGCGGATTCCGCGAATCATGCGCACGCGCGAATCGACCTGGATATTCTTGGCGACGAAGCGGCCGACTACCGGACGTATGTGAAGATTCCGGACGAATGGCGGCGCGAGCAGGATAAGGAGACTTTGTCGCGTACGGTCTACGGAATCGCGATTCCGACTTTGCTCTACGGCGGATTGGGTTTGGCCGCGCTGATTCTCTTTTTCAGGAATATGCGCTCGGAAGCGATGCGAGTGGTGCCATGGAGGCGATTGCTGCTCTGGTCCTTGTGGGCTTTGGCCGCCTATGTAGTGATTGTGGCGCTCGGCAATCGATTGCAATTTTTCCTGAACGCCTATCAAACGGCGATTCCGTTCAAGACGATGATGGGCGGCGTGGCGATAGCTATGCTGCTGGGCGCGGTTTTTTACACGGGGGGGCTGGCTTTGTTGTTCGGCATCGCGTCGTACTTCAGCAATTGCGCATTCGGGGCAGAGCGGCTGCCCGTTGGGACGCCGATGCCTGGGGCGTATTATCGCGATGCGTTGTGGATCGGCGTGTGCGGAACGGCGGCGCTGCTTGGGCTGGAGCGGCTGATTGAGTTTGCTTCCATACACTGGCCGACGCTGCACCGCGCTTTGCCGGCGTCTTTCGGGCAGAATTTCGACGCCGTGCTTCCGGCTGGCGCGAGCCTCGGCGGCGCGGTGATCCGCGGCCTTTTCCTTGCGGGACTTATCGGCTTTATCGCAGCGTTTGTGGCGGGCGTTGCGAAAGCACCGTGGCTGAGGTTGTCGCTATTCGTGCTGGGCGCGCTGGCACTTGCGGGTAGCGGGTGGGGAAACGGAGCGGACTTCGCGAAGCAGCTCATAGCCACGACGATTTTCCTGGCGGTGATCGTGTTCGCAGTTGCGCGAGTGATCCGATTCAACATGCTGGGGTATCTGCTGATTGTGGCGTGCCTCACATTGCTGGGAACGGCGGCGCAATTCCTCGGACAGCCAGACACGTTCTACCGCACGAACGGTTACGCGATGATTCTGCTGATTGTGGCGCTGCTGGCGTGGCCGCTGGCGGTTTGGCGAATGCGAGGAACGACGGGCGGCTAGAGATCGGCCGAAGCATGCCGTCACGTCAGGTGGAGCGCTCGGTTGGGCGTGACCACTGGTGGGCAACCCCTGCCGAACCATCGGTATCCGAAACAAACAGGCGCGGAGATTCGTTCTCTAAGTGGGAAGTGAATGCTCACCCAGTGTATCCGAGCACGTCCAAATTGGGTGGTCGCATGACGTTTCGTGTGTGGCGAAGTGACGCGGTTCTGCCTAAGGTGTTGGAAAATAAGCAACAACGCCAACGCACGCGAAGAGAAAGCGAAATATGCCGCTTCCTAGATGGGCTCTAGCTTTGGCTAACGATGCAGGCCTGGCGGGTGGCACCGGCACCTCCCTGGTCACGGTGGACTCTTTGCCCAACCTAAATGAGCGCACCCTTGTGGCGGAAGCGCAGGCCGGGAATCGCGCTGCTTTCGAAGAGCTTGTTCACCGGTTCGACCGCGACGTGCTGCGGCTGGCGTTGAACCTGATGAAGCGGCCGGAGGATGCGCGCGATGTTTATCAGGAAGCGTTCCTGAAGGTCTACAAGAATCTGCACCGCTTCCGCTTCGAATGCAGCTTTTACACCTGGCTTTATCGCATCGTGACGAACGTCTGCCTGGATCATCTGCGGCGGCGGCAAGCGCGGCCCGAGGATCAGGCGCCGGATTCCGGTTCGCAGCATCATCCGGAGGAAGGCATAACGGATTTCTTCGAGCGCCAGCGCGAGCAGCGGCCCACACTCGATCCGGAGCGGCAGTTTATCGGCAAAGAAATTCAAGCGCGCATCGCCAATGCGATGGAACGGCTTTCGCCGCGCGAGCGAATCGTCTTCGAGCTGAAACATTATCAAGGGTTGAAATTGCGCGCGATCGGGGATGCGCTGGGAACGACGGAAGAAACGGTGAAGAATTCCTTGTTTCGCGCGACGCGCAAGCTACGGAGCCAGCTGGGAGGCTTGCGATGAACGCGCCTCAGCCGGCTACGTGCAAAGAAGTGGCGGGACTGCTTGTCTTTTATGCTTGCGGGGAAACCAGCGAGCAAGAGAACGCGCTGATCGGAACGCACCTGGCGGAATGCGCGGAATGCGCGGCGCAGCTTGCCGAAGAGCGCGGGCTCCACGAATCGCTGATGGATGCGCTGCAAGCTTCCGAACGGAGCGACACAGGCGGCATCCTGCTCTCGCAATGCCGCAGCGAACTGGCGGAAGCGCTTGATGATTTGTCGGCGCCGCCGGTCTACGAGCGATTGCGGCCGGTGGGATGGCTGCGGCGCTGGATGGCGATGCGGCCGATTTTGAGCGGTTCCCTGTTGCTGCTGTTTGGGGCGGCGCTCGGTGCACAACTGCTGCCGTGGATTTCCGCGCGGCTCCAGCCGGCTTCGAATGGGCAGATGGTGAACGTTTCGCCTACCACGAAATTCAGCGATGAGCAGCTCTCAAAGATGGCCGTGGCGGGGATCAATTTTGCGCCGACACCGAATGGCGCGCCAGGAACGGTGCAGTTGCAAGTGCGGACGGAAGAGCCTTTGGTACTTTCCGGCAGCGTGGACGATCCCGACCTGCGGCGCGTGTTGACGTACGTGGTTGAAAACGGCGAGCAGACGGATACCGGGGTGCGGCTGGATTGCCTGGAGGCGCTGCGAGCGCGATCGAGCGATGTGGATGTGCGGCGCGCGCTGCTTTTCGCGGCGCGAAAAGACCAGAATCCCGCGGTGCGGATGAAAGCGCTGGAATCGCTGCGCGACGCCGTCTCGGATAAAGCGGTGCGCGAAACGCTGGTCGATGCGCTGCAACACGATGCGAATCCGGGCGTGCGCGTGGAAGCCGTCAACCTGCTGGTGCGCTCGCTGGAGCAGAGCACGCAGCAAGCTGCGATGAATACGGAGCCCGTTCTTGCCCCGGATGGCATGGACCACCCGCTCGACCCCGCGATGGAGCACGTGGTGCGCGCTCTCGAAGAGCTTCAACGCAGCGATCCCAACCGTTACGTTCGCTTGCGGAGCGCCGCGGCATTGCGGCAGATTGGCCCGCGTGACGTCCAATGAAACGCCGGGCGATTTGAATAGAGATTCCGACTAGAAATGAGCACGACTACGATTTTGAAACCGATTCGCCGCGCATTGGATAAAACTTCTCGACCAACACTCTCTTTCTTTCTCTCTGCGACACTTCTGCCGGGATTTGTTCTTGGAGGCGGCGCGGTCGACCCGCCAGCGGTAACTCCACCGATGCCGGGCGATCCGGCACCGCGCGTGGGAGTGGACCGTTCCGGGACAGTGCAGACTCTTGCCGGCCTGACGCTGCATCTGAGCACGGACCTCGGCTCGGTGCGCATCGTCGCGCTCGAACCTGGAGCGCCGCCGGTGATTCATTACGCCGTGCACATCGAAACGGATGCGCGCGCGCCGCTGGCGCAGAGCTTGCTGGATCGTTATTCGCTGACGGCGAGGGCGACGCCCAACGGCGTGGAGATTGTCGGGACTTCGCCATCGCAATCAGGCCGCAGCGGAGCGAACGCGCAGTTTTACGTGCAGTTTGAAGTGGCGGTTCCCGCGGTCTACAACCTCGACGTGAATACAGGCGTCGGCGATATCGAAACGCAAAACATCGGCGGGACCGCGAGTTTGATTACGCAGGGCGGCAACATTCGAGCAGGGCGCATCGGGTACATCGGCTACCGCAACATGCCGCAGAGCCATCCGACGGCAAAATTATCGACGGAGGGCGGGCACATTCAGTTCCAAGACGTGGCTGGCGACGTGGATGCGTTCACGGCGGGCGGGCACATCGTGGCGGGAAATATTTCCGGCGATGCTGTCTTGCGGAGCGGCGGCGGGCACATTCGCGCGGGGCAGATCGGCGGACGCGCGCGGCTTGAAACCGACGGCGGCAACATCACTTTGAAGCAGGCGGGAAGCTTCGTAAGCGTACGCACGGGCGGCGGACAAATTGATTTTGGAGAAGTGCGGGGATCGGTTCGCGCGCAGACGGGCGGCGGAGGCATTCGCATCATCACGGTTTCCGGACCGATGGAAGTGGAATCGAACGGCGGAAGCATTTGTTTGACCCGCGTGGCGGGCGCAGTCCAAGCGGCGACCTCGGGCGGGAACATTCAGGCATGGATCAATCCCGATGCGGGCTCTTCCGAAGGCAAAGTGAGCCTTGCGGGCGCTTCACAGCTTTCTTCCGGTGCCGGAGACATCGTGGTTTTCTTGCCGAGGAATCTGGCGGCGAATATCGATGCGATGGTCGAAAACGGCGGCATGGGCCGGATCGACGCCGACCCGGCGCTGCTTTTGAACATTCAACAGATTGGGAATCGGGGCACCGGGCCGGTGCGCGCGATCGGGGCGCTGAACGGCGGGGGCCAAGTGCTCAAGCTGCGCTCGACCGTGGGCAAAATCCGTTTGCAGTATCTCGACGCGGACACGGGGCTGCGCGATTCGCTGATTCGCGAGCAGCGCGAACGCATCGACCGCTGGCACGATCCTGATTTTCTGCCGGTCAATTCGGTGGAGGCCTCGGCGCCGCCTGACGTTCCTCCGGCGTTCGATGAAAAGAGCGATTGGCTCGATAGCTGGATGGACAAACTCGAGATTGCGCTGCTCGGCGGATTGCGCGAAGACTCGGGCGATTTCCTGAAGCGGCTCGTTTTTCGCCCGGACCCGCCGTATCCGGAGCTTGCGCGCCGCGCCGGCATTGAAGGAATCGTGAAGCTGCAAGTGAAGGTGAAAACGGATGGGCGCATCGAAGTGCAAAAAGTGCTGGAGGGCGAGCCAGTGCTGGCCGAGGCGGCGATGGATGCGGTGAAGAAGTGGCGGGCCAATCCGGCGTCGATCAATGGGACGCGCGTGGAAACGATCTCGACGGTTACGTTTGATTTTGAGCTGCACCACTAAAGAGCGTGCAACCCGTCCGGTGGGACGCGCAATTTTTGTGGGGGAACGGTTTTTCGGCCGCTTGAGGGCGGCGGGCAACCGTTCGAGAGTTGGACTCGAGGGAGGTTGAATATGTTCCTGCGAAGCGGATTGCGCTCGGCGGTGTCTTACATCCTTGTGCTGACGGCGTTTGCGGCCGCGCCGGCCTTTGCGGAAAGCAAAGACTTCCATCGCTCGTACCCGCTGCAACCCGGCGGCACGTTCGAGCTGCAAAACGTGAACGGCCCCGTTCAAGTGGAAGGATGGGACCGGGACGTGATTGAAATCGACGCGGTAAAAGTGGCGCGGGACAAGGAATCAGATCTCGACCGCGTGCTGATCGACATCGACGCTAAGCCGAACGATGTATCTGTCGTTACGCGCTATCCGCAAAATGAGGGCGTGGAAGTCGCCGTGGAGTTTACGGTGCGCGTTCCTCGAAGCGCGCACATCGAGCACATCGGCACGGTGAATGGCACGTTGAAGATTGCGTCCGTCGATTCGGTTGAGGACTTGCGCACCGTGAACGGCAACATTGAAGTGTACGAAGGCGGTGGAAGCGTGCACGCACGCACGACGAACGGGAACGTGCACCTCGAGCTATCGCGCTTGCTGGACGAAAAAGGCACAGTGGCGGAAACGACGAATGGCTCCGTGTTTCTGGCCCTGCCGCAGGATACGCAGGCAAATCTCGAAGCGCGCTCGTTGAATGGGAATTTTTATTCGGAGCTGCCGTTTGCGCAGGAAGCGACGATGCTCCCGAGGGAGATGCGTGGAAAATTCGGCAAGGGCGGCGCGCCGATCAAACTGAATACCGTCAATGGCGGAATTCAAATTGTCATTTTGCGATCAACGGTTTGATGGGAGCCGCGTCTAAGCAAGACAGGAGGACGGATAATTTATGACCAAAGATATTTGGATTGCGGGAATTGCGTGCGCAGCGCTGGGGCTCGCGCTGGTTGCGGCGCCGAGTTCTTCGGCGGCTCCTCAGGAGCAAGAGCAGGATCAGCAGCGGCAGATGCAAGCTCCGCCGGCGCCGGACGGCCCCGGGCCGATGGTGTTCTTCAACGACGAGGGCGCAAGCTGGCTAGGCGTCGAATCGCAGGATGTGACAACGGAAAACGTCAAGGATCTGAAGTTGCCCGCGGAGCGCGGCGTCTTGCTGGAACGCATCGTGCCGGATAGCCCCGCCGCCAAAGCCGGCCTCAAGGACCACGACGTGATCACGGAGATCAATGGCCAGCGCGTCGAGGGCGAAGCGCAATTTCGGCGCATGATCCAGGAAATTCCGGCGGGCCGCAGCGCGCAGTTCACTGTGTGGCGCGACGGACGCGCGCAAACGGTTGAAGTGACACTCGGCAAATCCGAAGAGCATGGCAATGCCTGGTTCCGGACTGCACCGCGCGCTTTTTCATTCCAACTTCCGCGAATGGAAACGCCTGAAGTTCCGGAACTTCCGGAAGTTCCTGGCGGCGACTGGGGAGGTCTTGCCGTGATCGCCGGAGCGCGGCCACGGCTGGGAATCGACGCCGAAGATCTGAACGGACAGCTCGGCTCTTACTTTGGCGCACCGGATGGAGAAGGCGTGCTGATCCGCGAAGTGAATAGCGGCTCCGCAGCGGAAAAAGCGGGACTGAAGAGCGGCGACGTGATCACTTCGCTCGACGGCGAGCGCATTCGTTCGCTGGGCGATCTTCGCGAGCAGCTTGCCGCGAAGCATGATGCAAAAACGGTGAAGCTCGGCGTGCTGCGCAACAAAAGCGAGATAGCAGTTAGCGTTGCGATGCCGCCCGTGCCGCCGCGGACGAACCGCATGATTTCGCGCCGCACGAACATTTAAGTTTGGGGGGCGCTTCCGAAAAGAGGCCCGGGCAAGCAATTGTCCGGGCCTCTTTGTTTTCATGCTGCAAATCAAAGTGAAACGGGCGGGATCCGCGGGCTTAGGCGCGCTCAAGGCTTGCTGGCGCGGCCATACTTGCGCGCAAGACGAATCGGCCGCCTGAGCGCGTCCAAGAACCAGTGGCGCTTATTTTCGGCGCCCTCGACCCAGTCGTCCTCGGTGGGAGAAAACGACAACCTCAATAAATAAGGAAGGCTTGACACGGCACCGCCGCGCATCCGCATTCGAAACAACGCGCGCTCAAAGATTCCGGGCGGCGCCGACCCAGCGGCAGGCAGCCAACGCACGATTTGTTTGGTGAGCCGCGTGACGGCTGGATCCGTTTGAACCACGCGCGCCAGTTCTTCCGGCAGCGGCGCATCGAGCACATGCGCGGCAAGGCGCAAACCGACGAGCAGCATGCGTCGCGCGCCGACTTCGTCCGCCGCAGCCGTGACACGCCGCCAATCCAGTTGCTGCCGCGAAACAAACGCGGCCACGTCGGCAATGTAGCTCAATTGCTCCCAAAAATGTTTTCCGCCGTGAATGCAGATCAGAACAAGCTCATCCTCCGGCGAGAGGGCGGGAATTTCACGTCCGTCGATTTTTTCACGAGTCTGCCGCTCGAAAAGTTTTTCGACGGGTAGCTGCCGCGGATGGTAGCGAAACGTGACCTCGGTGTGAAACTCGACCAGCAATCTTGTGCTCGCGTGCCTGAAAGCATATTCGCCGGGCGCTTTTTTCGCCTGAATCGCGGCAAGCGGGACGCGCGGCAAGTAGTCCAGCCCGGTCATCAGTTCGGTGGAGCGAAGCATGTCTTTGTCGCGCGCGATGAGATCGAGATCGCCGTACTGCCGCGAGCCGGGATCGCCGTAGGAACGCTGGGAGAGCACCGGCCCTTTGGTCACGAGAGCCGCGAGGCCGGCCGCCGCGAAACAGTCGAACAGCCGAAACATTTCCGCGGTCAAGCGCAGCGTGAAAAGCATCTGCTCGCGTTGCCTTTCGCGCAAAACCTGGAAAATCTCCGGCGGAATACTGGCTTCGCCGAGCTCCTGGAGCCGCATGGCGACAAGCCCTACAACGCTGTGTTTTTCGGCGAGATCGAGCGCCCGAGGCCAATCCAGCGGCGCACGCAACAAGTCTTTCAAGCGCTCCTTGTCAGGATTTGTCCGCGCGCATTCGACAACTAGCGCCCACTCCGCGCTGAAGGTTCCTGCGCCAATGGCTGGTTTCTCCGTCAGGTGAGCCTCCGCGGCTAGTCTACGCCCAGGCACGTCAGAAGGTGTTGGTCACTTTAGCGGGATATGGTTCTCTGCAGAGCCGTGCAATATTCGGGGAAACTTGCGGCGTGCCCAATCTCGAAAAAAACACGCGATCGCAAATCAGGCGGATGCCGCTGCCGCCATCGCAGGCGCATTTTGGATCTGAACCAGTTGATCCCGCACCAATCCTGCAGCGGCGGATTTCTTCGACATTAAATTCACAGATGGAATTCCGGTCCTGGCAAAAGATTTCTCGCAATCTTGAGTGGAAGGTCCGCGCATATTCCCTTCCATATACGCCAGCCCCGGGCAGCGCGTGCATGTTCCGCCGTGCGCGCACTTGGAACAGGACGGCATATCCCGCAGTGTGATCGAGCGCACTTCGTTGAGCTGAGGTGAATCGCGCCAAATGTCCACAAATTTTGTTTGCCGTACGTTGCCGCTCGGCAAAGGAAATTGAACGCAAGGATAAACGTCCCCATAAGGAGACACGTAGCACGCCGTGTGGCCCGCGCTACAGGGCAGCATGTCCAGCGCGTCTTCGTCCGGCCCAGGGGGAGGCGCGCAAAACTCCTCGACGTTTCCGCCGACCAGCGCTTCATTCCGGAAAACTTCCCGTAGCGCGTCTTCATCGACGTTCAAACTAAGGATGGAGCGATCTCCATCCATCATCGGAGTAATCGTGGGATCGATGATGAACTGTGCGCCAAGCTCGGCGGCCAATTTCCGCACACCCTCATAATCCCTGGCATTCTTCACCATCAAAACGTTGGCCATAACGACGTGAATGCCGTGCGCCCGCAACCGGCGCACTGCCTCGATGGACTGCGCAAGCGAGCCCGGGAGCTTGGTAATGGCATCATGTACCGCGGGAATATGCGAATAAACGCTGATCTGAACGGATTCGACACCCAGCGCCTTGATACGATCCGCCTCTTTCTGCCGAACCAGGATGCCGTTGGTCTTGAGTTTTACGCAGAACGTCAGCTCACGGGCATACTCCAAAATCTCAAAGAAGTCCCTGCGCATCAAAATCTCGCCGCCGCTGATGGTGAGATAGAAGACCCCAGCCGCCGCCATCTGATCAAGAAGGTCCTTAATTTCGGCAGTGGTCATCTCGCCGTGATCATGATGGTCCAGATAGCAGTGAATGCAGCGCTCGTTGCAGCGATAGGTCAGGTCCAATTGCACGCTCAGGGGAACGCGCAGCTTGAGCGCCTTACGAGCCATTTCCTCGACAAGAACGCTCATGCAGCCGCCCCTCTCGACCGTGGAATCGGCTGGTCGGAAACAATCAGAAGGCCATGGCCGGCTAATTCCAGGACGAGCCCCTCCGCATCCTTCATGGCCACGTCGGGAGCGACATCGTATTCCATGCAAATCTTATTCGTGACGATTTCCTCGAGCGGGGTCGCCCCGTCGGCCGCCTCCCAGATGACCTTGGCGACCTCGTTCAACGTAAACAGTGTGGAATCGGCCGCCGACATAACCATCATCTCATTGCCCAGCGCGCGCGCTGCAATGGCGGTGCTCCGCGCCACATAGCGCTTCCCAATCATACGATCAGCTCCCAAACCCGGGAATCGGGCGCAAACGTCAGCCGGCGGACGGGCACACGGCTGACAAAATCAAGCGCCGCGTCGAAAACAAGTCTTACGAACCGAGGATCGCGCGCGAAGAAAAGGATATTCGCGAGCAGACCACGAACGGCGTCGGCGCCGGAGATCGGCTCGATCTTGTTATCGGGACCTTTGGCGAGCAGGTACACGCATTCGATGGGCGCTCGCAAGTTCTCTCCGGCACGCGCCAATTCGCCAAAGAACGGCGTGCCCACGGCGAAGAATCCGCCCTCCTGGCGCGTCACATAGGAAATTTCGTCGGTAAGCAACGCGGCATCCGAAGGAGCCAATCTTGCCATCGTCGTTTTCCCCGCACCGGATACGCCCGCAAACAAAAACGCGCGGCCATTTCGTATGGCGCTCGCAGCATGTACCAGGAAACCGCCCTTCCCGGCCAGCAGAAGGGTGTGCACGATGCGCAACACCGAATCGAGCGAGTATGGATTCATGGTTTGCTCGATGCGCCCCCGGGCTGTCGAAGGATTCCACTCGGCGCGGAAATCTCCGCGCTCCATGAGCCAGCGTCCCGAATTCCAAGTCACGCGCAGGTCTTCATCACCGGATTCCGTCGTGGGCGGTGCAAGTTCGATATCAAAGTCGAAATGAGGGTCGTTCGAGGAATTCGTATATCCCGCATAGCGTTCCTGGACCAAGCGGATAAAATCCGAATCGTGGGTACGCAAGCGGATGGGCAGGCCGCCGATTTCGACCACGACATCAGAACGTTGCTTAGCGGCCTTTACACCCGGCACTCTGCTCTCCTTGTAAAGTATTTCTGGCGGCACGCCACAAGCCGCAGATAAAGATAAGTCGCGCGATCGGAAAATCGCAGCACCACGCCGATCATCCGTTGCCACAGACCAGGTCTGGCGGCAGGGTCGAGCCGCCGATGGCCGCGCTCGATAAACTGAACCCGCCCCAGTAATTCCGAAGAACAAACCGGCGCATCGCTGTAACGGTGCCGGTCGCCTCGCAGAATAAGGAGCGGTCTCTCAGGGCTCCCCGCGCAGGCCACTACCCGGTGCGCAAACAAACGCCCTTCGCGCGCGTAGAGCGCAATTTCCCCCGTTGAAATTTCCGATAGGCTGCACCGCTGGATGAAAGCTAAATCACCGGGATGGATCGCGGGTACCATGCTCGTGCCCAAAACTCGAAGACGAACCTCTCCAAACGTGCTGACAACTTCTCCTGCCAATTCGCAACCGAGGGCCGCCGATTCTGTCTCCGAGCGATTCATAGCCACACTAGCTCTGAGGGCTAGGATGCTTTCCTGCTGGCGTGGCAACTGGCTTGCGTTGCGTGAACCTTACCGCAGGACAGCGCCGAGACCTCAAATACTGCCTCGAACTGGAAAGAGGGCGTCTGGTACGGTTTCTTGGTTGTGGCCGCCGATTCCGGCGCCTTGCCAGTGGTTGAGTTATCGTTGTTCAAGTTTTCCCCACCCGGATGCTATTCTAACGCTGCTTGTGAAGCCTGAATGGCACAACCGCCTATGCCCTGGCTCGATGCTGTTGTACATAATCCCGCAGCCAACGGCGTGAAGTAGATTTGCGGACCGCCTGAGGCTCCGGTTGTGCTGTCAATGATGATTCCGCTACCTCCGCCCGACACTGTTGCTGTTGCGACAGTTCCGGTGGGCGGCGGCCAGATCGCTGGATTTGTGACGTCAAAAGACATGATGCAACCTGTGGTATCCGACGGGCAGCCTATGTTCGTGCCCGTTTGGCTGTTGCCCTCGACGCTCAAAAAGATCAGGTCGGTGCCACCACTCAAGGACTCCGTGACCGGTGAGCACGCGACGTTCGCTTCCGTAATTGAAGGGCCTTGCACCGGAGTGCCAAACACTCCGGCGTTTATCGGAACCTGCCAGACGGTATCCGAGGTGACTCCGCCCGTCGTGGAGTCGCCGCAAACGTAGAGATTTCCCGTGCCGTTTGTCGAACTGTAGTAAATGTTGTCAAAATCTCCCGAGTACAGGGTAGTTATGGGGGATGTGTTGCTGTTCGACACAGCCGCTTGATTGGCACCGCTGCAAGTGGATGCAGCCGCGAAGCTGGTTGTGAACTGGCAGACTACGGCTCGCCTGTCCGCGCCGGTAGTAGTATCACGCCTTAAGAAGACATAGACGTTTCCGATGGACGGGTCGACTGTAGGAGAGACAGTGATCCCGCTCGTGCCCAAAACGGCGGTCGACACGATGCCGCCCGCCCCACTTCCAATCGTCCGGTCGACCCGGTGCAAAATTGCCGCAGCATCGGCCACGAAAATTGCGCCAACGCTGTCGTCATAAACAGGACTCGTGAGCACGCCGGTAGCACCGCCGGCATTGAGAATCGCCGGCCAGACGTTCGCGCCTGTCGACGTGAATTCCCCGGGCGTTCCCGAGAAGACACCGATAAACTTATGCAAAGTGCCATTGTCGTCGCCCACATAGAGCGTGTCGTCTCCGGGGTCATAGTCGTAGAACGGGGAAGAGTTGGAGTCCGTGTCCGCTACGCCGCCGCTGAAATTGATGGTTGTCATGCAAGGCGCCGCGCATGTGCGATAGTTCGCGTTGGTTACGTTTGTCGTCGCCCCGGTAAGGTCCTGCGGGCTATTGACGCTGCTTGTTCCCGCAGCCCACTTCAATACAACCAACTGGGCTCCTACTCCTCCAGTACCCACGTTCTGGGCAAACGCTACTTGCGACCCATCCGCCGAGAGCGTCACGGAAGTCGCCACGGTTGCACCATCTCCCGTGCTGTAGGCCCAATACGGCGAGGGCACCGTGCCGCTGCATCCCGAATAAAGATTATCGAACGCAGCCACGGTAGCTACCCCGGATGCGCCATCCACAAAGTTGTTGAACGTCCAGGTAAAGAAGGTGTTGGGGTCGCTGGCTACCGTGATGCTATTCCCTGCCGTGCCGCCCGTGGCCGTGACGGTCACTACTCCCGCGGCAGCCGTAGCCGTGACGCCGACATAGCTCCCGTTACCCGCAACATTGATACCGGCTGCGAGATCGGTCGCGCGAGCGGTTAGGCTGGCTCCGGCGGTCCCTCGATTAAATGTGCCAGTGCCCGTCCCAGTGTTCGCGGGAGTTACCGCCGCAGTCATGACCAGCGTAAGCCCGCCATTTGTAATGGAAATGGTCGAGCCGGCAAGAGCTCTAGCCGAAAAGGATCCCGTGTCGATAGCTCCGACGGCCGTGCCCGAACCCGCCAGGCTCGTGTTGAAAACAATAAAATCAGGCTGCGGGGCCGTGCAGCTCGCCGCCGTTATATCGAACGAATATTTTGCAGGGTAATTTCCCGCGCCCACCGTTCCAAAGTTGCCAAGGTAGACGTTCCAGTCTCCATGGATCCCGTTGGTCTGGGGCGCATGCCCTCGCCGGCCATTCCGGTCGGTCCTCTTCTCAGCGTTTCGCCTCATCCACTGCGCCGCGTATCTTGGGTTGGCTGAAAGCTTGAAGGAATCGAGCAGTGAGTGGGGCTGCGAGAAGATTAAATGATGGTGGCTCCAATCGGTTGCCAGATGAACCGGGCCGCTTTGGGCGTTCGTCTTTCGCACCACAATCACAAGCGCGAGTAGTGCCACGGCACCGACCAAAATTTGGGCTGACCTGGCCCGCCACCAGTTATTCAGTGTCATTTTCATCCTCGCCGATGGGCATGTTGAAAAATCCTGCTTGAACCTGTTACTCGGAGTCGTTATGTCTCGGCCGGGGCTGTGACGCGGTCGACGATGTTCTATCGCACCTCGTGTACGGTATGACCCAATCTCGGGAAAGCCCCCGTACAACGAACTCCTAGGCCTAAATAACCGAACTCAGATGCGAACCTAACGAGAGGGACAAACGGTTTCAATCCCGTACTGACACTCTGTTCCAGAATGGTCAAATCCTGAAACCATCTGACCGGAATTTCCGATTTGGACCTCCCTGAGCATCATAATGGCTCTTCTACCCTCGAGACAAGGAATTTGTGTACAGAAATGGGATTCTTAACCCCGCTGTCTGGCTTTAGTTGCGATATCGGCCCCCGCTCACCCATTGTCCAGGCGCGAAAGACACGCTATAAGTTTCACCGTGCCCGAAGCTGCGATCTGCGTTGAAGCCATCCAGAAATCGTTTCCGCCCGCGCGCAGCGGGTGGCACGCGCTGTTGCAGCCGTTCGAAAAGCCCACGGTCCTTGCCCTTGCCGGGATTTCCTTCGGTGTTCGTCCGGGCGAGGCTCTTGCCCTGCTCGGCGCGAACGGCGCGGGCAAGTCCACACTGTTGCGCATTCTCGCCACGCTGATTTTTCCGACCAAAGGCCGCGCACAGATTGCTGGACATGATGCGGTTCGCGAGCCGCGCGCGGTGCGGCGGCAACTCGGCTACCACGCCGGCAGCGACGTGGGCTTCTATGCGCGCCTGACGTGCCGCGAGAATCTGAGGTTTTTCGGCAGCCTCAACCAGATTCCCGGAACTGCTGCCGCGCAACGCATCGGGCAGCTGGCGGCACAATTTCATCTTGAAGAGGCGCTCGACCGCCAGGTGCGCACGCTCTCTTCCGGCACGGTTCAGCGCTTGAGCCTTGCGCGCGCGCTCCTTCACCAGCCCCGCGTCCTCCTGCTGGATGAACCGACCCGCAGTCTGGACGCCATCGGCGCCGCCGAGTTTCGCCGCTTCCTGAAGTCCGAGATTCTTCGTCGCGGCGACACTACTCTGCTCTTTGCGTCTCACGCGCTAACCGAAATCGAGCTTCTCGCGGACCGTATCGTGGTCATCGATGGGGGACGCCTGCTTGCATGCGGCTCGCTTCAAGAGCTGAAGCAACGGACCGGCGCATCTTCGCTCGAAGACGCTTTTCTTCGCTTGACTGGTCGCGCTCCTGATCTCGCCGTCGAAGGTGCAGAGGAATGATCGGCATGCTTCGCGAGATCTGGCTTTTCTTTCGGCGCGATCTCTTCATCGCTCGCACCTACCGCACCGCTTTCCTCTTCGAGGCCATCGAAGCGCTCTTCGGCGTGGCCATGCTCTTCTACGTCGCGCGCTTCGTCGACAGCCCACAGCTTCAACATGCTCTGCCCTCGACCGAAAACTATTTCTCATTCTCTCTGATCGGTTTTGTTTTTCTAGATTATCTGAACGCCGCGATCAACTCGTTCGACATCAGCTTGATGGAGGCGCGCGACTCCGGCACGCTCGAGCACCTTCTCGTCACGCAGACTTCTCTTCCCGTCATTCTTGCCGGCTCCGCGATTTATCCTTTCGCAGCTTCGACGCTGCGTATCGCGGTCTACCTCGCTTGGGGCGCCGTGCTTTTCGGTTTTCCTCTGCACGAGGCGAACTGGCTGGCCGTCATCGTTGTGCTCATCGCCACGCTGCTTGCTTTTTCCGGCCTCGGAATTCTCTCCGCGAGCTATCTTCTGCTCTTCAAGCGCGGCAATCCCGCAAAGTGGTTTTTTCTCGGCCTATCCAGCGTCGCCGGCGGCATGC
This sequence comes from Candidatus Acidiferrum sp., assembly GCA_049641765.1. Taxonomy (GTDB): domain Bacteria; phylum Acidobacteriota; class Terriglobia; order Acidiferrales; family UBA7541; genus Acidiferrum. The sequence goes on from JBAQJX010000083.1 coordinate 38,026, forward strand.
TCTTCCCGATCACCGTGCTCCCCGATTGGCTCCAGCTCGTCGCGCGGCTCAATCCCGTCACTTACGCGCTCGACGCCATGCGCGCCGCCTTGCTTGGCGGTGCCGGTTTCCATGCGGTTTGGCGGCCACTGCTCATCCTTTTGCTTTTTGGTGTCGTCCTTCTGCCGCTCTCGATGGCCGTCTTCGCCTGGTCTCTGCGCCGCACCAAGACGACGGGAACATTGATGCACCGCTAGTCGCGCCAATGCTATTTACACACGCGTGCAAACTTCCCACGCGCCCACACACGTTCAGTCCATCTCCCAACAAAAAAAGGCCGGCCTCCCGCATCGAGACCGGCCTCATGAATTTGTATCGTGAGCTAGTTTAGGACTTCTTTTTCTTCACGTTGATTTTGATGTCCACGCCCGGAGCCATCTGCTGCAACTGTTCGAGGCCTTCCTTGGCCTGCTGGCCGTACGGCCCGTTCGGATCTAGATCGAGCGCCTTCTGATACGCCTCGATCGTACCGGGCGCAAACTGTACCTCTTCCTTATCTCCCACTTTCTTCGTCGTCATCTTGTACACGAGGCACGCGCCAAGCAAATACCACGTTTGCGCGTTGTTCGGATCCAGTTGCGCGGACTTCTGCAACGGTTCAATGGCGTCGCCGCCGCGGTTCGCGTTGTACAAGCTGATTCCGAAGTTGCGCCACGCGGTTGCCGCCTTTGTCGGATCCAGCTCCGCGCTCTTCGTATACGCCGCTCGCGCTTCATCGATCTTCCCATCACGCGCCAGCACGTTGCCCAAATTATTGTAATAGCCAGGATCATCGGGTTTCGCCTTGATCGCCTGCTGGTAGGCTTCCGCGGCTTCCTCATTGCGGCCCGCTACGTCATACGCCTCGCCCAGCGTCGCCCAGAGCAGGTGCTGGTTGGGATCTTTCTCCGGCGCTGCCTTCTGCGCTTCCTGGAGTTCCGTCGCGGCCTTGTCCGAAAGATCCTTCAGATTTTGCTTGAGAGCGTCCTTTTGGTCCTGCGGAGCCTTTGCGAGATCGTCCTTTGCCTTGCGCTCCTGATCGAGAAGTGCCGTGCCTGCCGTGAAGTGCGTCTTCATGGTCTGGAACTTTGCCTGGTCCTCTGCCTGCTTCTTGACTTGCTCCTCGGCAGCGGCGCCCTGCTTGGCCACGACATCCTTGAAGTTCAGATCCGCTTTGCTGTCGTTGCCGCTCGCGACCTGAATCTGCATGTCGTACGGTTTGTTAGGCGCCGGCAAAATGACGTAAACGTGATAGATCCCAGGACGCAAATTGTGAAATGAAAACTTTCCGTCCGTGTCCGTCTTGCTCTCTTGCTTGGCGCCCTGGTCGCTTACACATTGCATCGGCACGTTGTACCAGGGCTTTCCAACGACATCCAATATCGTTCCGGAAATCGATCCGCCGCCTTGCGCCATCGCTCGCGGCGCAAGGACGCACGCCAGCGCGGCGGCGCAAATCCCAGCCAGCGTCCATGTTTTCAAAAATCTCTTCATGCTCCATTCTCCTTTTGCCGGGGCGAACCCTTCCCGGCCTGGCCGGCCGGGTGGCCCTATTATCCTTAATCTTAGCTCTTTTCCAAGTGCCGCGTGTCCAGCCGCTAGCGCCGGGCGCCGACGGCCATCCGGTATGGAATTGGGTCAGGCACTCCCGCCTCCGCAAACGCCTTCAATCGCAACACGCAACTGTCGCACACTCCGCATGCGCGGTCCTCATTCTGATAGCACGACCACGTCAGATGCAGCGGCGCGCTCAGCTCCAGTCCCCGCCGGATGATTTCGTTCTTCTTCATCGCGATCACTGGAGTCGCAATCTCAATTTCCGTTTCCGGCCGCGTGCCCACGCGCACCAGCTTCTGAAACACTTCGTAATATTCCGCGCGGCAGTCCGGATACCCCGAACTGTCTTCCGCCACCGCGCCGATATACACCGCTCCCGCTCCAATCGCCTCCGCCCAGCTCACACCAACCGAAAGAAAATGCGCGTTGCGAAACGGCACATACGTCACCGGAATTGTGCTCCCGTGCGCTCCTTCCGCGCCCAACTCGTTTTCCGGCACGGCAATCGTGCTGTCCGTCAGCGCCGACCCGCCTATCGCGCGAAAGTGATCGAGCTGCACCACCAATCGCCGTTTCACGCCGTAATGATCCGCAATCGCATCGAACGCGCGCCGTTCGCGCTCCTGCGTCCTTTGCCCGTAGCCCGCATGCACCAGCGCGATATTTTCCACACCGTGCTTCTCTCGCGCAATCGCCGCGCACACGCACGAGTCCATCCCTCCGCTCAGCAGCACCACCGCCTTAGTCCCATCCATCTGGCTCATCTTTGTGCTCACGTGATTCCACAAACCAAGCTCGCCAACCGCTCAGCGCGCTCTCCGCACCTTTACTTCCTATATCTCCTCAACTTCCTCTACCTCAGACTCCTTTTGTCGCAGGGTCCCACACAAATTTGTGCAGTTGCAACCCCAGCCGCACTGGCAGCCCATCCGCCAAAATCCATTCCACCAGCTTCCGCGGCTCCAACCCCTGCCACTTCCCCGCCGGATCATCGAACACCGGCGAAAACAGAACCTGCCGCACGCACTCCGTCAGCCGGTGCTCCGCCGTAAACTCCCTCGCAAACTCGTAATCGCGCCTCGTCGACAGCACGAACTTCACTTCGTCGCCTTTCCCCAGCACCTCGAGGTTCCGCATCTCAAACGTGTCCGCTTCCCCCGAGTCGGGGCACTTCACGTCCATAATCTTGATCACTTCCGCCGGCAGCCGTCCTGCGTACCGCTCCCCGCTTGTTTCGATCATCACCGTGTATCCCGCAGCGATCAGCTTCTCCGCCAGCGGATAAATCTCTTCCTGCAAGAGCGGCTCGCCTCCGGTCAGCTCCACCAGCGGCACGATTGCCTGCGCGCCGGACACTCCCTCCCGTCGCCCCGCCAGTTCATCCACGCGCCCCAGCACATCCTCGAGGCGCATCTTCGCTCCGCCGTGAAACGCGTATGCCGTATCGCACCACGTGCATCGCAAGTTGCATCCCGTCAATCGTACAAAAATGCACGGCAACCCTGCGCGTGTACCTTCTCCCTGAATCGATTTGAATATCTCCGTGATGAACATATCTTTGGAGTGCGGCAGCCCAGCTGCCGCTTTTCCCACCGCGCCAATCTCCCCCGCGTTCTACTGCGCGCCAGAACCCGCCCGGCGCACCGCTCTCCAGCTCAGCCACCGCAACGCGCCGCCCAAAATCGCCACAACCAAAATCAATTTCCAATACGCCGGCGAGACTCCCATCGCGCGAAACACGACGACATACCCGATCGCCACCAGCAGCACCGGAATCAAAATGATCAGAAACGCGCGATTCATGGCTTCACCGCTTGCGAAGTTCGCCGCCGTCAGTTTCCCGGCCGATATTGCGCCCTGCTCGTGTCCGTCTCCCACAGCATCACGTCCGTGATGCGCGCCCCTGGCGGCAAATCGTTCAATTTCTTTGCCACTTCTTCGTAAAAATACTTCGCCATGTTTTCCGCCGATGGATTCACCGTCTTGAACGGCTCCAGATCATTTACAAACTGGTGGTCCAGCCGGCCCATGATTTCGCGAATGATCTGCTTCAACCGCGTGAAATCCACAAGCAATCCGATCGAATCCAGTTGCGGGCCTTCGAGCGTCACGCGCACGCGGTAATTATGCCCGTGCACGTTCTCGCATTTGCCCTTGTAGCCGCGCAAGGCGTGTCCTGCCGAAAAAGTTTCTTCCACGCTGACTTGAAACATAGATGGGACAGACGTTCTTGCCTGTCGATGCGATCCTTTTGTTTTCTCTGCTCTTTATCTCTACTTCGCTGCTTCCTTACTTCTTTACTTCTTTCCTCGCCAAGAACTTCGACACATCCTCTAGATTCCTCGCCATCCTGTACTTCGGCAGCGACTCCAGAAAAATTTTACCATACGGCATCCGTTGGATGCGGTTGTCCAGCAGCGCCAGCACGCCGCGATCCGTTTTCGTTCGAATCAGCCGCCCGAACCCCTGCTTCAACGCCAATACTGCTTGCGGCACCTGGAATTCCGCGAACGGATTCCGCCCGTCCTCCTGCAAAGCCGCCACGCGCGCCGCGACGATCGGATCGCTCGGCACGGCGAAGGGCAGCCTGTCCACAATCACGCACGAAAGCTGCTCGCCCGGCACGTCCACGCCTTGCCAAAAGCTCGCCGTCGCAAACAGCACCGCTGACGGCGTGTTCTTGAACCGCTCCAGCAGCGCCGAGCGCGGCGCCGTTCCTTGCAGCAGCAGCGGAAACGGCACGCGCGTCCGTACTCGCTCAAAAAGCTCGTTCATCTGCGAGTAGCTCGTGAACAGACAAAACGCCCGCCCCTGGCTCGTTTCCAGCAAATTTACGATCTCGTCCGCCGCTTTCGCCGTGAACGCCGGATTCCGCACATCCGGCATCGATTGCGGCAAGTACAACATCGCCTGTTCTTTATAGTCGAATTCCTGCGGCAGCCCGCGCTCTTTCGCGTGATCCAGCCCCAGTCTATTCCGGATGAATTCGAACCGGTTCCCGACCGTGAGCGTCGCCGAAGTCATCACCACCGAATCGAACGGCTCGAAAAGTTTTTCGCGCAAGATCTGGCTGACGTCGATCGGCGTCGCCGCCAAAAACACGCCCTTGTTCCGCCGCTCGTACCAATACACAAAATTCCGTTCATTCGATTCGAACAGAAAACTCAGCTCTTGCCGCAACTCGAAGCTTCTTCGCGCAATGCGCAAAATTTCTTCCGGCTTTTGCGTCAGCGCGGCACATTCCGTTTCAAAGCTTTTCAGCGAGCTTGTCAGCCCGTCATAGGCTTCGCGGTTCTGCTCAAGAAAGGCTTCTCTTTCGTTCCGCGAAAACGGAAATCGTCCGTCGCGTGCTGGAAACATCTCAAAAAACGCCCGGCTTTTTTCGCGAATTCGCTGCGTTCGCCGCAAGAGCGCCGGCGTCCCTTGATGCAGCAATCGCAACGTTTGGTCCGCGTCCCGCGCCAACTCCTCAAACCGGAAGTTCGAAATCTGCCGCCCGAAATAATCGCTGGCAACGTCTTCCATCTCGTGCGCTTCATCGAAAACAACCGCCGAATAATCCGGCAAAATGCTGCCGAAATCGTCCTGCTTCAGCGCCAGGTCCGCGAAAAACAAATGGTGATTCACGATGATCAGGTCCGCGTCTTTCGCTCGCTGGTGCATTCCCGTCACAAAACAAGGATTGAACGAGGGGCATTTCTGCCCGCTGCACGTATCCCGCCTCGCATCCAGCCGCGTCCACAAATCCGAATCGTCCGGCAAAAACGTCAGCTCCGCGCGGTCGCCCGTCTCCGTCACCTTCGCCCACTGCTTGATCTGCTGAAACGCGTCCAGCTCTTCCATGCCTCTCAGCAGCGCCTGGTCAGCCATCGCGTTTATCTTCGCCACGCACAAAAAATTAGACCGCCCTTTCATCACCGCCACCTTCAGGTTCGGCGCAAAATGCTTCTGCAAAAACGGAATATCCTTTTGATAGAGCTGTTCCTGCAAGGACTTCGTCGCTGTAGAAATCACCACGCGCCGCCCGCTGCAAATCGCCGGCACCAGGTATGCCAGCGTCTTTCCTGTTCCCGTTCCCGCCTCCAAAATTGCGTGATGATGCTTTTCGAGCGCGTCATGCACCATCTCCGCCATCTCAAGCTGCCCGCGCCGGTGCTCGTAGCCGCCGATCATGCTCCGCTCGAGAAATCCCCCCGGCCCAAACACATCCCGCATCGACGGCTTCGCCGCTTCCTCTGGCGAATTCTCGAGTTCCAGCGCGTCGGCTGCCCCGTCGACCTCATCCGCGGTATCGGGCCCCAGCGCCTTCGCATCCTCATCCAACGAGGCATACTTCCGTTCCGGCCGCGCCGCCGCTGCCTTGGGCCCGCCATTCACGCCCGCATAACTCGCTCTGGCTGCTCTCTTCGCCAAACGCACTTCTCCCTCTGATTGTCCTCTTCGAATCTGTAACGATAGCACAGTCCCTTTCGTCGGGCTTTCGCCTCCATCCATCCGCAGTGGTTCGTGCCAAGCGGCTGCTGAACGAAACAGGTTGGCTCACGCCAACGTCAAATGAGCAGGATTCGATTCGCGTTTGGCGGCAGGTAATCTCTATGACTTACGCCTGGTCGGCAAGACTTCTAGTTCAATCTCTGGCCTTCGCTATGACGTTCGCGCTGGCGTTCCCGGCCAATGCCTACGACGTGCCCATGTCCGAGTCTTCGATTCGCGACGCTTACTTCCTCGGTTCGCGGACCGGCGGCCTGAATCTCGAATTTGTCTCCCGGTACGCGCTGTCAATTCCGGAACTAAAACAGGGCAACTGCACTTCCGACGTCCGAGTCGAAACACCCTTTCTGCAAATTGCGAAGTATTCAAGCGCCGTGCCGAATTACAGCGCGCAAGATGCCGTACAAGAGTTCCACGGCAAGCACCTGACCTTCCGCCTGTTTTTGGACATCTGCTATGAGACGGATGCGCCGCCGAATTCCGTCAAGTTTAAAATCATCCAGCACAAGAAAATACTGGATCCCCTCTCGGCCACAAGTACTCCCTACGCTGAGCCAGTCGAAGATGGCTATCTCTCTCCGAACGGAGAGCAAATCGCCCTTGAATTCACCGCATCCAGAATCGACTCTTCCGACCTCACCATCGTCATCGACACGCCCGACGGCCAGCACGCCGAAACCGTCTTCGACCTCCAGTCCATCCGTTAGACTCGCCTGCACACAGGTTCTGCCCCACCTGTTCGAGTGTCCGGGGATTTAGCGTTTGAGCAACGCACAACGTTTTGAAAGCCCGCGATTACCCCCGCGGCGCTAGAGTCATATTGGGGATTCTGAGCCTATCTGAATTTGAGCTTGGAAAATTCTGTTCAATCCGTCGTGGGGTGCACGATGAAACGCAATAAACTTTCTATTTTCATAGCCCTGGTCGCCGCTCTATCCATGACCTCGTGCTATCACGAGTTCCCGAATGGCGGCGGAGGAGGCACGGGAACCGCAAATGTAAGCTTTGTGATGGTCGCCGACACTCCACCCGCAACACTCGGACTTGTCAGTCTCAAGGTTGTCCCCACGGCCATCACTCTAACTCCGTCAAGCGGGACCGCGACCACCTTTAGCCTCAATAATGGCAATGGCTACTCCTTCGATTTGGTTCGCCTGCAATCCGATTCCGCCTATCTCGGCACAGTATCTAGCGTTCCGACGGGCTCCTATAGCTCGATCGCCGTCACCTTTTCCAGCGCGACGCTCGCCTACTTCAACGGCACAGGTGTGGCGCTCACAAACCCCATTTGCCCCGTGAACGCTGGGTGCATCGCCACGTTTGCCGGGCCCTTTACGGCCACTGTCACCACAACTCAGACCATCAGTGGGAACGCGGGGTTAGGCATCGATATAAATCTCGCGGATGCCATAACCGTCAGCGGAACAACTTTGAGCTTAAACCTCGGTAACACCAACGCCGCCAGCGTTTACACCCTCCCCCGCGCGAACTCCAATCTCGCTTCCGGCCAGCTTGATCTCATCGAAGACTATACTGGTGTCGTTAGCCTCAGTGGTTCAAGCATAACAATCACACCCGCCCCGGTCGTGGGTCACCCTCCCATAACCGCCACTGTAAATTCCTCCACCGTCCTGGATGAAGATCCCACTTTGAATCTCTGCACGACTCCAGCGCAAGGCAGCGCGTCCAGCTGCGTCTCCAGCAGTCAAGCTGCGAGCCTGGATGCTATTCTCAATTCCGATGGAACCTTCACGGCGCAGGAAATCGAGCCCCTCTTAGCCAGTCCGATTGTAGACACCGTCGAAGGCACTATTGTCTCCGTTACCAATCAAACGCAGTTTATTATGATCACGACGGACATCATTCCTGCCGCCACAAATTCCTTGATAGGCAGCGTGACCGTTGGCACTCCCTTGACCGTAAACCTGTCAGTCGGTCCGAATTTCTACGTCGACTCCAAGGGTCTGCCCGTCGACAACAGCTTCCCAACCAGTTACGGATTATTTACGGGGTCCGCCGACACAACCAACCTGTTTCCTGGCCAGACGGTCGCCGTTCACGTCACGGCCTTTACCGCCGGCAACGGGACCACCACACTCGACACCTCCACTGCCAGCTCCGTCACCCTGCGTTGGTCTCGATTTACGGCAACGGTCAGCACCCCAGGCACGCAGTTATTCTCCGTCACCTCTCTTCCGGGGTACTTCAATTTCTCCCAAGCTAGCATTCTTGGCGTAGAGATATTTCTGGGAACTCAGGGAACTGAGGGCGTTACGAATCTCGATGGTATTCTTAATGGAAGTCCTCCGGCAGCCACCCCGGCAGTCGGCATACGCGCTCTTTACATCGAGGATCCAGCGCTGGATTTCAACCCGGCCTTCTTTGCTGCCAAGGTTCGACAGCAACCATAAGATTTTACCCGCCTCCGCAAAAGGCAACGGGCCGGAGCATTCATAAAAACTGCTCCGGCCCGTTCTTTTTCAACCTCGTCTCAAAATCGACTGTCGGAAATTCCTGGCATTGACAATCCATTACTTCCTGCTATACTACTTATCGGGTAATCTTGTGCCCATCCTTTCCTGATCGATTCCGATTCCGCGCTGGCTCAAAACCCATAACTCTTTTCTCTGGAATAGTTTGCGCACTCTTTCGTCTCTCTGCGCAATTTGCAAAATTTCGCCCCTTTAGAATCACACTCTTACGCACTCTGTGTACGCGAGCATTTCAGCAACTCTCGTGGAATCAATCCATTGCGCACTCTTTGGGGAAAACACCCGGGGTGGGGTATACACGCGGCGCACGGCAAGCGAACCATCATTGGTGTCGCGTCGCCCTGCTGGGCGAATTCGCCCACCTTAGGCTGGCTGGATTCCGCCAACCGTGGTATGCGGCGGCAAAGACATCGGCGGCATCGGCGCGGGCATCGACCCGGAGGAAGGCTTCGGACCAACCCGGTTGTAGAGCGCAAGCGAAATCGCTCCAATACCCCACATCCAAATTCCCAGTGCCACCAAGAATCCTACGACGTGAAGGTGTGTGAGAGGTGTATAGACAATGCGCACGATCACGAAACCGACGGCCATCCGTCCGATCATGCCCCAAGTGTCCGCTGTCTTTCCGAGTATCCAATTGCCGACGACCGTGCCGACCACAAGCTCCGCGCAATTGATCGCCAGGAACCACAACCCAAGCGTCAGCACTCCAAGCGGAATGCCCACGACCGTCACGCACGCAATCAGCGCCGCGATCGGCACGCCAAAGAACACCAGCACGCCCAGTCCCAGAGGCGCTCCGAACCGCTCGCCGGCGGCCACGGTCTCTCCCGCGAATTTCGGAAGCAGCAGGACGAGCACCAGCCCAAGCAGGATGAACGCCGCGGTCCAAATGATTCGCCAAACGTAGTAATGCGCGTTCATGTATTCCGATTCGTGTTTGGCCCTGGTGAATTCCACGGGAGAAGCCAGCTTCGCGCCGGCGGATACGCTGGCCTGATTGTCTCCCTCATAATGAATCGGCCCGGCGATCTGCGCGGAAGAGAGGATCGTCATCGAGTGTCCCTTCGTGCGAACCTCTCCGTTCACGCTTCCCGAAATGCTAGTTTCGTCGTCCATCGCTAGCAAACCGCGGCCCAGGTGGCCGTCGACGCTCACGGTCTGCGCGAAGGCCGTCAGGCTGCCGTTCACTTTTCCAACCGAATCGAGAGTGAACACTTCATTGAAGGTGAGAACGTTTCTCGTGACAGCTCCTGTAATGGTGATGTTATTCGCAAAGGAGCGGATGTTGCCATCGATCTGTCCGCTGACGCGCACGGACTGCGCGAAGACGATGGCGTCGCCCTCGATATGGCCGCTGATGTCGATGCTCTGGCCAAAGAAAAAGACGTCGCCTTCCACCGTGCCGTCAATTCGCGCGCGTGCGCCGGTGATAAAGAGGTCGCTCTTGACGGTCTCGCCTTGAGCGAGCTCATACGACTCGTTCTTGTGATACTCCATGGCGCCCGCAGGCGCAGGCAAGGCCAGCGCTGCGCACAATCCGGCGAGCACCAGCGCAAGCGCCGAGCCGCGCCGCAGACGCCGGCGGAAAATAACCGCGGCGGATCCCGCCACGGTAACCATCGCCAGCACCTCAAAGAGTGTCATCATGGACTGCCATCCTTTCCAGAAGGCGCCTTGAAAAATCAGCAAGCTGAGCAGGCTCGTGCCGCCGAATCCCGCTTGTTCCAATCGCTGCTGCCACGGCTCGAGAAACCCTGTGTAGAGAGCGTAGATGCCCGTGGCTGCAAGTCCCAAAATCAGGCCCGAAACCCATTGATGAACTTTCCGCGCGCGCTCCTGAAATTGCGCGAGCCGCGAAGGCAGCGGTTCGTCGTCCTCCAGCATGGCTCGCGTCAGCAAGCGCGATTCGCGATCGAGAGCCCTCAGCAAAATCCGGCAGGCGGCGCAGTCCTCCGCGTGCGCGGAAACGGCTTGCGCACGCGCGCGATCGAGTTGGCGCTCCGCGTAGAGCAGGCAGGTCATCTCATCCAAATGGTCCATCGTTCCGCCCGGCCCTTCGTGCGGCACAGGGTTTGCAGGTTCCTTCACGGAGTACCTCCCGCAGCCAGCGCACTCTTCCCCTCCAGCGCCTGCCGTAATTCATGCCGCGCGCGCAGAAGCACGACGCCCACAAAGGCGCGCCGCACTCCGAGCGCATCGGCGATCTCGTCATAACTCATATCCGAGTAATAGCGCAACACCAGGGCCATGCGAGCGCGCGGCCCAAGAGTTTGCAAAGCGTGGCGGACTTCCTCGCTCGTTTTCTGTTCGATCAGCCGCTCCAACTGGTTCGGATCCGGATGCTCCAGCGGCACATTGTCCACATCCTCGGTCTCTTTGTCCTGGCGGATTTTCCGGCGGCGCAAGATGTCCCAGCAATGATTCGCGGCCACGCGATAAAGCCACGCGGAAAAAGGCCGCGACTCGTCGTACTGGCTCAGCTTGTCGCGCAGCTTCACGAATATCTCCATCGTGGCGTCTTCCGCATCTTCCCGAGTCGGTAGCGCCCGCCTGCAAAAGCGAAAAATCGCGGGCGCAAAATCGCGGTAAAGCTCGCCCCAGGCTTCGGCATGCCCTGCCCGAGCCCGGGCAATTGCCTCCGTGGTCTCCGTCATTCCCGGCACGCTCATCGGGCCTGGTCTCAGCGGTTCCATAGATATGTACGCAGGGGAGCCCCTAAAACTTACACGATCTTAACAAATAGCAATATTGCAGGCAGGGGCTATCTCTTCTCTGATCAGCACTCTACCAGAAATGGCCGCCGCGGCTGCACCTCCCCGGCAATATCGGGAATGGCCCAGAACAGACGTGCCCCAGGCAAGAAATCCAGCCCTGCCAGCGACTGCCTTGGGCGTTCCTCTCGAAGTCTGGGCTGCGAAAACGATATGGGTTAGGGGCTTCCTAGAGTACAGTGAAAGATTACGGCGTAGCCGCGATTCCGCTCTATCCGAGTACGACCCGAACAGATGCCTCAAAAGCTTCCATCTCTGGTGATTCTAGGACGCCCCAATGTGGGCAAGTCCCGGCTTTTCAACCGGCTAACCGGGACGAGGCGATCGATCGTTACGGACGAACCGGGTATTACGCGCGACCGCATCTACGGCAAAGCCGAATGGCGCGGCAAAGCGCTGGAGATTGTCGATACGGGCGGAATCGTCCCGGACGATAAGGCATTGATTCCACAAGAGATCTTGCGGCAGGCGCAAGTGGCCATCAAGGAGGCGGCCCTGCTGGTGCTCGTGGTCGATAGTCAGGCAGGCGTCACGCCGTTGGATCAAGAGCTGGCGCGGCTACTGCGGTCGACGGGAAAACCGCTGGTTGTGGCGGCAAACAAGATCGATTCGGCGGCGCAGGAAGTGAATGCGGCGGTGTTTCACAAGCTTGGCGCGCCGGTATTTCCGATTACTGCAGAGCATGGCACTGGCGTGGACGACTTGCTGGATGCGGCGCTCGCAGAGGTTGGAGCAGTCGAATCCGAAGAAGAGAACAAAGAAAATAGCCCTGTCGAGGTCGCGATTATCGGGCGGCCGAATGTGGGCAAGTCCACGATGTTGAACCGCCTGGCGGGCGAGGATCGCTCGATCGTTTCGCCGATCCCCGGCACGACGATGGACAGCGTGGATTCGGAAGTCACACACGAGGGGCACACGTACCGGTTTGTGGACACGGCGGGAATCCGGCGAAAGGCGAAGACGACGCTGGTGGCGGAAAAATTGAGCGTGGTGATGGCGCGGCGCGGGCTGGAGCGCTGCGACGTGGCGCTGCTGGTGGTGGACGGCGAGCAGGGCGTGACACAAGGCGACGCGCAGATTGCGAGCTATGCGGAAGAGTCCGGGCGATCGGTGATTATTGTTATTAATAAGTGGGATTTGGCGGTGATTGCGGCGCGGGATGCCGCGTCGCGAGATGCAGCCAGCGCGAAGGGAAAATCGAAGAGGGCGCCGGGCGAACGGTATCGTCCGGAGGATTTTGATTCGGGGCGGTTGCTGATCGAATACGAAAAGATGATTCGCGGGAAACTGAAATTTTTGAGCTATGCGCCGATTGTTTTTCTTTCTGCGAAGACGGGCGAGCGCGCGGCAAAACTTTATCCTTTGATCAACGAAGTGGCCGAGGCGCGGCGGCGGCACATTCCGACGCCGGAACTGAACCGCTGGCTGAAGGAAGACGTGGATCTGCAGCGCGGGACGACTCCCAAGGCGCGTCCGATCCGGATTTACTACATGACGCAAGCGAAGACAGCGCCGCCGACCTTTTTGATCTTTACGAATCAGAAAGAGAAAATGCATTTCAGTTACGAACGGTTTTTGGAGAATCAGCTTCGCGCGAAATATGCGTTTATTGGGACGCCGGTGAGGTTTGTACAGAGATTGCGGAAGCGGGAGAAGAGATCAACGGAAAAAACGGATCGCAGCAGTCGGGACGATTAGGTTGAGCATGATGCACCGTAGGGGCACGATATATCGTGCCCCTACAGGAATGTTGCGGAAACTGCTACGATAGCGGCGTCCCCCTCTGATTGGAATTCGAGATGCCGAGCACCGCAACCGCGACGCAACCAACCACAGAAAAGGATTTCTATCGCATCGGCGAGGTAAGCCGGCTCACGAACCTGAAGCCATTCGTGCTGCGATATTGGGAAACGGAATTTCCGATGCTCGAGCCGGTGAAAAGCGCGAGCGGGCACCGGCTGTACCGGCAGGAAGATGTCGAGATGGTGCTGCGGATCAAGCGGCTGCTTTACGACGAGGGATTCACCATCGCAGGCGCGCGGCGTCACCTGCGCGAACAGGCCGGCGGAAGCGAAACGGACGGCGCGCCGAGCAACGGCGCGATGGAGAGCGGCGGCGGGACACAAATGCTGAGCCGGAAAATGTTACTGGACCTGCGAGACACGCTGCGCGCTTTCTTGACGCTTCTCGAACGCAAGTGATAGCCTGATAAAGCTGTAAACCCACTTCGCATTGCAGTCGGTCGGGACGTAGCGAAGCCTGGTATCGCGCACCCTTGGGGTGGGTGAGGTCGCTGGTTCAAATCCAGTCGTCCCGACCATTTTCTTCGTCGGGTAGTTCCGAACCCGACACTTTCTTGAACCGATCTGACTACGGCAGGCTTTTCAAAGTTTTGGATGGGTACGCCAAACGGCATCATCAGTGCTTTCTTACCGAGTTGTTCCCGACCATAGGTGGCCCAGGATATATGGCATGTTTCCGCCCGCAGGGCCCCAGCGAAGAGCAAAGAAATCGATGGGCTTACCGATACCTGACGCTTGAAGTCACGGAGGTCAGAGAAATCATACGTGTGGGCCTGTTGCCTATCTCAATTGCAAATATTCTTGATGAACAGTTGCCTCCGTTGAATCTGAGCGACACACAGGAGAAATCCGCAGGTTGACTGGTACACATAAGTCTGAGATATTTACACATAGAGGCTCAGCGAAAATGCGCACCAACATAGAGATCGACGATCAGCTGATGCGCCAAGCAATGCGCAGCAGCGGCGCACGTACCAAGCGCGCGACCGTGGAAGCCGCATTGCGGCTGCTGATCCGCCTGCGCAGGCAAGCGGGCATCCGCCAATTGCGAGGTAAAGTGAAGTGGGAAGGCAACCTGAATGAATCCCGGCTTGGGCGGACTGTGGAGTAGAGACGAGAGTGGTTATCGTTGATTCGACCGTCTGGGTGGACTATCTGAACGGAATCCAGAATGCAGAAACGGACTGGCTGGACCGAAAAGTCGGAAACGAGGAGATTGGACTCACCGATTTGATTTTGTGCGAAGTGTTGCAAGGTCTGCGGCGCGATGAAGATTTCGAACGCGTGAAGAAACTGCTGAGTGAATTTGATTTGCTTCAAGGTGCAGGCGAAGATGTTTGTGTGGCTGCCGCTGATAATTACAGGAAATTACGGCGAGAGGGCCGCACCGTGCGGAAGACAATCGACTGCCTGATCGCAACGCTCTGCATCAGAAACAAATACTCTCTGCTACACCGGGACAGCGACTTCCGGCATTTTGAGGAGTTCCTCGGATTGTCCGTCATACACCCGGCCAATTCTTAAACTCGATGACCACAATCCTTCTTACGAATGACGATGGGATACACGCCGAAGGGCTGCGCGTGATGGCGCGGGCGCTGGCGGATTTTGCGACGGTGAGCGTGGTGGCACCGAGCCGCGAACAGAGCGGGACGGCGCAATCGTTGACGCTGCGGCAGCCCATCATTTGCAACGAGGTGGGCGAGCGCGAGTGGGCAATCGACGGAACGCCGGCGGATTGCGTGATCGTGGCGCTGCACAAATTGCTGCCGGAGAAAGTGGACCTGGTGATTTCCGGAATCAATCACGGCGCGAATCTGGGCGAGAACGCGTACTACTCCGGCACGGTGGGAGCGGCGCGCGAGGCGGCGCTGCATCATATTCCCGCGGTGGCGATGTCGCTATGTTCGAAAGCGCCGGAATCGAGCTTCGAACCGGCGGCGCGCGTAGCGCGTTTGACCGCGGAGATGGTCTTGAAGGAAGGATTGCCGGACCAGGTGCTGCTAAACGTGAACGTGCCTGAAAAGTGGACGGGCGGCGTGAAGTTCACACGGCAATCGAAAAAAATCACGCGGAACCAATTGTGGGAGGGCAAAGATCCACGCGGGCGTATGTATTTCTGGTTATACGAGCAGAGGATCGACCAGGACGTCGAGCCGGACACGGATTATGCGGCGGTTTTTTCCGGCGCGGTGTCGATTACGCCGTTGCATTTGGATGCGACCGATACAGCGTCATTGAATCATCTTTCGCATTGGGCGAAGACGATTGGGACGGCATTTGGGAAGTAGCGGTTCGCCGGCGAAAATTCCAATTCAGAAAAAAAGGCGAGTAATTGTTGTGATTGTGGCCCGTAGGGGCACGATATATCGTGCCCCTACGACCTCAACGAGTTGATTTGGTTTCGGCCGGCGCGATGGCCGGGATCTTGTCCTTTTGCATCGACTCGTTTAGCGCGGGAAGATCTTTCGAAAGCACCTCGCGCCACTTGGTCAACTGCACCTCGAGACGTTGATCGAGTTCGGTGAAGACGGCGTCTTCCGCAGCGGTGGGAGCGGTGTCCGCGCTATCAACGAGGCTCTGCAAATGCGCGATCTTGCTGTTGAGCATCGTCGGATAATTCGCCTGATCCTCGCTCGACTTTGAGTTGACCTGCACGAGTTGCTCTTCGATGGCGCCGATTTTCTTGCGAAGCTCCGCGGATTCAGCGACGACGGATTTCGCTTCGGCGCCGGAACCCATGCGCTTTTCGAAGGCCTGAAGCTGCCCGCGCAAATCGCGAATCGCCAGCACGGTTTTGTTCATCAAGTCCTGGCGCTCGCTCAGTTTGAGCATCAGGTCAAACTGCTTGCGCAAATCCTCGGGCGAAGTTTGGACGCGCGGATCCATTTTCACTTCAAAGGCCGCGGTTTGCGATTTTCCCGCGACGGTAAGGCGCACCTGATATTTGCCAGGAAGCGCGAGTGGGCCGACGGGCTCGCCGGCATCGTAGATTAATCCGGGAACTTTCTTCGGCGTTTCGTAACGCAAATCCCAGACGAAAAGATTCAATCCCGCCTTTGCAGGAATGCTTTCGGGAGGTATGTCGCGCTCGCCTTCGTCGGGGCCGATGTCGGTTTTCTTTTCTTCCGTCGAGAACGAGCGAATGACTTTTCCATCGGCATCGAGCAGCTCGAGCTTCGCGGGATCCTTCGGCGCGTCCTTCAAGTAGTAGTACAGGATGGCGCCAGACGGCGGATTTTCTCCAATGGGATAGCGGCGCGGATTCATGTGGCCTTCGCGCGTGCGGAAAGCCGTGTCCGGCGTAAAGAGGTGCGCGTCTTCCGCAGCGATCCCAGCGTTGTCCTGGCGCAGCGGGCCGAGCCCATCAAGCGCCCAGAAGGAACGGCCATGCGTGGCGACGACGAGCGTGTCGTCATGAATGATCAGGTCGTGTATGGGCGTGGGCGGAAGATTGAGCTGAAGCGGCTGCCAGTTTTCGCCATCGTTGAAGGAAACCCAAATACCCGTTTCCGTGCCCGCGTAGAGCAAGCCTTTGCGCTTGGGATCTTCGCGCACGGCGTGAACGTAGGAATCGCCCGGCAAGCCGCCGATGATTTTCGTCCAGGATTTACCGAAATCGCTGGTCTTGAAAATGTAGGGCTTGAAATTGTCGAGTTTGTGGGCGTCGATGGCGATATACGCCGTGCCGGCATCAAAGGGCGAAGCTTCGATGAGGCTGATCATGGCCCACTCGGGAACGTCCTTCGGAGTGACGTTGGTCCAGGTCTTGCCGTCGTCGCGGGTCAACTGGACGAGGCCGTCGTCCGTACCGGCCCAAAGTTCGCCTTGCTGCTTGGGCGATTCCGCGAGGCTGAAAACGACGTCGTAATATTCGACGGTGTACTGATCTTTCGTCAGCGGGCCACCGGCGTCCTGTTGCTTGGATTTGTCGTTGCGCGTGAGGTCCGGGCTGATGGTGGTCCAGGTGCGGCCGGCGTCGTTCGAACGGAACACGTATTGCGCGCTGTGGTAGATGACATCAGGATTGTGCGAGGAAATGATGATCGGCATGGTCCAGGTGTAGCGATATTTCTGGACGGCAGCGGGATAGCCGTTGGGATCTTCGGGCCATTCCTCGATGCTCTGCGCCTGATAGGTGCGGCGATCGAATCGGGTGAAGACGGGGCCTTCGTCATCGGCGTAAACGATATTCGAATCGCGCGGATCGGGAACGATGTAGCCGCTTTCGCCGCCACCGACGGCGTCCCAATCGCCCGGGAGGATGGCGCCGTGGTCGCTGCGCGTGCGAATGCCGATGGAAGAGTTGTCCTGCTGCGAGCCGTAAACCTGAAACTCGAAATCGTTGTCGGCAGCCACGTGATAGAACTGCGCGGTGGGCTGATTGTCCTGCGTGGTCCAATTTTTTCCGCCGTCGACGCTAACGGTGGCGCCGCCATCGTTGCCGTTGATCATGCGATTGGGATTGTTGGGATCGATCCACAAGGCATGATGATCGCCGTGAGGCGCGTTGATACGCTCGAAGGATTTGCCGCCGTCGGTGGAACCGTAGAGGCCAGTGTTGGCGATGTAAACGCCTTCCGGATTCTTGGGATCGGCCCAAAGGTGCGTGAAATACCAAGCACGCTGCGTGAAGCGGTGATCGTCGGTGATGAAAGACCAATTCGCGCCGCCGTCGTCGCTGCGATATAGGCCGCCTTTTTTGGCTTCGATGAGCGCGTAGACGATGTTCGAATCCGCGCCGGAAACAGCGACGGCAATGCGGCCGAGCGTGCCTTCGGGCATGCCGTGGCCCTCGACGCGCTTCCAGGTTGTGCCGTCATCGCTCGAACGATAGAGGCCATCCTTCGCGCCGCCGCTGTTCAGCGTCCATGGCGTGCGCCAGCCTTCCCACATGGCGGCAAAGAGAACGTGAGGATTGTGGGGATCGAAAACGATGTCGATGCCGCCGGTGCGGTCGTCGAGGTAGAGAACTTTCTCCCAGGTCTTGCCGCCATCGCGCGAGCGGAAGATGCCGCGCTCCGTGTTGGGGCCGTAAGCGTGGCCGAGAGCGGCGACGTAGACGATGTCGGGATTCGTGGGATGAATGATGACGGCGCCGATGTGGCGCGTGTCTTTGAGGCCGACGTTCGTCCAGGTCTTGCCGGCGTCGGTGGATTTGTAAACGCCATCGCCGAAGGAAATGTTGCCGCGGATGCAGGCCTCGCCGGTGCCAGCATAAATCACATTGGGATCGGAATCCGCGACGGCGATGGCGCCAATCGAGGAAATGGGCTCTTTATCGAAGAGGGCATCCCAGGAGTTGCCGCCGTCGGTGGACTTCCAGACGCCGCCGCCGACCGCGCCGAAATAATACGTGTTCGGCTGGCTGGGAACGCCCGCAACGGTGATGACGCGGCCGCCGCGGAAGGGGCCGATCAAGCGCCACTTCATGCCGTCGTACGTTTTGGAATCCAGTTGCTGGGCGCGAACGGCGAGCGAAGCGGCAAAAATAAAAGTGCAGACTACGAAACAATAAAGGAGCGGCTGGCGAAGCGATTTCACGCGAACCTCCGGGGCTGAGCGATCGGAACGCTGCATGGTATCACTGGTGGAGCGGGAAACTACAGGCGCTAGTAGGATTGCGGCCAAGCGCGACGGTGCGCGAACGAATGCCTGTATTACCGGGCGGCGCGAAGATGCGATAGGATGCAACAGCGATGGCGGCAACGAAAACATACGATGTGGCGATTGTCGGAGCGGGCGTGTTCGGCGCGTGGAGCGCGTGGCATCTGGCGCGGCGCGGGCAGCGCGTCGTGCTGATCGACCAATATGGGCCATCGAACGCGCGGGCGAGTTCTGGCGGCGAGACGCGCATCATTCGAATGGGATATGGAACGGACGAAATCTACACGCGATCGTCGCAGCGTTCGCTGGCGCAATGGAAAAGCTTTTGTGTGGCGACTTCGCAGCGACTTTTCCACGAGACCGGTGTCCTGTGGCTCGCGGGCGCGGATGACTCGCGCGTGCGCGATACGATGGCGACGTTGAAGCGCTGCGATGTGCCGTTCGAAGAGATGGACAAAGCGGCGCTCGAGAGGCGCTATCCGCAGATTTCTTTCGAAAGAGTGACGCGGGGATTTCTCGAGCCGAAAAGTGGAGTGCTGCTGGCGCGCAGAGCGGTCGCAGCGGTGGTCGAGGACGCCGTGAAGGCGGGCGTGGAGTTTCGCATTGCGCTCATCGAGACGCCGCGCGGCACGGGGCGTTTGGGCAGCGTGAAATGCAACGATGGCGAAACGATTGCGGCGGGACAGTTCGTTTTTGCATGCGGCTCGTGGCTCGGCAAAGTGTTTCCTGAAATTCTCAGGCACAGAATCTTTCCCAGCCGACAGGAAGTTTTCTTTTTCGGTGTGCCGCCGGGTGACGAGCGATTCGCGCCGCCGGCTTTGCCGACGTGGCTCTTTCAAGAGGACGAATACTACGGGATGCCGGACCTCGAGGGCCGCGGACTGAAGATTGCGCTCGACCATCATGGCGAACGCGTCGATCCGGACACGCAATCGCGGCTGCCGACGGCGGCCGAAGCGGGCGTGGTGCGGAAGTATGTAGCGAGCCGATTTCCGGCATTGCGCGACGCGCCGGTGGTCGAAACGCGCGTTTGCCAGTACGAGAATACTTCGAACGGAGATTTTCTGATCGACCGGCATCCCGAGTTCGAAAACGTGTGGTTCGCCGGCGGCGGCTCCGGGCACGGATTCAAACACGGACCAGCCGTCGGCGAATATGTGACGCGGCAGATATTGGAGAAGGCCGCGCCAGAGCCGCGGTATTCGCTGGCGACAAAGGAAACGGTTCAGCACCGCGCGGTGTACTGAGAGGGACTTCGTGGTAGTGGCCGCGGCGCCGGAAGACATGAACGAGACTCAGTTTTTGGGAGAGCGGCGGCGAGCGTGAAAGGCGGCGATGCCGCGCTTCACGCGCCGGGCTTTTTCCGCGTAGAGATCGCGGTCCGCTTCGGCCAGAAGTTTTTCGATCCGCTCGCCATCCCCACGATAGAGGGAAATGCCGATGCTCGCCGAGAGCGGAGGTTTTTCGTCATCCTCAGCCATAACTGCCCGAATGCGATTGGCGACGTGCTGCGCCTCCGCTTCCTGCGTTTCCGGGAGGACGAGCGCGAACTCGTCTCCGCCATAGCGCGCGGCGGTGTCGATGGCGCGGCAATGAATACGCAAAATGACGGCGAGACGGCAAAGCGCGCGGCTGCCGGCGAGATGGCCGAAGCGGTCATTGATTTTTTTCAGGCCGTCGAGATCGAGCAGCAAGACGGCGAACGGTCTGCCGGTCCGATTGGTGCGCTCGGTTTCGTTTTCGAGGACGTCGAGCAAGCGGCGGTAATTGGCGAGGCCAGTGAGCGGATCGCTGACGGCGAGATGGCGAACCTGCTCGAAGAGCTTGGCGTTATCGAGAAGCGCGCCGCCGAGAGCGAGCGCGTAGCTGCCGACGGTGAGTACCTGGGCGAGAACGAATGGCGCATCGAGCAGGCGCTCCGACTGGCACGCGGCGAGCTGAGCGGCGAAGTTCATCCAGGCCGCGGCGTAGATCGTGCGGTCGAAGGCGGAATCCTCGGTCTGAAGGCGCTTTCGGTACCAGGCCACCGTCACGAGAAAAATCACGCCGGGCAAAAGCTGCTGCGGGCTGGGGATGAGCGCGATCGGATGACGCGAAACCTCCGGCGGCAAACGCCGAAGAGCCACGGCGACGAGGTAGGTGAAGCCGACGACAGCGAGAAGCGCGCCGGCTATTTCCGATTTCGTGTGGCGCGACCGCGGAATGAAGCGCTCGACGAGAAGCGCGACAAACAGCAGCAGCGCAAGAACCAGGCGGCTTAGCCACCAAGCAATGGGCGCCCACGTCGCGGGAGCGGGAGAGTCCTGCAGAAATTGAAAGAAGAGAACGCCCGAAGCGGAAAGCACGGCGCCGGACAGAAGATAGCCGCCGCCGAGGATCAGCGAGATGCGGTCCTGAGTTCCTTGAAAGCGAACGAAGGCGAGCGCGGCAAAAACGAACGCCAGCAAAGCGGTGATGACTTGCAGATAGCCTTGCAGGACGGGGTCGGGAGCGAGGGCAATCGGACGCAGCCAGTACGCCACCAGGAAGGTCAGCAAGAATCCCAACACATGCCAAAAGATGACCTTGGTGGGACCGCGATCGTTCATACGGGTTTCCTCGCCCATACTTATGGCCCTCGACCGGGACGAGGTGCTATTTAATTAGACTACGAGTGTAAAGGCGACGTTGCGGAGATTGTGAGGCAACTTTAACGAAGAGGCACGGCTTGTGGAAATTTTTCATACTGTCCGAACGGACAGCGTGCGCAAGTAATTGTGGGCCGGTCGGCGCTGGTGCGCGTTTCTCCGGGGAGTTTGCGCGGATTCGGGCGCGGTGTCCTGTGTTTTCTGGACACCGCGCGGTGGTTCTTTCACGGTGTCCGGACACCGTGCGGGGTGCTGCGGTTTGCTCTTGACACGCTTTCTCCGCGGCCTCGGTTCTTTCCCCGAGAAAAACCACCATCGCTTTCCTGATCGGCTCCGAAAGCGATGGTGGTTTTTTGGCACGGCTGTCCTGCCAGCGCGGGGTTGGTTGCGATCGCGGCCTCGCGAGTTTGCGGCCACGGCTTTTGGTGGCCGCAAACTTGCGCTCCACGGATGCAGATAGGGCGGGGTTGTCTTGCGGGGTGGGTTTGGGCGGGCCTCCCGCCCAACAGATCCGAGACCGGGCGGCATTGCCGCCTTGCCCAAAATAAATGGGCGAGAAGAGGACGCAAAGAGACGCGAACTGCGGCGTCAGCCGCAGCCACCGATAGCCGTTGCGAGGCCGAGCGGCGCGTGCGCCGCGCTGCAAGCGGGGCGCGCTTTGCGCCGCGACAGCACGAGCACGGAACCTCGGACGAGGCGAGAGGGGCAAGGCGGCTGCCCGGAGACGCTGCCGCGGAGCTTTATCCCGCGCCTTTCGCGCGTCTCCGGGCATTGCAGCACGGTCTCTCTCTGCGGCGGCCGCGGTTTTTGCGGCCGCAAAATCCGGCGCACGACAAAGAGCGAGCCACCGATGCGGGATGTTTTTCCCGACGCGAGCGGGGCGTGCGCCGGATTTTGCCGCGCATGGGGTCCCTGCGTTGTGCGGGCGGTGTGCTGCCCGCGTTTACGCGCGGGGCTGCGCGTGCCGCAGACGACCGCGAGGAGCGCATTTTTTCTGGACGCGCTGGTTTTGCGCGGCCAGAAAAATGCCGCGACGAGCGAACCTTATGAGTTCGCCCGAGTGCCGACACCGGTCACCGCGCGGACCCGCGCCGAATCGCGGGGAGCACGGGGCGCTGGTTTTACGGTGCGTCCGGCCCCGCGGGACTGCCGCGATGGGGCGATGCGCCGCTTCTGAGGGGGAGGGGGGATGCGCACGGAGGTTTGTCGGCGCTTTTTTGCCCCCCGCCCCCCGCGCCGCCACGGTATGGACACCGGCACGATGAGCGCGGGGGGAGGGGGGCAGCCCAGGCGGGTACGGACCGGGGGGATGGCTGACAGAATAGACCGGGAGGATTCCTGACACTGTGAATAATGGCAGGCGCTAGGAGGAAGGAGCGCCGATGCCGTGGAAAGAGAGCAGTGTTATGGAGGAAAGGC
>JBAQJX010000088.1:0-25965 GCA_049641765.1 Candidatus Acidiferrum sp.
CCCTCACGGAGGTAATTAAGGAACGGGCTGCCCTCGCAGAAGATTCCACCCTGCAAGAGATTCTCGCGGAGATTGAGAATCTTGACATCAAGAGAAAAGAGGAGCCCGAGTCGTGACGAATCTCATCGAGTCTCGACGAGTGCGCGTGCGTTGTATGGGCGTTGCACATTGCGTTGCACAGTGGGACGGCGAAAGGTGGCGAAATGGAGAGAAAAGCGTCGAACGCCGGAGACTGAAAATAAAAGGGATAGAAGGAAACGGCTCATTTCGTAATCGGCAGGTCGAGAGTTCAACTCTCTCCCTCGGCTCCAGATATCTCTTGTGGAATCAATAGCCTGTATCCTGCCGAATCTGAATCTTTCTCAAAGTTGGTGCAAGTTTCAAACCTTTGTTGACTCTAAATACTTGTGAGGTTCCCCAGGAATTTGTCTAGTTACCCGACTTACGAGGACTTGTCCGATCACTTCCGGTTTGCCCGTGATTCGCCCAAAATAGAGCTGGTTCGCAATTGACGGTGCGAGCAAGGAGAGATATACGAAGAATGCGCTTCAAAATGTGGGGTATCCCCACATCAGGCTCATCAGCCCTGACGCAGGGAGTAGCCGGGAGTAGCTTTCGTAAGAGGAGGTCATCGTGAAACGCGAACGCATGCTGCAAGTCGCCCTGGCACTACTGGGCCTCTTCTATGTCGGACTGATTTATCCGCTGTACAACGATCTAGCGCATTCCGAGTGGCTTCTGGAAATGAAAGACGCATGCGAGCCGATGTTTCTTAGTTGGTTTATCGCACTCGGCCCCTTTCTGTTGCTGGCTGCCAGAAAGCCGTCGTTGCATCGCTCCCTGATTACCTTCGCCGCGTGCCAGAGCCTAGCCCATGCTTCGGTAATGACCATCCAAACTGTGGAAGCGTGGAAGCACGGCGTTCATCGGGATTTTACGGATGTTGTCCTTTTCGGCGTCATCGGGGGAATTTTGCTGGCCCTCTCACCCGCAAGACGACAGCAGAGCGCAGTCGTTACCCAGTAAGTGTTGAAAATCTCTATTACCCCTAGGACACCGGCGTTTGGCGTTCCCTGGTGAATGGTCGGCAAACCGGAAGCAATCCCCCAAGTCCTGATTCATGCGGAAACCGAACAAATGAAGACTTGGTACGGCACTCCCAGGTAGCCAACTTATCGGGTCTTAGCCTTAGCGGCTCTCCATCAAGAATATATGAGAGTCCGTGGCGAGCGGCTTGGCGGCAAGCTGCCGCATCATTAGCGCGACTTGGCCCCGATGGTAAGTAGAAAGATTCGCCAGATGTTGCATGAGGTGCGCCAGACTGACCTGTGGTGTACGAAGAGGGAGCGTCCTTCCAAAGGATTCGTTTGTTACACGACTCACAAACTCAAAATTGCCACATCCTTCCCCTTTGCTTTATTCTTTTTTCCGTCTCTCCCCCGGTGCTACAATCCCGCCCCACATGCTCCGCACCTCGCGCTCGGCAGCCGCTCTCCTCTTTGCCACCCTGCTGCTCGCCCTGCACGCTGCCGCTCAAACTTCAAAACCAAAAAGTCTCGTATGGGATCCTCCCAAGATCGACGCGAAGCTCCGCTCCTCTTCCGATGCGTCCCCTTGCGATCTCGATAAAGTCCTGACGCAAGCAGGGGCCCGCGCCACCGAGCTCGTGGAAAATCTCCAGAATTTCACCGCTCGCGAACAAATCGATTACCGCATCTTCGGCGCGGGTGGACTCGGCGATAACCGCGGCGGCGGCTCGGCGTCATTCGACTACACGGCTACGCTCACAAGGCGGGGAGGCAGCTTTGCCGTCAAGGAAAGCCGCAGGGTCACGCAGGCCGCCATGGAATTTCCACTCGAAAATCAGGACATCGGCTTGCCGGAAATGGCCCTCATCTTCCATCCGGATCTTCGGCCGGATTACGACATGAAGTGCGAAGCGGCGGCCAACTGGAGGGATCGCGCCGCGTGGATCATCTCATTCCGCCAGCGAAAAGACCGCCCAGACCATACCGCGGCCTTCTACGCGAACCAGCGTTCCTATCCCGTGCCGTTGCAAGGCCGCGCCTGGATCGCTCAAGACAGCGGAGTCGTCATTCACATGGAAATCGAGATGATGAACGAAATTCCCGCCGTCGATGTCCGCGAATGGTATCTCTCGATCGACTACGCGTCCGTCCGCTTCCGCTCAAAAGACGTCGTCGTCTGGCTCCCGCAATCCGCCGACACATACGCCGTCTTCGACATCGACCGCGTCGTTATCTCCCACACCTTCTCCGATTTCTTGCTCTTTAGCGTCCAAACCACCGAACAAATCTCCCAACCTCACTGACGTAAGTAGCCTACGAAGTACCGGACAGCGTGACCTACAAAACCCCATACTGACGATCAACTCCTGATAAACGCGGAAATCGGAACAGTAAGTATGGGGACTCTGAATCATGCGGCTAGGTTTGCCGTGATACGCTGCAGCCATAGGGAGAGGCGGGTGAAATGCCAACTGTCGAAGGTAGAGAAGCTCGCGTCTGGATCGATGAATATGTAAAGAAGGCCGGAAGGTTGTCTGGAGTTGCCAAGATGGTAAGGGCACTTGTAAAGAAGAACGTAGCCGGATGCGTGGAGTACGTGAATCCGTGGAAGATTCCCACATTCGATCTAAATGGGCCGCTGTGCTTTTACATGGTGGCGAAGGAACATGTAATTTTTGGATTTATGCGAGGAGCAATGCTCCGCGATCCGGGGAAGTTGCTGGAGGGAACGGGAAAGCACTTGCGGCACGTAAAGCTGCGAAGCGCATCGGATGTACGGAGATCGGAAGTGCGGGCTCTCCTGGAAGAGGCGGCGGAGCTGAACCGCAAGGAACCGGTCACTGGCACCAAGGTTCAAATGAAGCAAAGCAGGGCAGCCGCAACGCGGAAGAGCGGGCGCCGCGCCACAACTCCCAATTAACGCAGGCCACGCCTTGGTATCGTAGCCTCCGCTCCATACTTTTATAAGCGTTTTCCGCACAAACAGTTGCCGCCGGCCTACCAATCGAGCATCACCGATCGAACTTCACCAATCGAACATGGTGCCGTCCATCTTCCGGTTGATCGGCAGGTACGCGCGTTCATAGGGAAATTGGGCGGCGAGCTTTTCGTCGTAGTCCACGCCGAGGCCCGGCGCGTCACCTGGATGTAGAAAACCGTCGCTGAAGGAATAGGCGTGCGGAAAAACTTCGTCGGTCTGCTTCGTGTGCAGCATGTATTCCTGGATTCCAAAATTGTGGACGGAAATATCGAAGTGGAGAGCGGCCGCCATGGAAACCGGAGAGAGATCGGTCGCGCCGTGGCAGCCGGTCAGGATGTGAAACATTTCGGCGAAGGATGCGACTTTTTTCAGATGCGTGAGGCCGCCGGCGTGAAGCGGGGCCATGCGGATGTAATCGATCAGTTGCTCGGAGATGACGGTTTTGGCGTCCCAGACCGTGTTGAAGACCTCGCCGAGAGCGAGAGGAGTGGTGGTGTGCTGGCGGACGATGCGAAATCCTTCCTGGAGTTCGGCCGTGACGGCATCTTCGAGCCAGAAGAGATGATACGGCTCGAGACTTTTGCCGAGGCGCGCCGCCTCGATGGGTGTAAGGCGATGATGAGCGTCGTGCAAGAGAGGAATCTCGTCCCCAAACTTGACGCGGAGTGCTTCGAATAACTTAGGAACGAAGAGCAGATATTTGTCGGTGGACCAGGCGTTTTCCGGCGGCAGTCCTTTTTCCGCGGGCTCGTAATAAAACTTTCCTTTTGCGACGCCGTAGGTGGAGGGAATTCCCGGAATTCCCGACTGCGCGCGAACCGCGCGGTATCCAAGCTCGATGTATTTTCCGACTTCGTCGATGGTTTCCTGAAGGTCGCGCCCGTTGGCGTGACCATAGACCATCACGCCGGTGCGGCTTTTTCCGCCGAGCAGGTTGTAAACGGGAGTGTTGAGAGCTTTGCCGCGGATGTCCCAGAGCGCGATGTCGATGGCGCCGATGGCGGCCATCGTCACGGGGCCGCGCCGCCAGTAAGCGCCGCGATAGAAATACTGCCAGATGTCTTCCGCCTGAAAAGGATCGCGGCCGATGAGGCAGGGAATCAGATGCTCGGAAAGATAGGAAGCGACGGAGAGCTCGCGGCCGTTGAGCGTGGCGTCGCCTAGACCGTAGATGCCCTGATCGGTGGTAATCTTCAGCGTGACGAAATTTCTGCCCGGCGACGTGATCAAGACTTTTGCATCGGTGATCTTCACTTACTTTCCTCCCTTGGAGTTTGCGATGACTCGAGAATGCGAAAGTGGCCCGTCGGCGCGTAGCGGAACAGTGGAACCTGCGGCGAGCGTGGCGCCGCTCAACAGCGCCGAGGATTCGCGGTCGAGAAAAATCGACGCGTTCGCATGTGTTCGCAGAATGGATGCAGGCGCTATCGGGCTGATGTCCCCTTCGAAGCAGGCCTTTACCGCTTGCGCTTTGCGCGCGTCGGGAACCACGGCGATGATTTCTTTGGCTTTGAGGATTTGGCGAATGGACATGGAGATGGCCTGCCGCGGAACTTCCGCGAGCGCCGAGAACCAGCCTTCGCCCACTTGCTGGCGGCGGCACGCTTCATCCAGATTGACGAGGATGTACGGGTCGCTCGTTTCGAAGTCTGCGGGAGGATCGTTGAAGGCGAGATGGCCGTTTTCGCCGATGCCGGCGAAGGCGACATCGACGGGAGCTTTGGCGATGGCCGCGCTTGCGTCGCGGATCACTTTCGCAGGATCCGCTTCGCCGCTCAACGCGTGGTAGCGGGCGATTCCAGTTTTTCCGACCAAGCGTTCCTGAAGATACTTCGTGAAGCTTGCCGGGTGAGTCGCGGGCAGTCCAACGTATTCGTCGAGTTGGAACAACTCCACTTTTTGCCAGTCGATGCCGGGCGATTTCGTAAGTTTGTCCAGAAAGTCGAACTGGGAGGCGCCCGTCGCAGCGACGACGCGCGCTAAACCAGCATGATCGATCACCTGGCGAATGATCGCCGCGGCGTGCGCGGCCGCGGCATCGCTCAGAGCCTGCTTGTTTTCGAATACGCGAAGGTTCAACGCGAATCTCCTGGCCGAGTCTCGGCGCGCAGCGTTCGGACCAACGAGTCTACATCAGCGGAAATGCCAGAGAAATTGGATTTGCGCGCGGCTTCGCGCAAGAGCGGCGGGCTGACTTCGCGCTTTTTCCGCCAAACCTTTTTGATATAGTCCCTCCCACGATGCCCATCGAACCTTCGAACGGGGACGCATCCGCGGCCGTTCCGCTCACTGCAAATCAAATTCGGGGCTTCTGGGCCGCCTGGGGCGGATGGACTCTCGACGGGATGGACTCGTTCATCTACGCGCTTGTTCTGCTGCCGTCGCTGCGTGATCTGCTTCCGCGATCCGGAATCGCCGCGACAAAAGGCAACGTTGGTTTTTACGGCGGCTTGTTGTTTGCGCTGTTTTTGATTGGCTGGGGACTTGCGTTTCTTTGGGGCCCCGTTGGCGACAAGTTTGGCCGTGTTCGCACGCTGATGCTGACCATCGTGTGGTATTCGGTGTTCACGTTTCTCAGCGCACTCGTCACCGGCGTTTGGCAACTGGCGATTTTGCGTTTCCTGGCTGGAATTGGAATCGGCGGCGAGTGGGCCATGGGCGGCACGTTTGTCGCCGAAGAATGGCCGGAAAGCCGCCGTCGCGCGGGCGCAGGCTATATGCACACGGGCTATTACGTCGGGATTTTTCTGGCCGCGCTTGCGAATTACGCGATCGGCAGCCACTACGGATGGCGCGCTATGTTTGCTTTCGGAGGATTGCCGGCACTTTTGTTGGCGTGGGTGCGGCACGGAGTCAGGGAGCCGGCGCGCTGGTCAAATAAGATCAGCGCGGTTCGTTCTAGCGGCCTGTTCAGGCCGTTCGCCGCGCTTTTCTCGCCACTGCTCCGCCGGCGCACGATTCTGAATTCGCTTTTCATGCTCGCTTCCATCAGCGGGCTTTGGGCGGGAACGGTTTATGTTCCAGCGGCGGTCACCGCGCTTGCGGAAGCCGCGGGACGCGCAGGACCGCAGGCGGCGCAGCTAGCGTCGAGGGCAACGATGCTCGTTGGATTCGCGACGATACTCGGATGCCTGATGATGCCGTGGCTTTCTGAACGGCTTGGCCGGCGCGGCGCGCTCGGCTTCTTTTTCGCGCTGATGATGGTGTTTATCGCGCTTACCTTCGGGAAGGTCTACTATCTCGGCCCGGCCGCGCTTCCGTGGTTTTTCGTGTGCTTGTTTTTTCTCGGACTCGGTGGCGCGAACTTTGCGGTCTATACGCTTTGGCTGCCAGAGCAGTATCCAACGGAGTGCCGCGCCAGCGCGTTCGCCTTCTCGACTTCTTTCGCGCGTTTCGGAGGAGCGGCGATTACGTTTCTGGTTGGGAACGGCGTTCAGCGGTCCGGTTCGCTGGGAATTCCCGTGGCCACAACGGCGCTTGCGTTTGCCGTTGGACTGCTCTTGATTCCTTTGGGAATGGAAACACGAGGCCAAGCTTTGCCGGCGTAGCTTCGAGATCCAGTGTGGCTTCGTGCGAAGCAAGAGCGTGGATTGTGCGTACAATGAGAACCCGTCGACGACACATTCGAGAGGATTCTTAGCGTGGAAATGAAGACCACATTCACCGGCTCAACTGCGAACGCGCGCCACGCGCTCTTCGCGGGTTTTCTCGGCTGGATGTTGGACGCCTTCGACTTCTTCGTTATCACGTTCATGTACGACACGCTGGCGCGCCAATTTGGCGTGCCGAAAAGCGACATCATCCTCACGATGGCGGCCACGCTCGCGATGCGCCCAGTCGGCGCGTTTCTGTTCGGGCTGCTTTCGGACCGCTATGGCCGCCGCATTCCGTTGATGATGAACGTCATCTATTTTTCCGTGATTGAAGTGCTGTGCGGTTTTTCGCCGAATTACAAATTCTTTTTCGTCATGCGCGCTCTGTTTGGAATCGGGATGGGAGGCGAGTGGGGCGTCGGCGCTTCGTTGGCCATGGAAGCTGCGCCCATTCGCTGGCGAGGAGTCTTGAGCGGTATCTTGCAGAGCGGATACCCGATTGGCAATTTGCTGGCTGCGCTCGCGGCCCATTACATTTTGCCGGCGTGGGGCTGGCGGCCGATGTTTTGGATTGGCGCGCTGCCGGCTTTGCTTGCGCTCTACATCCGCACGAAAGTGCCGGAATCGGAAGCATGGAAGCAGCATCGCGTTGCAAGCACGGGACAAGTTCTGCGCATTGTCGCCGGCGAGTGGAAGCGATTTCTCTATCTCGTCGTGCTGATGACGTTCATGATGTTCCTCTCGCACGGAACACAGGACCTTTATCCGGATTTTCTCCAGGAAGTGCACCACATTTCCGCGGGACTGCGAACCAATATCGCTGTCATTTACAACATAGGAGCGGTGGTCGGCGCGATCATCTTTGGAGAGCTCTCGCAGAGAGCAGGACGTCGCAAAGGCATGATGGCCGCATTGGGACTATCTTTGGTGCTCATCCCCCTTTGGGCGTTTGGCGGCAATCTTGTCATTTTGATTGGCGCGGCCTTCCTGATGCAGGCGGGCGTGCAGGGCGCGTGGGGAGTGATTCCCGTGCACCTGAACGAAATGTCCGCCGACGCCACGCGCGGATTAATGCCTGGGCTCACGTATCAATTGGGAATTTTGCTCGCGTCGCCGACAAACTCCATCGAGTACGCCCTGCGCGACCGTGTTGGCTACCAGTGGGCCATCGCCAGCTTTGAAATTGTGACGATTCTCACATTGACCGTCCTTTTATGGTTTGGGTCCGAGCGCCACGGAAGAAGTTTTGTGCGTGAGACGCAAGACGGGTAACGGCCGGTTGTTTGAGGGATTTCCGAACGCGGTACAATAAGCGCGGCATTTCATTCGATGAGCTTCGACAAGAACCTCCGTATACGAGAAAGCAGCTTTCCATGAGCGACCTGGTTCAATTCACCAACGAAAACGGAATTGGCGTCATCACCATCAACAATCCGCCGGTGAACGCGTTGAGCCCCGGCGTGCCGGAAGGCATCGCCTCGGCGATCGCGCAAATCGATGCTGACCCCGCGATCAAAGCCGCAGTGATCATTGGCGGCGGCAAGACGTTCATCGCCGGAGCGGACATCAAGGAATTCGGCAAGATGACCTCCGGCAAACCGAGCGGAGGTTTGGATTTGCCGGCGTTGCTCATGAAGATTGAGGACTGCCGGAAGCCCGTGGTCATGGCCATTCACGGAACGGCGTTCGGGGGCGGACTTGAACTCGCCATGTCGGGGCACTATCGCGTGGCTTTGCCCAGCGCGCAAGTCGGACAACCGGAAGTGAAATTGGGAATTATTCCAGGCGCGACCGGCACGCAGCGCTTGACGCGGCTCGCGGGCGTTGCCAAAGCCGTGGAGATGTGCGCAGGCGGAAGTCCCATCAAGGCGGAAGATGCGCTGAAATGCGGCATTCTTGATCGCCTGATAGACGGCGATCTTTTGACAGGCGCTATGGCCTTCGCACGTGAAGCCGCGGACAAGCCCATTCGCAAAACGCGCGACCGAAATGAGAAGCTCGGCACTGCGGAACAGAACGCGCCTATTTTTGAAGCGGCTCGCGGAAACGCCAGGATAAAACAGCGCGGAATGATTGCGCCGCTCGCGGCCATTGATGCCGTCGAAGCCGCCACAAAAATGCCTTTTGAGGAAGGCTGTAAATTCGAACGCAAGCTTTTTATGGATTGTTTGTTTTCCGAGCCATCGAAAGCACTGATCCATGTTTTCTTTGGCGAACGCGAAGTCGCGAAAATTCCGGGCATTCCGAAAGAGACTACGCTCATTCCCGTGAACACGGCCGCGGTTGTCGGCGCGGGCACCATGGGCGGCGGAATCGCCATGGTCTTCGCAAACGCGGGAATTCCCGTGCTTTTGAAAGACGCCGACCAGGCTGCGCTGGATCGCGGCCTTGCCAATATCCAGAAAAACTATTCGACCTCGGTGAAGCGGGGGCGGTTTACGGAAGAATTTGTCACCGAGCGCCTCAAGCTGATCCAGCCAACGTTGAGCTACGATGCGTTCGCCAATGCCGACATCGTCGTCGAAGCCGTTTTCGAAGGAATGGCCCTCAAGAAAGAAGTTTTCGGCGAGCTGGATCGCGTTTGCAAACCGGGCGCCATATTGTCGAGCAACACATCCACTCTAAACATCGACGAGATCGCCTCCGCGACTTCGCGTCCGCAATCCGTCATCGGCACGCATTTTTTCAGTCCGGCAAATGTGATGCGGCTCCTCGAAATCGTTCGCGGTAAAGCAAGCTCCAAGGAAATTATCGCAACCTGCATGCAGCTTTCGAAAAAACTCGGCAAAGTCGGTGTTCTTGTCGGAAATTGCCGCGGGTTTGTCGGTAATCGCATGTTTCATCCCTACGTGCGCGAATCTGTCTTCTTGCTGGAAGAGGGCGCTAGCGTTGAAGCCGTCGATTCCGCGCTCTATTATTTCGGAATGGCCATGGGGCCGCTTGCCGTTGGCGACCTCGCCGGCCTCGATGTCGGCTGGCGTATTCGCAAAGAGCATCGCCACCTTGAAAAGCCGGGAATTCGTCACGCCTTTGCGGGCGACAAACTCTGCGAGATGGGCCGCTACGGCCAAAAAACAGGCGCGGGCTGGTACAAATACGACGAGAATCGCCGCGCAATTCCCGACCCGGAAGTGGCGCAACTCGTGCGCGAGTGGTCCGCCGAAGCCGGCATTCCGCAGCGCCAAATCTCGAAAGAGGAAATCGTCGACCGTTGCATCTACGCGCTGGTGAATGAAGGCGCGCGCATTCTCGATGAGGGAGTCGCCTTGCGGGCTGTCGACATCGACATCATTTATCTCAATGGCTATGGATTTCCGGCGTATCGCGGCGGACCGATGTGGTATGCCGACACGGTCGGCCTGAAAAACGTTCTCCATCGCATCGAGGAATTCCAAGCACAACACGGTGAGTTGTGGGAACCGGCGCCGCTCTTGAAGCGCCTCGCGGAAGAGGGCAAGAAATTTTCGGACTTCAACAAGGAGCAGAGCGCGACAGCCTGACCCTCCGCAATCCGCACCACGCTGAACTCCGGCGCATTTTGATACCATCTCTGCAAGAGGTCTCCCCATGAGTCAGCAGGATCCCACGCCGCCTTCGCCGGCCCATCCGACTCCCGAACCTTTGATTCGCAACGTCTCCGACACGGCCCGCTGGGTTGCCGTCTACCGCGCCCGAGAAAGCGAGCGGCCCGACGCGCATTTTCGCGATCCTTTCGCGCGCCGTCTTGCCGGAGAGCGCGGCGAACAAATTGCGCGCTCCATGCCTCTTGGCCGCGACAACGACTGGAGCATGATCACGCGCACGTACCTGGGCGACGATCTCATCTATGGGCAAATCAAAGAAGGCGTCGACATGGTCATCAACCTCGCCGCCGGCCTCGATTCGCGTCCCTACCGCATGCAGCTCCCGCCCGCGCTCAAGTGGATCGAGATCGATCTTCCTGAAATCCTTGCCTACAAAGAGGAAATTCTTCGCGACGACAAACCGGTTTGCTTTCTCGAACGCATTCGCCTCGATCTTTCCGACGCGCTCGCTCGCCGCGAACTCTTTGCGGAGCTTGGCCGCCGCGCCAACAAAGTTCTCATCAATTCCGAGGGGCTTCTTATTTATTTGAATCCGGAAGATGTCGCCGGCCTCGCCAAGGATCTTGCGGCGCCTCCCAGTTTTCAGTCCTGGATTTTGGACATTGCTTCACCCGGCCTGCTCCGCATGTTGGCGAAGCGCATCAACAAGCAGCTTAATCAGGCCGCGCCGTTCAAGTTCGCTCCGCCGGAAGGCCCGGACTTTTTCATTCCTTACGGTTGGAAGCCTGTCGACGTGCGCTCTCTTCTCAAAAACGCCGCGCGGCTCAAGCGCCTCACATTTGTGATGCGGCTTTTCGCCCTTCTGCCCGAATCGGAAAAATCGCGCCGCGATCGGCCGTGGTCGGGCGTGTGCCTTTTCAAGAAGCAGTAGCGCCGCGCGCGCAGTCCTGCCGACGAAGCTCAATCCTTCGTGAAATCAATCCATCGTGTAATCAATTATTCGGCTGAAGGAAGAACTGCGTGTCCGCTTGCGGCGGCGCCTGCGTTCGCTTTCGCCCTTCCGCCCGGAAAAATGCTTTTCACGATCACGTAAAGCACCGGAATGAATAGCAAGTTCAGCGTCGTCGCGGCAATCATTCCGCCGAACACCGTCGTTCCAACGGAAATTCGTCCCGAGCGTCCCGCACCGGTGGCCAGCACCAGCGGCACAACGCCCAGGATAAACGCAAACGAGGTCATCAAAATGGGTCGCAGGCGAATTCGCGCCGCCTCGATGGCCGCTTCGACGATCGTCATTCCTTGTTCGCGCAGTTGCTCTGCGAACTCCACGATCAAAATCGCGTTCTTGCTGGCCAATCCGATCAACATCACTAGACCGATCTGGCAGTAAACGTCGTTCTGCAATCCGCGCAGCGACTGTGCTCCGAGCGCTCCCAGCAGCGCCACCGGCACGGCCATCAGCACGATGAACGGCAGCACAAAGCTTTCATACTGTGCCGCAAGCGTCAGGTACACGACGATCAGCCCCAGCCCAAACAAAATCAGTGCTTTTCCGCCCGACTGAATCTCTTCGAGCGAGAGCCCGCTCCATTCGTACGTCATTCCTTGCGGCAACACTTTGTTCGCGAGCGCTTCCATCGCCGCGATCCCTTCGCCGGAGCTGTGGCCAGGCGCCGCCGAGCCATCGATTTCCGCTGACCGGAAAAGATTGTAGTGACTGATGACTTGCGCGCTGGCCGTTGGCGTGACGGTCACCAAATTGTCCAGCGGAATCATCCGCCCGGTGTCGGAGCGCAAGTAATATTGCTGGATGTCCTTCGCCTGCGAGCGATACTTGCTGTCCGCCTGCACATAAACGCGGTACGACCGGTTGTTGAAATCGAAGTCGTTCACATATTCCGATCCCATATACACCTGCAGCGCATCGGTCACTTGGTTCAGCGGCACTTGCAGGCTCTTCGCTTTTTCGCGGTCGATTCGCACCAGATACTGCGGATCGTTCGCCGTAAAGCTGCTGAACAATCCCACCAGGTCTTTTCCCGCATTTCCTTCGGCCGCAAGTTTGTTGGCCGTCGCCGCGAGGGTTTGCAGCGAATTTCTTCCCAAATCTTCCAGCTCAAACTGAAATCCGCCGAATTGGCCAAGCCCTTGCACGGCCGGCGGGTTGAACGGCACCACAAGCGCTCCCGGTATTCCGAACAGTTGCCCGCGCAAGCGCCCGATGACCGCCTGCGCGGAATGAACCTCGCCCTTTCGTTGGGCAAACGGTTTCAAGTTGACGAAAATCATCGCGCGGTTTGGCGCGCTGCCAAACTGACTAAAACCCGGCAGCGCAAACGCGCCGTTGGCTTCGGGAACGCGCGCAATTGCAGCTTCCACCTTGCTGCAAATATCCGTCGTGTACTGCAGCGACGCGCCTTGCGGAGCCTGCACGACGATGATGATGTAACCCTGATCGTCTTCCGGAATGAACGCGCGCGGCACTGTGTTGTAAACCCAATACGTCAAGCCCAGCGCTGCGAAAAATACGATGACGGCGGCCAGCCGCCAGCCAATCACGCGCCGCACGGCTTTGCGGTAAAGTTCCGTCCCGCTCGTCACCATGCGATTGAATAGGTGAAAGAGTCTTCCTTCGGCGCGCTCGCGATGGCGGCCCAGCAAAATCGCGGATAGAGCCGGCGTCAACGTCAACGCGTTGAACGCCGAGATGGAAACCGAAAACGCAATCGTCAGCGCGAACTGCCGGAACAAAATCCCCGTTGTCCCCGGAAACAGTGCCACTGGCACGAAAACCGAAACCAGCACGAGGGATGTGGCGACGACCGCTCCCGCCACCTCTTTCATGGCCACCGAAGCTGCGTTGTGCGGCTCCGTCAAACCTTCCATGATGTGCCGCTCGACGTTTTCGATCACCACGATCGCGTCATCCACCACCAATCCTGTCGCGAGCGTGATGCCAAATAGCGTCAGCGTGTTGATCGAAAATCCCAGCAGCTTGATGAAGACGAACGTCCCGATCAGCGACACGGGGATCGTCACTGCGGGAATGAGCGTGCTCCGCCAATCCTGCAGGAAGATGTAAATCACGGCGATGACAAGCAGAATCGCTTCCACCAGCGTGATCAGCACATCCTGAATCGATTCGCCGATGACCGTCGTCGAGTCAAACGCCACCGCGTACTTCAATCCCGGCGGAAATGTTTTCGAGAGTTTCTCGAGCTCTGCCTTCGCCGCGCGGTCCACATCGAGTGCGTTGGCGCCCGGCAACTGCGTCACGCCAAAGCCGACGCCGTCCAATCCGTTGAAGCGCACGCGCACGCCGTAGTCTTCAGCGCCGAGTTCCGCGCGGCCCACATCCTTGATCCGCACGAGCGTGCCGTCCGTTCCGGTCTTCAAGATAATGTTGTCGAACTCTTCGGGACTCGTCAGCCGTCCTACCGCTCTTACGCTGATTTGAAACGCCTGACTCCCGGAATTCGGCGGCTGTCCAATCTGTCCCGCGGCCACCTGCACGTTTTGCTCTTGCAGCGCGCTGATCACGTTCGTCGCCGTCAAGCTGCGCTGCGCCATCTTCGCGGGATCGAGCCAGATGCGCATCGCGTACTTGCGCTCGCCGAAAATGAACGCGTCATTGACGCCCGGCACGCGCTTCAACGCGTCGCGCACGTAGACGTCGATGTAGTTGCTGAGGAAGAGGCTGTCGTACTCGCCGTGCTCCGAGTAAACGCCCGCGCCGAACACGAATCCGCTGGCCTGTTTGGTGATGATCACGCCGGTATTCTTCACTTCATCCGGCAGCCGCCCCAGCGTCTGGTTCACGCGGTTCTGTACGTCCACCGAAGCCAGATCCACGTCGCGCGTCACGTCGAACGTGACCGTGATCGTGCTCGTGCCGTCGTTTCCGCTCGTCGAGGTGATGTACTTCATGCCCGGCACGCCGTTGATGGCTTGCTCGAGCGGAATCGTCACGGCCGATTCCACTGTTTGCGCGTTTGCGCCGATGTAGGAGCTTGTCACCACCACTTGCGGCGGCGACAGGTTAGGAAACTGCGCGACCGGCAGCGTGGGAATCGAGATCGCGCCGGCCAAAATGATCATCAGCGCGCACACGGTGGCGAACACCGGGCGCCGTATGAAAAAGTCAACGAACAAAGCCGGAATCCGCCTTTATTGGAATTGGGAAGGGGCCGCTCATCGGGAGGGTCGCGCCTAGCGCGCCGCGGCGCTCTTGTCGTCGCTTTGCTTCGCGGTGTTTTGAATTTGTTCCATCACCGGCGCGCCATCCTGCAAGAACTGCGTGCCGGAAACGATCAGGTGGTCACCGGCTTTCAGCCCATCCAGCACGGCATAATCGTTGCCGATCGTTTCGCCCAGTTTCAAAAGCCTCTCGCGCGCCACCGAGCCGTTTCCTTCATGCGCCGCGACAAAGACGAACGCCTGGCCATTGATTCGAATCACCGAGAGCACCGGCACCACGGGCCCGTCGTGCCAGCCCCAGGTCACTTGCGCCCGCACCTGTTGCGCGATGCGCAGCTTCCTTCGCGCATTCTCGACCGTCGCCTTCGCCAGCACCGTTTGCGTGTCGGTCTCCACTTGCGGCGATACGAACGTAATGTGAGTGTCCGACACCGAATTGCCACTCTCATCCAGCAGCGTCACCGGCAGGCCCAGCCGCAGATCCTTCGCGCGGTCCGCCGGAACATAGATGTAGGCTTCAAGCGCTCCCGGCAGATCCACGGTCGTCAGGAGCGTCGAAACCGTCACACGATCGCCCACACGCACGGGGATGTCCCCAACAATCCCATCCAATGGCGCGCTCACGTCGTAATAACGAAGTTCAACCCTCTGCTGTTCCACTTGATCCGATAGCGACTTGAGCTGCGCTTCCGCGGAATCGTAGGTCGATTCCGCATTGTCCAGGTCCTGCTTGCTGATGACTCCCGCGGCATATAGTTTTTGGGCCCGCTCAAGATTAACCTTCGCAAGTTGAACCGTCGCTTGCTGCGCGGCCCGCGCCGCTTCCTGGCCGCTCACCGTGGCTTTCTGCTTCAGCGGGTCGATTTGCAGCAGCGGCGCCCCCGCAGTCACGTTATCGCCGGACTTTACAAGGATCTTGGTGATTTGCCCTTCTACCTGTGGGTTGATCATCGCGGATTGCCGCGACTTCAGAACTGACAGGTATTCCGTCGTATCCGGAATCCGGATCGACTGCGCAATCTGCACCTGAACGGGCATCGCTGGAGGCCCGCCGACTCCAGGCGCGCCCGCCGACGTCTTCTGTCCACAGCCTGCCGCCCCGAGCGCGGCACACGCCAGCACGGTCAGAGCGGCATTCGGCCGCGTCTTCATCCCCTTGAATAAGCCTGGCATGGTTGAGCCCGTCTCCCCCGGTGCAATCGCAGATTTTACGACACCTCGATGTTCCCACCAAGGTGCAAAGCTGCGCGTGTCTGTTAGACGCGCGGGACGCTGGCTGGTTATATCGGAAGGGAGTCCGAGTCAGTACCTGGTGAGTACTGGCTCAGTAAAAGTCCGACGGATCGATGCGCTTACCGCTCAGCCCCAGCTGCAGTATTTCAATCTGCTCCGGCCGGTCGAACACCTTGCCGGGGAAAAGGCGCTTCGTAATCACGCGCACCCCGCCAAAGGCAATCCCCAGCACTACGGCCGCGATCATGAAGACGAATGTCCCCATGATGATTTTCACGAGCGTGCTCGTGATCGGAGGATCGGTCGCCGTTTGGCTTGGTTCGTTCCAGGTCACCTGCGTCTCGTAATCGATGGCTTCGCGCAAGTTCTTGGCATATTCCCGCGAACTGGCCGAGAGCACCATCGAAAGCAGCGAACCTTTTCGAACAACGCTTAATCCCTGCTGTTTCGCGGCTGCGGGAAGCACTTCATCCAGGTGATGGATGTGCTGCTCAGCAAGCTGCGGCGTCGGATATTCCAGAAGCAGCAAAACTCCGCCCTGCTTGTCCTGGCTCGCGTAGCGCGCCAGCATGGCCTCCGCACCGTTCGAAAATCCTGCCTTATCGACCAGCGCGTCCAATCCCGATTGCCCCAACTCGGCGAGAGCCGCGTGCATCGCTTGCGGACCGAGAGCGTACCGTTCGGACCCCAGAAAGCGTCCTGCTGCCGGGAGATACGTACGCACCGGCGGCAACGGCGATTTCTCGCTTTTCGCTTCCACCGCTTTCACGAGCGCGATCAAATCGTCTTTCGAAATATTCGCTGTGGAGGAGAAAACCAGCGTGCCTTCCTGAACGATGACGCCGCTCTTGTCAAACGCGGAAGCCTGGCCAACGTCGGTCGGCATCATCCCCGGCCTCAAAAGGCTGGTGTAAACCTCATACGCGCTGCTGGGATCCAGGTATCTCCCGCCTGATATCCCCACCACGTTGCTGCCGGAGGCAAACTGGCAAGCACGGAATTCCTTCTCCCCGGCCTCTTTTCCGAAGGCGAAATGCTCGGGCTTCGGCGTACAAGTCGTGAGTTTCCAATCGTGGAACTGTTTGGGCAGGGGACTGGTCTGCGCGGAAATCGGCATCGCGCCTAAAAGCACAATGCTGCAAACGAGTAGGAGTTTTTGGCGCATCCCTTGCTACCGCTTAGACACCATCAGACTACCTTTGGTTCCGGGATTGTTCAACTGGAGTGGCCGCCGCCCCACGCTTCGGCGCGTTTTTCGCGGGCATATTCACTGTAACGCTGTTCATGCTTTGCAGGTATTCCGCTACGCCCTGGTAAAGTCCCTCCGCCACCCGCTGGCGGTACTCAGGCTGTTTCAGCAATTTCTCGTCCGCCGGGTTGCTCAGGAAAGAGATCTCCGCGAGGATCGACGGCATGTCCGCGCCGATCAGCACCACAAACGGCGCTTTTTTCACTCCGCGATTCTTCACCGTCTTGCTTGACTTCTGCATGCGCTTCGCCAGCGAATCCTGAATGTCTTCCGCGAACTCTTTCGACTCGTCGATCTTTTCGTTCTGCGCGATTTTCTTGACCATGTCTTCCAGGTCGTGGATTCCCTCATCCGACGATGCGTTTTCACGCGCCGCAACTTCCATCGCGTCCGCGGAGCCTTTCAGGTTCAAGTAGTACGTCTCAACCCCTCGCGCGGCTTGGTCGTGGCTTGAATTGGCGTGAATCGAAATGAAGAGATCGGCCTTTGCCTGGTTCGCGATATTGGTTCGTTCCTCCAATGGAATGAACGTGTCGTCGGAGCGTGTATACGTGATCTCCGCGCCCGGCAAACGCTGCTGGATGATCTTTCCCAGCCGCAGCGCCACGTCGAGACACAAATCTTTTTCCATCAAGCCGGTCGGCCCGATCGTTCCCGTGTCATGTCCGCCGTGGCCGGGATCGATCACGATGCGGCCGATCTTCAACCCCAGCGCACGTGTCAGCGTGGATTGCCCGTCGCGCGTCGGTTGCGCGATTCCGCTCGGCTGAATCAAGTCGGGCTTCGTGTTCGAGGCGCTCAATCGTTTCGCGCGAGAATTTTTCCCGCGCGACGCCGCGCTGGTCGCCGCCCCGGTCGATGGTGCGACGTCAGGATCCACCGATGGGTTCTTCGCGGAAACCGCTCTTACATCGCCGGCATCTTCCGAACCGGACGTTGCCTTTTCGCTTGCTTCCACAGCGCTGCGCTTCTGTTTGCCCGTTTGCGAATTGGCCGCTCGCATCAGGCCGTTGTGCCGCAGGTCGGAATAGAGATGGATCACCAACTGCGGCGGATTGTCCGTCAGCGATGCTGCGTAGTCTTGCACGCCCGTCACGTCCAGAACCACGCGCACAACTCCCGCATGGTTCTGCGCCACGCGCACGCCCGTCAAAAGCTTTCCCGTGACTTGCACCGTGCCTCGCGCCACCTCGGGCGTCAGTCGCGCCGAGTGCAAATCAAAAAAGATGCGGTCGGGATTCTTGATGCGCCCCGACGTGTACTGCACCGTGTCTTCCAGGTCGATCGTTATGCGCGTTTCATCGGCATTCGCGCTGGTGTTGATCCGGCGAATGCGTGGAGCGTTTCCCGCAGTTCGTTCTGCGGCTTCTGTTCCGCCTTGCACCGGTCCCGGCTGCCCGGCAGCGCCGTTCGCGCCATCGGGCGCGGTTCCAGCGGCTTCGGGCGATTCGCTGTGGCGCAGCAGAGCCAGTTCGGCGAGCGCTTCCTGCGCCTCGCGCTTGCGCTGCGAACGCGGATACTTTTTCAGGAAATCTTCGTAAGTCTTCGTGGCTTGCGCGTTGTCGCCAAGTTGATCCCGCTGGAGCTTGCCAATGCGCAGCAGCGCATCCTGCGTATATTTGCTGCCAGGATATTCGCGCACCAGAAACTGGTAAGCGTCGACCGCGGCTTGGTAGTAGCTTCCGCCGAACCGGTCACCCATTTCCGTGTTCAGCTCCGCGACGGCAAGAAGCGAATCGGCCACTTCGGGCGCGCGCGGCGTAATCAAATAAACTCGGCGGTAGCTCGCGACAACTTGTTTGTATTCCGCGAGCGTCCGCTTCTCCGCCGGCTTTCCATTCAAGATCGTGCGCAACTCTTCCGCTCGCGAGAATTGCGCTTGCGCTGCCTCGCGCCGTGTCGCTGTCGCCGTTTGCGTGTCCGCGGCCCGCGCCGGAATCGCGCAAATGCCCGCAACGGCGCAAAGCGCCGCGCACCCCAGAGCTACAAAAACTGGCGAAAGCCGGGCGAATCTTCTGTTCAAAATTTTTCGGAACCCCAACATGCGCGCCCTACATTCCTGCTTGGCCCAACATTCCAGCTTGGAAAGCCTTGTGAATAGAAAAACTCGAGTCCTTGTGGACCCTCACTCTTGGAATCGTTTCTCCGATTCCCAGGATGGCCAGCCGCGGCGCAGCCAGCTTGATCCCGCGCGTCTTAATCGTTTCGGAAGATGATACGGCCGTTCGGATCGACTTCTCGGTGGATTGCTCGCGGATTCGTGAACGCCCCATCAGCTCGACCCGATCCAGGCCTGAAATATGCATCCTGTACCTTTTGCACGTAGTTCCGGGTTTCCCGGAACGCAGGGATGCCGTGAGCCCGATCAACAGCCCCCTCTCCCGCATTGTATGCCGCCAGGGCCAAATCGAGGTTGCCATTGTATCGTTCCAGCAACCACTTGAGGTGACTAACCCCAGCGTCGATATTCTGTTGCGGGTTGAACACGTCGTTTGCGCCATAGCGTTGTGCCGTCGTGGGAATCAACTGCATCAGCCCTCCGGCTCCCTTGCGGGATACCGCGAGCGGATTCCAGTTCGATTCCGTTTCGATCACCGCGCGGACCAAAGCCGGGTCCACGTTGTGCCTCTCCGACGCTTCCTTCACGAGCTTTTCGACGCCATCGCGGTCAATGCTCATTTCCGGATGGTTCGGGCCCATAAAAGTAGATTCGGCGGGGAGGTAAATGGCTCTGCGCGACTTCGCGGCCGAAAACTTGGCCGTGACCGGCGGGTCGGCGTTCACAAAAAGCGCCCTGCCGCTGGAATCCACGGTTCTGACGATTTGAGCGCTGGCTGCGGGTGCGAACATTGCCGCACACAAAGCGAATGCTCCCAAGTACTTGCAAGCTGTCGTCAGTACCGCGAATTGGTCCCTGCGTTTTGCCATCGTGCCTCGGGGAAGGCTGTTAAACGGTGATGCCATGGTCATGTTCAGGGGCACTCCGAACGAATCGGAGCACTCGTCTTGCTGAAGTCTCGTCTTTGCCGGGCATGCCCGCGCTTTGCGCGCGAGTGTACCCTGCTGGACACGCCTGCTTGCAGCAGGCCGACTTCTGGCGCTACGGGCGGATTATAGCAACGGCTCGAGAAGCCCGGGGATAGAACTTAGGGCACTTTTCAGGGCGGATGTGTCCTTTCCGCCAGCCTCCGCCAAATCGGGTCTTCCGCCCCCGGAACCGCCCACCATTTTGGCGAGTGCCTGTATCAGCTTGCCAGCATGGACTTTAGCGGTGAGGTCTTTAGTGACCCCGGCAATCAGGGCCACTTTGCCGTCCTCCGGCATCCCCAGGGCGACGACCCCAGACCCAAGTTTTTGTCTGAGAGAGTCCACCAATTGCCTAAGGCCTTCGCGGTCGGTCCCGGTGACCTCTGCGGCGACGACTTTGACCCCTTTGACCATTTGAACTTGACCGGCGAGCTGATCGAGCTGCCCGAGGGCTCCAGCCCGCTTCTGGGCTTCTAGCTCCTTTTCGAGGTGTTTCACCGTTTGGTTGAGCTTGTCCACGGTGGCGAGGAGCGAGTCCTCGCTCGTGTTTAGTCGACTGGTCAAATGCGAGAGGGTTTGGGCTTGGCGCTCGTAGTGCTCCAGGGCGCCGATTCCGGTGACGGCTTCGATGCGGCGGACGCCAGCGGCGACGGA
Source organism: Candidatus Acidiferrum sp. (assembly GCA_049641765.1). Lineage (GTDB taxonomy): Bacteria > Acidobacteriota > Terriglobia > Acidiferrales > UBA7541 > Acidiferrum. The sequence goes on from JBAQJX010000088.1 coordinate 20,487, forward strand.
GCCTTCGCTGACGATTTTGAGGACGCCGATATCGCCGATGCGATGGACGTGCGTGCCTCCGCATAGCTCCTTGGAATAAAAGCCTCGTGGGGCGCGGTCGTCGGGAATAGTGACGACGCGGACGTTCGATTCGGGATATTTGTCGCCGAAAAAGGCCAGAGCGCCGGAAGCGAGGGCGTCTTCGATCGAGGTGACGTTGGTCGAAATTTCCGTGTTGTAGCGGATCTCGTCGTTGACCTGCTGCTCGATATCGCGCAGCTCTTCGGGATCGACGTGGGCGAAGTGCGAGAAGTCGAAGCGCAGGCGCTCGGGAGAATTGAGCGAGCCGGCCTGCTTGACGTGCGTACCTAGAATGTTGCGCAGCGCGGCGTGAACAAGGTGGGTGCCGCTGTGATTGCGAATGATGCGGGCGCGGCGTTCGGCATCGGCTTGAACGCAGACGCGGTCGCCGACGTGAAGAGTTTCCTTGGCGACGACTTTGTGGGCAACGAGGCCGGCGACGGGATAGTAAGCGCCGGTAACTTCGGCGAGCCTTCCGGTGCCCGTCGGATCGTAGAACCAGCCCGTATCGGCCATTTGTCCGCCGGATTCGGCGTAGATGGGCGTGCGGTCGAGAACGACTTCGCCCGCTTCGCCGGGCTTCAATTCGTTGACTGGCCCGTTTTTGCCGAGGATCGCCTCGATGCGCGCGTCTTTCGCTGAAGTCCCGTGATAGAAATCCTTCTCGGTCTTAAACGTCTCAGCAATCTTGGCATACGCCGGATTCGCCGCCTCTTTGCCACCGCCGCCTTTCCACGAAGCACGCGCGCGCGTCCGCTGCTCCTCCATTGCCCGCTCGAAGCCTGCAGATTGGAATTGAATCCCCGCGTCTCTCGCAGCATCTTCGATGAAGTCACGCGGCAAGCCATAGGTGTCGTACAAAACGAAAGCCTTATCCCCGGGTAGGAAAGCAATTGGAGGAGTTTGCTTGTTTTTTTGCTCCAATGCCTGAAACAGCTGTTCGTTTAGCTTCTTGAGTCCAATCTCCAAGGTGTGCGCGAAGCGTTTCTCTTCGGCCAGGACGATTTCTGGGACTCGGGCGGCAGAGGGCTCCAACAGTTCAGGGTACGCACGTCCCATGAGAGCACGGACTTCCGAAACCATTTCGGCGAGGAACGGCTTTTTAGCGCCGAGCAAGTGCCCGTGGCGAATTGCTCTGCGTATAATTTTGCGCAGCACATAACCCCGGCCTTCGTTGGAAGGCAAAACTCCGTCGGTGACGAGGAACGTCGTCGCGCGCGCATGGTCGGCAATGACCCTCAGGGAGGCGGCGCCAGGTAGGGCCTCCTCGAAATCCTGCTCTTGATTGAAGTCGACGCCGCAGAGTTCGGCGGCGCGCTTCATTAAGGGAACGAATAAGTCGGTGTCGTAGTTGGAGATGACGCCCTGAAGGACCGCGGCGACACGTTCGAGCCCCATTCCCGTGTCGATCGAAGGTTTTGGCAACGGAATGAGGTCAAATCTGGTTTTGGCGAGCTCTTGTTTCGCCAGTTCATGATCGTCAAAGCCGGAACTCGAATTTTCTTGTTTCTTGATGCTAACCCGGTCGTACTGCATGAACACGAGGTTCCAAATCTCGATGTAGCGGCCGCAATCGCACGGGAACCTACAATCGGTGTGACCGTGCTCGGAGGCTGCTGGCCCTATGTCGTAATGGATTTCGCTGCATGGACCGCAGGGGCCGGTGTCGCCCATTTGCCAGAAGTTCTCAGCCATGCCCAGTCTAAAGATCCGTTCCTCTGGCACATCTTGGTCGCGCCAAAGATTGTAGGCTTCGTCGTCACGGGGAATGACGTAGTCGTCTCCGGGCCCTGACCCTGCGCCCATAAATACCGTCACATATAACTTGTCCTTCGGAATGGCATACCAGTCTGGTGAGGTGATCAGTTCCCAGGCGTAGGGGATGGCTTTTTCTTTGAAGTAGGTGGATTGATCACCGAGCGGACCGACGGGGCCGAAGGAAAAATTGCCCATCATCTCGAAGAAAGTGTGATGGCGCTTGGTGAAGCCGACGTTTTCGAGGTCGTTATGCTTGCCGCCGGCGCGGACGCATTTTTGCGCTGTGGTGGCTTTGTTGTAGTCGCGTTTTTCGAGGCCGAGAAAAACGTCTTTGAACTGGTTCATGCCGGCGTTGGTGAAGAGCAGCGTGGGATCGCCATGGGGGACGAGCGAAGAGCTGCGCACGCGGCGATGACCTTTGCTCTCGAAGAAGCGCAGGAACATCTCGCGGATTTCGTTCCCGCTCATTTTCTTGGTTTCAGAAGGCGTCATGGCTTCCCGGATATCCTCGCTAAGCAAGTTCGGCTGAGAGTTCGGTGGTGGTAAGACCGACGATTATGGCAGAGGAGGGGCGGAGCGGCAATCGCAGGGAAGGCGACGACACCCCACCCCGGGTGTTTTGCGCAAAGAGTGCGGAACCTATTGAAAAGAAGCGGGATGCGAGATGAGCCAGTGCAAAAGAGTGCGTAAGAGTATGAAAACAAAGGGCGGCTAAAGTGTTTGGAATGATACTGATGCGAAGAGCCAGGAAGAGTGTGGAACAAAAGAGTGTGAAGCAAGGAGCTTAACAGAGAGTGGCGGAGAGAGGCGTCACTCCGCGGGCCCGGAAAGGCAGGGGATGCGAATATCATGCAACATGATAGCACAAAACAGTAAGACTGTCAATAGATAATTGTGTGGTAATGATTCGAATCGCCGTATTTGGCGCCTAAGGCGAAGAAAGAAAAAGCTTTAACGCAAATGAAACAGAGTTTGGGAGACGGCGCGGAGAGGGGGTCGAAGGGCGAGATGGAATCAGTTTCGGCGTCACCAAGACCGAGAAGCAGGGAAGCAACACACGTTGGCGGCCGTTTAGTTGAAGTTGTAGCCAAGCTCCCAGAGAAATTGGTGATTGCCTTTCGTTAGGTTGGCGTTTCCGATCTGGTAGGCGGCGTAGGCTGTCAGTTTAGGAGTGAGTTTGATGATGGCGCCGGGGTTCACGTACCCCGCCGCATGATTCCCCGTGTACCATTCGGCTGCCAGCGTCACGCGACTGCTGAGACGCTGCTCGAGGGTGAACTGCCCGCCGGCCCTATTTGCGGCCGCGACCACGTTCTTCGTGAAATCGTATCCTCCTATGCCAATGCGTGTCCCGTGCTTCCATTCTTTCGCGAAGAAAGCATAAGAATAATCTCCCGCGTTAAAGGTTCGCCGCCGTACGGGGAAGAACAGGTCATCGCCAACATAAAACGACCATCCGGTGGTCCCGACAGTCCACACCCGCCATTTAATCGTGGGCGAAAGTTCCAGTTCGGCGGTGACTGGAGTTGTAAGACCGTCGAAGTTCACTCCGATCTCAATTTCGTGTCCGATTCCGAAGACGACGCGCGGCGTGAATGTGGAGATAAGATCCACGGGGCGCACAGTGCCGTCCAGTTCGCCGTAGACTTTGCCTTGGTCCAGAATGTCCGCGCTCGGGACGTCAAAGACGGTCTCCTGGCCGCGGGCGGTCTTCGCTGCGAAGAACACCATGAAAAGGGCAAAAAAGATCGAAAACCTGAATCGGGTGAGCGAGATCAAAGTGTCTCAGAATACCGTAGTCGAATGTCAGGGTCATGCAGAAGAGATTCTCGAGGTTCTCACTTCTTTGCGCAGAGGCTGACGAGAGAAGCGGAATAGGGGTGACCTTTTTTCCGGTAACGCAATTCGTCGAGACTCCTGCCAGCCGTATGAAGCCCGGCTGAAGCAGTAGCCATCGAGAGCGCAACGGTTTGAGGCCCAATCTTTCTGCTGACAGACTCATACGATCATTGCGGAGCAGCGAAAGCCGCAAAATTTTTCTCGCGAGCCGGTGCCTGGTACGGTTCCCGTATTACCTTGTCTTGATTCTCCCCTTTAAGTAGTATTCCCCCACTAAAACGGCTGTGTGGGGTTCCGCGTTTTTTCCATTCCATGGTTTGAACTTCATTTCGAAAGGAATCTGACTATGCCTCTTTCAAAGAAACTTGCGGCGGAATTTATTGGGACGTTTTGGCTGGTCTTTGGAGGATGCGGGGCCGCCTTGTTCGACGCGGCGTATCCGCAACTCGGAATTGGATTCCTTGGGGTGGCCCTGGCGTTCGGGCTTACCGTTTTGACGATGGTCTACGCCGTCGGGCACATTTCGGGCGGGCATTTTAATCCCGCCGTTTCGGTGGGATTGGCGTTCGGCAAGCGACTCCCGTGGGCGGATCTCATTCCGTACATCGTGGCTCAAGTGTTGGGCGCTCTGCTCGCGAGTACGGCCTTGTACGTCATCGCCAGCGGCAAAGAAGGATTTTCGCTGAGCGGGGGCTTCGCATCGAATGGGTACGGACTGCATTCGCCGGGCGGCTATTCGCTGCTAGCTTGCTTTGTCGCCGAGGCCGTGCTCACGTTCATCTTCGTTTTTGTGATTCACGGCGCGACGGACAAGCGCTCGCCAGTGGCTCTCGCAGGCGTAGCCATCGGCCTTACGCTCACCCTGATTCACTTGATCTCGATTCCGATCACGAACACGTCCGTCAATCCCGCGCGGAGCACGGCACCAGCGATTTTCGTTGGCGGATGGGCGTTGCATCAACTGTGGCTTTTCTGGGTAGCGCCGATTTTGGGCGCCATGGTGGCCGGGTTGGTTTACCGAATGGTGTTCGAAGAGAGCAATTCGTAGCGATCAAGAGCGAACGAATGGCTGGACGCGCGCAGGTGTCCGTTATTCTTCCGGAGAGGAATCCGCTTCGGGTTTAATCCGAAGGGTAAGATTTGGAAGGCAGGAGAAGCTGGACGCCAAAATAGCCAATGAAGTAAGGCTGATTGGCGGAGGCAGGCTCGAGACCGCGACCGGCCATGAGCAGCAGGATGATGGGCTTGTGGAGTTTGTAGCGAGCACCAAAGTCGAGCGTGGGCTGAGCATAACCCGGATAGCCGGTGGCGTAGAACTCGGCATCGAGTTCCAGCTTCTTAGTGATGTCCTTGCCCACCACTAAGCCGGAGATCCAACCGTTCGGTCCCCTATTGAACCATTGATAGCCGACCTCCCAGTTGACGTCCAGGGGGCCGACTTTCTTGGTGAATTCGATGGGCATGAGAAACGACGAAGCCGACGGCGTGATTCCCCGGCGAACGGCGTCATTGGGATTGTCCAAGAAGAATTGCGGGAAAATCGAAATCTGCAAACCGTCTTCCCCGTGGTCGAGGAAGCGCCACTTGACGCCAGGATTGGATTGATTCATGCCGAATTTCGCTTCGGGTGAATTCGGAAGCCGCACCCGCAACCAAGCGGTTTCGTAGGTAAGCTGAACGCGATCCCCGATGCCGAAATTGATGTCGAGATCCGGCGTGTGAGCGACGGACTGACCGCTGTAGTCGAACGGCATGTAGCCGATATTGATTTCCCAGTTGAAATCGCCGGGAGTGCCGGGGTCGTTGGTGTAGTAAGGAGGCC
>JBAQJX010000090.1:0-111213 GCA_049641765.1 Candidatus Acidiferrum sp.
GCCTTTCCTCCATAACACTGCTCTCTTTCCACGGCATCGGCGCTCCTTCCTCCTAGCGCCTGCCATTATTCACAGTGTCAGGAATCCTCCCGGTCTATTCTGTCAGCCATCCCCCCGGTCCGTACCAATAACACCTCCCCCCCACCCCACCCCCTTTTTTGTAAGTGTTCATTCTAAAGGAGTTCATCATCGCTGTAAGTTGATTAGAATCAACACTTACAAGGAATCTTGGAAGTGCTCATTCTAAACGAGTTAAGTTGGATGCGGCGGCTCAAATCAACGCAACTCGCGCAAGTGTTGCATACAAAGGAATTAGCTCGATGAAGGCCGCAAAAACGAAAAACGCCAGCAGGAAGCTGGCGTCACGGACGATCTAGACAGTATTGCCTAGTGAGTATCTTATACCAAAATAGGAAGATTTGTCAAGGCCAATCTCGAGACGTAAATGGCGCGCAGCGACGCGCTTTGCAGACCGCCGGGTTCAAAAAATGCGTTCCACCAGAAACGCTTCGTCGATATTTGCGCGCGCCTGCGACGCTATTTTTCCGCCAGCTTACGGCCAGCGTTAAGACTGTCAAAATTCAGAATGGTGTTGAGCACGAGCGAATAGGTTCCCCGCGTTTCGCCGCGATAGACCGGATTGATGGAAAAGAGCACGACGTGGCCGTTCCCTGTGGGGACATCCACGACCGCAGGATGCTGCGCGATTTCATCGCCACCTTCGACGAGCCCCGAAATCAGCAGGTCTTTGTTGTCCGCGTAACGGAAGATGACTCGCGCACGGTCCGCCGGAGGAATCAGGCGATAGTTGTTGTGCAGCTGTTCGTCCGTGACGGGCGGATTCTCCCAGACTTCGGATTTCGGTTCCTCGGGGATTTCCGTGCCGGGGCGGCCAACGGTGAAGTCCGGGTCGTCAAGAGTGCCGCGGCCCGTGGGGCGCGTATGCATCGCGCCACCCAAGCGGCGGAAGCCACGAGCGCCGGCGATGCTGCTGAGAGAGAAAATGGGCCCGTTGTCGCAGTAAGCGGAGAGCTTTTCGTCGTAGCCATAGGCGATGGGACTGGCGCCGTCGACGAGCCGCGTCCCAACAACGGAACCGACGATTTTCATGCGCTGGCCATTCGCGGCGCTGACGCCGTCGGCAAGGCCGATGGAAAGCGCGAAACGCGAAGTGTCCGTGGCCGTGAGGAGAACGCCGCCTTTTTGGACAAAGTCCTGGAGTTGCTCGACACCACCCCAGCCAAGACCGGGGCGCATGTCATCGGTCGAATCGTTGTGGCCGACGAGATTCGGAGTTTCCGGCGTGTTTTTCCAAGGAAGCGGGTTGCCCCATGAGCTCGGCAGACCGTTGATAATGGCGGTCGTGCTGGCGGCGTAGCCCACAGGCGGAAAGAGAATGACGTCGTATTTGGAGTTGAGGTCGCCAATCTTGGAGATGGTCTGTGTGCTGATGTAATCGTAGGGGATGTTGAGGTTATCAAGGGCGATGCGCCACCAGCCTTCGGTCTGCGTACTGAGCCAGGTGTGGACAAGCGCCACGCGCGCAGCGCGGACCGGATGCGTTTTGACAGATGGCATTCCGGAAATGGATTCCGCCTGCAATCCCAAGTCGGAGATGGCGTCCTTCAGCTGGTCGTGGGAGACATTGCGAATCAGAAACGTGCCGCGGCTGAACTTCTTGCCGCCGCTCTCGAACGGTTCCTCCGCAGCCTCGATGGAAGCATCGCGCAGTTTATAGCGGAGGGTTGCGAGCGACGGTTCGGCATTGTCATTGATGGCGAAAATCGAGCCGTCACCGCTGACGCCGGCGGGCGGGTGGACTTCCTTCACGCGCTCCATGGGCGCATCGAGAACTTTCGGATCGGTGACGCGCGTTACCTGCACGTCGAAGAGTTCGCCGAAGGTCCAGCCGGTATCGTCATAGGGCGTTTTTTGCGGATCGTCCGGACTCCAATACTGGTAATCGAGAAGAGCGTCGGCAATGCGGGAATAAGGCTGGTCCATACGGATGATGTAGCTGCCGGCGGGAAATTCACGCGCAGTGGGAGTTGCCGCGGCATCGCTGTCTTTGCCACCGTTCTTTGCTTTCGGAGATTTTTTCGCAGGCAGTGAAACGTTGAAAGCAGCGGTCGCGCGCGAAATCTCAACGGCTTGCTTCTGGAGAACGCGCAGCAGCTCGGCTTGCGAATCCAGCCGAGGATCATCCGCGGACAAGACATAGGCGGCGGGTCCTTCTTCCTTGGGCTTCATCACGGAGCGTTTTGCCTTGAGATAGAAGTTTTTCAGGAAGAGGCGCTTGTTTTCGTTGAAGTAGTGGAGCGAGGTGAGAAGACCGGTTTCCTCGTAGTTGTTGTTGTCGCGCTGCGACCAAAGAACTTTGGGGAGCGGGGGATTTTGGCGATACCAAGTGCGCGAATATTCTTCCGGATCGAGGGTGCGTTCGAGAGTGTCCGCGCCGCCGTTGCCGAAGGTTTCATAGAGGCGGCTGATGCCGTTGTGCATGGCGGCAATGAACATCAAATAACCCGGGGACCAGGTGTCAAAGACGCCGTGGGTAAAAACGCCGGGCATACCGAACTTGGTCATGTCGGCGACGTTGCGCCAGCCGATCATTTCCCACTCGTCGGTGAGAATGGGATCGACCCAAGCGTTGAACGGGCCGTCGCCGGCAGTGTTGTCGTAGAGATAGGGAACCGACTCGTGGAGGTCGTGGAGCACCTGGGCTTTCCAGCCGACGTAAGTGTTGAGCACGTTTTCGGTGAGCTTGAGAGTTACACCCATGGCGTCGCGGTTGTTGTCATGCGCCACGTACTTGCCCCAATAAATCAGCGGAGGATAGAAATCCTTGGGGTGGGAAAGATGCCAGTGATAGAGGTCGACCATGCGATCGCGGCCGTCGACCTCGACGACGGGAGTGATCAGCGTGATCATGCCCTCGCGAATCTCGCGGATGTAGGGGCTTTCGTCGACGGCGAGGCGGTAGGCGAGCTCCATCAGCGCAGTTGGCGCGCCGGTCTCGGGCGAGTGAATCGTGCCGGTGATGTAGTAGACGGGTACAGCTTGCGAGACGAGTTTGTCGGCTTCGGCGTCCTCGAGCTTGATGGTGCGCGGGTCGGCGAGTTTCGCAAGGCGCGCGCGATTTTCTTCCAGATTTTTCAAATTTTCCGGCGAGGAAACAGCGACGGCGATCATCTCGCGGCCCTCTTCCGTTTTGCCGATGGAGAAAACTTTCACGCAAGGGCTGGCCTTTTCGAGAAGGCGCATGTATTTGTACACGTCTTCGGCGTAGGGGAGGATGCCCGGCGCGCCGGAGACATCGCCGAGAACGACTTCGGGAGTGGGAACGGTTTTCGAAGCGGGGAGATAGTCGACGAGCGGAGACGTGAAGTAGGGCTCGGTGGTGTACTTATGGATTTTCGCGGTGTAGGCCTCGTCCACGGGCTGCTTGGGATCGCGAGCGGGCGCGGTTTCGCCATCGGCAAAAACAGCCGGCGCGGCAAGCGAGACAAATAGTAGCAGAGCCAGACTCCACAGCATGTGCACACGCGTTTTTTCATTGCGATTCATTGAGTTCCCCCGAAGAGACAAATTGGAAGGCGGATTGTAACGCAGGAGCTACTCGGCGGCGATAAAAGTTATGCACGCCGGCGAAGGCACCTGGATGGTCTGGCCCGTAGGCGTCAAGCTGCCACTTGCGGGATCGATATGAAAGACGACGATGGTATTCGATTCCTGATTTTCAGCGAGCAAGTACGCGCCGGTGGGATCAATGGCGAAGTGGCGAGGCGTTTTGCCGCCGGTCAAGACCTGGCCGAGAGAGCGGAGCGTTCCCTTTTTCTGATCGATGGCGAAAACGGCGATGCTGTCGTGGCCGCGGTTCGAGGCGTAAAGAAATTTCCCGGAAGGATGCACGGCAATCTCCGCGCCTTCCTTGGGGCCGGAATAGTCCGCGGGCAAAGTGGAGATGGTTTGCAGGGTCGTGAACTCGGCATTCTTGGCGCGATAGGAAAATGCGGTGACGATGGAGCCCATTTCGCTGATGACGTAAGCAAACTTGCCGTTAGGACTGAACGCGAGATGACGCGGGCCGGAGCCGGATTTCACTTTGGCAAAGCCGCCAAGCGTCGGCGTGAACACGCCGGTGTTCGTGTCGAAACCATAGACGATCACTTCGTCGAGGCCTAAATCGACGGCGAGCGCGAATCGATTGTCGGGCGAGGTGCCGATCCAATGCGCGTGAGGGCCTTCCTGGCGCGTCTTGTCGGGGCCGGTGCCGGAGTGCTGCACGAAACCGCTGGCGGTGCCGAGAGAGCCGTCGCCATGAACGGGGAAAGAGGCGATGCTGCCGCTGTCGTAGTTGGCGACGAGAACGTAAGCGCCGATTTTATCGAGCGAAACGTAGCAAGGCCCAGCGCCGCGCGTGGGAACTTGATTCAGAAATTTGAGCGCGCCGTTTTTTGAGTCGATGGCAAAGGAGCTGACAGCGCCGCTGACTTCTCCGTTGAAATTGCCAATTTCGTTGACCGCGTAAAGATATTTGCCGTTGGGATGCACGGCGAGGAAAGAAGGATCCGTGGTTTCGGCAGCCACTCCAATGGACGTGAGCTGGCCCTTCTGCGCGTCGAAATGGTAGGCGTAGATTCCTTTGCTCGTGGTCTTGGAGGTGTAGGTGCCGACGAAGGCAATGTATTGGTTTTTCGACGGAGAGGAGGATTTTTCCTGCGCCTGCGCGGAAGGAAATAAGGATGACGCAGAGAAAAGGAGCAATACTGCGAAAAATCGTCTGGTAATTTTCATCAGGAAAAGAATTCTAGCATTAACTCCGGGGTTGTAGCGGCGCATTCGCGGCTGACCCGCGGTCCCTGACGAGCTCGCTTACTTCTTTTCTTCTTCCTGCTCTTCCTGGAGGACGGCCGCGGCCGCGACGGAATCGCCGTCTTCGAGCCGAAGGAGGCGCACACCCTGCGTGGAGCGGCCCGCTTCGCGAATCTCGTTGGCGTGGACGCGGATCACTTTTCCGTCGTGCGTGATGATCATGACGTCAGACTCTTCGGTGACCTGCAACGTGGCAACGACGGAACCGTTGCGGTCCGTGGTCTTCATGTTCACGACGCCCTTCCCACCGCGCGAGGTGATGCGGTACTCAGCGAGCGGCGTGCGCTTGCCAAAACCTTTTTCGGCGACGGTGAGCATCAGAGTGACGAGCGAGTCCTTTATTTGCTCGTTTTCTAGCTCCTCAAGATTCTGCGTAGTGGTCTTGTGTTCCTTGGCGATGATTTCGAAATCGGGCTGGACGGCGTCCATGCTGACGACGTAGTCGTCTTTATCGAGATCCATGCCGTTGACGCCGCCGGCGTTTCGGCCCATGGGGCGGACTTCCGTTTCGCGGAAGAGAATGGCCTGGCCTTCGTGGCTGGCGAGGAAAATCATTTGCTTGCTGTCGGTGAGCTTTGCGCCGATCAGCTCGTCCTTACCGTCGAGGCTGATGGCGATGATTCCCGTCGAACGGGGATTGGAGAATTCCGTGATCGCGGATTTCTTGACCGTGCCGCTTTTCGTGGCCATAAAGACGAAGCGGCCTTCTTCTTCGAGGTTTTGCGCGGCGACGAGCGCGGTTAGCTTCTCGTCCTCCTGGAATTTTACAAGGCTGGAAATGGCTTTGCCGCGTGTGGCCGCGGCAGCTTCTGGCAGCTCGTACACCTTGAGCCAATAAACACGGCCCTTCGAGGTGAACAGCAAAATATAGCTATGCGCGGACGCGATGAAGAGATATTCGACGAAGTCCTCTTCCTTGGTGCGCGCGCCGATGCGGCCTTTGCCGCCGCGGGATTGATGGCGATAGGTGTCGGCCGCGGTGCGTTTAATATAGCCCGCGTGGCTCACAGTGATGAGCATTTCGGTATCGGCAATGAGATCTTCGAGCTTGATTTCATCGACCTTGTCGACGATTTGCGTGCGCCGATCGTCGCCATAGGCTTTTTGCACTTCGCGCAGCTCGGCGGTGATGACCTGCTTGAGTTTCTTCTCGCTTGAGAGAATCTCCCGCAGCTCGGCGATTTGCTCGCGGATGGACTTCAATTCCTTGAGGATTTCGTCGACGGAGAGTTGCGTGAGGCGATGGAGTTGCAGTTCGAGGATGGCGTCGACTTGAACGGGAGTCAGACCGTCGGAGACCGAACGCGTGATTTCGCCTTCAAGAGCGGCGACGCGATATTTGCGGCCGTCGAGCTTGACGCCTTCGAGTTTCCGAGATTTTCCGTTCTCCGTGATGGTCGCGGGTTGATCGGAGAAATAATTCAGCAAGTTCTGCTTGGCTTCGGCTCGGCTCGATGAACCGCGGATGATGCGGATCACGGCGTCGAGATGATCGAGCGCAACTTGATAGCCGACGAGAATGTGCTCGCGCTCTTCGGCTTTGCGCAGCTCGTAACGTGTGCGGCGAATGACGACGTCGCGACGGTGTTCAAGAAAGAGCTTGATGAGCGGAATCAGGCCAAGCTCGCGCGGCTGGCCGCCGACGATAGCGAGCAGGATCATGCCGAACGATTCCTGCATCTGCGTGTGCTTAAAAAGATTGTTGAGAATGAGCTGCGATTCCTCGCCGCGTTTGATTTCGATGACCACGCGCATGCCTTCGCGGGACGATTCGTCGCGAACGTCGGCGATGCCTTCGATTTTTTTCGATTGGACGAGCTCGGCAATGCGTTCGATGAGCTTTGATTTGTTTACCTGGTACGGAATCTCGGTGACGACGATGTTTTCGCGGTCCTTGCCGACTTCCTCGATGGCGGCTTTGGCGCGCATCATGAAGCTACCGCGGCCGGTTTTGTAGGCGCTCTCGATGCCTTCGCGGCCGGCGATGTAGGCGCCGGTGGGAAAATCCGGACCGGGCACAAGCTTCATGATTTCTTTCAGAGGCGTGTCCGGTTTTTCGAGCAGAATCACGGCGGCTTCGACGATTTCGCGCAGATTGTGCGGAGGAATGTTCGTGGCCATGCCGACGGCGATGCCGCTGGCGCCGTTCACGAGGAGATTGGGGATGCGCGAGGGCAAAACGAAAGGCTCTTCGCGCGTCTGATCGAAGTTGGGAACGAAGTCGACGGTCTCTTTTTCGAGGTCGGCGAGAATGTCTTCGCTGAGCTTGGCCAAGCGCGCTTCGGTGTACCGCATGGCCGCCGGAGGATCGCCGTCGACGGAGCCGAAATTTCCCTGGCCGTCGATCAGCGGGTAGCGCATGTTGAAGTCTTGCGCGAGGCGCACGAGCGCGGGGTAGATGACAGCCTCGCCGTGCGGATGGTAGTTGCCGGAAGTGTCGCCGCAGATTTTTGCGCATTTGCGGTAGCCGCGGTTGGAAGCGAGGCCGAGGTCGTTCATGGCCACGAGGATGCGCCGCTGCACAGGCTTCAGGCCGTCACGCACATCAGGCAGCGCGCGCGCGATGATCACGCTCATCGAGTAGTCGAGATAGGACTTCTTCATCTCGGCTTCAATATCGACCGGCAGAAGCACCGACTTGTTTGTCTCGTCCGCCATTTCCCCTCGCTGTGGCTTCAGTTCTCGGCTGTAGGGGCACGAACTATCGTGCCCCTACAGCCGATATCTATCGGCTTGCTGCGTACTCGAGCACAAATGCTTTCACTGAATCGAAGGCATCGGCAGCGTTCGTAAAGCGCCGCGCTGCAAATTCCGATTCAAGCCGCTTCAAAAACTCGCCGCGCTCGGCGTCGTTTGCAAACTCAATCGCCACGCCGCGCTCGTTGTCCGGAGCTTCCGTCGGCGTCGCGCGAAACTCGCTGCAACTCAAACCACGCAGCCCAGGCAATGTCGTCCATCCCAACTGCCACATCATGCCGCGGGCTTCGCTTTCGGGCGCAAAACACGGAAGACTCCGATGCCAATCGCCAGCACAACCAAGACGCCGACCAGTTCGACTTTCAGAACCCTGTGCCAGCCTTCCGCACTGGAGGGATCCGCAACGTTAAGAGCATCTCGCCATGCGTGGTATTCATTCACGAGTCGCGGCAAACGAAACCCCGCAGTGCCGACTGCCGCAAGCAGTAACCCCCAACGAACAGCGTTCCGAATGGAACCCGCGTCCGCATTGTCCAGCGCTGCCACCGATCAAATGTCCAAGTTCACGACTTCGAGCGCGTTTTCCTCGATGAACTTGCGGCGCGCTTCGACGTTTTCGCCCATCAGCGTCGTGAAGATGTCTTCGGCGGCGACGGAGTCCTCCAGCTTCACCTGCAAAAGCGTGCGCGTCTCCGCGTTCATGGTGGTTTCCCAGAGTTGCTCCGCGTTCATTTCGCCGAGGCCCTTGAACCGCGTGATGGTGAAGTCTTTCTTGGCGTCTTCAACGACGTAATTCAGCACGTCGTGCACATTTTCCTTGGTGGCTTTGTCGCCGTTGCGGGCCACGGTGAAGGGCGGCTTGTTGTACTCTTCGATCTGTTTCGCGAGGCCGCGCAGGCGCTTGTAATCCGCCGTCGAGGCCAGCGCCCAGTTGACTTTCTGATTGTGCGGCGGGCCGAATTGGATTTCGTAGAGGCTGTGCTCTTCATCGAAGGCAACTTTTCCTTCGAGCTTGAGCTTGGCCTTCTCGATTTCCTTCAGGAGCTTTTCGAGCGCTTTTTTGTCTTCGAAGTCCGTTTTTTTCTCGAGGCCGCTTTCGGCGAGCAATTCGACGAGGCCGTGCTCGCGCAAGCGGCGGCCAAGTTTTGCAGCGGCGGCTTCGTATTCCTGCACATTCAGAAGGAACTTCGTCAGGCCGGCGCCTTCGAGCGACACGCCTTCCTTGGCTTTCACCACGTGGTCTTCCGTGGCACGCTTCATCAGCTCGTGCGCGAATTCGCGCTCATCGCGGATGTATCGCTCGCTCTTGCCGCGCTTCACGCGATAAAGGGGCGGCTGCGCGATGTAAATGTGTCCTCGTTCGATGAGTTCCTTCATGTGGCGGAAGAAAAACGTCAGCAGCAGAGTGCGAATGTGCGAGCCGTCGACGTCCGCATCGGTCATCAGAATCACTTTGTGATAGCGCAGCTTGCCTGCGTCGAAGTCGTCCTTGCCGATTCCAGTGCCGAGCGCGGTGATGATGGCGCGAATTTCTTCGTGGCCCAGCATCTTGTCGTAACGCGCTTTTTCGACGTTGAGAATCTTGCCTTTGAGCGGCAGGATGGCCTGATACTTGCGGTCGCGGCCCATTTTCGCCGAGCCACCGGCGGATTCGCCCTCGACCACAAACAGTTCGCAGCGCGAAGGATCGCGCTCCTGGCAATCGGCGAGTTTGCCGGGCAGGCCGCTGGAATCCATGGCTGACTTGCGGCGCGTGAGTTCGCGTGCCTTGCGCGCGGCTTCGCGGGCGCGCGCGGCGTCGATGCACTTTGAAATGATGCGGCGAGCCACAGTTGAATGTTTGTCGAACCACTCGCCAAGCTTTTCGTTGACGAGTTGCTCGACGTCGCCCTTGATGTCGCTATTCAGTTTGCCTTTGGTCTGTCCTTCAAACTGCGGCTGCGGCAGGCGCACGGAGACGACAGCTACAAGGCCCTCGCGAACGTCGTCGCCTGTGATGGTCACTTCATCCTTTTGCTCTTTCAGCATTCCCGCCGAGGACGCGAAATTATTGATGGTGCGGGTCAGCGCGGAACGAAAACCGGAAAGATGTGTGCCGCCATCAACCGTATTGATGGTGTTCGCAAAGGCAAAAACGTTCTCGCCGTAGGTGTCGTTGTATTGCAGCGCGATTTCTATCTCGAGGGGGCCGCGCTTTCCTTCGATGTAGATCGGTGAATCGTGCAGCATGGTTTTGCCGCGGTTCAGGTGTTTCACAAACTCGCCGATTCCACCCGTAAAGCGGAATTCGGCAGTCTTCTCCGAGCGCTCATCCGTGAGCGTGATTTTCAGCCCTTTGTTGAGGAAGGCCAGCTCGCGCAGGCGCTGCGAAAGCGTGTCAAAACTGAACGTCGTCTTGTCGAAAATAGTCGCATCGGGATGAAACGTAACACTAGTTCCGGTCTTTCGTGTTTTGCCGGTCTGCTTCAGCTTCGAGATTGGCTTGCCTTTTTCATAGGACTGTTCCCACACCGCGCCGTCGCGCGAAATTTCCAATTCGAGCCGGTCCGAAAGGGCATTCACAACGGAAACACCCACGCCGTGCAAACCACCCGAAACTTTGTATGTGTCGCTGTCGAATTTTCCGCCGGCGTGCAGCACGGTGAGGACGACTTCAGCAGCGGGACGCTTTTCCGTTGCGTGCATGTCCACCGGAATGCCACGGCCGTTATCGACCACCGTGACGGAATCATCCGCGTGCACAGTGACGTTGATTTCATCCGCGAAACCGGCCATCGCTTCGTCGACCGAGTTGTCGACGACTTCCCACACGAGATGGTGCAGACCCATCTCGCCGGTCGAGCCGATGTACATCGCGGGCCGCAGTCGAACGGCTTCAAGGCCACCGAGAACTTTGATGGACTTCGCGTCGTACTGATGACCCGGACCTTTTCCGGTCGTCGCTTCTTTATCGCCCATGTATGCTCCTGATCATTCTCGTGCTCATACTCATGCCGCGCAAAGACGAACCCCGAGCTATGCGGCAAGCTTCGGCGCTTAAAAGTTTCTCCAAAACATTTGTGAAGCGAGGAAAGGCGTGCTCGCGGAATGCTCCGTACGTCGCCTTACCCTTTGATTCCGGATTTAGCGAGCAAATCCAGAACTCGTAGGGTTCCTGCTCCATCCCGTCTCGCGCAGCGAGACGTGGCGAAGACTTCTTAACTCCAAGTGTCCGGATCCTTAGCTCCTGGCGCGAAGCTAAATTTCGGGTCCGAAATTACCTGGCCGACGTGCCGATTTGGAGGTTACCGAACTGCGAATCGACAGCCACTTCAGTGTACCTGAATCGTGTGAGTTTCTCAAGGGGAGAATACACCCACTCAACGTCTAAGATATTTAGTTTCTTTAAGTTATGGACATTCACAGAAGCTAATGGAAATAAAAAAAGGCGCTCATGAGAGCGCCTTTAGGGATCACTATTCTTGGAGGAATTCTGAGTTCGACGTGCGCATCAGATGCGCATGGGCATGATGATGTAGCGGTAGCGATAGGACTCGTCGGCGAGCGGGCGCATCTGGCCGGCGGATTGTTCGTCTTTTAGCTCGATGCTGACCGGGCCATCGGCCGCGGCGGCAAGGAAATCTAGCATGTAAGAGGAATTGAAGCCAATGGAGATGGCGTCCCCTTGATAGTCCTTCTCGATATTTTCCTTGGCCTCCCCGTATTCCGGGCTCGAAGCGGAAATCTCGACGCCTTCCTTCGACACAGCTAGCTTCACGGCATGCGAACGTTGATCGGCAAGTTGCGAAACGCGCCGTACTGCATCGCTAAGCTCAGCGCGCTCGAGCACGACGGTCTTGTTGTTGTCGCGGGGAAGCACGGCTTCGTAGTTGGGAAATTGGCCGGTGAGGATGCGCGAAATCAAGAGACGGTGGCCGACCTGGAAAAACAAATGGCTTTCGTCCTTGGCAAATTCGATGGAAGCGTCGGAGCCAGCCGCGCTGGCAAGCTTCTCCACTTCATCCATCGCTTTCTTAGGAATGAGAACTTTCACTTCGCCGTTCAAGCCGGCAAGTTTCTGATCCGTTTCCGCAAGAGCGAGGCGATGGCCGTCGGTCGCTACCATCGCGAGCGTGTCCGGCTTCAGGATGAGCAAACCGCCATTCAATGTGTAACGCGATTCTTCCATTGAGATCGCAAACTTTGTCTTCGCGATCAGGCTCTCGAGCACCAAAGCGGAGATTTTCACGAGCGTGTGGGGCATTGTGGGCAGGGCTGGGAAGTTTTCCTTGGCCATTCCGACAAGCTTGTACTTCTTCTTGTCGCTGACGATTTCCACCCAATGATTTTCGAGCAGCTTGACCTTGATCTCGCCTTCGGGGAGCAAGCGCACGAGCTCGAGAAGTTTTTTCGCGGGAATCGTTCCCGCGCCTTCTTTTTTGATCTTCGCTTCGCAGAACGTGCGGACACTCAGCTCAAGGTCAGTCGCAGTGATCGTTAATTGGCTCCCCTTGGCCTCAACCAGCAGATTCGAAAGAATGGGTATTGTCGTCTTGCGCTCAACGACGCCTTGCGTCGTATTGAGTTCATTCAACAGCGCCGATTTTGTAACACTGAATTCCATCGCTTGATGTTCCTCGCGTGCGGTTCCTGGTGCGCTCATTTAAGCTCCTCGCCGCTCTTCCACCGCTGTCGTACTGTACTCGTTTTTTCGCAAAGTATAAAGCCCAGTACCAGAGCAAAGTCTGTGGAAATGCGTGGGAATCCATGGGAATTCTGTCGTTCCCTTTTGGGAAAAGCCGACTCTTTGAATCTCGGAGATCTTTTTCACAACCACCATCATTACAACAAGAGCAGTTTCAAGTTTTAAGGGATATGGGAGCTTGTTGTTGTGATGAGTGCTGTGGAACTGTGGAAAGCGCGGCAACTGCTTTTAGCACAATGGGCTGGCATGAATCGTTGGAAGTGGCGAACTGTGGGAAACGGTGATAACGCGGCTCACTGTCGCTGCGACCCACTTCAAGTCCCTAACTTATGCTCAACGGTCAACACATTTTCCGCATCTTCTTCAACGCCAATTCACAGGATTCGCGGGCGACGGATTCGCACAAAGACTCAGCGCGAAGAGCCTTGCTGGGCTGACAGTCTCTAGACATGGCATGGCTTAAGAAGGAAAAACGTACTTCGAGTCAAGGCAATCGAAAGGATAGGAAAAAAACGCGCTGCGAAAGCCGCTATTGCAGTGTATCCATCAGGCGAGTGATGGTCCGGTTCAAGTCTTTGTCCGAACGGCGCATTTCCTCGATCTTGTTGATCGAGTGCAGCACGGTGGTGTGATGCTTCCCGCCGAACTGCCGGCCGATTTCCGGCAGAGAAGCGGTGGTGAGTTGCTTCACGATGTACATAGCGACCTGGCGTGGAAAGGCGATCGCGCGTGTATTGCTGCGAACTTTGAGGTCCTGTTCCCGCATATTAAAATGCTCGCTCACACGCTTTTGAATCAGGTCGATGGTGACGCGCTTTTCCTGCGACGCGATGATGTTGCGCAGAACCTGCTGCGCGGTAGCCAGCGAGATCGTGGCGCCCGTCAAGGACGCATAAGCCATGAGCCGGGTCAACGCGCCTTCGAGCTCGCGCACGTTGGATTTGATGGCTCGCGCGATGTACTCGGCCACCTCATCAGGCAGAGTAAACCGGTCGTTCTCCGCCTTTTTCTGGAGAATCGCGATCTTAGTTTCCAGGTCGGGCGGCTGGATGTCCGCAATCAAGCCCCATTCGAATCGCGAGCGCAGCCTCTCCTCGATGGAATTGATTTCTTTCGGCAAGCAGTCGGAAGAGATGACAATCTGTTTCTGCTGCTCGTAAAGCGCATTGAACGTGTGAAAGAACTCTTCCTGGGTCCGTTCCTTGCCCGCGATGAACTGGATGTCGTCCACCAGCAGCACGTCGACGGTGTGGAAACGGTCGCGGAAACTGGTCATGCGGTCGAACCGCAGCGAATTGATCACTTCGATGGTGAACTTTTCCGCGCTCACGTAACTCAGCCGCATAGCCGGATTGCGCTTCTTGATGGTGTGCCCAATAGCGTGCATCAAGTGGGTCTTGCCCATGCCCACACCGCCATACAGGAAAAGCGGGTTGTAGGCCTTCGAAGGCTGCTCCGCCACGGCGCGCGCCGCCGCGTGCGCGAACTCATTGGATTTGCCGACCACAAAGGATTCGAAGCTGTAGCGCACGTTCAACTGGTGATCGCTGCTCTCAAAGTCGAGCTTGGCTTGTTTCACGCCGGAAGTTGCGGAAACGGCAGGCACGGGTTCTTCCTCCGTACATACGTACTGCACTTTCACATTGGGGGTCCCAAGCTCATGGAACACCGCTTTGACGATCTCGCCGTAGGTCCGCGTCAGAACCTGCCGGAAAACGGTGCTAGGGATCTGAACGAAAAGGTTCTCGCCTTCAGCTCGATTGAGCCGCGTGGGCTGAAACCAGGTCGTATACGTGTTGATGCTCACCCGGGACTTCACGCGTTCTAAGAATCGGTCCCAGGAATTCGTCGCAGTAGTCATCGCAAGAGAAAATCTCTCCCTGTCATTTCCACAGATGTGAAAAAACTGTGGAAAGTAGGTCAGCCCTGTATTTTCTTCAATCTTCGGGATTCGTGCCCGTACCGGAGCGTGCTGCGTTCCCCTGACGCCCCGTGCGCGGCCCTTCTGGAATTTCGGCCCTCGTACCGCCGCTATCAGACAGCGCGGGATTGTCGCCGATTGGATGGATTCGAGCAAGCGAAAAGTGTGCGAAGGGATTCACCGGGGTCCACATGGCATACACAGGTTTTCCACAAGCACAATTTTTGTGCAATATGCCCGCAAGCTGCGTTTTTTCACGGGAATCTTCAGAAATTTTTCGCGCGGCCGCGTCTGTTTGCACAGAATCGGCCCAAATCGCGCTGAGGAAAATTATTTTTATTGCGACTTTTTATCCGGCCGATCGAATTGATAGACGCCCAGCGGATCGCTTCCGACGATGAGATGATCTTTGTCGATGAGAATCGTGTTTGCCTCGATGCGTGCGCCTTCCGGCGTGAACAGCAGGTACGTCGCTCTCCGATCTCCATCTTTATCGAAGTGCAGAAGCTTGTCGCCGAGGGCCATCCAGACTTCTCCGTTCGAGCGGTCCACGCCGACGGCCGTGAGGATGCGCTTGAAAACCGGCGGTTCGCCGTGCTGCTCTTGGCGCGCGATTTCCTTGCGGGTCGCTTGCGCGGCGGGCCACGCGTCCACTCCGGTGTATTGAATCTCCTGCCCGGCGTACCCGTTCGTGTCGTAGGGGATCACGGTGGCTTCCGGCAAGTAGGGAAACGCGTAGTAAAGATGGTTGGCGCCGTCCGTCACCATGATTCCGATATTCAGAAAACGGTTCAATTCCGGCCGTTCAGAAATCGGCTGTGGCTCGCCAAACTCGCGTACGTCCGCGCCGTTCTTATCGAAAACAACCACGAGGTGCGGCTCACGCATTGTGGCCACGGCCACCTCTCCATCGGGCAGCGACGCGACAGAGACGGGCGAATTAATTTTTATCGTTCGCGCATTTCCCTTGGTATCCCAAATCTTGATGGCGTTGGCGCCGCGATCCGCCACGTAGATGGTGCCTTGAGCATCGACATCTAAGTCTTCGCCAAAGATGATGCCTGTCGGTGAAGAAGATTTCGTATTGGAACCTTTGTCTTCATCAAGCTCCGGAATCCTTCGAATCAGTTTTCCCGACGGGTCAAACTCCGCTGCCGAGGAGCCCGGCGCCGTCAGAACATAAAAATTTCCGTCCGCGCCGTGTTTGAGGGCTCGCAATCCCGGCCCAACGCCCGGCATCAGCCGCTTCGTGGCCGAAAGCTCGCCGTCGTATTGCCCAATCTGCCCGGACGCGCACGCTGCCGTGCACGCCAGCAGACACAGACCCGCAAGAATTCTCACGATATTTCCAACCCCTATTGTCCTGAGTCTTCAGAGTATGACGCGAGCCGGCAGGTTGCCCGTTTCAAATCCCTTCCTGCGCGGATTAGTCAATCTTGAAGCGGAGGCGTTCAATCGACCGCGCGCGAAGACGGCCGGAGGAGTTGCGAGGTCCGTCGTCATCCGTTTCGATCAGCACGGAGTTCATCTGCACATCGCCGGAGGCCACCTCGAACCGCGCCGGCAGCCCGTTGAGGAATTTCTTAATGATGCCGTCGCGGTCCATCCCGATCACGCCTCCGTGCGGACCGCTCATTCCCACGTCGGTAATGAAAGCCGTTCCGCCAGGCAAGACGTGCTCGTCCGCGGTGGCTACGTGGGTATGCGTTCCCACGACCGCCGTGACGCGCCCGTCCAGATACCAGCCCATCGCGAGCTTCTCGCTGGTGGTCTCGGCGTGCATGTCCACGAAGACGAAGGCGACGTCATCCGTCAACCTGGCCAGCTCGGTGTCAGCTTTTCGAAAGGGATCGTCGATCGGCGTCATGAAGACGCGCCCCTGCAAATTGAGCACGGCGTACTTCACGCCATTCTTTGCCGTGCCGGTGTAAAGCCCGCTGCCCACATTGCCTTCGGGGAAGTTCGCCGGCCGCAGCAGCCGCGGTTCGTGAGGCATGAATTCCATGATTTCCTTGCGGTCCCAGCTGTGGTTGCCGCCCGTGAGGACGTCGATGCCCATCGCCAGGAGCTCCTCGGCCAGCCGCGGCGTAATGCCGAAGCCCGAGGCGGAGTTTTCGCCGTTGGCGATGACCAGATCGATCTTCTGCTGCGCGACGATGTCCGCGAGCCGGTCGCGGACAATCTGCCGCCCCGGCGAGCCGACAATGTCACCAATGAAGAGGACGCGCATATTTGGAGAGAGCTCGCGACGGGTAGGAGCATGACCGGCCCTAAGTTAGGAGACCAGCCTCTACCGTCGGTCGAGAGCTACTTTTACTCCTGCCTTGCTGCAAAAAGTGAGAAGCGTTCGCCAAGCGATTGGCCTGACGACACAAGAAAAGGAGCGGACTGCTTGGCCGTGGGGAGCTAGGCTGTGAACCTCTGAATTAGGTGGGCGCCACGAGCCAACCGTTAGGCTTTCCTGCCCCGCTCGCTCGTCATTTCCGGCGCGTTCGCCGAGAAAGACGTTCCAGCGGGACAGGCCGTGCACACGGGCTGTCTGTCCGCGGCTCCTCAGAGATTCGTCATTGGTTCAAACAGCTTTCGCGCCCTCACCTGCTTCGAAGGACCGCTCCGTGTCCTATTCTAGCAGGATGCCTGTTCAAAGCTACGCGGAGGCGACACGCGCTCATCCTTAGAGATAAATCCGAGCAAGTGAACATTAGTTATCCGGAAGGCTCAATCGATGAAGTCAATCACCGCGCCGTCGCGCCGGTCGAGGAAGCCGACAAACTGCCCGAAGTTTGGCGCCGTCACGTTGTTGTAGACGGCGTTGAAATTGCCGTGATTGGTGACGTTCAGCGCATAGAATCCAAGCCGAATGTGATGGACCTTGCCGCTCTTCGCCCCAAGAAACGGAACCTGGAATACGCGATACACTTTCACATCCAAAGAGAGAAATGTGGCAAAGCGCTGCCCGTTCGGCGTGCCGACGTAGTTTTGCAGCACGTCTACATTCGAATAGGGATAGCCGGAATGCACGTCGAGGATGGGGCTGAACGTAAACTTCTTCGGCAAGGAAAAAACTCCCCAGGTTACGACCCTCTGCGGCACGTCGGAAGGCAATATCCCATACACGTTTGGCCGGATGACAGGCTGCAAGAACGGAATCATCACGTCGGAAAGATTGTTCAAATCACCCAACGTGCGGCTCCAAATGTAGGAGGCGTTCACCTCGTTGTGCTGGTGAACGGTAAAGCGCACCGTGCTCTCCAGCTCGCGATAGCTGGAGGAGCCGGTGTTTGTCAGGCCCAAAAAGGATTGTCCGCCTGCCGGACCAGTGAACGGATTGACGACGAACAGGTAGCTCGTTTGGCTTTGGATATAGCCGACCCGCAACACGATGTTTCTCCGCAATTCGCGGTCCCCTTCGATATTCCACGTGAAATTGCGCGGCGTTGTGCCTGGCCCCTGGGGCAAAATGCCGCCGCTTAGCGGATTCGCCCCGCCCACGTAGGCGTTGGTGTACGTTACGGGCGGCCCGATCAACTGTCCGGTGGAATTAAACAGGCTCACCTCGCGAGTCGGGTTCACGTCAAAGTCGGATGCCAGCAAAGGCAGCATGCTATAGAACAACCCAGTCCCCGCTCGTATCACTGTCTTGCCGTCGGTACCAGGCGAATACGCGATGGCCGCGCGCGGTGCGAAGGCTGCGGACCAGCCGGACGTCTCGCTGGAGACACGCGCCCCCACATCGACCGTCCAGTGGGGGTTTAGTATCCAGTGGTCCTGGACGAATTCGGCAACCGCAGTGTCAGAAGTAATCTGAGCACCCGCCGGCTGAAAGTTAATCTCCTCTTCTAACGTGCCATCCTGCGCGAGCAGCTGGATCGGATCCGCCGTGCTCACGCCGAAATAAGAACGATAGTTCAGGTCTACGCCCACATGAATCTCATGCCGGCCCAGCCAGTGTTTCTCCGCAAATTGATACGTCGGCAGAAACTGGAACTGCTTGCCTCTCCTGGACCATTGGTTGAAAAAATTCCCGCCCCAGCCCTCCGGGGTGATCAGCATGTCATCCAATCCCTCGCCGTGAGCATTGCTGTCAAACCGCGTGTACTGCGCAATCGCGCTGAAAATCGCCCCGGAATCCAGCTCGTACTTATCGGACAAATGTAGGGCGATTCCCTTTTGATTCAGGTCGTTCGAGGCGGGCTCAGGAACGAGGGCATCGATGCCGACGTGCTGCTGCCGAAGCGGGAAAGCGTTCACCGTGAGAGTCACGATTTGCTTGGGCGAAAGAACAAGCTCGAGGGTTGTAAAGGAATTGAAGCCTTGTTTCTTGTTGATATCGTCTGGCCAGGGCAACCCGCGAACCGTGGTCTTTTTCATGTCGTACTGGAAGACTTCCGAGAAGAATAGTTTGTCGCCGAACAGCGGTCCGCCGAAATCAACCCCTGGAGTCGCTTGCGCGATACCCACCATCGAGTCGTTCTTGCCAAGAATGGATGGCACAAAATTTTTCAGATAGAAATTCCACTTTTCCTGGGGAGGCTTCGTTTCGATCGTCGTCAATCCGCCCGAAAAGCTCCCAAGTCCCGCGTTATACGGCGTCTTGTACACCGCGAACGACTGCACCGCATCCGTGGGAACAGCAATGGAAAAGCTCCCGGTCACCGGATCCGCCGTCTGCGCGGAATTCACCAGAAAGAGGCTCTGATTTTCGTCCGCTCCCTTGAATGTCAGCTTTCCATCCATCGTTTTGATCACGCCGGGAGTAATGGGAATCACTTCCCGGATCTTTTCCTCCGGCGTGGGCAGAGCAACCAGTTCGCGGTGCGTCACGGTTGCCTCTGGATTGGCGACGCTTTCCGTTGAAATGACCTGAGTTTGTTCCTGGACCTCGACCTTCTCGGCGACCGTCTCAAGTTCCAGGCTGATGTCTAGAGCAACGTCCTGCCCGGCGGCCACGGTAACCGTTTTCGTTACGGCCTTGAATCCCTGCTGATTCACGGAAACCGTATAGCTTCCAGGCTTGAGGCCCTTGAATTCGTAATGTCCCGCGTCATCCGTCTCCGCGGTCAGTGGGTTCGCGTCGGGGGGAACGGTGGTCAGCGATACGCTGATTCCTGACAGGCCGGAGGAGGCGTTATCTTGCTTGGTGGAAAGAGTTCCATGAATGGAACCCGTCTGCGGCTTCTGGCGGTTCGATGAAGTGCTTTGACCGAACAATGGAATCGTGGCGCCCAGGAAGAGCAACAGCCAGACTCCGACGAGCCGCCTGCGTATGGCGAGCTGCGGTCTTGAACCCTCACCGGAGACAGGGCTTGCCGCAAAGCGGAACACTGCATTAAGAAAAAAGTTCATATTCTAGACGATGGGCACGATCTCTAGGAACGTGCTCTTTCTTTGATTAAACGAGTCAGTCGGATTGCCGAGCGGTATTTTCCCCCGCGCCAGCCGGACGACGTACCCTTCATTGTCAAGTTGAACCGCAGAAACCGGAAGTCCGGCGAGGGCAGGGTGTGCCTCAATCTCCAACTGCACGCGTCTGGACGAAAGCCGGGTGTGGCCCCCACCTTCACCCAGTCCGGAATCTCATTGGATGTAGGGGTAACCGGTTGCGTTGCTCTTTCCGGCTATCTTGTTCCTATCGGTAAAGACCCTTGCCGGCCTTTTCCCCGCAGAGGCGTTCGGCGTTCGCATGCAGTTGGGAAAGCAGGGTTTCCAGCTTGTCGATGTCCACGTTTAGAATCCCCTGGAAGAACTGGCCCCGAATTTCCTCAAATCGCGCTTTTAGCTCCGGGGCAACTCGCCTCCCCTTGTTCGTCGCCCTGATGATTAGCAACCGGTGATCGCGAGGATCGCTTCGCCGGGTAAGGAAACCGCTTGTCTCGAGCCTGTCGACGAAGCGAGTAATCTTTCCTTTGTCCCTGCCGATGGCCTTGGCAAGTTTCCCGGCCGAAGTCTCTCCTTCTTCCGCGCAATGCACCAGCACGGCCGCCTCCTGCGCGGTCATGCCGAATTGGCTGAAGCAACGGTCGAACGCGGTTTGCAGCCGAATGCTGGTGCGAAATAGCCGCGAAATCGAAAGCTCCGCCTGCCACTCCCGGATGCCCGTGTATTTTGGCTCAGCCTTGTGCTTCTGGCTGGGGGGATTCCTCGGGAATCCCCCGTCTCTTCCGCGCTCTGTAGATTGAGCCATCGTTTCGCCTGGCGAAAGTTCTTCGGTTAACCGTGCAAGCTCTTTGGCCCAGTTCATTTAGAAATGGAATCCCAGCTCTGCGGTCAGCCCACGGGGAGTGACGTAGTGCGTGCCACTGAATGTGGAGATGAAGTTGTAAAGTGCCTCTTTATTGGTGATGTTAACGGCGGTCAGACGTAGGCTCCATTTGTAACGGTCGCCACGGAACAAGTTGTCGTCTCCTACCGCGATATCAAACAGGTTGCGCGGCGCGATGCGCGGCGGGTTTTTGTCATCATTTTCCGTCCCTGGCGCTGGAATTGATACGTATTTTGATCCATACATTGAGGCCGGACACAGATTGACCCCCAAAGACGAACTGATTGGAGTTGTTGGAGTAGCAAAGACATTTCCGCAGAAGATTCCCGCCTGGAACTGTTGGTCAGCTGTGATTATGGAAGTGTCTACGACGCTATCCGTGCCTAGCGGCCCGTTAGCGCAGTTGCCTCCGGCGCACGGCACCGGACCTGCCACAAGGCCGCTATCGTAGCGCCAGTTAAATCCCAACCATGGGGATCGCTTCCATGGCTGATATTGAACGTGGGTCGTCATATTGTGGAGCTCGTCGTGATCGATTCGGAACACGGAGCCTGCCACTCCCGGTGTGGCCCCAATTCCGCTCACCTGCGGACCGAAGAAACGCGCCGCCACGCTGGACGTGACGGCGTAGGCCGTGAGGCCATGGAAGTCCGGCAAGCTTGCACGAATGGCATATCCGGGAATTTTCGAACTGGCCCACTCAATCGGATACGTGATCGGAGTGTCGCCGAGCACGCTGAAGTCAAACGCCCTCGTCGTGTACTTCCAGATGTACTCGCCGTCGATGACCAGGTACTTTCCGAAGGCTTGCTCGAGACCAGCGTGAAATTCGTTGCGTTTCCCCGGGCTTAGCGGCGGAATCGTGGACGATACGCACTGGCCTCCGGCTACCGCCGACTGCAAGTCGAAGATCACCGGGTTATTGCATCCCGTGCTGGCCAGGATCAGGTTCTCGTTGAACGGCGTCTCCATGGTCCGCGCGTAGCTAAGCCGCAGTACGGTGTTGGTGCGCTTGATGTTGTAGGCTACGCCCACCCGCGGTTCCGCTTGCTGTGCGCTGGCGATGCCATTGTATAAATCAACGCGCAGGCCGAGGTTAAGAGTCAAGTTCTTGATCGTGATGGCGTCCTGTGCGAACAACGCCGTCTCCTTAATGTCTGTGTGGCCGTTGAAGGTAAATATGCCGCTGGTGGTCTGCCCCGCTGGACAACCGTCCGATGTCGGCAGCGGTGCGGTTCTGGTCAAATCGTAGCAACCCAAAAGGGGTAGAAATCCGGGATTCATAGAGCCGCCCGGATTGCCAATCCCACCGCACGCGGCGGGATCAGTAATGGTCGGGTTGGTATCGAAAGTTCCATCCGCATTCAAACAAACCGGGTTAACACCTGGGTCGACGATTCCGAAGTGGTCGTGTTCATCGAGGAAAGTATGCTCGTAGCTGACTCCCGCCTTTATGTTATTGATTCCCTTGACGTACGAGACCACCGCGCGCGCCCCGGCATTCAGCAGCGAGCGATTCTGAGCGACGGTCTCCTGCTGTAGATCGGGTGTAAAATCGGCGAGTGGATTCGCGCTCGGGTAATAGTTGTATTGATCTCGTCGCACCCACCCGCCCAGCGTGAAAACGGTCTGCGAGTTAATCAGACGCGTCCAAGAAGGAGCGATGTTGAAGGTTCCGATTTTCGAGCGCTGGTCCTGCGATCCCACTGGCTCGCCGCTTGGTCCCAGACCTCCGCAAGACCCCGTTTGTCCCGCTGGACAAACGGGATCTATCGCGTTGAAACTCCAGCCCGTCGCATTTTCCGCGTCAAACGAATTGGGCGTCTGAAACCACGACCGGCTGTAACCGACATTCAAGCTCAGGGTGTCCGCTGAGGAAAGCTTATAGTCCACACGATCGAAAAGATTTTCCTCATTCCCTTTGTCGTGCATGACCGTATATTCCGGCCCGTCCAGGAATCGCCCGGTATCCAAGCCGTTGCCCGAAATGAAGTTGCCCCAATTGTCGCCGCCATACGCCAAGTCAAATCCCGCGTTGACCGTGCCAAACGACCCGTACGATGACGTCACGGTGCCGTGAGCCGGGTTAACCCCCACACCTGACCGCGTGGTCGCCACAATCACCAGGCTGGTCTTGCCCCCATACTCTGCGGGTGGTGCCCCTTGAATCACTTCGAGGGATTGCACCGAATCCACGGGAAGCTGATTCGAGAACACTTTGCTTTGCTGGTCCGTGATCGGCTGTCCATCGATCGAGAACGAGTTTGACGCGTGATCGCCGAATCCGTGAAACAATCCATTCGAGTCCGCCGCGACTCCCGGCGCCGTCAACGTTACCAGCGAGCTGAGTGAAGAAGACGCGCTCTCGAGAGGTACCTTCTGAAACAGGCCCCGATCCACGTCCGTATGGGACGTCGAATCGTTTTCCACCAAGTCGCCGCCGTTTGCTTCCACGGTGACGCTCGTGGTTGCCGCTCCAACTTTCAGAATGATCGCCAAGGTAACTGGCACTGCCGATCGCACGTTCGCGTCTTCGGTGGAGGCGGCAAATCCATTCGCCGTGATCACCGTATGGTATGTATTGAAAGGTACGTTTGTGAACCGGAAAGACCCATCGCCTGCAGTGGTCGTTGTACGGTCGTAGCCGCTCACCGGGTCGGAAATTTCCACCGTGGCATTCGGCACCACCGCTCCCGAAGAATCCTTCACCACTCCCGCGATCGACCCCGAATTTCCGCTCTGCGCCCAGCTCGTCGCGGCAGAAAACAACAACGCCAAAGCCAAAATCACGTAGCTCCCCAATTGCTTTCCCATTTTTTCTCCATCCCTTTGCGGGTGACTGCTTGTGTGGATGTGGATAGGGACCGCCTGGAATACGGCGGTGGTGCCGGCCCGGAAAAGGCTCAACACTCCTGTTTGCGTTTCACTTTCGAGAGATGGAAATTACGCGGTGGGAGGCGCTCGGGAAGCGCGGTGCAGAGGAAGACGTTCGCTCGGCGCAGCGTGCTGCGTGATCTTAGAAAATCTGGCGATGAGTTCGGGCGCGGCAACCAGGTCCAGCGACGCTGCGGCCAGCACGGGCACATGCAGCGACTGGCAAATATGGCACGGCGTTTCGGGGTTGTTCGTGTGCTGGTGAAGAAGGCTGCCGCCTCCCGCGAAATACAACAGCATCACGCATGCAAAGATCGCCAGCGCGCGGTTAACGTTCTTTCGTCCGAATATGCTTCTGCGCGATCCCATGAACTCAATCCAGCCTAACACCATTGATGTCCGTGCCGGCCTCTCGGTTTCTGATATTGGCTTATCCAGCCAATCCGTTACTTGACCCCGCAACCATTCCGGCCTAAGCTCCGTCATAGTACAAGGATGTTCCTCAAACCCGATCGAATTCGGTTAGGCGCTTTGCTGCTCGGAATGATCTTCCTCGCGGCGCAATTCCATTTTTGCGCCGACCTGACTTCCGGGCCGGCGAGTTCGCATCCTTGCCAGATTTGTTCCACGGTCGGTTCCGCGGTCGCGCCGCAAACTCTAACCCTTTCCGTGGTTCCCGTTGTCAGCCGCGTCGAAGTTTTCGTCGCCGTTCTTTCTCCCTCGGTTGAGCTTCCTCGCACCACTTCGCCTCGAGCTCCTCCTGCTCTGTAATTCTCCATCTTTTTTCTAATTCGCCCGTTCCACCATAACTGCATCCACTTGTCCCTGCGTCGCGGGACTATTGAGGAGTACTCACATGAGGAAAGGAATGGCATGGGCCACGGCGCTGTTGGCTCTCCCTGTCTGTTTATTCGCACAGCAGAATCCCCCGGCGGCTCCGCCTGCATCTTCCACCCAGGCTTTGCCCTCGCCGCCACGCGCTGACACCTCACAGCCCTCTCCCAAGCGCATCAACCTCGATGAAGCAATTCGCCTTGCCTTGCAGCACAATCACGCCCTTCTCGCCGCGCAATCGACCATACTTCAAAATCAAGCGCAGGAAATTACCGCCAATCTTCGCCCCAATCCCATCTTGTCCTGGGATACGCAATTTTTTCCGCTCTTCAATCCTGGCGAGTTCAATACGAACTATTTGGCGAACCAGGCGCAGTTCGACGTCGGCATCGGCTATCTCTTCGAACGTGGCGGGAAGCGCCAGCATCGTTTGCAAGCCGCGAAAGACGCGACCGCCGTAACGCGCGCTCAGGTGACGGACAACGAGCGTCAGCTCACCTTCAATCTCGCCTCGCAATTCATCAACGTTTTGCTCGCGCAATCCACCCTTGATCTTGCCCAGCAAGACTACGACAGTTTTCAAAAGACCGTTGATATCAGTGACGCCCGCTTCAAGGCCGGCGATATGAGCGAAGGGGATTTCCTCAAAATCAAATTGCAGTTGCTGCAATTCCAGTCGGACGTTTTCGCAGCCAGGCTCTCCAAAGTCCAGGCGCTTGCCGCTCTTCGCCAGTTTCTCGGGTTCGAATCCGTTCCCGACAATTACGACGTGGAAGGTTCGCTCGATTATCAGCCCGTCCACGAAGGTCTCGACGATTTGAAAGCTCTGGCTCTTCGTACGCGCCCGGATCTGCAGGCTGCCCAATTGGGCGTAACCGCCGCCCACAGCCAGGAGTCGCTGGCTCAGGCCAACGGCAAGCGCGATTTAAACGTCACTTTTGACTACACCCACACCAACGGCCAGAACAGCGGCGCGTTCTATTTCAATATCGATCTGCCCATTTTCGACCGCAATCAAGGCGAAATCGCGCGCACCAGGTACGCCATCACCCAATTCCAGGAATTGCAAAATGAAGCCGCCGAGCAAGTCATAACGGACGTCGTCGACGCTTATGAGGCTTTGCACTCCAACGATCAAATTATTCAGCTTTACCGCGGCGGTTACGTCGACCAGGCTGAGAAATCGCGCGATATTACCGAGTACGCTTACCAAAAAGGCGCCGCCAGTCTCCTCGATTTTCTCGATGCGGAGCGGACTTACCGCTCGAACCAGCTTGCCTATCGCCAGGCCCTTGCAAGTTACATGACCGCGCTCGAACAGATGCGCGAAGCCGTTGGAACCAGGAGTTTGCCATGAAATTTAAAATGCAGTTTCGGGCCATGCTTTTTCCGGCCGCCGCTCTCGTATCGGCCGCCGCACTCATTTCTCTCGCGGGCTGCGGTCCAGGTGCGTCCGAGTCCAAGATGGCTTCGTTCTCGGCCGGCGAGACGAAGGCGGAAACCGCTTCGCTCTTCACCGTTCCTTCGGACCAAATGGCCCACGTCCAGGTCGTCGAGGTCCAGAAATCGACGATCCCTCGTGTCCTACGCCTCACTGGCGCTGTGGCCTATAACGCTTTCATGACCACGCCGGTTTTCGCCGCCATTGGCGGCCCCGTCCACGAGCTCCTCGTCGCTCCCGGTCAAACCGTTCGCGAGGGCCAGCCGCTTCTCACCGTCAACAGCCCGGACTACTCCGCCGCGCGCTCCGCTTACATCAAAGCTCGTGACGCTTTTCTGCTCGCCGACAAGTTCTACACTCGCGCGCAGGGTCTTT
This sequence comes from Candidatus Acidiferrum sp., assembly GCA_049641765.1. GTDB lineage: Bacteria > Acidobacteriota > Terriglobia > Acidiferrales > UBA7541 > Acidiferrum. The sequence goes on from JBAQJX010000090.1 coordinate 25,964, forward strand.
TCGACCACGGCGCCATCGCCCTCGCTGACTTTCAGCAGGCAGAATCCACTCGCACGCAGGCTCAGGCGGATCTCCAGGCCAGCGAGGATGCTCTCCGTGTTCTCGGCGTGAACGATCCGGAGTCGCTTATGAAAAATACGCCGAAAACCACGTCGCAAGTTCCCGTGTTTGCACCGGTGAGCGGAGAAATCGTCGAGCGCCTCGTCGGTCCAGGCCAATTGCTGCAAGCCGGCGCCACGCAAGTCTTCACCATTTCCAACATGAACACGGTTTGGGTGCTCGTTAACATCTATCAGGGCGAGGTGGGCTACGTTCATTTGGGCGACAGCGTTGAGGTCACCACGGACACGTACCCCGAAACATTCCACGGCAAGATTTCCTACATCGCGAGCGCGCTCGATCCCAATACGCGCACCCTCCAGGCGCGCATCGTCACCGAAAATCCTTCCCAGAAACTGAAGAAGGACATGTACGTCACGGCTTCCGTCAATGCGGGCGCCATCGCCAATGCGATTACTGTTCCGGACGCGTCCGTCCTTCGCGGTGCCGAAAACGAGCCGTTTGTCTATGTTCAGTCCACGACCAACTCGATGGAATTCGCCCGTCGCCTCGTACAGCTCGGCGACAGCCACTTGGGTCGTACGCAGATTGTCAGCGGGCTAAAGGAAGGCGAGCACGTCGTCGGCGACGGAAGCCTTTTCCTGCAATTCAAGAATTCTTTGGAGCATTAATGGAAGTCGCCGCCGAAAGAAAAACACGATGATCCATCGCATTGTTCAATTCGCCCTTCAGCAGCGCTTTCTGGTGCTGATGATCACGTTGTTGATCGTGGTTGCTGGTGCCGAATCGTTCCGGCGCATGCCTGTCGATGCTTATCCCGACCTCTCTCCGCCGATGGTCGAGCTCATCACCCAATGGCCCGGCCACGCCGCCGAAGAGGTCGAGCGCCTCACCACGCTTCCGATCGAGTTGGCCATGAATGGCACGCCGAATCTGAAGATCATGCGTTCCATCTCGCTTTACGGCCTTTCGGACGTCATCCTCACTTTTGAAGACAGCACCGACGCATACTTCGCGCGCCAGGTCGTTTTCGAACGCCTCAGTGACGCTGCTCTCCCCGCTGGCGTCACGCCCAGCATGGCTCCGCTCTTCAGTCCCAGCGGGCTCGTCTATCGCTACGTAATCGAAAGTCCCGATCGTTCCCCGATGGAGTTGCACACCATCGAGGCTTGGATTCTTGAACGCGCCTATCGCAGCGTTCCTGGCGTCGCCGACGATTCCGGTTTCGGCGGTCCTACCATGCAGTACCACGTCCTTCTCGATCCCGTTAAGCTCTACAACTATCACCTTCCCGTCGTGCAGGTTCTCAACGCTCTCAGCATCAATAACGCCAACACGGGCGGTGGCTTCTACACGCAGGGCGGACAGTTTTACTATGTCCGCGGTCTCGGCCTCGTCAAGGACACGGCGGACATAGGCGAAGTCGTCGTCGGCAGCGCCAACGGTGTTCCCATCCGCGTCAAGGACATCGGCCGCGTTGTCATCGGCATCGCTCCGCGCCTCGGCATTTTCGGCTTCCAGGATCCCGCCAAGCACACCAATAACGACGACGCCGTCGAAGGCGTCATCCTCATGCGCCGCGGCGAACAAACGCAAAACGTACTCCAGGGCGTCGAGAAAAAAACCGTCGAGATCAACCGCGATCTTCTCCCTCCCGACGTCAAAGTCCGCACCTACTATGACCGAAGCGATCTCGTAAAAGTCACCACCGACACCGTCGAAGGCAATCTCCTGCGCGGCATGGCGCTCGTCCTTCTCGTGCTCATCTTTTTCCTCGTCAGCCTTCGCGCCGCCATAATCACCGCCTTGACCGTTCCCCTGGCGCTTCTCTTTGCCTTTATCTTTCTCCATGCCACCGGGGAAGCCGCCAACCTTCTCTCCATCGGCGCCATCGACTTCGGCATCATCATCGACGGCACCATCGTCATGGTCGAAAACATCTACCGTGAGTTGAGCCTTCGCCACGGCCAGGATTACGACATCTTTGAAGTCATCGTCGCTGCCGCTCACGACGTGGATCGTCCCATTTTTTACTCCGTTGCCGTCATCATCGCCGGCTATATTCCCATCTACGCCCTCTCCGGGCCGGCCGGGAAACTCTTCCATCCAATGGCGGACACCATGGCTTTCGCGCTCGTCGGCGCCCTCATCCTCACGCTTACGCTCGTTCCCGTCCTTGCTTCTTACTGGTTCAAGAACGGCATCAAGGAAAAGCCCAACCGTATTTTCGAAAGCATCCGCGTCGGCTATGGCAAGCAGCTTGAGTTCTGCCTCAATCATCCTGCGCTGACTCTCATCATTGTTTCCATCATCTTCGGCGCGACCCTTTTGCTCCTCCCCTATATCGGCGGCGAATTTCTCCCGCACCTCGATGAAGGCGCTCTCTGGCTTCGCGCCACCATGCCCTACACGATCTCTTTCGAGGAAGCCGCCAAATTCGCGCCTCAGGTTCGTAATATTCTCGCGAAATATCCGCAAGTCACCGTCGTTGGCTCGGAGCTTGGCCGTACCGATGACGGCACGGACCCCACCGGCTTCTTCAATTGCGAGTTTTATGTCGGATTGAAGCCCTACGACGACAAAACCTGGAAAACCGGAAAGATTCATACCAAGGAAGAGTTGAGCGAGGCCTTCGATAAGGATCTCTCGGCCTATCCGGGCGTCATCTTTAATTTCACTCAACCTGCCGAAGACGCTGTTGATGAAGCCCTGACTGGCCTCAAATCTTCGCTTGCCGTCAAAATCTTCGGCCCGGATCTCAACGTACTTGAGAAAAAAGCCGTCGAGATTCGCAACGTTTTAGCTCAGACTCCCGGCTTCAAGGAGCTCACCGTCGTCCGCGAACTCGGCCAGCCCAATGTCATCGTTGACGCCGATCGCGCCAAGATCGCTCGTTATGGCATCAATGTCGCCGACGTAGAAGCCGTCGTCCAGGCCGCCATCGGCGGGCAAGTCGCCACACAAGTCATTCAGGGCGAAAAACTCTTCGACCTCATCGTTCGCATGGAGCCGCAATACCGTTCCAGCGCTCGTGACATCGGCGATCTTCTCGTTCCCGCTCCTGCCGGGCAGCAGATTCCGCTTTCCGAGCTCGCCACCATCAAGGAAGCTTCCGGCGCTTCCTTCATTTATCGCGAAAACAATTCGCGCTATATCGGCATTCAGTTTTCGGTCGAGGGCCGCAATCTCGAAGGCATCGTCAATGCCGGTCAGGCCGCCGTCAGAAAAGCAGTCGTTCTGCCGGATGGTTATCACCTCGATTGGGGCGGCGAATACAGCGAGCTTCTCGAAGCCAAAGCGCAATTCATGGTCATCGGGCCGCTCGCGCTTCTGCTCATTTTCATGATTCTGTTCGCGCTCTATGACAACTTCAAATTCCCCATTTCCATCGCCCTCGGCGTCATCTTGACCGAACCTGTCGGTGCGCTCATCGCTCTCAAGCTCACGCATACGCCCATCAGCGTCTCCAGCATTCTCGGTTTGCTCGCGCTTCTCGGCGTCTCGGTCGAAACTGCCGTCATTCTTGTCAGCTACATCAACAAACTTCGTCTCGAGGGCAAAAGCATCCGCGATGCCACGATGGAAGCTTCGCTCCTTCGTCTCCGTCCCATCATGATGACCGCGCTCGTCGCGTGCCTCGGCCTTCTGCCTGCCGCCATGTCCACAGGCGTCGGCAGCGACACGCAAAAACCATTCGCTATCGTCGTTGTCGCTGGCTTGGTTTCGCGTCTTGTGCTTGGTTTCTTCGTGAACCCGGTTCTTTACGAAGTCGTTGCCCGCGAAGGCGACGTCCTTCAGGTCTAGCGCTCACGCTGGTTTTGAACGAAAGCGTAAGTTCCGCGCGACATTCGGCGAAGCGGATCGCAATCTGCGTTCATGCTTTCGCGCGACACACGAACGCGGCAGATGCAGATCGCTTTTCCGCGACACTATCAGTTGCAGGAATTGTGGGATGAATCGGACTGCTTAGGAGTTCGGGTCGAACGCAACCGCCACGGTAACTGTGCTCTCACCGCCCGGCGCAAACCGCCACTGCCGCACCGCTTTTTCCGCGGCATCGGCCAACGCAGGGTTCCCGCCGAGTATTTGAACGTCCTTCACGGCTCCATCCGGCCGGACGATTACTTTCAAGCGCACCGTCCCGCCGATGCCCCTTCTCTTCAAAATCGAAGGGTACTCCGCTTCCACCTTCTTCACGATTTTGCGATCTGCTTCTTGCGCCTTCCCAGGAATCATCCATAGCAACATCCAAAGTAGGCATGCGATTATCGCGCCGTATCGAGTCTTGCGTTCTCGTGTTGTCATTGTGCGGCCTTGAAGCTTGAGGTTGGTAAGTTGGCTCCGGCACCACCCACACCGGCGCCTTTCCCCTTTGCGCACTAATCCTGCAGTCCTTTAACCATTCCTCCTTACGTTTTGTTAACACGTTTCATTTCCGCACACCACGGCCTGCCAACCTCATAAACCATTGAATTGTAAGCAGTTAACGTATCGAAGAGCGCCCTTCACAAACACTCACACCAGCTACGCCGTCCGCCCAAATCAAGACTTTCTCAGTCCCGACGCGGTTTCGCGTTTCACATTGAGATGTCTGCTGCGAATTCTCCCGCTCGCCTGAGAGCCCAATCGGCTGCCCTCCGCGCCGGGTCTGCCTGGGCCGCTCCGCTACTTCTTCGCCGGATGCGCCGTCGGCGGCAGGATCCCATTCAGCCGCAAATACACCGCCTGCGCGCTGTAGTGGTCATACCAGTCATCGCTCAGCGCAATCAGCGCTCCCGCCCGCGACGTCTGCCGGGTCCCAAACAGCGTTAGCGAATCCCCCAGCTTCGAGTCGTCCACTCCCGCCAACGCCGAGTTGCAATACTCGAACGAAGCCTTCAGCGCCTCCACCAGCTTGTCCTTCGGGTCCGTTTCCGTCAGCTTCACATCCGGCGCCGCTTGCCCCGAAATCTTCGAGCACAAGAAATTATTAGACTGCGCGATGTGCATCGTCAGGTGCCCGAACGTAATCATGTCCGCCGTCGGCTTAAAACTGTATTTCTCCGCCGGCATCAAATCCGCCGCTTCCACCATGTTTTTCTGGTAGCGCGTCATATTCGATTTCACCGCCGTCGTCACCGGATTCGCCACCGTTGCCGACGCCGCGTCCTGCTCCAACACCAGCCGCCGCGACAGCGCATCCTGTCCCATCACCGCCGCGCAGCCCATCGCTGCAATCGCCCCAACCGACAAAACTACTCTGTTCCTGCTCATCATCTTTTCCTCCACCCCTTTTTCGTGGCCCGCCAGCAGCATACCCCCGCTCCACTCGCGCGACAAGTTGCTTCCCGTTTCTCCGCAAAGCTCGGGTCACATTTCTCTCTATTTCCAATTTCAATTCGCGTTATCCAAATTTCATTTGCCTTCTTTTCCTCGTTCGCTCTCATAATAGAAATGACGCTTCGCATGCATTTTTTTCGCTTCGGGGCGAATCTAAACCTACGAGCTGGCCCACTCGGCCAGGAAGTAACGAAAGGCAGGAATCACGGCCGCAACTCACGGCCTGAACGAGGAGCTTATGGCAAGATCAAACGGTAACGGCACATCGGCGCGCAGCAAATCTCCCTCCACCAAGCGGCTTACTCCCCAAGAGAAAATTCAGCTCCGCGCCTACGAAATCTATCTTGAGCGCAACGGCGCTCCCGGCAATCCCCTGGAAGATTGGGTTCGCGCTGAACGCGAAGTTCTCCAGAAGTCGCGCAAGACCTCCAAGAAACCCGCTCCGGCCGCGGCATAAACAAAATTCCCGCTCGCCTTCGGCTTTTCCGCGAAGCGTGAGGCGACTCGTGTGAAATTTCTCCCGCGTTCGCGTTCCGGCTCCAGCGCAGACTTTCTCTGCCCACTCGGCTACAATGGCCCCGCTCTTGAACGGCGATTCCATTTCGCGAAGGAAAATCCCTATGCCTCGTGCTCATGCTTCGCAATCGATTCTGCGCAGCACTCGCAAAATCGCGCGCAAAATTCTCATCCACACGCTGCCGGCTGCCATATTTTTTCTTGCCTCCGCTGCCATTCTTTCCGCCGCTCCGCAACCGCGCTTCGCCATCTCTTTCGGCTCCAATCTCAGCTCCGCCCCGCTCGATGGTCGCGTCTACGTCGTCATCTCTACCAACAACGATCCCGAGCCTCGCTTCCAAATCCTCGAACAGGAGATCCACTCCCAGCAAATTTTCGGCGTCGACGTGGACGCTCTCGCCCCCGGCCAGAACGCCATCATCTCCGACGACGCTCTCGGCTATCCCACCGCGAATTTCCGCGACCTTCCCGCCGGCGACTATTGGGTCCAGGGCGTCCTCAGCAAGTACACCACCTTCCATCGCTCCGACGGCCACACCGTCAAGCTCCCCATGGATGAAGGCGAAGGCCAGCACTGGGATTCCAAGCCCGGCAATTTCTACAGCGTTCCCGAAAAAATCCACATCGATCCGTCCTCCGCGAACACCATTCAAATCCATCTCACCAAAATCATTCCGCCCATCGACCCGCCGAAAGACACTGAATGGGTCAAGCACATTAAAATCCAGAGCCAGGTCCTGACGAAATTCTGGGGCCGTCCGATGTATCTCGGCGCGATCGTCGTCCTTCCCGAAGGCTGGTCCTCGCATCCCGATGCGCATTATCCGCTGCTCGTCAATCAGGGGCATTTCCCCGAAGATTTTCGCGGCTTTCGCACCACCCCGCCCGATCCCGGCATGACCGGCTACGCCCTCGATCGCGCGCAATCCTCGTATCAGTTTTATCAGGACTGGACCGCCGGCAAGCTTCCGCGCATGCTTCTCCTTCTCATCCAGCACGCCAATCCCTACTACGACGATTCCTACGCCGTCGATTCCGCCAACCTCGGCCCCTACGGCGAAGCCATCAATCACGAACTCATTCCGCAAATCGAAAAGGAATTTCGCGGCATCGGCCAAGGCTGGGCTCGCGCCATTTATGGCGGCTCGACCGGCGGCTGGGAAACGCTCGCCACGCAGATTTTTTATCCCGATGAGTTCAACGGCGCGTGGGGCGCGTGTCCCGATCCCGTCGATTTCCACGCCTATCAGATGGTCAATGTTTACGACGACCAGAACGCTTACTGGACCATCGGCCCCTTCGGCCGCATCGCCCAATCCGAAATGCGCACGCCGCCGGGCCTCATCCTCGCCACCACCGAAGGCACCAATCGCTGGGAACTCGTTCTCGGCACGCACGGGCGCTCCGGCGAGCAGTGGGACATCTGGCAAGCCGTCTTCAGCCCCGTCGGTTCCGACGGTTATCCCGCCGAAATTTGGAATCAGCGCACCGGCGTCATCAATCATGACGTCGCTGCCTACTGGCGCGAGCACTACGATCTCACCGCCATCCTGCAGCGCGATTGGAAAACGCTCGGCCCCAAGCTCCAGGGCAAGCTCCACGTCATGGTCGGCACCGCGGACACTTTCTTTCTCGATGGCGCCGTCCATCTCATGCAGCACTCGCTCGAAGCCACGTCGAATCCCCATTCCGACGCCACCTTCGATTACGGCGTCGACCAGCCCCACTGCTACACCGGCCCTCCAGGCTCGACCACCCGCGAAGGCGGCCTAACTTTCACCCAGCGCGTCCTAGCCGCCGCCTCCGCCCACATGTTAAAAACCGCGCCCCCCGGCGGCGACACCACGTCCTGGCGCTACTGATTTTTTTCTGTAGCGCCTCCACCCAGGCCGTCATTTCGAGCGGAGTGGGCCGACGCATTTTCTTTCATCATCGCTCCTGCGATGATGTCGGCCCACGAAGCGAGAAATCTCTCTTCGTCTTTGCATCTTTGTAGGCGCCGGGCGGTATTTATCCCGACCTGGTCGGGAGCCCGGCATCCCGTTCTTGAATTGAGCTCCACCAGCGCCGTAGGCGCGCCAGCCAAGATTAGCCCAGCCCGAGAGGGCTGGGAACGCATGCGATAATGGATCCAGAGCACCGTAGGTGCGGCACATATCTGCACGAACCGGCCCGCAAAAATGAGAAGGAACACGAAAACGAGGAAGAAATCAGAATCATTTCAGTGCGAAAAGCCATGCGCCGTGAAAGGGGAATCTATGAACGGACGCGCCAAAGCTCCTGATCCCGAGCTCGAAGCTCTCGTCCGTCTCCGCGACGAGGACATCGACACTTCCGACATCCCCGAAATCACGGACTGGAGCAAGGCCGTCGTCGGCAAATTCTATCGCCCCATCAAAAGCTCCGTCACGATCCGCCTCGACGCCTACGTCCTCGCTTGGCTCAAGCGCTCCGGCCCCGGCTACCAGACCCGCATCAACGTCCTCCTTCGCCAAACCATGCACCGCCCCCGCCCCACCTCCCGTGCGCACGCCCACTCCCGCGCCAAAAAGTCCCGCTAGCCCCGCCTGCCACCAACACTGTCATTTCGAACGAAGTGGTGCCACCACACGATTGGGCGAGTGAAAAAATGAGCCTGGAAGGCCTGTTCAGTCTCCAATTCCGAGAGCCGGGTACTCCAGATAGGCAATTTGGGCTACGCAGCCGAGCGTGCTTTTGTCCCTGCAGCTTCAGACGACATGGTTCTTACTTGCTGGCGAATTCTAAGGTAAGTATAATGTTGTAACTATATTATCGCTTTTTGTATGAGCCTTGTGCTCTGACCCACCGAGGTATATTTCCCTTGCCCCGAACTGCCACTAGCCCCCAGCAAATAGACTTGTGGCGCCAGGTCAACTCAGAGCACCAGCGAATAGAATTCAAAGAAGCCAAAGTACAAATCGACAACAACAAGTTGCTGAAATATTGCGTCGCGCTTGCAAACGAAGGCGGTGGCATCATGTTGCTGGGAATAGCCGATAAAGCTCCGCGCGCTGTTGTCGGGACCGCCGCTTGTTCCGACGTCGTCGAGATGGCGGAACAGCTCTTTACGCGACTCGGCTTTCGTGTCGATGTTGAAGAGGTCGCCCATCCAGACGGGAGAGTCGTCGTCCTACATATCCCGTCTCGTCCGCGTGGAACCGCCTATCATCGTGAAGGAGCTTACTTAATGAGGGCAGATCAGACCCTCGTTCCTATGAGTGAAGACCAGCTCAGAAAAATATTTGCCGAAGGCATGCCCAATTGGCTCGAAGAATATTCCCTCTCTGATTTATCAGCCGACGAAATTGTCGAATTGCTTGACACTCAGTCGCTTTTTGAACTCCTTAAGCTACCTTATCCTACGAATCGCTCAGGAGTAATTGAACGTCTTTTAAAGGAGAGGCTAATAGACGAGGTAGATAAGTTCTACGCGATTCGGCGTCTTGGCGCTCTGCTTCTCGCAAAGAAATTAGATGTTTTTCCGGATTTGAGTCGAAAGGCTCCGCGGGTAGTAGTCTACTCAGGAGTTTCTAAGCTTGATACCCGTTTGGATCAAACCGGCAACAAAGGGTACGCGGTCGGTTTCCAAGGGCTCGTGAATTTCATAATGGAACAACTTCCGCAGAATGAAGTCATCGTTGACGCGCTTCGAAGGGAGGTGAAGCTTGTTCCGCAGAGCGTTGTTCGTGAATTGGTGGCAAACTCTTTGATACATCAGGACCTTTCGATCGGAGGAGCATCCGTGATGGTGGAGATTTATGCCAATCGAATCGAGTTTTCTAACCCTGGAGAGCCAGTGGTTCCCGTTGAGCGTTTTATAGACGGGTATGAATCACGTAATGAACGACTCGCGGACTTGATGCGCCGATTTGGAATCTGCGAAGAAAAGAGTAGTGGAATCGATCGCGTGGTTCACGAGGCGGAAGTCTTTCAATTGCCCGCTCCGGATTTCAGATCCGGGCCAAAACGAACATTCGTTACAATCTTTGGTCCTAGAGATTTTGAAGAAATGAACAGAGACGACAGAATGCGCGCTTGTTATCAGCACTGCGCACTAAGATACGTCATGTCTGAAAATATGACGAACCAATCGCTGCGTGAACGATTTCACCTGCCAGAAAATAAGACCGCAATTGTTTCTCAAATTATTGCTGCGACCATTGATGCCCGGCTGATTCACTTGGACGAGAAAATTGGTACTTCCAGAAAATACGCACGTTACCTCCCTTTTTGGGTGTAATCCTTATTAAAAATATTAAAGCAAATGCGCACGAAAACATAGCTAAGTTAAATGTTTTCAATAACTTACTTATTTAAGTGTTTGCCTCTTTTCCCGGCTTGAGGAGCTAAACCAGGATTGAATAGGTCGAAAGCCAGTTGCTCGGGTGGTACGTCTTGCATCCAGGTGCTTTAACTTCTTTACACATTTCAACACCCACACAAAACCATCTCGATCGCGCCAATTCCCTCAAACCCTCGGCCTCCGCCATTCCCGCTTCTTCTCCCGTATTACAAATCGTGTTACACTTACACCATCAAGCCACTCTGCCATGGCATCCCCACTCACTCTCCGCCTCGACCCCAAAACTCGCGAGCGCATTGCGCGCCTGGCTCGGCGTAAACGTCTTTCTACCTCGGAAGTCATTCGCCGGGCCATCGCCGCGTGGGCCGATCGTGAGGAACCCGTCGCCTCTCCTTACGAAGCCATGATGGATCTCATCGGTGTTGTCCACGGCGGAAATCCAAAGCGCTCTGAAGAAACCGGCCGCCGCTTCGCCGCGCTTCTCAAGCGCCGCGGGAACCGTTCTTGATTCTCATCGATGCCGGACCTCTCGTTGCCATAGTCGATGCGGATGACCAGCACCACGCCAAGTGTGTCACCGCGCTGAAAACCTTGCGCGAACCTCTCGCCACCGTCTGGCCTCCGCTCGTCGAAGCCATGTACCTCTTATCCGACCAACCCACAGCCCAGGAAGCCCTCTGGGAAATGCTCGAGCGAGGCGCAGTCCTTCTACTTCCCTTTGATGCGAACGACATTCCTAGAACCCGCGAACTCATGCGCAAATACGCCAATCGCCCCATGGACCTTGCCGACGCCGCGCTCATCCGCGTCGCCGAACGAGAAGGCCTCCGCAAAATCTTTACCGTCGATCGCCGCGATTTCTCCGTCTATCGCCTCCACAACCGCACTCGCCCCATCCTCATTCCTTAGCGCCTCCCAAGCGGCATTCTCTTGCGGCGGGTGCCCCACGTGTCGGTCTTACACGTGGGGATTTTGGCCTTTTTCACATATTTCCACAGCCATAGCAAACCAATCACTCCCCGCCCAACTCCTTCAATCTTCTCAACTTCCTCCAACCTCATTCGAATCCGCGCCTCCCCGTTCGAATGACCTACTCAGTAAACAAGAAATCTATTGACAAACAGTAACTATCCCTGCTACCATGTCCCATGTTTCCGCTAGGTAAATCCAAACGGTCCACCCCGAACCTCGACGGGTTTCATTCGCCAGCCACTCCGTCCCCCGATTCCCCTACTTTCCGCGCATTCCGCATCTCCGCGTTCGGTTTTCCTGCTTCGCCTTTCAACTTTAAACTCTCGACTTTCAACTCTCTCGCTCCCAAGAGTCCGCATCAATATCATTCCATGGGACTTACGTTTCCTTTGTTTTCATACTCTTACGCACTCTTTTGCATAGCCCAATCTGTCAACTCTTTTGCCTTCAATGACTTCCGCACTCTTTGCCCAAAACACCTGGGAGTGCGTATGCCCCGACGCGCAAGGAACCATCCGCCTCTCGAGTTTTCGCTCTCGGATTCAGCTTCCTCTTTCTCGCTACCCACCACTCACTCTCCACGACTCACTTCCTTTCCCCATATAATGTGGCCTCCAAAACGAGGAGGCACTCGCCCATGCACTACCGCAAATTTGGCCGCACCGGATGGAACCTCAGCGAAATTGGTTACGGCATGTGGGGGCTGGCCGGATGGACCGGCTCCGATGACGCCGAATCCCTCGCCTCGCTGCAACGCTCCGTCGATCTCGGCTGCAATTTTTTCGATACGGCCTGGGCTTACGGCGACGGCCGCAGCGAAAAGATTCTCGGCCAGATTTTGCGCAGCAACAAAAATGCCGCCAACGCCGGCCCGGACAAAACACTTTATGTCGCCACAAAAGTCCCGCCGAAAAATCGCCGCTGGCCCAGCCGCCGCGAATTTTCTCTCGACGATTGTTTTCCGCCCGAATACATCGTCGAATACGTCGATAAAAGCCTCGCCAACATCGCTGTCGACACGCTTGACCTCATCCAATTCCACACCTGGGAAGACAAGTGGCTCGACGACGAGCGTCTGCCGCGTGCCATCGAAAATCTGCGCAGCAGCGGCAAAGTCCGCGCCGTCGGCATCAGCCTCAATCGCTGGGAGCCGTGGAACGGCATTCGCGCCGTGCGCTCCGGCCTCGTCGACGCGGTGCAAGTCATCTACAACATTTTCGATCAGAATCCCGAGGACGAGCTGTTTCCCGCATGCCGCGAAAAAGATGTCGCCGTCATCGCGCGCTGCCCTTTTGATGAAGGTTCACTCGCGGGAATTCTTACGCTCGACAGCACCTGGCCGAAAGGAGATTGGCGCAACACTTATTTCGTCGCGGAAAATCTCAAGAGCAGCGTGGCGCACGCCGACGCGCTGAAACCGCTGCTGAAAGACGGCATGACCCTGCCCGAAATGGCGCTGCGCTTCATCTTGAACGACAAAGACGTGAGCACGATCATTCCCGGCATGCGCAAAACGCGCAACGTCGAAGCCAACGTCGCCGCCGGCGCCAAAGGCCCGCTGCCGGCTCCGCTTCACGCCGAGCTGCGCAAACACCGCTGGATCCGCACGCCGACCAGCTGGAGCCAATAGTGATTTTCGAAATATTTTCATCCGCTATAAAACACCGACCCGTCATTTCGAGCGAAGCAGGCCGACGCTTTTTCCCTCACGTTCGCTCCTGCGAACGTGTCGGCCTGTGCAGAGAGAAATCTCTCTGGGATTTCTTGAGCCGCACCAATGTTTTGGAATTGAACTTCGGCCGGAAAACTACCTTACGCGGTTTGTTTCAGAGAGCGCTCGACGAGAGTGAGGCAGCGCTCGGCTTGTTCGCGGAGGAGTTCTTCGCGGTCGCCGCGATCTTTCTGCGAGCTGTGAAGTTCATCGGCAATCGCCAGCGCGGCGAGGACAGCAACTTTTTGCGTGTCCACTGTCGCTGTGGCCGCGGCAATCGCGTGCATCTTTTCGTCGACGTACTCCGCGAGCTTGTGGACGTAGGCTTCGTCGAGGTCGCCGCGAATCGCGTACGTCTGACCGAAGATTTCGACTTTGACCGGACCGCTCATGCGCCGCTCCGTGTAGGCCATCGCCAACATACCACATTGTAGGGGCACGATATATCGTGCCCCTACAATTGAGAATGGAACGCGAACAGATTGAGCCGCAGATTTTGCGGGGCAGAACTTTTTCAACTGGCGCGGAGTTGGGCGGCGAGATTCTTTTCGAGCGCGGAAATAATTTTGGCGGAGAAGTCGTTGATTTGCGCGTCAGTCAGAGTGGCTTCGCGGCTTTGGAATGTGACGCGCACTAGAAGCGAATGTTTTCCGGCGGGAACGTTTTTGCCGCGGAAAAGATCGGCTGCTTCGATCGAAGAGATTTCGGCGATATTGAGCGCGCGAATCGCGGCGGCCACTTCGGCGAACGGAGTGCCGTCGGCGAGCAGCAACGAGAAATCGCGTTCAACCGCAGGGAACCGCGGAAGCGGTTCATAGCGCCGCGCTTCCTTAGCCGCGTGAGTTTGCGCGTACAAAGGTTCGAGGCGAATTTCCGCGAGGAAAATGTCCTGGCGCAGTTTGAGTTTTTCCGCGACGCGTCGAGCGAGCTGGCCGGCGGTTCCAAGCGCCGCAGAAGTCGACGCTGTGCTTGCATCGCCAAGCAAGCCGGGGTTCTTCGCTTCGCTCAGAATGGCAGAGTTGAGATGAATCGTTCCGCGGCGAGCAGCGTGCAGCCACTCCGCGCCGCCCGGTTGCCACGCGAAGCCTCCTGCGAGAGCGCCGATCGCATCGAGATCGCCTTTCAAGTCGGCGAAGTCGTAGGCTCGAGCGCTTTCGTAAATTCCTTTTTCGCGCGCTTCGCCCGTCGCGCCGATGGTGAGAACCGGCGTCTCGACGGATTGCGCTCCCTCGAGGCGATAGTGGCGGCCGATTTCGAAGAGGCGGAGATTGCGCTGCCCGTGGTTGAGATTCCATTCGAGCGCGGCGGCCATGGTGACGAGACCGGTGGAACGAAGGACGCCGGCTTCTTCCGAGAGCGGGTTCGAAAGACGCGCGGGAGAAACGCCCGCGGGACGGAAGAGCGCGTCGCGTTCCTCGGCCACGTGAGGAATGGTGAGGATTTCGCGATAGCCGAGACCGATGAGGCGTTCGCGGACGCGGCGCTCGGGTTCGAATTTCGGCAAGCGCTGCGCGCCCTGGCGGGCGGCGGGCAAGCGCGGAGGAAATTTATCGAGGCCGTAGACGCGCGCGACCTCTTCGATCAAATCGATTTCGCGCTCGACTTCGGCGCGCCAGGAAGGCTGCGTGCATTCCCACGCGGCGAGAAGCGAGCCGGAAGCGCCGCGATTTTCGCCGACGCGAACCGGGGCAAAGCCAAGGGCGCCAAGAATCGCTTCGATTTCGCGGTCGGAAACGTCGGCGCCCATCACGCGGAGGAATTCCGCGCGTGTTAGCTGGATTTTTTTCGGCGCACGTTTGCCGGGATAAACGTCGACAACGCCGGAGAGAAGTTCGCCGCCGGCAAGCTGAAGGATCAACTCGGCGGCGCGGCGAGAAGCAAGCTCGGCCATTTCCGGGTCGGCGCCGCGGCCAAAACGGGTGGAAGCCTCGGTGTGAAGTTTGAGCGAGCGAGCAGCGCGGCGAATGGCGACCGGTTCGAACCAGGCGCACTCGATCAAAATGTTTTTGGTGGAGAAGGAAATTTCCGTGTCGGCGCCGCCCATGATGCCGCCAATGCCGACGGCGCGAGAGCCATCGCCATCGAAGACGACCGACATCGAGGAATCGAGGGTGCGCTCGAGGCCATCGAGCGTGTGGATTTTTTCGCCGTGCTTTGCACGGCGGACGCCGATGCGGTGATCTCGGACCTTGTCGTAATCGTACGTGTGGAGAGGGTTGCCGAGCTCGAGCATGACGTAGTTGGAGATGTCGACGACGTTGCTGATGCTGGCGACGCCGCTCGCTTCGAGGCGGTCCTTGAGCCATTTCGGAGACGGCTGAATTTTTACGCCACGAATCACGCGCGCTGTGAATCGGCCGCAGAGTTCAGGTGATTGGATTTCGACTTTTACAGCTTCGCTGGCTTTGGCCGCACTTTCGGGCGGCTTCGGCGACGCGGGTTTTAGCGGAAGCTTGTAGACGGCGCTGAGCTCGCGCGCGATGCCGTAGTGGCCGAGGCAATCGGGGCGATTCGAACCGACTTCGGCGTCGATTACGGCGCCATGCGGGCCGTTTTCAACGCTGCCGATGTTGGTGCCGGAAAGAGCGAGGCGCGAGGCGACGTCGCTGGGCGCGGCGGTGACGTCGACAAATTCCTTCAGCCAACTGTAGATGACCTTCATGCGAGGTTCCAGTCCGGAGTAGCTGCCGGAGAATCAAGTTTCGGGTTCAACCGGCCGAAATAGACGCGCGTGGAATATTCGAGGCGGACGCGGCCAAGCTGGTTGTGCGCGACGAAGATTCTTTGCGCTTCGGTAAGCATCGGCGCGAAATTCGGATCGCCGGAGGACGGCATGTACGAACTGCTGCGAAGGCGGCCCGCTAGACCATCGAAATCAAATTCCTGAGAATTGGGATGCGTGCGCGAGGCGCAGGGATTTAGACCGAAGAAAGCACGCATTTGTTCTTCCCGGGGATAGCTTTCGCTTACGCGAGCGTAGTCGGCGCCGAAGTTGCGGAGCAGGGATTCGTAGTCGCGGAGAAAAGGAGTCGTGTCGGTGAGGCGCTCGTTCCAAATGACGACGGCCCAACCGGCGGGCTTGAGGATGCGAAGGAATTCGCGGCGCGCGACGTCCTGATCAAACCAATGGAACGCTTGCCCAGCGGCGACAAAATCGACGCTGCCACCGTCCAGCGTGGTGGATTCAGCAGAACCGTTGATGCTGGCGAAGCCGTCATAGGAAGCGAGATATTCTTCGCCGGCGCGGCGCATTTCTTCGTTGGGCTCGACGCAGAGAACGCGATTGCCGTTTTTCAAAAAGAGTTCGCTGAGAAAACCGGTGCCCGAACCAATGTCAGCGATGAGATGGCCGGGACGCAAACCGCACTCGGAGCGAAGGAGGTCGCGGATGGCCGAAGGGTAGCCGGGGCGATAGTGGAGGTAGTCGGCCACGCGATTCGAGAAGCGTTGTTTGGCGTCGGCGAAGGTCATGGGAGAGGTTCAGAGTTCAAGGTTGAAAGTTGAAGGTTACGTACGTGCGTTTGTGCGAAGGGTGAGACCAAGCCAGGATCCTTTCCGACAAGGTCGGAACCTTCGGTCGCTGCGCTCAGGATGACAGGCGCGGCGTTCGCGTTGCGTGACTGGTGACTCGTGACTGGTGACTGGTTAAGAAGCGCCGATTTTGCGTGAGTGGTCATGGGAACTGGCGGAGAAAGCGGATGTCGTTTTGGAAGAAAACTTGAATGTCGTCGATGCCGTACTTGAGCATGGCGAGGCGGTCGATGCCCATGCCGAAGGCGAAGCCGCTGACTTTTTTGGCGTCGTAATTGACGAAACCATAGACGGCGGGATCGACCATGCCGGCGCCAAAGAGCTCGATCCAGCCGGCGCCCTTGCACTTGCCGCAAACGCCGCCGAAATCGCTGCCGCTGCCACCACTGAAGCCAGACGACTTGCCGCTGCCGCCGCAGAAGATGCAGGAGACGTCGAATTCGACGCTCGGCTCCGTGAACGGGAAATAGCTTGGACGAAACCGCGTCTTTACGCCCGCGCCGAAGAATTGTTTTACGAAATACTCGATGGTGCCGGTGAAATCGCAAAAGGTGATGTCGGTGTCGACGGCGAGACCTTCGACTTGATGAAAGATGAAAGAGTGCGTGGCGTCGGGATTGTCACGGCGATAAACCTTGCCGGGAACGATGACGCGCACGGGCGGCTGACGCTTTTCCATCGTGCGGATTTGCATGGGAGACGTGTGCGTACGGAGAAGCAGCGGAGAAGGCGCGCCCTTAGGGAGATCGAGATAGAAGGTATCCATGTCGTCGCGGACAGGATGAAATTCAGGGATGTTGAGCGCTTCGAAATTGTAATAGGGCGTTTCGATTTCGGGGCCCTCGACGACGGAAAAGCCGATGGAGACGAAGATGTCTTCGATTTCCTGAAAGACCTGGCGGATCAAATGATGAGAGCCGATGGGACGCGCGATGCCGGGGAGAGAGAGGTCGACGCGTTCGCGGGCGAGAGCCGATTGGTCGGAGCCGGATTCGATGGCAAGACGGCGGGATTCGATTTGGGATTCGACATGGGCGCGGAGTTCATTTAGGCCGGCACCGACGGCGCGTTTCAGGTCGGGCGACGCGGGTTTGAGCCAGTTCTCGATGATTTGGGCGAGAACGCCGGACTTGCGGCCAAGCCAGCCGTCGCGAAGAGTTTTCCACGCGGATTCGTCGTGGATGCCGGCGGATTCGTGATCGAAACGGGAACGCGCCTCGGCGAAGAGCGGGGCAACCTGGTCAGGTTGAGTCACGCCAAGAGCGGCGAGGGTCTTGCCGGTTGTGTTGTCGATAGTCGGCATGGTCAGCGAGATAGATTACACCGTAGGGGCACGATATATCGTGCCCCTACGAGAAGTCGGAACAAAACGCCGGGAGCTACGATGCTTTTTTGGTTGGTGGCGGAGCAGCGGTCCTGGCGATCGTGATTAGCGATGCGAAGGCCGCAGCGTCCTTTACGGCCATGTCCGCCAGTATTTTGCGATCGAGCGAAACGCCGGCGGCTTTGAGGCCGTGAATCAACTGGCCATAGGTGAGGCCATTGTTGCGCGCGGCCGCACCGATGCGCTGAATCCAGAGCTTGCGATATTCGCGCTTTTTGACGCGGCGATCGCGCTTCGCGTAACGATCAGCGCGATTGGCGGCTTCCTGCGCGGATTGGTAGAGCTTGCTTTTTGTTAGAAAGAAGCCTTTTGTGCGTTTGAGATACTTCTTACGACGAGCGCGGCGTTTTGTACCGCGTTTTACGCGTGCCATGGGTTTTCTCCTTAAGTTTGGGAGACAAAGGCGATGCGGTCACGCGGGAAAAGACGCGTTCGGCAGCGGGTTTGTCTCTGATTGTATTGCTGGCCGCGATTTGTTTGCCTTGCGACAAACATCTTGGCGGCTTATCGGCCGGCAGGCACCCGTGAAGCGCTGCCTGGCGCGATGTGCAGGACTTGCGTCCTGCGTTTCAACCGTAGGGGCACGATATATCGTGCCCCTACGAAGAAAATCCTGGCGCGCGTGTATCGTTGCGGCGCGCGCGGAAAAGTTTACGGCACTAGCCGTAGGGCAACATTTGCTTGACGGCGGCGACGTCTCTGGGACTGACCAGCGTCAGCTTTTTCAGCTTGCGCATACGGCCCGGCGCTTTGGTGCCCATCAGGTGGCGCTTGCCGGAGTGCATGCGCTTGATCTTGCCGTTCGCGGTGATCTTGAAGCGCTTCTTTGCACCGCGGTGAGTCTTGAGCTTGCGTTTCGGTTTCGTCGAATTCCGTGGCATGACTGGAAAATCTCCTAAGATTTTTGGCGTCGCGTAATTTGCAATTCCTAAGCCGGACTCAAGAGGGGCACGATATATCGTGCCCCTACAAAATTCAAATTTGCGCCCTCAAAAAGTTCGAAGCCTATTGCGATTGCTGCGCGTTGGCCGTTGGTTGACCGCTTGGTTTCGCGACCGAGACACCTTTTTTCGGCGCGAGCAAAGCGACCAGAACGTTGCCTTCCATGCGCGGCATGGTTTCAATCTGGCACTGGTCCGCAATTTCGACCAGCAAGCGATTCATTTTGGCGCGGCCGACTTCCTGGTGCGCCATTTCGCGCCCGCGATGAAAAATCATGGCGCGAACTTTGTGGCCTTCTCCGAGGAAGCGAATGATCTGATTCTTGCGAACCTGATAGTCGTGCTCGGCGGTTGCGGGGCGAAATTTTACTTCCTTGAGCTGCGAACCACGGCTGCTCTTGCGCTGCTCGTGAGCTTTTTTATTGGCCTGATAGAGATACTTGCCGTAGTCGGTGATCTTGCAAACTGGCGGGTCCGCCGTCGGCGAGATTTCCACAAGGTCAAGGCCGCGCTCGCGCGCCAACTTCATAGCCTCGAATGGCTGCATGACGCCAAGCTGGCCGCCCTCTTCATCAATCACCCGGATCTCGCGAGCGCGAATCCGCTCGTTAACGCGGGTTCGGTCGCTCTGCCGGAAGCTGCGTTCTGCGATATTCCCCCCTAAGTGCTGAAAGGCGCCTTGCTGCCCGCCTCGCCGGGCTGGGCCTCAAATCGTCACAAAACCGTCCACATGGCCGAAAAGGCGCAGGGGACGAGTTTCAAAGTATAGCATGCGAAATAGGCTGCGCGGCAAGAGCGAAACCGGGGCTGCGGGTAATTCCAGCTTAGTGGACTATGCCCTTCGAGGCTACCCGCTAGCATGGCCCTTAACTGCTCAGGTCAGCGAGCGGGAAGTGACTTCGGCTTGCAAGGAGGCGATAACGTCGGCAAGGGGCTTGGGGCCTTGGTCGCCTTTGCTGCGGTGGCGGACGGAGACGGTGCCGGCTTCGGCTTCTTTTGGGCCGACGATGAGCATATACGGAATTTTTTGGAGCTGGGCGTCGCGGATTTTCGCGGGGAGTTTTTCGTTGCGATCATCGAGATGGACACGCAAGTTGTGGCTCTTGATCGTTGCGGCGACGTGCTTGGCGTAGTCGGCGACTTTTTCGCTGACGGGGCAGATTTGCACTTGCACGGGCGCGAGCCAGAGCGGGAAGGCGCCGGCGTAGTGCTCGATCAAAATGCCGAAGAAGCGCTCAACGGAACCGAGCAAGGCGCGATGAACCATCCAGGGACGGTGGCGCGCGCCGTCCTCGGCGACGTATTCGAGGCCGAAACGCGCGGGGAGATTGAAATCGAACTGGACGGTGGTGAGTTGCCACGGGCGGCCGATGGCGTCGATGAGCTTGACGTCGATCTTGGGACCGTAGAAGGCGGCTTCACCTTCAATTTTCTTGTAAGGAATTTTCAGGCGATCCATCGTTTTGGCGAGTGAGTCGGTGGCGTGCGCCCAGTCTTCCGCTTTGCCGGCGTAATTTTCCGGATGCTTGGGATCCCAATCGGAAAGCTCGACTTCGAATTTGTCGAAGCCGAAATTTTTCATCACGGCGAAGGCAAAGTCGATGCAGGCTTCGACCTCCTGCGAAATGTCCTGGGGCGCGCAGAAAATGTGGGCGTCATCCTGCGTGAAGCCGCGGACGCGAAGCAAACCGTGAAGAACGCCGCTTCGCTCGTAGCGATAGACGGTGCCGAGTTCGGCAAGACGCACGGGAAGATCGCGATAACTGTGCAGCTTGGATTTATAGATGAGGATGTGGCCGGGACAGTTCATGGGCTTGAGCTGATAATCGGCTTTTTCGACTTCGACGGGGCCGAACATGCTGTCTTTGTAAAAGCCGGTGTGACCGCTGGTTTTCCAGAGGTCGAGACGCATGATGTGGGGCGTGTAAACGAGGTCGTAGCCGCGCTTCAGCAGCTCTTCGCGGAGCCAGTCCTCGACTGTCTTGCGAATGAGGCCGCCTTTGGGATGCCAGAAGATGAGGCCGGGGCCAGCTTCGTCCTGAATGCTGAAAAGGTCAAGCTCGACGCCGAGCTTGCGATGATCGCGGCGCTTGGCTTCCTCGAGACGGTGAAGATATTCGTCGAGTTCCTTTTGCGTGAAGAAACAGGCGGCATAGATGCGTTGAAGCTGAGGATTGCCTTCCTGGCCCTTCCAGTAAGAGCCGGCAACGCTCATGAGCTTGAACGCGGTGATGCGCTTGGTGGAAGGGATGTGCGGGCCGCGGCAAAAATCGAGAAATTTTCCCGTGGAGTAAAACGAGACCATCAACTCGTTGGCCTTTTCTTCAACGAGCTCGCACTTGAAAATCTGGTTGCTATTTTTGTAGAGCTCGAGCGCTTCGGGTTTGGGGATGAGCTTGCGCTCGTTGGGCAAATCCTGGGCGGCGAGTTCGTGCATTTTTTTTTCGATCTTGGTGAGGTCTTCCGGAGTGAACGGTTCGTCGCGCAGAAATTCGTAGAAGAAGCCGGTGTCGATGGGCGGGCCAATGCCGAGCTTGACGTTGGGATAAAGCTCCATGACGGCGGCGGCGAGCAGGTGCGCGGCGGAATGGCGGAAGACGAAGAGCGCGTCGGGATCTTTTTCCGTAAGGATCTGGAGCTTGACGTTTTCTTCGAGGGGGCGGCGAAGATCGACGAGTTCGCCGAGGTCGGGAGCGTTGGGCAAAGGAGCGCCATTGGTGGCGGTTACGCGCGCGACGAGCGCGGCATCCGCGAGGCGAGGAGATATTTTGCGAGCGATGTCCGCCGGAGTCGTGCCCTTGGGCACCTCTTGAACCTTGCCGTCCGGCAATGTGACCTGCACCTGCTCCATGATGAGTTCACCTGGAAGGAGAAACACTAAGCTTATCGGCGCGGTGGATTGCGGTCAAGACGGTGGGTCCACAGGGAATTTGACGGAAAGGGTGGCGTCAGGTTTTTTTCGCGCGGGCGGCTTCGAGGGCTTCCCAGGCGGATTCGGGGAGCATCAGAAGGTCGTTGAATTCGCCGGCGCCGCGCAACCATTGGCCGCCGTCGATGACGACGCACTCGCCGTTGATGTATTCGGCGAGATCGCTCAAGAGAAAAGCCGCGAGATTCGTGAGCTCTTCGTGGCGGCCGAAGCGCTTCATGGGGTGCTTGTCTTTGGCATGCTCTTCGAATTGGCGCGAGGGCATCAGGCGAGACCAAGCGCCTTCGGTCGGGAAAGGTCCGGGAGCAATGGCGTTCAACCGGATATGATACTTGGCCCACTCGACGGCAAGAGAGGTGGTCATGGCCAGGACGCCGGCTTTGGCGCACGCCGAGGGGACGACGAATCCGGAGCCGCTGTTGGCAGCGGAGTAAGTGGTTACGATATTCAGAATGTTGCCGCCGAGCTTCTGCGAAATCCAACGTTTCGCGAATGCCTGGGTGCAGTGAAAAGTGCCATTGAGCACGATGCTGACGACGGTGTTGAAGGCGTTGGGAGAGAGTTTTTCCGTGCGGGCGATGAAGTTGCCAGCGGCGTTGTTGACGACCGTGTCGATACGGTCAAACTGTTGCTCGGCTTTCTCCGCCGCCGCTTCGACGGCGCCATAATCGCGCACATCGCAGGTGGTGTAAGCGGCCGATCCACCGGCGCGGTGAATCTCCGAGCAGACCTCTTTCAAGGGCTCTTCGCGGCGGCCGACGAGATACATGCGAGCGCCAAGCTCGGCAAAGCGCAGAGCCATGGAACGGCCCAAGCCGGTTCCCCCGCCGGTGAGGAAGACCGCTCGACCCTTCAAAGTGTCCTGATGAAACACGCGCCACCGCCTCTTCTGTACGTTCGCCGGAGTGGGGCAGTCCGGCGAAACGATTCTAGTGCATTCGCATGCCGGAGCGCCAAGACTTGCGTCACGCCAACATAAACAGCAAATGAAGCGCTCTCTTCAGGGGGACAAAGGACCCGTTGCAAAGATAGCGGTCAGAAATTATCGGCACGCGCGAACCTAGTTTGGTTTCATTTCCGCTGGAATCGGACGGCCCATGGCTTTCGCATATTCCGCAGCGAAAAGCGGACTGTCCGGGAATTCCTCGGTCAATTCCCGCAAGAGCTTCTGGGCCAAGGCCTCTTGTTTCTCGCGGCGCGCCGCCAGCGCAAGGAGGACTTTTGCAAAAGGCTTGAGGTAACGGCCTTTGTCAGCGGTCTTGCCGACCAACTCCATGCCAAGCTTCTTGTCGCCGTGAATACCGCCAAACCAAAGAACCGTCCGAACGCCGCCGGAGAGGCAGCCGATGATGTAGTTCGCGGAGCCCGGCGCGACCCAGGCATCATTTGCATCAGGGCGCTCTGCCAGCAGCAGCTTGGCATGTTCGTTGGCTTCCTTCATTCGTTTGAGGCCTTCCATGTGCTTTTTTTCAAGAATGCTGTCAGCGTTGGATTCCATGCCCGCGGCCAGAGTCAATGCAAAGAGCGCGGCCGCGTCATGCTTGTCTTTCGCAAAGCGCGCGTAGGAGATCTTGCGGGCCTGCTCCAACTCATCTCGGAAGTTCTTCATGCTCTCGGGATCGGGCTTTCCCTCGATACCTCGCAGAAACTTCTTGTCATCCAGAAAAAAATCGCTGGTCATTACGCCCTGGCGGTAGAACTCCTCGAAAAGATGGCTGGCTGCCATGGCCACAAAACCGAACGGATCGGCGGGGTGCTCGGAAGTCCAAGCAGAAAACTTTTCCCTGGCTTCCGGGTACTTCTGAACATAGAGCAAACGGAAACCCTCCTCGAGCTCAGGAATCTCCGTGAACGCGGAATCAGCGCCATCGGCGGGTGCTTGGGCGCTTGAGAGGGTGGGGAGAAGCAGAACGAATAGAGCAACTGTTGGAATTCGCTTTGAAAAGTTCCTTCGTGTTTTCAGAAAACACCCGGCAAGAACCTCGGTTTATTGGCCATCGTGGCGCGGTATTCCGGATTCGCCAACAAAACGCGTTCTTCCGTGGATAGACGCATCGAGAGCACAACAATGTGAGCGAGGGAACCGACCAGAGCAGTAATCCAAGCCGTGTGGATCAGAGGAAGAGAAAGCATTTCCGCAAACACAGCGGCGTAGTTTGGATGGCGGACATACCGGAACGGTCCCGTGGAGATTACGCCGAGGCGGGAAGAATCCATCACCTGAACGTTCCAATGATTTCCAAGCGTTCGAATCACCCACCAGCGCACGATGTTTGCAGCAAGAAATACGGCAAGCATGATGGCGGCAAGAAGAGGAATAAAGGGGCGCTTAAGAAGAACGACTTCCAGTGCGGCGCCGAGCAGTACCGCGGTATGGAGCGCAACCATCCAGCGGAAGCGAGGCTCGTCTACTTTTGCGGCGCCGCGCGCGATCATCTCCTTCTGGTGCTGGCGCGAAATCCGCAACTCGAAGATGCGGAGCAAGGCCACGACAACCAGGAGACCGAGAAACGCGATGACGCTTAGGTCCATTGCAGAAGCAAAAACTCAGCGCTGAATCCCGGGCCGAACGCGGCCGCCACGGCATACTCGTCCGGTTTGAGCGGCCTTTTCTCCAGCCACTCCTGAAGGATGAATAGGATGGTCGCGCTGGAAAGGTTGCCGACCTGGGCGAGCACATCCCAGGAAGGCGCGGTATCGCATTTGCAAAGTCCCAATTCCTTCTCCACGTTTCCAAGCAAACGCGCGCCACCGGGATGCAAGATCCATCCTTTTATGTCTTCCATCTTTCGGCCCTGCCGTTCGAGAAAGCCCTCCATCAGGCCGCGAATTTTTGCGCCGATCATTTCGGGAACGTCCTTGGAGAGCAGGATGTGGAATCCAGAGTCTCGCAAGTCAAAGCCCATCGCGCCCAAGGAGTCCGGGAACGTGTAGGTCTCCGAAACGAGGATCTTGGGTCCCTTTTGCGCTTTCCCGCTCACAAGAACCGCTGCCGCGCCATCTCCAAAGAGAATCGAGGAGATCAGGTTCGCTTGGGAGATATCTTTTCGCTGGAACGTGAGGGATGGCAACTCGACGGAAATGATAAGGACGTTGCCGCCTGGATGCGCCTTCAGGTAGTCCGCCGCCCGTCCCAAAGCCATGGCGCCCGCGGCGCAGCCAAGCTCGGTGAAGGGCATGCGGCGCACATTGGAACGAAAGCCCATCAAATTGATCAGGTGCGCGTCCAGGGATGGAATCATGAATCCCGTACAAGAGACGGTGATTATGAGGTCGACCTCATCCGGGCGAACGTCGGCCCGCCGCAGACACTCTTCAGCGGCTTGGCGGCCCAGCTTGACGGCGTGCTCCATGTATTCCTGATTGGTCTTGGAAAGGGCGCGCGGCTCGACCGTGTACTCGATGGGAAAGATGGAATAGCGCTTATGGACCTGGGCGTTGTCGACGATGGCCATCATGGCTTCCAGACGGCGTTCATTGATGTCGAAGACGCGCCCCATGTAGAACTTCACGTCGTCGCGGGTCATGGTGTACGGCGGAAGCGCCGTGGCCGTCGCGGCAATCGTGCAATGCGAGTTTGAGGCCCCATTCGAGGGTCCGATATTCACGTATCCCACCTTCGATTCAGTTGTGAAAGCTCCGCCTGAAAGCACGACCTGGTTGCTAAGCCATTTTGTTGCAATGGTTCAGCAGCGGATGGCACATGAGCGCTAGACTCTACAACATTCCCAGCGTGGGGAACAGTTGGAATTGGGCCACCACGCCCAGCCCTAAGAATCCAGCGCTTTTCATCTCCAATCTATCCTTGTGCGGTGCCTTTGTAAAACCCTCTTACCGATTTGGGGTATGCTTTGCCGGTTATGAAGATCCCTTCAAGGCCTATCAAGCTGCGTTTGCAACGGATTCCTTTCCTATTGAGCCTCGTGCTTTTGGTCAGTGCCGGTGCTTTCCTTCTGGCGGCTCAAGCCCCGGCTCAAGATCAAGGACCGCCTCTTCTCGTGATGATTTCCGTGGATGGCATGCGGCCAGACTACATCACGCAGGCGGATGAGCATGGAGCAAAGGTGCCGAACTTAAGACGATTCCTGAAAGAGGGTACCTATGCCGACGGTGTGGTGGGAGTCGTGCCCACGGTAACGTACCCGAGTCACACGACATTGGTGACAGGTGTGTGGCCGGCAAAGCACGGGATTTTTGCGAACACGACGTTTGACCCGTTGCGGAAGAATCTTGACGGTTGGTATTGGTACACGGAGGACATTCGCGTGCCCACGTTGTGGGATGCGGCCGCCGCGGCTGGACGGACAACCGCGAGCATCCAGTGGCCCGTCACGGTCGGAGCACACATCACCTGGGACATTCCGGAATTTTGGCGAGCCAGCACGCCGGACGACGCGAAGTTGTTGCGAGCCGTTTCCACGCCAGGGTTGTTGCAGGAAGCACGGAAAGATCTCGGCGAGTATCGCGGAGGATTCGACACGTCAGCCGAAGGGGACGTGAACCGGGGCCAGTATGCAGAATGGATTCTCGAGAAAAAACATCCAGCGCTCCTAACACTTCATCTTAGTTCGCTCGACCATATCGAGCATGAGACAGGTCCGTTCAGCCCCGAGGACATCGCCGTGCTCGAAACGATTGACGCCACCATCGGGGAAATCCGCGCCACGGCGGAGCGGCTTGCTCCCCGCCGAACATTTATTGGCATCGTTTCCGATCACGGATTTGCCCGAACCGACGCACAACTGAACCTGTTCCCGCTGTTTCGCGAAGAGAAGCTAATCACTGTTGATGAAAAAGGGAAAATTACGGATTGGAAAGCGATTCCCTGGGTGACAGGCGGATCGGCGGCGATTGTGCTGAAAGACCCAAACGATTCCGCGACGCTCTCGGAAGTGAGAGAACTGCTCGCCAAAGTGGCAAGCGATCCAGCGAATGGCGTTGACCGCATCCTGGACGCGGAGGAACTTCACAAGCGCGGCGGATTCTCGCCTGCTTCCTTTTTTGTCGGGCTTAAACCCGGTTGGCGGACGGGATCCGCGCTCGATGGTCCTGTACTCTCCAAAGTCAAACTCGGAGGCACTCACGGAGAACTCCCGGACTTGCCTGACCTGCACGCTTCGTTTTTTCTTATTGGTCCGGGCGTGCCTGCGGGCCGATCGCTGGGCTTGATAGACATGCGCGACGTGGCTCCGACGTTGGCGCACGAAGTGGGATTGTCGCTGCCTACAGCAGACGGCAAAAACCTTTTGCCGTAGCAGCGTGATTCGTTGCGGCGCGACAGAGTTTCTCTGAGAAGGCTACTTCGCGCTTAGCGCAAACCAACGAGCCCTTTTGCCGACTCGATGAGTTTCGCGGAGTCGTATCCGATGCCATCCTTGAAAACCGTTTCGACTTTTTCGATGTCCTTGATGTTGGACGATGGATCGCCCTGCAAAACCACGATGTCAGCGGCTTTCCCTACCGCGAGCGTGCCAATCTTGTCCAACTCGCCTAGAAATTCGGCGCCATTGGACGTCGCGATATGGATGGCCTCGAGCGGCGTGAAGCCTGCTTCCACGAGCAGTTCCACTTCGCGCTGATCTCCGAAGCCGGCGATCACGCCGCCGTAGCCAGTCGGGTCGAGGCCTGCCAGCAGCAAACCGCCTTGCTTTGAAAATTCGCGCTCGAATTCCATTTCCTTCTTGAAGATGGCCGCCGCATCGGAAGTTGCGGCCCCATCCGAGATGCGCGCGCGTCGCGTCAAGTAAGCAATGCGTGCTTCGGGAGTCATGGCATCGAGGACGCGGCTATCGAGCGGAGCTCTGCCGGGCACGCCGGTTTCGAAGACGGGCAGAGTGGAAGTGACCGCGACGTGATGCGCCACTAAATCGTGAATCATGTCCTGCATCGGCTTGCTTGCGATATCGACGGTAAGCAGCGCTTTCGCGGCATCCCGCGCGTTCGGGCAGACACCGGGTTTTTTCCCGGGGTAGAACTCGGTATCCACCTCGATGCCGTGTTCAAGATCGTCGATACCGAGTGCGGCGGCTTCACGGAAACCAATCGAGCAAAGATGGCCGGTGATCTTTATTCCGTGCGCGTGCGCCGCCTTGACGGCCGCGGCCAGTTCGTCCGGCGTAATATTCATATACGCCTTGAAAGAAGTGGCCCCTTGTGCGATCCAGAATTCCACCGTCTGGCGTGCATCCTCGGCGTCCTTGAGCTGATGCATCTGCAGCGCGAACGCGCCGGTGCCCTCAAGATAAGGGCCAGTCACATGAATTTTCGGCCCAATGATTTTTCCCGCATCGACGGCTTTCTTCAACTCCAGGTCGGTATAAGGCTCGAGGCTGCCCGTCGTGCGAATCGTCGTGACGCCGCCGGCAAGATAGAGCCGCGGAAAACTGGAAGCATGCTCTGGATACAGCGGAATCCCACCCGGCGAGGGATAAAACATGTGATCGTGCATGCCGACGAGGCCGGGAATCACCGAGCGGCCCGCGAGATCGTGCACTTTTGCGCCATCGGGAATTTTCGTTGCCGCGGAATCGCCCAGCGCGGCGATTTTGCCGTCCTGGATGACGATGGTTTGGTCGTCGCGAGGAGCGGCGCCGGTGCCGTCAATCACGCGCACGTGGGTCAGCGCCAAAACTGGCGCGTCTTCCATGACAAACGCAGCGACCGCCGGCGAAAGCGTGGTTTTTGTTTGAGAGAAAGACAGAGCAGGCAGCAGCACAAGACCAAGGGCAGCAAAGCAGATTCTTCGCATCCGTTCACCTCGAACGCAGTTCATCCATTCGCGTGGTGCAGTCTATTCATCGCTGAACGTCAACACAAGAGCCGGAGCAAAACTCAGTGCGTGGCTTTGTGTTAAATTTTCGAACCGTGAGGTGAAACATGTTTCCGCGCTTCTGCTGGTTTTATGCGCTTGTGCTTGCGGTGCTCGCTGTGGCGGCCTTGCCGTGCAGCGCACAGAAAGCCGCTACCCCCGCAACGACCGAAGGCGATTTCGTCATTCGCAATTTTCAATTTCGGTCGGGCGAGTCGCTGCCAGAGTTGCGGCTGCATTACACGACGCTTGGCAAACCGATGAAGGACGCGCAGGGGCACACAACCAATGCCGTTCTGATTCTTCATGGAACCGGCGGCTCCGGTCACCAATTTCTCGCGCCGCAATTCTCCGGCGTTTTGTTCGGAGCCGGCCAAATTCTCGATGCGTCGCGCTACTACATCATTCTTCCCGATGGAATCGGCCACGGAAAATCGTCGAAGCCCAGCGACGGCTTGCACGTGCGCTTTCCGCAGTACGACTACGACGACATGATTCTTGCGCACTACCGGCTGGTGAGCGAAGGGCTCGGCGTCAATCATCTGCGGCTGGTGATGGGCACTTCGATGGGCTGCATGCACTCGTTTATGTGGGGCGAGGCGTATCCAGATTTCATGGACGCGTTGATGCCGCTGGCGTGCCTGCCGGTACAAATCGCCGGGCGCAATCGAATCTGGCGAAAGATGGTGATGGATGCGATTCGCGACGACCCGGCGTGGGATGGAGGCGAATATAAGGAAGAGCCTAGAGCAGCGTTGCGGACGGCGCTGGATTTGCTTCTGATCGCGGGAAGTGCGCCGATTCCCATGCAAAAGGCATTGCCGACGCGAGACGATGCGGACCAGTATCTCGACAACTATTTCAAATCGCGGTTAAACAGCCTCGACGCGAACGATCTGCTCTATCAGGTGAATTCGTCGCGGAACTATGATCCCTCCGCCCAGCTTGGAAAAATCAAGGCGCCCGTGATGTGGATTAACTCCGCGGACGATTTTATCAATCCGCCGGACCTGGGAATTGCCGAAAAGGAAGTCAAGAATCTGCCAAACGGCCGCTTCGTTCTCATTCCCGCCAGCGAAAATACGCACGGCCACGGCACACACACCTGGGCGGAAATCTGGAAGCAGTACATGGCAGAGCTGTTGCAGGAGTCAGCTCACTGAACAGCCCGGGAAGAATCGTTAGCGCGTGGCTTCCTGGCTGGCGCGAATTTCCTGCCAGCGGCGGGGGCGCTTGTTGACCGCGAGAACTTTTTTCCGCAGGCGAATCGTTTTCGGCGTAATCTCGACGTATTCGTCGTCGGCGATAAATTCAATCGCTTGTTCGAGGCTGAGCTGGCGATGGGGAATCAGGCGAATGGCTTCATCGGCGCTCGAGGAGCGCATGTTCGTTTGCTTCTTTTCCTTCGTGACGTTCACTTCCATATCCTGCTCGCGTGAATTTTCGCCGATAACCATGCCTTCGTAAACTTCCACGGCGGGGCCGATGAAGAGTTCGCCGCGTTCCTGCAAGTTCCACAACGCGAAAGCGGTGGATGGTCCGGGACGGTCGGCGACAAGCGCGCCCGTGGGACGAAGCGCCATCTCTCCCGCGTAATCCGTCCAGCCATCAAAAATGGAATGAATGAGCGCGGTGCCGCGCGTGTCAGTCAGCAATTGGCTACGCAGGCCGATCAGCCCGCGCGAAGGAATCTTGAAGTCCATGCGCACCCGGCCGGAGTTGTGATTGCTCATCTTGAGCATTTCGCCGCGGCGGCTGCCCAAGGTTTCGAGGATGATGCCGATGAAACTTTCTGGCACGTCGATGACCAGGCGCTCGAGTGGCTCGAGTTTTCTGCCGTTTTCCGTGCGCACGACGATCTCGGGTTTGCCGACCATCAGCTCGAAGCCTTCGCGGCGCATCGTTTCAATCAAGATCGCCAGTTGAAGTTCGCCGCGGCCAAGCACGCGGAAAGATTCCGGCGTATCTGTATCTTCCACGCGAATCGAAACGTTGGTCAGCAATTCCTTCTGAAGCCTGTCGCGCAGGTCGCGCGAAGTGACGTAGTTGCCTTCCTTGCCGGAAAGCGGGCCGCTGTTCACCGTGAAAATCATCGCCAGCGTGGGCTCATCAATCAGTAAGGGTTCTAGCGGAACCGGCGCTGCGAGATCCACGATGCTTTCGCCAATCTGGATTCCTTCGACGCCGGCGATGGCCACGAGATCGCCGGCGCTGACGGTTTCGGCCTCGTCGCGTTCCAATCCTCGAAACGTATAGAGTTTCGTGATGCGCGTTGACTGAAGCTTGCGGTCCAATTTGCTGATGCCGACTTCCTCGCCGCGCTTCAGCGTGCCGTTAAATACGCGGCCAATCGCGATGCGTCCGAGAAAATCGCTGTAGTCGAGATTCATCACTTGAATCTGCAAAGCGCCATGGGGATCGCCCGGCGGCGCGGGGATGCCCTTCACGATGGTTTCAAAAAGTGGAAGCAGATCTTTCGAGCCATCGTCAGGCGAGCGATGCGCGACACCCTCGCGGGCATTCGTATAAACCACAGGGAAATCGAGCTGGTCCTCCGTCGCGTCGAGGTCGATGAAGAGATCGTAGATTTCGTCGAGAACTTCCTTTGGGCGCGCGTCCTGGCGATCAATCTTGTTCAGCACGATCACCGGCGGAAGTTTCGCGGCGAGCGCTTTCTGGAGGACATAGCGCGTCTGCGGCAAGGGGCCTTCGCTGGCATCGACGAGCAGCACCACGCCGTCCACCATGCGCAAGGCGCGTTCGACTTCGCCGCCAAAATCGCTGTGGCCGGGCGTATCGACGATGTTGATTTTGGTGTTGTGGAAAAAAAGCGCCGTATTTTTCGCGAGGATGGTAATGCCGCGCTCGCGCTCGAGGTCGTTGGAATCCATCACGCGCTCGACCACCGCTTCGTTGGCGCGGAAAATGCCGCTCTGCCGCAGCATGGCGTCGACCAGGGTCGTCTTGCCATGGTCCACGTGCGCGATGATAGCGATATTGCGAATATTCTGACTCATGATTTCAGCGCCGGTCTGCGGACTACTCTGCGGGCAGTCACTGCAAAGACAAAAATAGCTGCTGAAACAACCAGCAGCCCGGGCGATTCTCCTTTGTTCTCAGGTGCGGTCGAGCAATGAATAGTTTAACAGAGCGGCATCTCGCGCGACAGGGATTCTTCGGCGGCACTTGTCTCCGTTCTATACGCCAGGGGAAAGGCGCGGAGGCATGTCTGCAGCGCTTCTAATTTCGTGTACTATCCACTTCCGGGTCCGGTCTGTCGAGCCAGCCGCAGTTCTTCTGGAGGGTTTGTCATGCGATTCGCGCGTCCTTTGTTGCGATTGCTGTGGAGTGGAAGAGCGTTTGTTTGGGTGCTGGTGATAATCCTTCTCTTCCTGCTCACTGGCCGCGCTCAAACGCCGAATCCGCCTGACTACTCTCTGCTATTCGATAAGACGGACGTCATGATCCCCGTGCGCGACGGCGTCAAGCTGCACACGGAAATCTACACGCCGAAACATTCCACGGAACCTCTACCGATCGTCATGGAGCGGACTCCCTACGGTTTGCACGACGATGAAAAAGGCTACAGCCGCGTTATCGGGCGCTACTCGGAGATGATCCCCGACGACTACATCTTTGTGTTCCAGGATATTCGCGGACGCTACGGTTCCGAGGGCACCTTTGTGATGCAGCATCCCGTTCGCGATCCGAAAGATCCGAAAGCGATCGATGAAGGCACGGACACCTACGACACCATCGATTGGCTGGTGAAAAACGTTCCGCACAACAACGGCCGTGTAGGTCTCCTGGGAATTTCTTATGGCGGCTGGCTTACCGTCATGGGCATGCTCGAACCGCACCCCGCTCTCAAAGCTGTCTCCGAGCAGGCGTCACCCGCGGACATGTTTCTCGGCGACGATTTTCATCACAATGGCGCGTTCCGGTTGAGCTACGGCTTCGAGTACTCGACCATGATGGAAACCGGAAAAACGAACTTCGCCTTCCAATTCGATTTGTTCGACACATACGAGTGGTACTTGCGTCTCGGAGCGCTCTCCAACGTCAACAATAAATATCTCCACGGCACTTTGCCCACCTGGAACAACTTTGTTGCGCATCCGAATTACGACGCTTTCTGGAAGCAGGAAGCTATGCCCTACATCTTGAAAAACCCGACGGTGCCGAACCTGAACGTCGCGGGCTGGTGGGACCAGGAAGATGCCTACGGGCCGATGAAGATCTACCAGCTTCTTGAAAAGAACGATCCGAATCATTTGAACTATCTTGTGGCAGGCCCATGGAATCACGGCGGTTGGGGCCGCAGCGCGGGTGATTCACTCGGTCCTATTTCTTTCGGCAGCGACACCGGCCTCTATTTCCGCCAGAAAATCGAGGCGCCGTGGTTTGCCTATTGGCTGAAGGACAAAGGCAGCCTGCCGCTCAAAGAAGCGCTGCTCTTCCAGACCGGAAGCAACAAGTGGGTGCAATTTGGCGCCTGGCCCCCGCGCAATGCTCCGGACCGTGAACTTTATTTTGGCGAAGACGGCAAGCTCTCTTTTGACGCCCCCAAGACGGCGGCAGCGCAGACCTTTGACAGCTACGTCAGCGACCCCGCGCATCCCGTTCCCTATCGCCATCGACCCATCGATATGACCTACCCGACGGATCATCCCGGCGGTTGGTTTACCTGGCTCGTCCAGGACCAGCGGTTCGTGGATAATCGCCCCGACGTGCTTACCTGGCAGACCGATGAGCTGACCGAGGACATGGTCCTCACAGGGCAGGTGACCGCTAAACTTTTCGCCTCCACGACAGGAAGCGATTCCGATTGGATCGTGAAGTTGATCGACGTCTACCCAGAGAAGTACATGGAGGACTGGAAGCTTTCCGGTTACGAACTCATGATCGCCGATGAAGTCTTCCGAGGGCGTTTCCGCAAGTCGTTCGAAAAGCCGGAACCGATCACGCCGAACGCCGTCACGCCGTTCACGATTGATCTGCACACCGCGAATCACGTTTTCAAGAAGGGCCATCGCATCATGGTCCAAGTGCAAAGCACGTGGTTCCCCATCATTGACCGCAACCCGCAGAAGTTTGTTCCCAATATTTTTGAAGCCAAGGAATCCGACTTCCAGAAAGCCACCCAGCGCGTCTACCGTTCCAAGGAGTATCCGTCCGGAGTTGTGCTTCCGATCCAGCCAGCTGGGGCGAGCAACTAACTGCATTGGATTCACGTGGGCCGACGTTCCGGCGAGAAAATGTCGGCTTTCGCCCCCCACGCCGCTCAGAATCCGCTGTGATATTCTCGATCTCGCCAGACAAATCGCGATTCTTTTCGTTGCGTGCAGAGGAGTTTCCATGGGTCCCATTCGCAAAACTGCCGGCGTTGCTGTTTTCGTAGTTGCAGCAAGTCTCGTTTTGGTGCCGCTCTTTGGAGCCGCCCCGCAGCGGCAACGCCCAAACTTTGCAGAGCTCTTCGACAAGACGGAAGTAATGATCCCGATGCGCGACGGCGTGAAACTCCATACCGAGTTCTACACTCCAAAGAACGCCACCGAGCCGCTTCCGATTCTCATGTCGCGCACTCCCTATGGCATTTCCAGCGCCGACAAAGGCATCAGCCCCATGATCTATCGCTACGCGGACATGGTCCCGGACGGCTACATCTTTGCGTTTCAGGATATTCGCGGGCGCTATGGCTCGGAAGGAAAATTCGTAATGCTTCGCCCGCTGCATGACCCAAGCGATCCGAAAGGCGTGGACGAAAGCACTGACACCTACGACATGATCGATTGGCTCGTGAAAAATGTCCCGAATAATAATGGACGCGTCGGCCTCGATGGGATCTCCTATGACGGTTTTCTCGTCACCATGGGGATGATTCATCCGCATCCGGCTCTCAAGGCCGCTTCCGAACAAGCTTGTATGGGCGACACCTGGCTCGGCGACGATTTCTTCCACAATGGCGCCTTTCGCTTGAGTTATGGCTTTGAATACACCGCCCTGCTTGAATCCTCGAACGAGAATTTCAGTTTTTCCTTCGACCGCTTCGACGTTTACGATTTTTATCTCCGACTGGGAGCGCTCTCGAACGCGAACGCAAAGTATTTTCACGAAAAGCTGCCGACATGGAACGAGTTTGTCGAGCACGCCAGTTATGATGATTTTTGGAAGCATCACGCGGTCGCTTATGGATTGAAGCAGCCCACCGTCCCCAACCTCAACGTTGCCGGTTGGTGGGACCAGGAAGATTTCTACGGCCCCATGTCGACATACGCGCGCCTCGAAAAATCCGATTCGAAGCAACTGAATTATCTTGTCGTCGGTCCATGGAATCACGGCGGCTGGGGCGGCGGGTCCGGCAAGTCACTTGGCGAGATTCCCTTTGGAAGCGACACGTCCGTATATTTCCGGCAGAACATCGAAGCGCCATGGTTCGCCTACTGGCTCAAAGACAAAGGCGAGCTCCCGCTGAAGGAAGCGCTGCTCTTCCAAACCGGCAGCGACAATTGGGTTCAATTTAATTCCTGGCCTCCACGCGACGCGAAGACGCGGAATCTGTACTTCCACGAGGACGGCAAACTTTCCTTCGATGCTCCCCAGACGGACTCCGTGGACGCTTCGGATAGTTACGTCAGCGACCCTGCGCGTCCCGTTCCGTATCGTCATCGTCCGATCGACATGACCTATCCAGAGGATCATCCCGGCAGTTGGTATACCTGGCTTGTGCAGGACCAGCGCTTCGTCGAAAATCGCCCGGATGTCTTGACTTGGGAAACGGATGAACTCTCAGACGACGTGACCCTCGCGGGCCAAGTCACCGCGAAGCTTTTTGCTTCCACGACGGGGAGCGACAGCGACTGGATTGTTAAGCTCATCGACGTCTATCCTCAGAAAGTTCCGGACGATTGGAAACTCTCCGGCTATGAGCTGATGATTTCCGACGAAATCTTCCGCGGCCGCTATCGCAATTCTTTTGAGAGGCCGGAGCCAATCAAGCCAAATACAGTGACGCCGTTCACGATTGATCTGCACACGGCCGATCACGTTTTCAAGAAGGGCCATCGCATCATAGTGCAGGTCCAAAGCACCTGGTTCCCGCTCTACGACCGCAACCCGCAGAGATTTGTTCCTAACATTTTCGAAGCGAAGGCAAGCGACTTTCAGGTCGCTACGCAGAGGATTTATCGTTCCAAGCGGTACCCCTCGAGCGTGGAAATCATGGTCCTGCCGCAATCCGCGGAGAGAGCAGCAAACTGAACTGTAATCGAACGGGCGTGGCTCGCGTACTCGATCACATAAATTCGCCTGCCCCTCAGGCACAAGCTGTCGCACCGATAGTTGAGGCGTCCCATTTGCGGACATGTGTTCGCATTCGGTCAGAAATTCTTTGCCCAAATTCAGCTGCAAGAGATGATTTCATGCGGGAAGAAGGCCTTTATTGCCACAGTTCGTTCGCACGATTGCGTCTCAACTCTTGCCACCCACAAATTAGGAAACTTCGTCCCCGGGAATTCGTATTCAACTGAAAACACCCAGACGTTTCGCGCGTCTAAAATCTATAAAGGATAGGGTGTATGACTCCGAACGTTATCCCAAGTCTGGACACCGGGATGGACGAACGTTCCAACCTCGCGCCTCCCTCGGGCTCGCGCTTTATTCGTTTCGGTCCGTTTCAGGTTGACCAACAACGACAGGAAGTTTCCAGAAATGGTTCACGCCTCAAATTACAAGGCAAAGTCTATCAAGTTCTCGTTGCGCTTCTCGAAAAGCCAGGTGAAGTCGTCACCCGCGAAGAATTGCGCCAGCGCCTCTGGCCCGCCGACACGCATGTCAACTACGACGCCAACGTTAACACCACGGTCAACAAGCTTCGCCAGGTCTTGGGCGACTCTACCGACAAGCCGCTGTATATCGAAACGGTCCCCCGCAAGGGCTATTGCCTGCTGGCACGATCGGAAGGTTCTGACATCCCAGGCGCTCCGCTTGCCCCGCAACCGGACGCGGTGCCCGAAGCGGTTAGCGCGATCCAAGTTCCAACACACGCACTGCCCGCGGAACCGCAGCCTCAACGTTCCGGATTTTGGCTGCCCATCGGTGTCGTGGGCTTGATTCTTGCCGGAATGCTTCTTGGCGCGGGCATCACACTCACCACGCTCGTCCTATCACACTTCGCGCAGGTCACGCGCTGGCCCTAGCGGCGTGCGCTGGGACTAACTTCGAAGCAGCTCTCGCTCGTAGTCAGGACTCAGCAAGAACGCGCATACTGTCAGGCCGCTACTGCTTCTGCGCTGGTGCCGTTTCTCCCGAATGAAATTCCGTCCACGGCCCCGCCTTCATATCGTGCAGGTATGGTGCTTGCCAGTCATATTCGGGATGCGCTGCCAAGAACGGCTTGGCGAGAAAATCTTCTCCGCAGGGATGCCCAGCCCGCGCAACCAACTTCATCTCTTTCGTCATGCTGGAATCGGTCGCTTTGCCTTGCACGGCCCCTCCCGGAAAATACGGCGCCCATCCCCACACATCCACGCCCCTCGGCGACGAATCCACGTGCCCGCAAAGCGTTCGCTCATTGCTTTCCGGCTTTTGATGATAACTATCGATATGATCGCCCAGCATTTTTTCCGCAAGGTCCACGTCGATCTTTCCTTTGTTTCCCTTTAGCAGTTGTTCCCAGCGCACGCGCCGCGCGTTCGGCGAAGTTTCCAGATTATTCGATTCGAATTGCGGCGCATCTTCCCGCAGAACTTTCGGGTCGCGTGCCCAGTTCGAACCCGCGTAAGCGCCATCCTTCGTGCGCCACAGTTTGTACGCCTTCAGTCCAAGCTCGAGCTGCGCAATCTCGCCCGTCTTGTTGTCGCCCAGCAGCCAGTCGTTGGCGTAGCCGCCGTTATTTCCATCGAGCATGATCTTCGTGTACTCATCGATCGAGTCCACATACTGCAGCGCCTTTCGTGCACGCACGAACTCGGCCTTGCCGTTCGGATCCCATCCTTCGAATTGTGTAATGGTCGTTTCCGTGACCATCAAGCCGTCACTATTGATTCCGAAATCGTCATCGCTCGCAATGACTCCCGGAAAACCGTCCATCAAGATCCGGTAGCCCGTTTTCGGCACGATGTCGAACATGATCCGCCAACGCTCTCCGTTTACGTAGTTCGTCCAGTTGTTGTGCGCCATGACGATCTTCCCGTCTTTCGTCCAGCTTCCCGTGGCCACGAATGCGCTGCAGTTTCCCGGGCTCTTCAAATTCGGAGCGTGCGCCGTTTTCTGCTGCTTATTGAGCCAGGGCACGTAATAGTCGGGCAGCTCCTCGAATGCGTTCATCGCCACGATGTCGTCCACGTCCAGTTTTGAGTTTGTTCGCGCCCGCAAACCGTCGACGATTCCTTGCAGCTCCTGCTGATATTCCTCGTCGATCTTGGGCCACAGCATTTCGTGCGCCGCCTGGCGGAAAAACGTCCAATCGCGCTGCGTGTCGTGCATCATTCCAGCGCTGACCGCTGCGAACGCATCTTCAATCTCCGGCGCCAGCAAATAGCCGTGCTGAAATCCAATCTCTGAAGGACTGCCTTCCAGATGTACGTAGATCCAGCCGCCATCCTCGAAACGTTGCGCGCGTTTGAGCCGAGGATCGTTTGTCCCCGTTGGTTCTTGCCCCGCCGCGATTTCTTTGTACGCCCCATCTCTCACGGCCGAAACTTCCGATCCGTTCGTGCCAAACCACCAGAGCGCCGCTCCTCCCAACAAAATCACAAGGATCGCCACGGTCCGCCGCATCGAGCTCGTTCCCGTCTCCGCTTCCATCTAGCCTCCTACTTGGCTGAGTCGCCGCGCCGCGTAAATATCATGCCCAGCGTGCGGCCCGCGTCCAGCTTGAAGCCGCTAATCGTCTGATTTGCATCTCTCTCGAAATGAAGGGAGATTGGCAGTTTGCTCAGGCTGAATTCATCCGTCCCAGTAGCTCCGAAGGGATCCGAAAAGAAATCGACGGAATGAAGCAGCCCGCTGCCGTCCAGTATCGCGATCACCTTCAACTTGTTATCCACAATTCCCAGGCGATAGGTCACGCCCAGCTCGTCGCTCCAGTAGTCTCCGGTGTAGCTTCGCAGTTGTTCCGCCGTCAACGGAGTTTCCTTCTTTTCTGTTTTATCGCGTCCACTTTCCGCGCTCTTCTTTTCATCTTTCGGCTTCATCATGGCGCCCAGATAAATGTCGGCCACTTGATGCGCGCGCCGCGTGGGACTCGCGTCGCTCCGGTTGCACAAACAAGCTACGGAAAAGTGTTGCTCCGGAAAACGCAAAAGCTCCGCGCGGTAACCGCCCCAGGCTCCTCCGTGGCTCACCGTGTGCAGCCCGCGATAGTCGCCAATGAATAGTCCCTTCGCATAATCCAAGACTTTTCCGGTATTCAACTTTCCCGGCTCCTGGAGCTCTGCCAGGAAATCCTTTCCGCCCACTTGCCCGCTGTAAAAATTTTCATCCCACTTGAGCAAATCCTCGACCGACGTGTGCACGGCGCCATCCCCCGTTTGTTCGAAATAGGAAACGTCCAGCTTGTATCCGTCGGACATTTCCTTCGGATCGTAAGCCATCGCCCGATTGGGGATCAGCGCGGTGTGATCGTCGCGATACCGTGTGTGCGTCATGCCCAGAGGATTGAAAATATTTTCGGCGGCGAATTCACGAAGCGTTTTGCCGCTCGCGCGTTTCACGATGACCGATAGCAGAAAAAATCCTGTGTTGCTGTAGAGCCAGTCGCTTCCCGGCGCGAAGTTCAGCGCTTTCTGCCGCGTGATGAATTGCAGCGCGTCCTCGTCTGTCGTCACGCTGTCGATGTGGATGCCGGCCAGATCCATCAGCACCAGGTAATCCCGCAAGCCGCTGGTGTGATTCAGAAGATTGAGAATCGTGATTTTCTGCCCGTAGTCCGGTAACTCGGGAATGTATTTCCGGATGTCGTCGTTGACGGATAGCTTGCCTTGTTTTTCGAGCAGCAGAATGCTCGCCGCCGTAAATTGCTTTGAGGTCGAGCCGATGTCGAAGACCGACTCCGGCGTAATCGGGACGTCCTCTTCGATGTTTGCTAGGCCATATCCTTTTGCATGGATGATCCGGCCATTTCTATAGACTGCTACGGCGCATCCTGGCGATCCCGGCTTTGTATAATCCGCGAAGACTTCGTCCACCGCCGCTGTCGTCTTGTCTTGCGCTCCTTTCGCTTGCGCTGCGCCGTACGTGCTCAAAATGACCGCGCACGCTGCAATGATGGTCCCGATTTTCCCCACAACGCCCATGCAATGGCCTCCCATGCCGTTTCCTGCGCGCCGAGTCTATCTTCTTCGCGGGCGCTCTTCAATCTTTCGCAAACTTCTCGTGTAAACTTAGCGGCACAAAATGCTCACCGCTATCACGCGCGCCGTCAGTCCTGCTATCGTCCATTGTGAATTGAGCTTCATCGCGCGCCAGCCCATCAACCTTGATGTTGCACGCGCGCAGCATCGTGCTTACGAACAGCTCCTGGAAGAACTCGGCGCCCGCGTCCTCTCTCTACCGGCCGAAGCGACGCTGCCGGACTCTATGTTCGTCGAAGATCCCGCCATCGTCCTGGATGAGCTCGCCGTCATTTTCCCTCTCGGCACGGAGTCGCGTCGTCCTGAATCCGCCATTCTCGCTGCCGCACTCGCGAAATATCGCGAACTCCGGCACGTCACGCTTCCCGGAACGCTCGAAGGCGGCGACATTCTCCGCATTCGTCGAAAACTTTTTGTTGGTCTTTCGAAACGAAGTAACCAGGAAGGAATTCGTCAGCTCTCTGAAATCCTCGCCCCTTATCGCTACGAAGTGGTCGCTGTCTCCGTTTCTGGCTGTCTGCATCTCAAATCGGCCTTGACGTTCCTCGGTAGAGACACGCTACTCGCCAACCGTTCCTTGTTTGACGCAACGCCTTTTTCCGGCTACCGCTGGATCGATGTCGATCCAGCTGAACCTCACGCGGCCAACGCCCTGGCTTTCGGCAATACAGTGATCTTTCCCGCGTCGTTCCCGCGCACGCGCTTACGCATCGAAGCCGCCGGGTTCGATGTCACCCCTCTGGACATTTCCGAACTCCAAAAAGCCGAGTCCGGCCTGACGTGCTCTTCATTGCTCTTCAATACCTGAGAGGCGCCCAAATCTCATGTCTCTCTCAGTCCTTCGCGGCTTGAGAAATATCCTCATCTGTGCCGTCCCCTATGATAAAAGAAAGAAGGTACTGTAACAGAACTGGTGTTGCAGCTCCTCCACCGGAGGGCACCGTGCGAATCATTTATGGCTTGCTGTTGTCCTGCTTATTCAGCTTTTCCCCCTGCATGGCGCAATCCTCTCAACGCGGGCCCTCGACCCCCGATGAAAGGAACAGAGCTGTCCAAGTAGCGCGCAAGCTTCAGGCGGATCCGCTCTCACCGGATGTGCAGGCTGACCGGGAATGGCTAATCAAGTGGCTTATAGAAATTCCTGATATCAGTGTGAAGTTATGTCCGAACGTTCTTGGCGATCTCGGGGACTCCAAATCCGGTAAACCCGGTGCGCTTATCGCCACAATGCTTGCTTCCGAGACGGCGTTCGTGATCGAAAATCCCAGCAAATCGAAAGACCTCGAGGCGATTTACATGGCCGGTCTTGAGGGTTCTCTCAATGCATATCAGGCGCTTAGAAAAGCGGACGCGCAGTACCATGTGAAGCATCTGGACGATCTTCTCTCGACGCAGGAGCAAGGAAAACTCCCTCAATACATCAAGGACGTCAAAAAGAAGTGTAAATAGTTTTCAAGAAAAACGGCTACCCCGACCTCTCGGAGTAGCCGTTCTCTTCCTACAGTAATTATGTTTCGCGTTCCAACCTGTTAGTTGGTCAACTCCTCCACGCTGCGCGCCACGAACACCGGCTGGCTGCTGATTGGATCCTTCAGCACCAGGCCGACTACGCGCAACGTATTGGTCGGGTTGCTCGCCAGGTCTTGCAGGCTGGTCAACCCGCCGAGGAACTTCGTGAACGGTGTCACGTACACCGTCACGGGCCCGTTGAACAACACACCTGCCAGCCCATTCGAATTGAATTGGAAGGTGCTCGCGCCGACGTTTACGCTGTTCGCCACCAGTGTTCCCGTGTGCCCTTCGTGCCGCAGCACCACGCGCTTCACCGTGACGGCTCCATTTGCGAAGGGTCCGCCGATGGTCACGCGCTGGCCAGGAACCAACAAGGCTGAATTGAAAAAGATGCTGCCGAACGTCGCGTTGACGAACTGGTTGTGCATCCAGTAGATGAAATACTTCTCGTTTCCGGTCAAATCGATCGTCGAGATTTGTCCGGAGTTGAAGCCCGTGCCCGACGGCAGAACTTCTCGCACGTACAAATCAAAATCCTGCGCCGTATTGACCGGCGGATCGACGTAAGTGATCAGGCCTCCCGCATAGAATTTGTCCTGCGAGAGGATTGCCACCGTGTCCGCAAGGAATGTCCCCGCCGTCCGGTCCAACGTTCCGGAGATCAAGACAATCGACGAGGTCGTCAGGTCATTGATGGTCTCGCTGCCCTCCCACTCCGTCTGATCGTTGACGTTCACGGTAAACGCGTGGCCGTGCGGCCCTTGAATCGTGAAGGAGTTTCCGTTCGTGTTGATCGTCGTCACACCGGCCACGAACTCATCGATATACGCATCCGCGTCGCTGGGCGTGATCGCGTTCACGGTCAGCATCGGGTTCACGGCGCCCGTGAGCTGCCCGTTGCCATCCACCGCCAGCGACTTGCGGACGTTGAAATCGAACCCCAAGCCGATCACGTTTCCCGGGCTCACAATCAACGGATTGCTCAGGCTCAGCGTCACCGAGGAAGTCGTCAGCATGGCCGGCGGAGTCGACGTTGCGTTCAGGCTGCTGATCGTCGGCCGCGTCGGCGGATTTGTCTGAGGATTGGTCACATTCAGATAATCGATTTCGGGACTCGCCAGGTTAACGATCACCGTGTCATACGTTCCTGCTGGAATCGTGTTCAAATCCAGCAAGGTATGGAGCCCATTCAGCTTGGCAAAGTCTACCGTTTGCATACCGGTCGTCACCGTGATCGGAGTGCTCGTGCCTTCCGCCACGCTGATGCCGGAAATCACCACCTTAAATGAAACGACGCTTGGCAGGGGCGCGTCCCAGCCCGACACAAATACGATTCCCGACTGCTGTTGCGGCTGCACCACCGGCATGCTTGCGCTTCCCGCTCCGCATCCTGCGGCAAAGGCGGTTAACGCGAGCGCAAAAATTCCACTCAACCACTTCCTTACATTCATGGCTTCGTCCTTTCCAACTGGAATACCCCGGAGGCGCCCCGAGCGCCCACCGACCCGTGGTTTTTCTAACCCGCGCCGCGGCGTTTAGTCGCTCTATCTATCTTATTGATTTATAAGGCTTTATTTTTGCGTTAGGCCGCGTCATCATCTGGCGCACGTGTTTCTTAACAGACGGCAGGTC
The DNA here is from genome assembly GCA_049641765.1 of Candidatus Acidiferrum sp. Taxonomy (GTDB): domain Bacteria; phylum Acidobacteriota; class Terriglobia; order Acidiferrales; family UBA7541; genus Acidiferrum. The sequence continues at coordinate 68,957 of JBAQJX010000090.1, forward strand.
CAGCGGCACTAAGGAGTAGAGACACTCGTTCAATCCTTATCAATCTTTCCTTTGCGTCTGATTTTTCTTGTGCTAATCTTTTTACCGGTATGATTTCCATCGCGACGAAGCGAATTACCACTACGACGTCCATGTCGACTACCTCGACTAAGGCGAAGTCGACTATTTTCGCTTCCGGCGCGTGGAGAAACAGCTAGCAAGTTAGGAAAAGTTTCCAACCCACCGCCAGAAGCGACCTGGCGGTGGGTTTCTTCTTTTAGCCCCCTCCAGAGACGCTCCAGCGGTAACCAGGAGCGGACCCATGAGTCCCGAGCACGTGCAGGAAGAACTACCCGCGGAAGGCAACTTAGTCGACCGCTTTGCGGTCGCCAGTGAGGAAGACCGCTTTGCGGTCGCGGCAGATGAGGCCTGTTTCGCGGTCACCGATAGCGAAAGCTCCGAGAGCTCTCAACAACGCGTCCTGGCTTTCAAATTCGGCGGCAGCTCGTTGCTCGGTGCCGAACTCATGTTGCATGCGGCCGGCCTCGTGCGCTCAGCGGCCCAGGTATCCAGCGTCGTCGTAGTCGTCTCTGCGATGAAGGGTCTCACCGATCGTCTTCTCTCAATCTCCCGCCATCTCGCCGAAGGCAAGCTTTCGCACGCCCGCAACGAAGCGGAAGGTGTAATCCATCTCCATCTCGACGTGCTTCAGGATTTTCAGCTCCCCGAAGAAAAACAGGACCGCGTTCGCCGCGCTCTCGAGCTTCTTGGCCGCGATCTTCTTCACGAAATTCCCCGCGAGGGCCGCGTCGCCGCCACTGCCGAGCTTGCCGATCGTCTCGCGTCCTTTGGAGAGCGCTTCAGCGCTCGCCTGTTTGCTGCCGCTCTCGAAAAGTCCGGCGTCGCCGCCGTTCCTGTTGCTTCTTCCGATTTTGTTCTCACCTGCGACACATTCCGCGATGCCAAGCCGCATCTCGAGGAAACCAAAAAACGCGGTCGCAACATTCTTCTTCCGCTTCTTGAAGACGGCCTCGTTCCCGTCGTCACCGGCTTCATCGGCGCGACTCCCGATGGCCGCATCACAACCCTCGGCCGCAACAGCTCCGATTTTTCCGGCGCCATCATTGCTCATGTCGTGGACGCGGAAGAACTCGTCATCTGGACCGACGTCGACGGCATCTATACCGCCAATCCTCATCTCTCGCTCGAAGCCCGCCTCCTTCACGACCTAAGTTATGATGGAGCGCACGCTCTCGCTGCCAGCGGCGCCAAAGTCCTCCACCCCCACGTTCTTCCGCTGGCTGCCGAAACGGAAATGACCGTCTGGATTCGCAACACTTTTAAGCCGCACATTCGAGGCACTCGCATCGGCGTGCCACAAAAATCACAGGATCGTTCCCAGTTCGGAGGCGCGGCATGAGCTTCAATTCCTCAGAGAATGGCGGTAAGAGCGGCATGGTGCAGGAAACAACCCACTCGCTGCCCGCCGGTGCCAGAAGAAAATGGCGCGCCGGAGTTTTGGGCGCAACCGGCCTCGTCGGCCAGCGCTTGGTAAACCTCTTGGCCAACCATCCATGGTTCGAACTGACGGAAGTCGCAGCTTCCGAACGTTCTTCCGGCAAGAGCTACGCCGAAGCCGCTCGCTGGCATCTCGACGCGCCTATCCCCGAAAGCGCTCGCAGCCTCGTCGTCAAGGGTCTCGATCCTTCCCTCGACTGCGACTTTGTTTTTTCCGCGCTCGATTCGTCCGTCGCTGGGGGCGCCGAGGAGGATTTTGCCCGCGCCGGCTATCCTGTCGTCAGCAACTCGAAAAATCACCGCATGGATCCCGATGTCCCCTTGCTCATTCCAGAGGTCAACGCCTCGCATCTTGACGCCATTCGCACGCAGCAGAAAAACCGCGGCTACGATGGCGGTTTTATTGTCACGAATCCGAACTGTTCCACCGCCGGTCTCGTTCTCGTTCTGAAGCCGCTCGCTGATGTTTTCGGGCTTGAAAAGATCTTCGTCGTCACCATGCAGGCCATCTCCGGCGCCGGCTATCCCGGCGTAGCCTCGATGGACATTCAAGCCAACGTGGTTCCGTTCATTGGCGGCGAGGAAGAAAAAATGGAGTCCGAGCCGCAAAAGCTTCTCGGCAAATGGGATGGCTCGCGCTTCATCGACGCGGGCCTCGGCATCAGCGCCCACTGCAATCGCGTTCCCGTGATCGAGGGCCACCTTGAATCGGTTTCCCTCAGCTTAAAAAAAATCGCCTGCCTGAATGAAGTCCGCGAAGCTCTGCGCAATTTCGAGGTCGATGCCGAACTCGCCGCGCTACCTTCCGCATTGCGCCATCCCGTCGTCGTTTTGGATGCCGACGACCGCCCGCAGCCGCGCCGCGACGTTCACGCCGGAAACGGTATGGCCGCCGTCGTTGGCCGCGTGCGCGAGTGTCCGCTCCTCGACATCAAACTCACTCTTCTCTCCCACAATCTAGTCCGCGGTGCCGCCGGCGCCGCCCTGCTCAACGCCGAACTCCTCGCCGCTCGCGGCTTCCTCCGTCACCGCTCCGCCCCGGCCCACTTTGGCGTCGCCGAACCCGTTCGCAAGTAACATTCTGCGTCAGGCAACAATTTCCCAGCGCGAATCTCGAGCTGCGGCGTAAGTTTCAAGAAGCGAGCACGTTTTCTGCGTCCAAGACTCCAGACTATTTGCCGAACCCTGTAACCCTGCGTTCGCCCCGCCGAACGAAATGAGAATCGCAATCACTCGCTTCGTCGCCTGTGTCACCATCGTCCGCTCCGAGTCGCTCGTCGGACTTCCGTGCGGCCCAAGCGCATCGCAAAACACCGGCAACCCCTCCAGATTCAAATCGTATTTTCCGATTCCTTTGTACGTCTCCCCAGCCCGGCCCGCGCGAAACACGATGTCGCCTTGCACGTGCTCCAGATCGTACAAGCCGATCGGCAACCGGCTCTCCACGCTCACCAAATTAATGACATCGACGACGTTGTTGATCCGTGGCAGCCATTTTCCCGCAATCACGCGCCGCAGCAATGCCTCCGCCGATCCCCGATACCGCGCCGGATCCTTGCCGAGCGCTTTATATCCCCCGCGCGTCGCCAAAATTGCCGCCGCTTCCAGCATCGCCTTCGGCTCCGCGAGTTTCAAAATCTTCTCTTCGCAGATCTTCAGTTCTCGGTCCAATTCCTCCGGCGTCGTCCCAGTTTCTACTTCCGCCGTAACGCACGCCAACGCCACGCGCGGGCATTTCACCTTCAGTTCCGCATCAATCGTCACGCTCACCATTCGTCTTTTCCTCGCCGCCGTTCAGCGCCGCCCACTCGCTCGGGAACCGCGTCTCTCGTGTTAAACTACCACCCCTGTAGGCTCGTAGCTCAGTTGGTTAGAGCGCCACCTTGACACGGTGGAGGTCTGGGGTTCGAGTCCCCACGAGCCTACCATCTTGCCTCTCATTTCCTCTTTTGCGCACCGCAGCACATCCAAATCCAAGAAGACATCCAGCCCCAATAATCTGTAGTCTAATGTCTCCGGGCCCAGCCTTACCGGATGCGCCATGCGGTTCGCTCGCCTACTTACTTCCGCCCTCATCTGTCTAGCCGTCCTCGCGCCTTTGCAAACCCGCGCCGCGGACTCCGCCTCGTGCTCCGGCCTTGTCGTCGACGAAAACAATATCCCCATCGCCTCCGCCCAAATCAGCCTCGAAAACTCTTCTGGCGCGGTCTTCCGTACCGAGACCGATGGTGCCGGCCGCTTCACCCTCCGCAATCTTTCTGCCGGCGAGTACAAGCTCGAAGTTCGCAAACCCGGTTTCTTTGTCATCAGCGGCCGCTCGCTCACGCTCAAAGCCGGCCTCAACAATCTTTCTCTCGTCCTGAATCACGAAGAAGAAGTTCATCAGCAGGTCCAGGTCACCGCGCCCGCCAATCAAATCGATCCGCAAGACACCGCGCAACGCTCCACGCTCACCGCTCGCGACATTCTCGATATTCCCGTCCCCAGCCCGCACGTCCTCGCGGAAAGTCTCGTCGCTCTTCCGGAAATCACGCAGGACAATGCCGGCAATCTTCACGTCGCCGGCGCCCGCTCCGGTGAAACGCAATACATTCTCGACGGCTTCGAGATCGGCGATCCCGTCAACGGCCAACTCACCTCACGCTTCAACGTCGACGCCACGCGCACCGCCGAAGTCCAGACCAGCGGCTTCAGTGCCGCCTATCCCCACTCCGGCGCGAATATCCTCAGCCTCGAAACTCCTGATGGCGACGACAAGTGGCGTTTCGGCACCACCAATCCCGTTCCCGGCATCAACGTTCAGGAAGGCCTTCACCTCGGCGATTGGTATCCGCGTTTCACGTTTTCCGGTCCCATCCTTCGCGGCCGTTTCTGGTTTTCCGATTCCATCAGCATCCAGCACATTTTCGCCGTCGTAAAGCAGCAGCCCGCCGGCGCCAACACCTGGCAGGACTGGGCCGGCGACAATCTTCTCCGCCTGCAATACAACATCACGCCCAAGCACATTCTCCACGCCAGCTTCCTGTACAACCTCGCGCACGGCACCAATCTCGGTCTCGACGCTCTCGATCCCGTCTCCACCACCGTCACCGGCGACGAGCGCCGCTACTTCGCCTCTCTCAAGGATCAGGTCTGGCTCGCCGACACGCTTTTCGATTTTGGCGTCGCCGCCGACGAAAGCATTCTGGACTACATCCCGCAAGGCTCGCAGCCATTCGTGCTGCTCGTCGATGGTTCCGCCGGCAACTACTTTCAGCGCTCGCACCAGCGCGGCCGTCGACTCCAGGCTCTCGCCGGCATGCCCGCCGCCACACGCCATTGGCACGGCACGCATCAGATCGCAGTCGGCGCAAACGTCGCCGCGCTCACCTACTCTCTTTCCACCGTGCGCGGGGAAATTCAGGCGCTAAACGCATTGGCCACCGACGGAACCGCCTGCGCCTCGGCGCTTCAGCCCGGCTGTCTCGTGCGCCAGTCCACATTTTCCGGCGTCGCCAATCCTTATCTCTCGAACACGCAGGCGGGCGCCTACGCCCAGGACACTTGGTCCATGTCGAAGTATCTCGTCGTGCAAGCGGGTCTGCGCACCGATTGGGATCGCTTCACGCAGAGCGCCATGGCCGGCCCGCGTCTCGCCGTCAACGTTCTTCCCTTCGGCGATGACACCTCAAAAGTTTCCCTGAACTGGGGCATCTACAACGTTCCGTTGAATCTCTCTCTCATCGGCCAGGCTCTCGATCAGCAGCAAATCGATACGTTCTACGGCCCCGCTGGCAACGTCGTCGCTCCCGGCGCGGTCGTCAGCCAATTCGCGTTGCCTTCTCAGCATCTTGAGCAGCCCCGCTTCGCCACTTCCAGCGCTGCGTGGCAGCAGAAATTCGCGCACAACACTCTGCTCGGCCTCCAGCTTCTCGCTCGCAACGGTTCTCATGGCTTCGCCTACGTCGATCAGCAACCCGCGCAGCCCGGCGGCACTTTCCTTCTCGAGGACACGCGAAAAGATCGCTATCGTTCCGCCACTCTCAACCTGCGTCACGTTTTTTCCGAAGAAATGGAACTCTATGGCGCCTACACGCGCTCCCTCGCCCATTCCAATGAAGTCCTGAATCCCGCTCTCGGCTCGATCTTCTATGTCTCCCAGCAGCCGGGCCCCGTCGCCTGGGACGCGCCCAACCGCCTCGTCTCCTGGGGTTGGGCGCCCACGCACATCTGGGGCATCCAGCTTAGCTATTTCTTCGAGTACCGCACCGGCTATCCATTCAGCGTCATCGATCTCCAGCAGCAGCTCGTCGGCCTGCCAAACTCCGCGCGTTTTCCCGCCTACGCCAGCCTCAATATCGGCATCGAAAAAAAGTTCGAGTTCCGTGGCTATCTCTGGGGCGTCCGCCTCGAAGCTGTCAACGTCCTCGACCGCCAGAATCCCGATACCGTCGTCAACAATATCGACGCCCCCGCGTGCACGAGCACCCTCACGCAAGGCTGCTTCGGCGCCTTCTCCGGCGGCCAGGGCCTGGCCTTCACCCTCCGCGTCCGCTTCATCGGCCGCAAATAACCCCCCGCCATCACCTCCCAGCCGTAGGGGCACGATATATCGTGCCCTCTTTCGCTTCATCGGCCACAAATAGCCTGTCGCTACGAGCGCCCAGCCCGTAGGGACACGATATCGAAGATTCCGGGCAGCAGCCGGAACATCGCGCCGCCCATCCTCGACCTCTATTTGTAGGGGCACGATATATCGTGCCCTCTTCGGTTTCACTGTAAGCCATCTCCTAAATGCCGGTTAGGAGGTCGGAGCTTTAGCTCCGACATTGAGAGCGAAGAAAAATTGGCCTTTAGCCCTGAAGGATCGGCTCTCTTCTGACCCTGACTGTTTATGAGATAAGCTCCGGAACACTGACACCGATCTCGGCCACTCTCGCCCTGGGCGACACCCGAAAACTCTTCGCCATGCGTGCCGCCAAGGAACGTACCGGAAACCACGCGGACAATGGCGTTTCCCCGATCGTAGCTGCTAATAGACATCCCGGACAGGTAGGGTATTCTCTCAACCCACCACAGGAGGTTCGGGATGAAGTATCCAATTTACGAGCAGATCCAGGCGGGGAAGGCGAAGATTTCCATAGCTGGCAAAGTCGGATACCGTATGTGGCAACAGGGCAATTGGGTCGTATGTTCTAGCGATTGGTGTGCAGCGAAGTTTCGCATCCAACGGTGACCTAAGCCGAAGCCAAGTAGCGGGTGCCATTTGATTCATAGCATAGTTTTTTCTAATGTTTTGCACCGGCCCATTCGGACCGCCGTCAGTATCCTGGCGGTGGCTATCGAGGTAAGCATGGTGCTGCTCGTGGTTGGCATGACAACGGGTATGCTGAACGACAACAAGAGACGCGTGGAAGGTGTTGGGGCAGACGTTATGATTCAGCCGCCTAGCGCGTCTTTCATGCTGGGACTTTCAGCGGCTCCTGTGCCCGCCACGATTGCCAACGCCGTCGCAAGGCTACCTTACGTCGCGGCCGTTTCGCCTGTTTTGTTGCAGACCAATATGGGCAAAGGACTGAATGTCGTATGGGGAATTGATACTCCCAGTTTTGATTCTGTAACCGGCGGATTTGCATACATTGCCGGGGGCCCGATGTCTAATCCCCAGGACATTCTTGTCGACGACCTGTACGCCCGGGCCAACAATCTCAAGGTCGGCCAGACCCTGAATCTGCTGAATCACGACTTTCACCTGTCAGGCATCGTGGATCATGGTAAAGGCGGCCGAGTTTTCATGCGCATTGAGACGGCCCAAGACCTTTCAGGAGCTCTTGGTCGAGCATCAATCTTCTTTGTAAAGGCTAGTGCCCCAGAATACGCTGACGAGGTCGTCGCCAGAGTAAAAAAGCTTCTTCCCAACTACAAGGTCTTGTCTATGGCCGAATATGGTTTCCTGATGTCCTCTAGTAACATCCCCGCTTTTAACGCTTTTGTTACCGTACTGATCTCGGTTTCAGTCGGAGTCGGATTTCTGGTGATCTTCTTGGCGATGTATTCGGCCGTGAACGAGCGCACGCGAGAGATTGGCATTTATAAAGCGTTGGGGATGTCAAAGGGACTCATTATCCTACTGATTGAGTGGGAAGCGGGTTTGCTCTGCCTCGCCGGCATTGTTGCGGGATATGGCGGAATCTTGATCCTGTCGAGAGTGATCCGGACATCCTTCCCAACTCTTCCAATAGAGCCAATGACTCTAGGTTGGATGTGCCGAGCTGGCTTACTGGCACTCGCAGGTAGCTTTTTGGGAGCTGTGTATCCCGCGCTGCGCGCGGTACACCTCGATGCAGTGGAATCGCTCAGTTTTGAATAGAACCTAAATGGGAAGATAGCGGGCACGCCCATCGGGCCATGAACCGCGTGTGGCCTTTGATTTTGCTGCTCCGAAGTAAACCTAATCAGCCGCAGTCGATCAAAGAAGGTAGGGCACCAAGGCGGCGGTCTGTCGCGCATAGGTAGCATACGTCTCCCCAAACTGAGCGCGCATCCACTTCTCTTCCATGCGGAACTTGATCCACAGCGCGAGGAAGACGAGGACGAAAGCGAGGAACCCACGCACCTGGGAGATGGCAATCGCCATGCCCAGAAACCCGGCCAGAATCCCAGTGTAGATCGGGTGACGGACCACGGCATAGGGACACGTGGTGATCAGCTCGTGGTCCTGCTTAATGGTGACGGAGCGGCTCCAGTTGCGCCCGAGGTGCTCGCGCGCCCAGACGGCGAAAAGAATTCCGGCGATGGTGACCGCAGCTCCCAGCCAGAAGAGCCAATAACCGGACGGCCAGAGCGGAACGTAAAGCCAGCGCAGCGGGATGCGAGTTGTCGAGAGGAGGATGATCGCGATCAGGAAGATGAGGACGCGGAGGACGCGCGAGGCTGCCGGCTCGAGGCGCTGAGTGGTTTTGGTATCGATGGCTTTGATTTGCCAGTAGACTAAAGAAGGCGATCCAGATCACTGGAAAGAAAGATTCGTAGAACCAAAACATGTGGACCTCCGGGCGCTAAGAATGCTACGCAGGCAGGCTTAGACGGTTCATTCAACCTTATACCCCGCCCATCTCGAATCTCCCAGGAACATCCTCCAAAACGAAAACCCTTCTGGCTCCCCATTCCAGCTATCCTTACTGTGCACTTTCCCGGGAGAAAAAATGTTCGGCCATCCAATACTTTACTTCGGCGAGTTTGAGCGGCTCTCCGAGACCATCGAAGAACCAAAGCACCTCATCTCAGCGGTCGCCTGCATCCACCGCCTCACGCAGCAACACGCCACCGAGGTTTATCACGAGTGGAACAAACACACCCGCCGCCAACCCCTAACCGCCGCCGGCGAATAACCCCAATCCCGTCTATCCCCTACCCCGATCAATCCCCGGAAGCCCATGTCCATGGCCGATTCACCCAAATTCCTCTTGACAAATCCCTAACACCTGATGTAGAGTGCTCGCTAGGTAATATTGGGTTTTATCTCCTGCCGCCAGCCTCCCGCTGGCTTTTTTGTTTTCTAGAAACCGTTCCTGAAGCCTAAGTTATTTGTTTTCAACACTTACAAACTAAGCCGCACCGCGCATCCGTTGCTGCAAACAAGCCCTTTAGAATGAATACTTCCAAGGCCATCCACAACTGTTCATTCTAAACGACTTACAAAAGGGCTAAGCTCTTTGGAATGAACACTTACAAAAAAAAGGGGGGGTAGGGGGGCCCCCCTACCAGGTCGAAAAAGGGGGAAGCGCCCTCTCGAACGACAGTCTCCAATCACCAATCACGATCCACCAGTCACCGGTCACTATTCACCATTCACTGGTCGTTCTTCGACATGCTCCTCATTTCCCAGCTCTGTTGTCTTTCTGGCATCGCAAGTACGTTTGTACTATGGCTGCTCTTTCTCCCCTCTGCGAGTCTAGTTTTGTCTGGGCCGTGGCGTGGACAGTTTTCGGCAGACTGCTCCACCGCTGGCTGCGCCTCCCACATCCCCGGCGCTTGAGGGGCAACCGTATTGGCTTCCGCCGCAAATACGAATTCTAGTGGCTCGCCTTCTGCTTCTTCGCAGCCGGCGTCCAAGCTCAGTCCGGTCGCTCACGAAGCGGTCGTCATCGCCACAGGCGCGCGTCCCGGCGGCAAAGACGGCAAGCGCGAACTCTTCAAAGAGTCCACCACGACGGCTCTGGTCTTCCCGAATGGTGGCGTCATTCGTCTTCCCGTCGCGGTCAATCCCGGCCAACTGATCTTCCTCAGCATTCCGCAAACGAAGCGCGAAGTCGTCGCGCAGGTCACGAAGCGGCGGGACAATCCCGGCGCTGGATATTACGTCGAACTCGAATTTACCGAGCCCGCTCCCGATTTCTGGGGCGTGAAGTTTTCAGAAACTCCGGAAGAAGCTCCCGCGAACGTCGCGCCTTCGCCGGCCGCTCAGATCATGCAAGCTCCCGCGCCTGCCTCGGGCGAACCCGATGTAGAGCCGCCGCCTCCCAGCGAGGACGAAGTTCACGCCTTGATGGAAGAAGTCGAAGCTCTCCGCGCCGAACTGAAATCGCGGCAAACGCAAAGCGCGCCCGCGCCGAGCGCTTCTCTTGCATCTGCGCCGCAAGTCGCCGCGATGCTTTCTTCGCTCCTCGCTGCTGCGCCTGCCGCGCAGCAAGCGTCAACAGCGTCCGAACATTCGCAGCCCGCAGTGCAGGCTCCGCCCGCCGAATCTTCGTCTGCTGCGCACGAGCAATTCGATTCCGAAGAAGTCACCGAGCACAGGCCGGAAGTGTCCGCGAAAAAAACAAAAGCGCCCAAAGAAGTCGCAGCGACAGCGCATCCGCCGGCCGCTGCTCCCGATCGCTCCGGCACCTTGCGTCTTGCTCTTCTCGCCGCCGTCTCGCTGTTCGCCGTCTTCGCCGCTGCCTGGAACATGCGCTTGCTTCCCTGGACTTCCAATTCCTTGAACGTTCCCGGCCGCGCCTCTGCGCCGCTTCGTCCCGCTGCGAATTTGTCTTCCCACGCGCGCACTACGGCGCAACTAAAACCCGCTGCTGCTCTCGATCCCAATGCTCCCGCGCCAGCCGCCAACGCCGCGTCTGTTCAGCCCAACCCCGCCGATCCTTCGGCCGCGCAACCATCCGCGACGTCTCCAGACGCTACCTCGTCGAATACTGCAACCGCCGGCTCCGCTTCGTCCTCCGACGCTTCCTCAAATTCCTCGCCTCGCGAAGATTCCGCGCCCGTCACTCCGGTCGCCAAGCGCTCCGTCGTTCCTCGCTCCTCGGCTTCGGACGCCTCCGCCGCGCTTCCAGACGACGCCACGGGAATTGTTCCACCCGAGCTCATCAAGTCTGTGCGCGCGGTCGCTCCTGCTGACGCGTTGCGCCAGTTCGTCACCGGCAACGTTACTCTCGACGCAGTCGTCGACAAATCCGGCCACGTCGAATCCATGAAAGTTCTTTCCGGCCCGGCCTCCTTTCACAAAGCCGCCATGGAAGCCCTCAAGCAATATCGCTACAAGCCGGCACGCCAGAACGGCAAGGCGGTCGCCGCACACGTCACCGTCACGGTGCCCTTCTGGTTCGAGCCTTAGCCGCAACCCATCGGTGCCAAATTTTGTGGAAAGTTAAAATTGTCTTGGAAAGTTAGAAGTTCTTATTTCTTTGCCGCGCAATCAATCTCGCGAAGAAACTTACGAATTTGCCTTCGGCTTTTTTCCGGTCGCGCAAATCCATCCTCTCCGCCGCTCTTCCATCACCTGCACATCACCGTAGCCCGCGTTCACGCAAAGCTCGCGATGTTCTTCCACGCTCAGCAATTTCATCTTTGTGCGCTCGGCATATTTTTCAGCCATTCTCGAAACTGTCGTGTTCGCTCCTTTATAAATCTCCGCAATGAGAATCACCGTCCCGCCGGGCTTCGTCACGCGAAACACTTCGCGCATATCTTCCTGCAAGTTCGGCCACCAGAAGTGCGTCTCCACGCCCGTCACCAAGTCGAACATCCCGTCCGCAAACGGCAATTGAGAGACAGAGCCAAGCCGCACCTCCACGCGCCCCGCCTCCACTTCGCTTGCATTGGTCTTCTTCGTTACTGCAACGCTCTCCTCGGAATAATCGATCCCGCAAATCTTTCCTTGCGTGGCCATCGCCGCCAGCTTAGCGATCGTCCGCCCGCCGCCGCAGCCCACATCCAGAATCGTCCAATTCTTCTCCACCGAAATGTGCCCCAGGCCCCAGTCCGTCAGTTTCGAGTGGCTCTTGTTCATCCGCCACAACGTGACCCGGCCCACCCACCCCTTCGGTTTGCTGCATTGATTTTCCAGCGCGTTCCCGTCGCTCACGACGATTCACCCCGTCTGTCAGTCTAGTCCCGAAACTAGCTCTTGCGAAAGGAGTATGCACCGTGAGCATTTCGAACGATTTCAACTGCGCCGCTACTTTGCCCCTGCCAGCTGCTTGATCAGCGCGTCTCTCTCCGCCGGCGAAACCGGCATCTTGAAATTCGCGTTGTTTCCAATCTCTTCCAAAAAGAAGAGCGCGTAATCGCACAGGCGAAACCGATATTGCTTGTAGATCATGTACTCCTGGCTGCCGAATACGGGCGCCGGACGAGTGTCGGAGAGCATGCGCTTCAGCGCCGGCGTCGCATTTTTCCCCGCTTCGACCATCGCGTGGGAGGCGTCCTCCAAATAGAAATTCGGCAATCCCCACACGTTGAAATACGCCGAGCCTTGCAGCGCGTCGGTGAGAATTTTCGCTCTCAATTCGGCGGGAAGCTCGAGATAGGACTTGTCATCCAGCTTTCGCAGCAACAGCAGCGGCAGCAGTCCGCTCGCATTGCCGTTGTCCTTCACGAGAGCCACGAGCGTTTTCGAATCGATGTCTGTTCGCCCCTTCAGCTCGCGATATGCCGGAGAGTTGAACGGCTCCTTCTGCGCTTTGCTTTGTTCCACAAGCTTCGTCAACAGCGCAGCGTTGTCCATCGCATGGTACGTCTGTTTGGTTTTCGCCGCCGCCTGGACCTGCGACTCCAGCCTCGACTTGGCCTGGTTCTGCTCCGCCGTCAAGGGTTTGCCTTTTTCATTGCTTGCACATCCGGCGATGGCAACGCACAGCGCCATCCAAACCACGTTTGCTCTAATCTTTTTCATGATCGTTACCCTCCACGAATTCCGGGCCTATAAATCCGACAGCGTCGGGAATGCGATGGCATGCGCGATAGTGCCGGTCCCGTCGTCCTCGGTCCCTGAGGTCGGCGCCCACGCATTCCACGCGGCCAGCGCGCTCTGAAACTCCGTATCCAAATCCTTCCAGGCGGGAGCAGTAATGAACTTCTGCCCGACATCGCTGCTGTCGAGGATGTAGCTCCAGAAGTAGTACCCGAGAATGTTGTTGTTGCAGGTTCTCGAGCTGTAGCAGACGGCCACGTCCACCGCGTAAAAGTATGTGTTGGCCTTCCACCCTCCGGGCTCGTCGTAAAGCGTGTTGGGCGTCCCGTTGCTCCCGGTGGTATTCCAGCCGGAATAGAACGTCCCATTGTTTTGCAGGCCGTAGTAGCCATGCGCGGCGCCGTCGATGCGGTCGATGCTCCAGCCATTGCTTGTCGAGCGCGCTCCTTGCGGCTGGTCCGACGCATACACATTGGTCTCCGTGTCGGCGTCATAGACCCATGTCATCTGGATCATCACGTCCTGGGTGCAGTCGCAGTCCTTGCCGCAATTGGCCGGAGTAAACGTGAATGCGGAAGTGAGAGGGAACGTGTTCCCGACGGGCGTTCCCGTGAACACCCAACTCCCGCATTCCAGAGTGGGTTGGCATCCGGCGAACAAGAAAATCGCAAGACCGAGGATCGCTAGTTTCCCAACCGTTCTTATATTCATAGGCTGTCTCCTCTTTTCTGGGCCTTCCGGGGCAGTCTCGATCGAAAACTTCACGGGCCGCGTGGGCGGCTGGACAAGATATGGCAGAAACTGGTTCTCGTGGCTCCGCGTGCCGGGGTGTGCGGATTCAGGAAAGCTTCCGCCAGTGGAGTTGAAGCCATGCAGCATCTTCGAGGACCTGCACGGTTTGAAGCTCGCCAGATAGTGCAACTTCGGCCCGAAGCGTTTCACACCCGCTGAATTTTGTGCGATGTCGGAGCCGAAGCTCCGAAACCCTAAACGGCATTTATGAGATGGCTTCTCGTTACCGGCTGCTGGCCGCTGGTTTCAGCCACCCGTCGCGAGTCACCGCCTACTCATCACTGACCGACAACTGCCGCCTGGCGCCGCTGGCCTGTGCACCGGCCCAGTTTTTCTTTGCCGTGACTTACGACGGTGGTACGCTTCCGCAGGAGTAATTTGGAGGACTGAAGTGAGCCTAGCCATTCCCCCAGATCATCTTCATTCTCTTTCTGGATTGGAAGGTCGCCGCAGCACGCGCGTCGAACGCAACCTTCCGCTCGTGGTTCTCGGTCAAACGAAAACCGGCTTGTCCTTCCAGGAGAAAACATCGACGGTCAGTTTCAATCTGCATGGCTGCCGCTATCCATCGCGCCATGAATATCCCATCGGCGCTTCCGTCGGGCTTCGCGTCCTGCAGCCCGATGGCGAGTCTATCTCGCCGGTCATTCGCGCGTTTGTAAAGTCCGTCCATCCACCCGCGAGTCCGCGCGAGCTTTTCCAGGTGGGCGTCGAGCTCGAATCGCCCGCGAACATTTGGAATATTTCTCCCGCGCCTACGGATTGGACGCGCTTGCTGGGAGGCGCCGGCTCGTCTGCCGGTCTCGCTACCGCCGTTGCTCCCGCGCTCGAACGTCCCGCGCCGCAAGATGCGCCAACGGTTTTCGCGCCAGCTCCCGCGCCGGCTGCAGAGGAAGCGCGAGCTGGCCTGGTGACGCCCTTCCCCGCTCCTTCCCCAGGGCCTTCCTCGGCCTCGGCCGCCGCGCCGCCGGCAAAAGAGACCGCTCCCGCGAAAGCGGAGCGCGTGGCCATCACCATCGACCAACTGGTGGCCGCCATGCAGGGCAAGCTGCAGGCCGCCGCCGAAAAAGTCGTTCAAAACGCGCTGGCCACGCAGCTCGACGAAGCCATCAACGAAGGGCTTGCACGGCTCGATGGCGTGCGCGAACGAAACATGCAGCAGCTCCACGAATTTTCCGAGCAGCGCTTTGAATCGCTGATGCGTTCCTCCCGCGAGGAAATTCTCGGCCATCTCGAAGAGCGTCTCGGCGAAGTGCAAAGCCGCTGGGAAGAGCAGCACAACGCGTTCCGCGCGCAAGCCGAGGAAATCGCACAGCGCCTCGAGTTGCTCGCCGCCGATACGCACCGCAATCTTTCCGAAACGCAGAAGTTCATCGAAAAAGCCGCCACGGAAATCGAGCCGCAGGCGCGCGGCCGACTGGACGAATCTCTCGGCCAGGCCACGGAGCAATTCGAGGCAGCCGCCGACCGTATTTCCGATCGGCAGTTGGTTCGCGTCATGGAAGCGACGCGCATGGTCACGCGAGAAGCGGCCGCGCAGCTCGACGCACGCGTCGCCGAATCGCGCTCGCTCCTGCTCAGTGCGTCGGGCACCGCTATCGAGGAATTTCGCCGCCAGACGGAAGTGCAGGTCGATCTCGCCATTGCGGAAACCACGGAGCGCGTTCGCTCCGCGCTTTCCGCGCTCGATGCCGAAAGTCGCGCCACCTGCGATGCGCGCCGCCGCAGCATCATCGACGAAGTCACGCGCACGACCGAGCAGTCCGCCGAGCAATTCCGATCCGGCATTAAGGCGTTTCTCTACTCATGCCTGGTGGCCGCCGTGGGCGCCGTCGATGAACACGCAAAAAGCACTCTCGATGGCCTCGTCAAGGACCCGGGCAGCTCGCCGCGCGCGATCGACGACATCAAAGTGATTCCGCCCGACGACGAAAAGCCCAACTGACGGGCAATTCGCTTCTGCCTCGGTTAGCCGAAAGCCGCGAATTCCGCGTACAAACGCAATGTTTTTGCTGATTTTGTAGCTGGTGAAGAGTCGTTCAGTTCGTGGCCGCGCCCAATCCGAATTCGCGATGCGCGGTGATCAGGGCCGTCTTCATCGCTTTTTCTTCCACCACGAAAGAGATATTCGATTCCGACGAGCCCTGTGCGATGGCAATGAGGTTCACGTTTTCGCGGCCCAGCGCGATGAACGTTCTGCCAGCGACTCCCGGCGTCCCGCGCATGTTTTCTCCGACCACGGCAACAATCGCGATGTTGGTGTCCACGGTGATGTGCTCGACATTTTCGTCGGCGAGGTCCTGCGCAAATTCCTTTCGCAGCGCCTCCACCGTGCGCTGGGCGTCTCTCGTCGACACGATGAAGCAGATATCGTTCTGCGAGGAGGATTGCGAGATCAATAAGACGTTGGCGCGGAGTTCCGCCGTCGTCGAAAACGTTCGCCCGACAACGTCGGGCAATCCCACAATGCCCGGACCGCCGACGCTGATGAGCGCCACGTCCTGAATCGCCGTCAACGCTTTCACTCCTCCGCCGGTGGTGCCGGCCTTCGGCGTGATCAGCGTTCCCGGCCGCTCCGGCGCGAAGCTGTTGCGAATCCATACGGGAATCGCGGCCTGCATCACCGGATTCAGCGTTTTCGGGTGCAGCACTTTCGCGCCGAAAAATGCCAGCTCCGCTGCTTCGCGGTACGAAATCACAGGAATCGTTCGCGCTTCCGCTACGAGACGGGGGTCCGCTGTCAGCACGCCGTCCACATCCGTCCAGATAATCACTTCATCCGCGCTCAGCGCCGCTCCGAGAATCGTTGCCGAATAGTCCGACCCGCCGCGTCCCAGCGTCGTCAATTTTCCGTCGGTGGTCGCGCCGAGAAAACCCGTCACGACCGGGACTACACCTTTGTTCAGCAGCGGCCGCAAGTTCGCCTCGCATTTTTCGCGGGTCCGGTCCATCAGCGGTTCCGCGCCGCCGTGAAAGGCGTCGGTGACAATCGCGTGCGTGGCGTCCACGGCTTCGCTCGGCAAGCCAAGCTCCCGCACCGCGCCGGCGACCAGAGGCGCGGACAGCCGCTCGCCTAAACTTGAGATTGCGTCCAACGTTCGCGGCGTCAGCTCGCGCAGCAACGCCGTTCCCTCGAACAGACGCGTACCTTCCGACAAAACCGCTTCCAGCTCTTCGACGATCGTCTTCCGCGCATTTATGTCGCGCACCAGAGTGCACAGCGCATCTTCATGCTGCTTTCGCAGCGCCGAGAGAAGCGTCTCGCCTTGTTCGCCCTCGCCGATTCCCGCTCGCTTGGCCGCATCGATGAGTCTATTCGTTACGCCACTCATCGCGGACACGACGGCCACGCACGCGCCTCCGCGCGCGCCTTGCGCGATGATCTGCGCCGTCCTCGCCATGCACGCGGCATCGCCGACGGACGTGCCGCCAAACTTCATTACCTGCAACTTGGGCTTCATCCGGGCTCGCTCCAGCAGAAATCGGAGAAATTCACCGCTCCGCACTTCGTTTTCTCAGTATACGAGCAATCACCGACGTCTCATTCGTTCTCTCGCCTTCGGTTGAGACTCTGCCAACCCCGATGCTATTCTGCCCTCTATGGCGGATCCCGCTATCTCCCCGCCGGAAGCCACCCCCGCGGCGCCTCTCGAACAGTCCAGGCGTCAGCTCGAAGCCCTGCTCGAAGTGGCGGAAGCCATCTCGCAGCATCGCGATCTGGCCGCGCTTTTCCACGATCTGGCGGAGCGGCTGCACAGCGTGGTCGATTTCGATTTTCTTACGCTCGTGCTGCACGACCCCGCGCGCAACGTCATGCGACTGCACATTCTTGAAGCGCGGCTTCCTACTCCCGTCAAAACGGGCAGCGAAACGCCGATGGAAGGCCATCCTTCCGGGTGGGTCTGGCAGTCGCAGCAACCTTTTGTTGTCTGCGACACGGAAGAGGATGAACGATTTCCAGATTTTCTCATGCGGCTTCGCGAAGTCGGAGTTCGTTCCCTGGCGATGGTTCCTCTGACGACAGCGCAGCGGCGGCTGGGCGCGATGGGATTTGGGCGCCTCGTTCCGCAAGCCATCACGGACACGGAACTGCAATTCATGCGGCGCGTGAGCAGCCAGGTTGCCGTGGCTGTCGACAACGCGCTCAATTACGAAGAGTCGCAAGCGTACCAGGCGCAGCTAGCGCGGAAGCGCGATCGCTTGCAGGTTCTGCTCGAAGTTAACAACCTGCTCGTCTCCACGCGCGAGCTGCCCGACCTTTTCAAGGGAATCGTGGCTTCGCTCGAGCGCGTGATCCATCACGACTTCACGAGCCTTGCGCTGATCGATCAGGCCACGGGCCGCCTGAAAATCCACGCGTTGGATTTTCCGAAGCGCCCCGATTTCTTCAAGCAGGAGCTGGTGGTTCCTTTCGACGCTACTCCCGCCGGACAATGCTTCACCAGCGGTTTGCCGCTCGTCGCGCGAGGCACCGAGATCGACAGGTTTCCGACGGAAGCGATTCGCATGCTTCGCAAGGAAGGCGTACAGACCATTTGCTGCGTTCCGCTCGTCACGCGGGGCCGGACGTTTGGAACGCTGAATCTCGCAAGCCGCCGCGAAAACGCTTTTTCTCCGCAAGATCTGGAACTGCTCCAGCAAGTGGCGGCGCAGATCGCCATTGCGGTGGAAAACGCGCTGGCGTTTGAACAGATCGATGCGCTGAAAGACAAGCTCGCGGAGGAGAAGCTCTATCTCGAAGAAGAGATCCGCAGCGAATTCAATTTCGAAGAGATCATCGGCGACAGCCCGGCTCTGAAGCGGGCGCTGGCGCAGGTGGAGCTCGTCGCGAAGGCAGACACGGCTGTGCTCGTGACAGGGGAAACCGGCACGGGCAAAGAGCTGATTGCGCGCGCGATACATAACCTCAGCCCGCGGCGCGAAAGAACTTTTGTGAAAATAAACTGCGCGGCGATTCCGGGCGGTCTGCTTGAGTCTGAACTTTTTGGCCACGAACGAGGTGCGTTCACTGGCGCGCTCACGCAGAAAATAGGGCGCTTCGAGCTGGCCGACCGCGGAACTCTCTTTCTAGATGAAGTTGCCGATTTGCCGCTCGAGCTGCAGCCCAAGCTGCTGCGCGTGCTGCAAGAGCAGGAGTTCGAACGGTTGGGAAGCAATCAAACGCAACACGTGAACGTGCGCGTGGTCGCGGCTACTAATGGAGATTTGTCGAAGCTCGTCGCGGAGCGCGCATTTCGCAACGATTTGTTTTACCGGCTGAACGTTTTTCCCATCCAGATTCCCGCGCTGCGCGAGCGGCTTGAGGACATTCCGCTGCTCGTTCGCTACTTCGTGCAGAAATTCAGCCGCCGGCTGAACAAGACGGTTGCTTACATTCCCGCCGACGCAATGGAAACGCTCACCAACTATCCCTGGCCGGGAAACATCCGCGAGTTGGAGAATTTTATCGAGCGCGCCGTGTTGCTCTCGCCCGGAAGAGAGTTGCGCGTTCCAGTGAGCGAGCTGAAAGCGGACGATTCCGCAAATCACGAGGAGAGCGCGGCCGCGAGCGAGAGCTCGGTTTCGGTTCCTGGCCCCAAGGGGCATTCCGGCGCATCCATTTCCACGCTCGAAGAAGCCGAGCGGCAACACATTCTGCGCGCGCTTCGGCAAACACAATGGAGGATCGCCGGACCGAAAGGCGCGGCCGTGTTGCTGGCAATGAAGCGCACCACGCTCCAGGCAAGGATGCGCAAGCTCGGCATACGGCGTCCGGTTTAACGTCGAGCGCGCACGAAGTCAGCGTTTTCCTAAACATTTTTTCACTTGGCTTTCGCGTAAGAGAGGAGTACGTTTTTTTCAACCAGCCGCCTGAGAGGTCCCCATGAGGCCGCTAACCGGTATTTCGTTTGTCTTGTCTTTTGGTCTGCTTTCTCTCGCATCGCCGCTTTCGGAAGCGCCCACCGGCTTCGACAACAAAAGCAATGGATTGGTCGACGACGCGACTCACACGACCGACCAAAACACGTTCGAAGAGGTCGAGCATCTGAGCGACGGGCTGGGTCCGGTTTATAACGCGCAATCGTGCCGCGAGTGCCACCAGAATCCGACGAGCGGAGGGTCGAGCCAGATCACGGAATTGCGCGCGGGCCACGACGACGCCAAAGGCGTGTTTCAAAATCCCGATATCCCCATTAACAACGGCAGCGAGGTGATTAAAGACCGTTCGTTGGTGAACGACCGCGCGATCTGCCCCAGCGGCGCTTTTCCGAACACGGAAGTTCAAGAGCACGTGCCGGACACGGAGAATATCCGGACGTTCCGAGTTTCATTGAACCTGCTAGGAGACGGATTTGTCGAGGCGGTTCCCGATCAGACGCTGGTCGATCTGTCGAAGGAACAGTGCAAGAAGAGCCGCCGAAAGATCTGCGGTCAACCGCTCTATGTGCCCATTGTGGAAGCGCCGGGCAAGACCGGCGTTGGCCGCTTCGGCTGGAAGGATCAACACGCAAGCCTTTTGTCGTTTTCCGGCGACGCATATCTGAACGAAATGGGAATCACCAACCGGCTGCAACCCGAAGAGGTGACGAATCTCTGCAACACGGTCAGCGAACCGAACGACAAGCCCGGCGCTGATGGGCTTGCCGATATCGACCACTTCGCGCGATTCATTCGTGCAAGCGAAGCGCCGGCACGGGACGAGGCGCTTTCGAAGACGCAGGAAGCGCAACACGGTGAGGCGGTCTTCGACAAGATCGGCTGCGCGACGTGCCACGTCGCCACGCTCACCACGGCCGCCACGGGAACGGAAATCGATGGAGGAACTTTCACGATTCCGGACGCGCTGGGAGACAAGACGTTTCATCCCTACAGCGATTTTCTGCTTCACAACGTGGGGACGGGCGATGGAATCGTGCAGTCGGTCGTGGAGCACTACGGGAAAAGATTTGCGCAGCACAGCTGGAAGAATTATTCGAAGCAGGAGTTCGAAAGCAGCGCGAACAAAATGCGCACGGCTCCGTTGTGGGGCGTGCGGCTGCATTCAAGGCTGATGCACGACGGGGCGTCGCTCACGTTCACGGATGCGATCCGTCGGCATCGCGGAGAGGCGGCCAGCGTTACGGAAGCGTTTGAAAAACTATCGGCAGCGGATAAAAAGGCCCTGCTGACGTTTTTGCAATCGCTCTAGGGATTTGAGGGCGTGCTCATCCGCCGCAACGAAATTGGAAGACAAGCCGCGATTTATTCGAATTGAAGGACGACAATTTCCGGATTCGAGCCGAGGCGCAGCGGCGGACCCCACGTTCCGGCGCCGCTCGACGTAAAGACCTGCATTTTGCCGATGCGGCTCAAACCGTAGACAAACTGGCGGTAGATGCGACGAGCCATCCAGCTCCAGGGAATGAATTGGCCCACGTGCGTGTGGCCGGAAAGCTGAAGAGAAACACCGGCCGCTTCGGCCACCTCGGGATGATCTGGCGCGTGCGTCAGGAGAATGCTGGCGCGCGCCCGATCGACGCCGATGCCTTCCAGGACGGAGGCGAAGTGGCCGTTTTGCGTGGCGTGGCGATAAGGCACGCCGATGATCTGCAAACCGTCCGCCTCGACCTTTTCGTTGCTCAGCACGCGAACTCCGGCGGCTTCGACGGCGCGGAGATATTTGCTGTCGTCTCCAAACTGCTCATGATTCCCGGCAACAAAATAAACACCGTGCGGCGCGATGAGATTGCTGAGAGGCTCGGCGGCGCGCTTGGCGTCGATGGCCGTGCCATCATACAAATCGCCGGCGATGAAAATAGCGTCCGGCGATTCCTTCAAGATTTTTGCAACCATGCGACGCAAAAAACTGCCGTTGCGAACGTGGCCGAGATGAATGTCGCTGATGAGAGCTGCTTTGCGTCCGCGCCAAGTTTCCGGCAGGTTGGCGAGACGCACGGTGATGCGAGTGATGCGCGTCCAGCTCGCGTTGAAAACGCCGTAAATGCCGGCTGCAAGAGCGACGGCGAAAAGCAACTCCACGATTCGATGGAAGCCCGCATGGAGACCTGCGAGGCTTGCGAGCGCGAAAACCAGCCAGGAGAGAACCGCCGCAAGGAAAAGAAAACTCAGCAAGCCCAGCCAAACGGCCGCGGCGCGATAGAAAGCGCGCAACCACGGGCTCGTATAGCGAAACGCGAGAAGCGATGCGCCAATGAAACTGATGGACAGTAGGCCGAGAACGAGCTTGAGCCAAAGAGGGTGTGCAACAGCGCTGCCGCCGAGCGCAGCGACCCAGGTTTCATAAAGGAAGAAATGGGTCAGGAAAAGTACGGCTTGAATGATGATGATGAACCGGATGATTTCTGGTCGCAGTCTCATATTTGATTAGATTCAGCAGGAGGCGAATCGTATTCATCGTGTTTCGGGTAGATTTGGGCCTTCTCAAGCTTTTCCACCTTAGGTCGGGCTAGAGAGATGACATTCCGTTAGAATTCAGCGCAAGGCAAACCCGGGCTTTGAGGAGCGATTAATAATGAGGTTGAGCATCGTTCGAGGCGAACTGTTGCGCCGGATGTGGTGGTCGTTGGCGGGAATGGTTCTGCTCGCATTTCGTTGCGCAACGTGCGTAGCGCGGCAGACGCCCGCTCCGGCAGTGGAGATCCAAGTCCACGCTGATCAGACAGACGGAGAGCTGTCGCCGATTTGGAATTATTTCGGATACGACGAACCGAACTACACTTATGCCGCGAACGGCAAGAAGTTGCTCGGCGAACTCGCGGCGCTCAGCCCTGCTCCGATTCATATTCGAGCGCATAACCTGTTGACGAGTGGAGACGGCACGGCTTCGCTGAAATGGGGCTCGACGAATGTTTACAGCGAGGACGCGCAGGGCAAGGCGGTTTATAGCTGGACGATTGTCGACCGGATATTCGACGCGTATCACGAACTAGGGATCAAGCCAGTTGTCGAAGTGGGTTTCATGCCGGAGGCCCTTTCGACGCATCCCGAACCGTATCGGCACAATTTTCCGCAAGGCTCGATTTTTTTGGGATGGGCGTATCCACCGAAGGATTATCAAAAATGGGCGGACGTGGTGAAACACTTTGCGGAACATTTGCGCGAGCGCTATGGCGAGGCGGAGGCGAAAAGTTGGCTGTGGGAAATCTGGAATGAGCCGGACATCGATTATTGGAAAGGGACGCCGGAGGAGTATTTCAAACTCTACGATTCTGCGACTGCGGCGATTTTGGAGGCTTTGCCGGGAACCTCCGTGGGCGGGCCGGACACAACGGGACCGGCATCGCCGAAAGCAGCGGAGTTCTTGAGGAAATTCTTGGAGCACTGCGCGCGCGAGCGCAACTTCGCAACCGGCAAAACAGGTGCACCGCTGGATTTCATCAGCTTTCATCCGAAGGGAAACGCGACGTGGCAGAGCGGCCACGTGGAAATGGGAATCGCGCGTCAGCTGGCGTCGATTGAAGCGGGATTCCAAATCGTGGAGTCGTTTCCGGAATGGCGCGAGACGCCGATTATTCTCGGCGAGGCTGACCCCGAAGGATGCGCGGCATGTACAGCGCGCGTTTATCCGCAGAACGGCTATCGAAACGTGGCGCTCTACGCCTCGTACACGGCGGAAACCTTTCGAGCGATTTATGAATTGGCGCGGAGAGAGAACGTGCATTTTGCGGGGGCGGTGACGTGGGCGTTTGAGTTTGAAAATCAGCCGTACTTCGAAGGATTTCGCGCGCTGGCGACAAACGGAGTGGACAAGCCAATCCTGAATCTCTTTCGGATGTTCGGGCTGCTGGGCGGCGAGCGCGTAAAGAGCGAAAGTTCCGCGGCGCTTCCCCTGGATGAGATTTTGCGGGCTGGAGTTCGGGGGCAGCCGGACATCAGTGTCATCGCCACGCGCAAGGACCACGAGGTCGAGGTGCTTGTCTGGAATTATCACGACGACGATGTGCCAGTTGAACCGGCCGCGATCGAGATTTCCGTCAGCGGCTTGCCGGCGAATGTGAAGCGAGCGTCGCTCGAACATTTTCGGATCGATGGGGAACACAGCAATTCGTTCACCCCATGGAAGGAGATGGGCTCGCCGCAAAATCCTTCAGAGGAGCAATACAGGAAGCTCGAGAGCGCCGGGCAACTGCAGCTGCTGAGCTCACCGTCGTTCGTTGGCGTGGAGCACGGCAAAGCGCAATTGCAATTTACACTCCCGAGGCAAGGACTGTCTTTGCTGCGCATTCGCTGGGAATAATGGAAAGACCGTGTGCGTTGCGTGAGGACTCTTGCGATTGCGCGAGCTTCGACTTCGCTACGGTTTAGGGACGCGCCGAATCGCTGAGAGAGAGAACGGCGTAAGCGGTCGCGGCGTCGTTCATAAAGAGCACGGTGTCCGGGCTGATGTGATGTGCGTCGTTGTTGTTCAGGGAATGCGAAGGCCAGGAGCCGCGCGTTTTGTTCTGATTGTCCGCGAGCCACGCGAGGCCGCGCTTCAGTTGGGCGTCTTCTCGCGGAACGCCGGCTTCCTGCAGCGCGAACGTAATGAGGCCCGTCGCATAGCCATCGCTTTCTGGCTGCTGCGGAGTTCCGTCGTGGCGGGCCCATGAGCCGACGAGCGCAGCCAGGCTCCAGCCGCCGTCCGGCTGCTGCTTGCCGAGCAACTCGCTGACGAGCGCTTTTTGCCGCTGCGCATCGACGAGGCCTGGCACTTTCGCGGAAGCCCAGAGAAGCACGGCGCGATTGATGGTGGTCTGCGCGGCGGCCTCGCGGTTCAGGTAGCCGCTCAGCATCTTCAGGTTATTTTGGATTTCGGGACGCGCGCGATAATTTTCGGGAGCCGTGCCGACAGCGACCGCAGCAAGGGCAGCCCCGTAGTAGCCGGAGTCGTCCGCTTCCCACGGTTCGTTCTTGAATCGGAGCCAACGCCACGCGCCTTTTTGATCGCCCGCAGTTTGCTGTTCGGCCCACATGTTTTCGAATGCGGCGCGCGTGTCATCCGAGAGATGGCCGAGATGAGCGGCGTTGCTCGAGAGAATGAGCGCGTTCAGGACGGATTCCGTACCGCGAGATTCGACCGATTTGTAGACGCCGCGATCCGCGTCGCTGTAAAAAGGCGCGATTTCTTTCCAGAGGCGCACGCGCTTGGTGACGTTTTCGAGGAGGCGGCGCTCGTTCGCGGAAGGACCCTGCTCCGCGAGCGCGCCGCGCAGCGCGGGCCGCGACATCGCGTAAGGGACGGCCGTGTGGCAGGAAATGCAGAACGTCTCGTGGTCGCGCGCAGCCCTGGGCCATTGCATCCACCAGGATGCGCGTTGGTCGAGGTAAGCGGCAGCGGCTTTTTGGTCCCAGGTATTTGCAGCGGACGAAGATGTCCGGGCGCTGTGGAGGGCGGTCGAACTCGAAGCGGTGGAGTTGGCGGCCCGAGTTTCCGTTTGTAAAGAGATCGCGACAAAGCTGGCTGCGAGGCAAGCGGCCAAGGCTAAGAGTTGTCGTCGCATGAGTGCATCCCCTCTCGCTGGACACTATGAAACTGGAAGGGTTTTCACCAAAACGAGAGGGTATCACGAAGAACGGCGCGCGTTCACTTCGTTGTTCTTGTGACTACGCATGGCCAGTCACCCTTTCGACCAGACACTTGGCGTGCGTCGCTCAATGTGCTCTTCTATGGGGAGAGTATGCGTACGACTAAAACACACTTGGTACGGAAGGGGCGAGCCGGTTGTTGGCTCGTTGCCGCGCTGCTCCTCTGCGCGACGCCCGCGATTGGATTCGCGCAGGAGGACGCTCAGCAAGTCATTCGATTTGTACGCAATCCCGATCCCGCGCCGGCATTCACCCTGAGGGCTCTCGATGGGAAGCCGCTTACGCTCGAGGCCGCGCGCGGCAAAGTCGTGTTGCTCAATTTTTGGGCGACGTGGTGCGGGCCGTGCCGCGCAGAAGTGCCCGACCTGGTGGCGCTGCAGAAGCAATACAAGGATCAACTGCAGATCATTGGGCTCGACGTGGATGACGACGACGTGGCGGACGTGCAGAAATACATCGAAGAAAACGGCATCGACTATCCGGTCGCGATGGCAACCGATGAAGTGCGAGCGGCGTATGGCGGAATCCCCGCGTTGCCGACGTCGTTTGTGCTGGACACGGAAGGCCGCGTAGTCCAGAAGCATGTGGGACTGTGGAATCCGGCGGTCTACGAGACGGAAATTCGCGCGCTCCTTGGGATGCCGATTCAGGCAAAGGTGGAAACGTTCGAGGACAAGGGAGAAGTTTTTCTGAAGCACGCGAACCGCGCAACGGCACTTCCTGGCGTGGACCTTTCGAAGCTAACGGACGAGCAAAAGAAAATCGCACTGCGGCGATTCAATGCCGAGACGTGCACGTGCGGCTGCAAGTTTACATTGGCGCAGTGCCGCATTTGGGATTCCGCGTGCGCAGTCAGCAAAGCGGCGACGGAAAAAATCATCGCGAAGATTTCCGCGCCGCCGCACCAGCCCGGGAATGGAACGACCGCACCGGGTATACCGGTGAAGACGGCCCCGGCTCCAGGATCGTCACAACACTAGCGATAGACGGCAACTCCGGCGGGGCAATACTCGACAAAAATGCAGGTTAATTCCGCGACACGCTTGCGTTTCTGCATTGCTCGCGATTGCTCCGGCCTGCATACTCTTTCTTCTCGCGATGACGGCTCTCTCGAAAGTCATTTTCTTTTTGCTGCTGGTTCTTTCTTTCACCGGGTTTATTTCGCCTCCGGTATCCCTCACCCTTGGAATTATTTTCGGATTGAGCTTCACGCATCCCTTCGCGGCAGCCACGAGGACAGCGGCAAGAATCCTGCTTCAGGTATGCGTGGTCGCGCTGGGTTTCGGGATGAATCTGCTCGAAGTGCTGAAAGTCGGGCGGAGCGGCTTCGTCTACACAGCGATGGGAATTTCGTTTGCGATTTTGATGGGCCTGGCGCTCGGGAAGATTTTGCAGGTTCGCGGGAATTCGTCGTTTCTGATCACCTCCGGCACGGCGATTTGCGGAGGCAGCGCCATTGCGGCGATCGGGCCGATACTTCACGCCGATGACGAAGAGATGGCAGTGTCGCTCGGAACGGTTTTCATCCTGAATTCTGTCGCGCTGCTCCTTTTTCCGCCGATTGGCGGGGCGCTCCATCTTTCGCAATCGCAATTCGGCCTCTGGGCGGCGCTGGCGATTCACGATACGAGTTCGGTGGTGGGTGCGGCCGCGAAATATGGCCAAGGAGCGCTGATCGTCGGGACGACGGTTAAGTTGGCGCGCGCGCTGTGGATCGTCCCGCTGGCGCTTGCGACGGCGGCGATCAAGCACAGCAAGTCGAAACTCAAGCTCCCGTGGTTTATCGTGTTTTTTTGTTTCGCTGCGATTCTCAACACGTACGTTCCGGTGGTCAATCATTTCTCGCACGCGTTGTTTTCGCTCGGGCGATTGGGCCTTACTGCAACTCTCTTCCTTATCGGCACGGGCATTTCACGGGCTACGTTGAAGGAAGTGGGCTGGCGCCCGATGCTGCAAGGGATCATTCTCTGGCTCGCTGTGGGGATCACTTCGCTCTATTTCATTCGCGTGGGAATGATCGCGATGTAGGCGAACGGGCTGGCTCGCGAAAGCCCCCACCTGCAAAGACACTTTGGCGAGAAGTTGGTGCTGGCAGATTGTCTGTCGACGTTCCGGCCCGCAATCCTACTTCGGGAGAAGATCCATCACGGCGGAGGTCATGGCCTTGACGCCAGTTCGAATGGCGGGACCCGGGACGGGAGCGAATTCGCTCGAGTGTGGGCCGGGCAGCTGCGTGCCGTTTTCGATTGCCTCTTTGAGCTTCTCCGGATCGGAAGCGCCGAGCCAAAACATGCAGATGGGCGGCTTGGGATCGGCCAGCGCGAAAAGACTGAAGTCCTCGCTGGCCATGATGGGCTCTCCCGCGAGCACGTTGTCTTTTCCCAGAGCGCGTTCGAGCGAAGCGCCGACGCGGCGCGAAAGTTCGGGATCGTTGATCGTGGCGGGAACGTGGTCTTCCGCAACTTGGATGATGGGCGCGCGATCGGCGGGGACTCCAGCGGCGGCCGCGACACCGTTTGTGATTCTGGCGATAGCGGCAAGGACTTTTTCACGTTGCTCGGGATTCATGGTTCGAACCGTAAGTTGCAGGTGCGCTTCATCTGGAATGATGTTGTGCTTCGTGCCGGCGTGGAACGAGCCGACGGTAACGACGGTCGGAAGCTGAGGATCCATCTCGCGGCTGACGATGGTTTGCAGCATCACGACGATTTCGGAAGCGATGACGATGGGATCCTTCCCGACTTGCGGCGCGGCGCCGTGGCCGCCGATACCGCGCACCGTGATGTCCACTGAGTCGGCGCCCGCCAGGAGAGGTCCCGCGTGCCAGGAAACTTTTCCGGCGGGAACAGCGGCGGTATCGTGGAGAGCCAGGACATAATCGGGCTTCGGAAATTTTGTGAAGAGGCCAGCGCGCAGCATGGCCTGTGCGCCGCCAACGGTTTCCTCAGCGGGTTGGCCAATCAGAACCACGGTGCCGCTCCAGCGATCCTTGAGCTGAACAAGCATGCGCGCCGTGCCAAGAAAAACGGTCATGTGCAAGTCATGGCCGCACGCGTGCATAACGCCAACTTCCGTACCGTCCGCGCGCTTGGCTTTTACATGGCTCGCGTAAGGCAAGCCGGTATTCTCCACGATGGGAAGCGCATCCATGTCGGTTCGAACGTAGACGGCAGGACCGGGACCATTCTTGAGGACGGCGACGATGCCGTAAGAAACCAGGCTGGGGTCGTCGTACTGGCCGAAATGATCGGTCACTTCGTAGCCGAGTTTCTTCAACTCAGCGGAGATCAGCGCGGAAGACTCCTTTTCCTGCGTGGAGAGCTCCGGGTTTTCGTGAAGATGTTTGTAGGTGGCGAGCAGCGACGGCTCTTCTTTGCTGATGCGCTGATCGAGATCGCTCTGCGCAAAGATCGGTATGGCAAAGCCGAGAGCAATCGCTAAAGAGATTGCGCAGGTTCGATAAGTTCCACGCATTGAGGCACCCCATTTCAATTCAGAAAAGAAGCGGCATTCTAGCACCGGCAGAGACGAGCGATGCCAGCTTATTTGGCGGCGGGTTGCACGGTTGCGGCAAAGCGCGTTGCAGGCTACACTCGCGCGGCAAATCCGCGGCATTCTCCGCGGACCGGATTTGATCGGAGGCACTGTGAATCGTCGCGTTGGCATCCTGCTTGTCATTTTGGTTGTGGCGGGAGTTCTCACGGTAAGCGGAGCCTTCTCGGAATCCGCGTCGCAGAGCCGGTGGAAAGCAATCAATGGGCCGGAGAAAAATACCGCAGCGCCATTCAGCGATGGAATCCTTGCCGGGAACACGCTCTATCTGGCCGGAAGAATCGGATTGGATCCAAAGACGGGCAAGCCTCCGGAGCAAGTCGAAGACGAAATCAAGCTGATGCTCGACAGCTTAAAGGGAACGCTGACGCAAGCGGGAATGACTATGGATGATCTGGTCTACGTCCAGATTGCGTGCACCGATTTGACCCTCTACGACAAATTCAACGCGATCTACAAGACTTACTTCGCGACTAAAGATATGCCGGCAAGGGAGTTCATTGGCGCGGCAGCGCTCCTCCGTGGAGGGCATTTTGAGCTGCAAGCCATCGCTGTCAGACGCTCCGGCAAATCCTAGGGCATTCCTGGATGAGCCACCTGGTAAGGGCTACGAGAGACGAAATACAGCGAGAAGCATCTAACTGGGATTGTGAGCGATTCAAGATTGACCACATGTAGTCAATATTTTCCAGACTGCCCAGTGACATTTGCCCAAATAAGGTCTCAGTTGCTTTAGTCATCCCGCCTGATTTCATGCTAAAGTAATATAAATAAACAACTTAAGTATTTGCGAGATTTAACGTCAGTTGGAGACACCGGTGCATCTATTGCAGGGCGGTAGGGCCGAAACAATGCTGAGAATTACAACAGAAAAAAAACGTGGAAGGACCATCCTGAGCGTCGAGGGGCGATTGGCAGGCCCATGGGTAGCGGCGCTGGAGCAGTGCTGGCGCGAGAGGGCGGCCGAGGAGAAGTTTGCCATAGACCTGTGCGGCGTGAGCTTCATCGATGCCGCCGGCAAGGCGCTCCTGAAAGAGATCCACCAGCAAGGGGGAAAGTTGATAGCTGAAGGCTGCCTGAACCAAGCCATTGTGGACGAGATTGCGGGCCGAGAGCGGAACGAGAAGACCGGATGTTTGGGCCGGAAGAAGGGCTCGCACATCATTTTTTACGTGGCATTTTTCAGTTTGCTAGTCGTACCGGCGGCGCGTGCTCAAGGAGCCGGCAAATCAAGTGGCCTTCCTGGGACTGCACCGGCAGGCACGCTGCGGTTGACGTTGGACGATGCGGTGAAACTGGCGCTGAAGCAAAATCCGACGGCGCAGATTGCAATTCTGGCCGCGGCGGAGAGCGCTCAAGACCGCAAGGTGGCATTGTCGGCGCTATTGCCACAAGCAAACCTGAACGTGACGGACACCGTCGAGCGCCTCAACCTGCAAGCGTTTCTTGGCTCAAGAATTCCGGGATTTCCTCAACATGCCGGACCCTTTCAGGTCTTTTCCGCCGGGCCGCAATTCAGCGCGCCGGTCTTTGACCTGACACTGTTTCGCCGCTATCAAGCCGCGAGAGAGACGGCTAACGCGAGCAAGGCGGACAGCCTTTCCACGCGGGAACAGGTCATTCTGCTGGTGGTTTCGCAATACATCGGGACGCTCCGTGCCGTTGCGACTGTTCAGGCGTCCGAGTCCCGCGTGTCCCTGGCGCAGGCGCTTTACGACCAGGCATCTGACCTGCAGAAGCAAGGAGTGGGCACGGGAATCGACACGCTGCGCGCGAATGTGGAACTCCAGAACGAAAAGCAGCGGCTGCTCGAGGCGGAGGATGATCGAGATACTTCGCTCTTTGGGTTGAGCCGGTTGCTGAATTTGGATCCGCGGCAAACGATCGAGCTGGCGGACTCGCTGAGTTTCTTCGACACACCGCAGCCAGACGTGAGCGCCAGCATCGATTCGGCGCTGGCAGAGAGGCAGGAGTGGAAGTCGCTCCAAGAACAAATCAAATCCGCAACCTTGCAGAAAACGGCTTCTCAGGAGTCGCGGCTGCCAACGGTGAATTTCACGGGGGACTGGGCGTATCTAGGAGGCTCGTCGACCTCAGGAATACCCACCTACAACTATCAAGCGGGGGTCAGCCTGCCGCTGTTTACCGGCGGGAGAATCCGCGCGGAGGTGGTGAAGGAAGATTTGGAGATCAAGAGGCTCGAGCAGCAAGAAGACGACTTGCGAAATCAGATCGCGCTGGATGTGAAAACGGCGCTGATCAACCTGGACTCGGCGCGCAACCAGGTGCAAGTGGCAAATCTGGGAGTGCAGCTTTCGAAAGAAGAAGTGGACCAGGCGCGGGACCGCTTCAAAGCGGGTGTGGCCAACAACATCGAAGTGATTCAAGCGCAGGATTCGCTGGCACGAGCGAACGACAATCAGATTGCAGCGCTTTACCGATTCAACCAGGCACGCGCGGACTATGCGCGTTCGACCGGACAGATGGAAAAAGTTTACTCGAGGTGAGGGACAAAGATGAGCGTTGAGATCGAAGTAGGACTGGAAAACGCGGCGAAAGTCCGGCCGCTCGCCGAGGAAGAGCCGATCGAGAAAGAAGAGCCCAAAGGGCTCGCGAATCCGAAGATGCAGCGCCTGGCAATCATCGGGGGTGTGGTGCTGCTTGCCGTCCTGCTGGGACTGTTTCTCTATTACCACAACCGCGAGAGCACGGACGACGCGCAGATCGACGGGCACATCACGCCGATCGCCGCGAAGGTTTACGGTCGCGTAGAGAAGGTCCTGGTGCTGGACAACCAGCAGGTAAAGGCCGGCCAGGAGCTTGTAAAGATCGACCCGCGCGATTATCAAGCGGCCTTGGATCAGGCCAAGGCGGCGCTGGAACTGGCGGAAAGCGAAGCGCGTTCGGCGGGCGTGGACGTTCCGCGGACCGCGGAGAACGTGGCTAGCGGAACCTCGAGCGCGGACGCGCAATTGCTCGGCTCGCAAGCCGATCTGGCGAGCGCGCAGGCGATGTATGAGCAAGCGCAAACGGCGGATCTCGCGTTTGCACAAGCGAACGTGAATAAGAGCCTGGCCAACGCGGCGCTCGCGCAGGCGGACCTGGCGCGGTACAAGCCGCTGATGGAAAAGGGCGAGATTTCGGAGCAGCAATATGACGCCGCAAAAGCGAATGCGGACGCGACGGCTAGCGCCTTGAAAGCGGATCAAGAAAAACTGGCGCAAGCGCAACGGAATGTGGAAGTCGTGAAAGCGCAACTGGATGCGGCAAAAGCGCGTGTGTTGCAAGCGCGTGCCGGCGTGGAAAACGCGCAAGCCAACAAACGGCAAGTGGGCATGAGGACCGCCGACGCGCAGGCAAAGATCGCGAAAGTAGCCCAAGCGCAGGCGGAGCTCGAGGCGGCGCAATTGAACCTGAGCTATACGGACGTGGTTGCGCCAGTGGACGGCGTGGCGACGCACAAACAGGTCGAGCCGGGGCAAATCGTACAAGCGGGACAAGGACTGATGGTGGTCGTGCCTCTACAAGACGTGTGGGTGACAGCCAACTTCAAGGAAACGCAACTGAGAAATATGAAGCCCGGCCAGAAGGCAGAAGTGAAGGTGGACACCTACGGAAAAACGTTCAGCGGCCACGTGGATTCGATCGCGGGAGCGACGGGCGGGATGTTGAGCCTGCTGCCTCCGGAAAACGCTACAGGAAATTACGTGAAAGTGGTGCAGCGGATTCCCGTGAAGATTTTGTTGGACAAGAATTCCGTGGAAGGAACCTTGTTGCGGCCCGGGATGAACGTGGACGCGACGGTGATCACGAAATAGGAAGCGAAGCGCAAGCGTAGAGAAGTAAGAGGCAAGACTGCAGGGAAAGAAGGCAGCAGGTCGCGAACGATGCGAAGCAGACTACTAGCCAAACTGAGAATGCCGGACGGGTCGATCAACCCATGGGTGATCGCCGTGACGGTGACGCTGGCGACGTTCATGGAAGTGCTCGACACGTCAATCGCCAACGTGGCGCTCCCGCACATTTCGGGAAACTTGTCTGCGGGAGCGGACGAATCCACTTGGGTGCTGACGTCGTACTTGGTTTCGAACGCGATCGTGCTTCCGCTCTCGGGATGGCTTTCCGGCTTGATCGGACGAAAACGCTTCTATATGTCTTGCGTTGCGTTGTTCACGGTCAGCTCGTTCTTGTGCGGGCTTGCGCCGAGCCTGGGAGTGCTGGTCTTTTTCCGGATTTTGCAGGGCGCCGGCGGAGGAGGGTTGCAGCCGAGCGAGCAGGCCATTTTAAACGACACGTTTCCGCTGGCAAAGCGCGGTATGGCGTTTGCGGTTTATGGAATCGCGGTCGTGGTCGCTCCAACGATTGGGCCATGGCTGGGCGGCTGGATTACCGACAGTTTTTCGTGGCGCTGGATTTTCTACATCAACATCCCGGTCGGCATTATCTCGCTGCTGTTGACGTCGATCCTGATCTCCGATCCGCCGTATATGAAGCGCGCAAGCTTGAAGAGTGGATTCCGCATCGACTACATCGGCATCGGACTGATCAGCCTGGGGCTCGGCAGCATGCAAATCATTCTCGACAAAGGACAGCGCGACGACTGGCTGTCTTCGGGCTTCATTCAGGTTTTCTTTGTCCTCATGCTGATTGGCATTCTCGCCGGAATCGTTTGGGAATTGCGGCAGAAGGAACCGGTCGTCGATTTGAAAATGCTGAAGGACCGGAACTTCGCGGTCTCAACGCTCGCGATGTTTTTCCTTGGGTTCGTGCTTTATTCGAGCACGGTTCTGATTCCGCAATTCTTGCAGCAGATGATGGGCTATACGGCGGAGCTTGCGGGCCTCGCGCTGTCGCCGGGCGGCGCGGTGATCATGCTGATGATGCCGGTGGTTGGTCTGCTGGTGTCGAAGCTGGACACGCGCGTTTTGATTGCCTTCGGCTGCACGGTGTGCGCGATTTCGCTTTTCTGGATGGCCGGCTGGGATTTGAATCTCGATTACAGCCACGCCGTCCGGGCGAGAATGTTGCAAAGCTTCGGGCTCGCGTTCTTGTTCATCCCGATCAACGTGGCTGCGTTCGCTTACGTGCCGAAAGAAAAGACCAACATGGGGACGGGGATCATCAATCTGGCCCGCAACATTGGGGCCAGCGTGGGAATCGCGACCGTTACGACGATGCTGGAGCGAAGGACGCAGCTTCACCAGGCGCATCTGGTCGAAAGCGTGAACAGTCTGAATCCGGCGCTGCTCAGAATGACGAGCGGCAACACGCTGCGGTTGGTTTCCTATGGCTCGAATGCGGCGCAAGCGGCGCAGCAGGCAAAGGGCATGGTCTATCAATTGGTGCAGGCCCAGTCCGCCATGCTCGCGTTCATCGACAATTTCAAAATGCTGGGAGTGGTCTTCCTGGCGGTGATTCCGGCTTTGCTGTTCATGAGGAAGCCGAAAGCAGTTGGGGGCGTTCCAGTTCATTGAGACGGGGAATAGCCGTCCTTTCAATGAGCGAGAAAAAAGTTTCGCGGTGATTTTTTGTTAACGGGGGAGGGGACCATGGCAACACAAGCTGCAGTAACAGTACAAACGCAGGCGGTAACGCAGTTCAGCGAGGACAAGCTGATCCGCGCCGGACAACGGGGTGATTCGCAGGCAGTGGAAACTTTGTTTCGCCGTTATCATCGGCCGTTGTTTCAAACCGCACTGCGCGTGCTCGGCAATACAGAAGACGCGGAAGATGCTCTCCAGGACGGATTGCTTTCCGCATACCGCAACATGAAGCGCTTTGAAGGCCGCTCGCAATTTTCGACATGGCTCACGCGCATCGTCATCAACGCGGCGTTGATGCGCCGCCGCAGCGCGAAATCGCGTCCGGCGGTTTCGCTCGACGAGCCGCCGCGAGAAGACGAGCTGCCGATTTCCGAGCGTTTTGCTGCCGAAGGGTCGAACCCGGAACAGCTCTTCGCGGGAACCGAACTTCGGGAAATGATCAGCGAAAACCTGCAC
Organism: Candidatus Acidiferrum sp.; assembly: GCA_049641765.1. Classification (GTDB taxonomy): domain Bacteria; phylum Acidobacteriota; class Terriglobia; order Acidiferrales; family UBA7541; genus Acidiferrum. The sequence continues at coordinate 103,511 of JBAQJX010000090.1, forward strand.
GAGCTTTCACCGCTTTTGCGCACGGCGTTTGTCCTGCGCGAAGTGGAAGGCTATTCGACCGGCGAAGCAGCGAAGAAGCTCGGCGTGACGGAAAACACGCTGAAGGCGCGGCTCTGGCGCGCGCGGCATCAACTTGCCGAGCGGCTGAGCCGGCGCTTGCGGCGTATTAAGGACGACATGACGGCCGGCGGCATGGGCGACGCGGAATGCAGCTACTGCTAACAAAGGCATGTAGAGGACGCAAATGAGGTTCAGGAAGTAAAGGAAAGCGGAAATTCAAGCAGCTTCGAAAGGGCCGGCGAAATCGCCGGCCTTCTTGTCTTGCGTCGAGACAGTTGACGGATGTTGATTATTTTTGGATTGGGGCAGAGCTGCGTGCCCGATAGAAGCCGAGGATGCGAAGTTGGCTTGTGGCCTTGCCGACTTCGGAGAATGCCGCCTCTAGAGTTTCGGCCCCAGCCGAAGTCGATGGTGTTTCCAGATCGAGAAAGAACTGATATTCCCACGGACGGCCGTGAATGGGGCGGCTTTCGATCTTGAGCAGATTAACTCCATGACGAGCGAAGGGTTCGAGGGCCGCCAACAGAGCACCAGGACAATGGGCCAGCCGCATGGCGACGGACATTTTCAATGTCCATTCGCGATCTGATGCGTCCATTTCGCGCATACGTAGCGCGACCATGATGTCGGTCGCGCCCGGCGACATGACACGAGATGAATTCGGCAGATCGAGCTCGGGATCGTGCTCACGCTCCACCGGAATGAGCAACACGAAGCGTGTGAAGTTTTCGGCGTTATCCTGGATGGCGGGAATGAGGATGATGCCTCCATAGTGTTGCGCAGCCCGAGGGCCCGCAATACCGGCGCGGCTCTTGTCACCTGAGGCGAGTGCTTCGCGGACGCTTCCTGCGGTGTCCTCCGCAGGAACGCGCTTCAAATGCGGATATGTAGAGAAGAATCGTTCGCACTGGGCGAGGGCCATCGGATGCGACGCGACCGAGCGGAGTCCTTCGATCGTCGCGCCGGGACAACCGATGACGTTGTGCTCGATGGGAAGAATTGTCTCAGCAACGATGCCGAGAGGGCTTTCGAGAAGAAGATCGTAAACACGCACGACCGGTCCCGCGAGCGTGTTTTCGACAGGGACGAGAATCGCATCGGCGAGGCCGTCATCAATCGACCGGAAGGCCAAGTCAAACGTCGGGCGAGGCACCGTTGTGATGCTCCCGCCAAGAAGCTGGACTGCGGCCTCCTCGCTGAATGCTCCCGGTTCGCCTTGAAATGCAACACGCATTTTATCGATGATAGCATTGCTCATCGCTCATCGCAGGCACGGTATCCTGCGCCGAAGGAGAACGACGATGAAAGTTGCGAGGCCGGAACCTGGGGAGTACGCGGCTTACTACGAGAAGTACATCTCGCTGGTTCCGGGGAATGACGTTACGAGTGCGCTCGAATCGCAGCGACTACAGACCATGCAGCTCTTCGCGGGACGCAGCGAACGAGAAGGCAATTTTCGGTATGGGCCGAATAAATGGACCGTGAAACAAGTTTTGGGGCACGTCACCGACACCGAGCGAATCTTCGCGTATCGCGCGCTGAGGATTGCGCGCGCAGATAATACGCCGCTTCCGGGATTCGAACAGGACGGATTTGTGAGCAACGGTGGATTTAACGATCGTACGCTCGCCAACTTGGCCGAGGAATTTGCTCTGGTGCGCGGCGCAACTCTGGCGTTGTTCCGGTCTCTCGGGCAAGAAGCATGGCTGCGCCGGGGAACCGCGAGCAATAACGAGGTGACAGTGCGGGCGCTTGCCTACATGACCGCCGGCCACGAGCTTCATCACCGGCAGATCCTCGAAGAGCGATACTTTTCCGCTATTCCGCGCGCCTGAAGCGCGCCATACGCGAACGCTGTCCATGCCGCGGCTTTGGCCTCAGCAAGAAGAAAAACAGGATCACCGAGAGCGTGATGCTAAGCGCCGCGGCAAGAACTCCCGTCGCCTGTGCGTCCAGCGGGTGAGCAAAAGCCTCCCTGAGCAGGTAAAAGCCCAGCAGAAGAAAGATCAACGCGAGGAAACTAACCAGGCTTCCGAATGTTCGAACCAGCCCTCCGCGAATAACCAAAGGCTTGTCGTGATGCGTGATGGCGCGAGCGGCGGTTTCGGTACGCATCGTTCATCCCTTTCGGAAAGAGCCGGAAGCTGAGACAGGTTCCTCAACCCTCAGAAACTCGAGATAAGTCAGGTGCGGTGCCACGTATCTTTTCTTCATCGGCGCGCCGCAGACACATCGCGGGTTGGCCCCCTCGACTTCGCCGTTGGTTTGAACCAGAACTTCGCAGTGGCACGCAGGATTTGTGCAGTGCCATTGTTCTCCAGTCTGCATGACCATGACGTCCATCCCCCTTGATGAAGTCCTTCCGCGATCTTCAGGAAAGCCGTGCGGGCTTTCATCAAAGAATAAGTTGAGATGGACTATACAGAACGGTAAATATAAACGCAAGGCAAAGATTCTATTAGAAAGAAGGTACTAGTATGCTAACTGTGGAAAACTCCTCCGGGCATCAGAATCCGGAGGCTGGCAGTTTTCTGCAGTTCTGCTGGATCCTTGGCGCTGCGGCTGCGGCCCGCGCGACGAAAGGCTTTGCGTGGCCGCGCTTTTCTGCTTGAGTTGCGGGGGCCGCAAGCGGCTGGTAAAATTCATGGTTTGGCGGGTTGGTGGCATTCTTGCTGAGGCTGCCCGTCATTTGCCAGGTGGATACACCACAGGATTTTTAGCATTTGCATCCAGGCCGATCGTAAATGCAATCACAAAGCCGTCCATAGAATGCGCAACCGCAGAGCGCTCGGCCGACCAGCTTGAGACCCTGCGGAGGGGAGATCACGAGTGGCAAAGTATGATGTGGCGATCATTGGGAGTGGTCCGGGCGGATATGTAGCGGCCATCCGTGCCGGAGAGCTCGGGCTGAAGACTATCGTCGTCGAGAAGGATCCCTTTCTCGGCGGCACATGCCTGCACGTTGGCTGTATTCCGACAAAAGTGCTGCTGCATCACGCCGATGTCTACGATCATTTCAAAAATGGCGCGGAGCTCGGATTCGAGGTCAGCGGTCTGAAAATCAATTGGGCCAACATCCTCGCGCGCAAAGACAAGATCGTGAAGAAGCACGCCAAAGGCATCGAGTTTCTCTTCAAGAAAAACAAGGTGGAATGGGTGCAGGGCTGGGGACGCTACGCCGGTCGCGGCCGCGTCAGCGTCGATAATAATGGTAAAAAGAGCGAAATCGAAGCCGCGAATATCCTTTTGGTGAGCGGCTCCGAAGCGCGCTCGCTGCCCGGAATTGAGCCCGACCACAAAACCATTTTGACCAACCGCTCCATCCTCGAGCTGCCGGACATCCCGAAAACGCTCATCGTAGTGGGTGCGGGAGCAGTCGGAGTAGAGTTTGCGTCGATCTACAATACGTTTGGCACACAAGTGACCATTCTCGAAGCGCTTCCACGCGTGGTTCCCGTCGAAGACGAAGACGTTTCGGCCGAACTCGAGAAGGACTTCAAGAAGAAGGGAATCCAGATCTTTACGAGCAGCAAAGTGGATTCCGTGAAGAAAGACGCCAAAGGGGTCACCGTTTCCTTCAAGGACAAAGACGGAAAGCCGCAGACGCTTCAAGCCGAAAAATTGTTGTTGGCTGTAGGCCGTAAGCCGATGACGGAAAATTGCGGGCTTGAAAAATCCAAGGCGAAGCTGGAGCGAGGATTTGTCTACACGGGCCCGACCATGGAGACGGATGAAAAGGGCCTTTACGCGATCGGAGACATCGTCGCAGGGCTCCCCCAATTGGCGCACGCTGCGATGATGGAGGGAATTGTCGCCGTCACGCACATCGCCGGAAAAAAGACGCAACCGATTCTGAAGACCCGCATCCCCAACGCCACCTATTGTGAGCCGCAGATCGGTTCGATTGGCTTGACGGAAAAGCAAGCCCGCGACGCGGGCTACGCCGTCAAAACTGGCAAGTTTCCGTTCGTCGGGAACAGCAAGGCGACCATCCTGGGCAACCACAATGGATTTATCAAGGTGGTTTCCGACGAAAAGTACGGCGAGGTCCTCGGGATTCACATTATCGGTCCGCTGGCCACTGAGATTTTGGCCGAAGCGGCCGCGACATTGAACCTCGAGGGCACCATCGACGACATGATGAACATGATTCACGCCCATCCGACGGTGTGGGAAGGCATGGGCGACGCGTTTGCCAGCGTTCGAGGATTGCAGATTAACGTGTAGTGGATGATCTGTTGAACGAATGAAGAGCTGCCAAATTTTCGACCTCGGAAGGATCGGCTACGCCGAAGCGTACGCGACGCAGCGGCGGCTGGTCGCGGCCCGCAAAGCGGAGGCGATTGGCGACGTGCTCTTGATTTGCGAGCACACGCCGGTGATCACGCTGGGGCGAAACGGAAAACGCGAGCATCTCCTGGTCGCGGAAAACGTGCTTCGGCAGCGGAACGTGGAATTCTCGGAATCGAGCCGTGGTGGCGACGTCACCTACCATGGGCCCGGGCAATTGGTTGGCTACCCGATTTTGCAGCTCGGCGCGATTCGCAAAGATGTGGTTTGGTACGTGCGCATGTTGGAAGAGGTGATGATTCGGACGACCGCGGAGTTTGGAATCATTGCGGAACGCGAAGCCGGAAAAACCGGCATTTGGGTTTCGCCCCGGAAGGATTCTGGGAACCATGTTGCGGAAAAACTTGGCGCCATCGGCGTGCACATCAGCCGCTGGGTCACTTCTCACGGATTTGCCTACAACGTTTCGACCGATTTGCGTAACTTCGATTTGATCGTGCCCTGTGGCATTGCGGGACGGAAAGCCACTTCGCTTGAAAAATTGTTGGAGCGCAGCGTGCATATCGAGGATGTCGCACATAGGATGACAAGGCATTTTGGCGATGTGTTTGGGCTGGAGATGAAAGCCGGATCGAAAGAAACGCTGGCGGAAAAGCTGGAGCTTGCGGAGCATCAGGTAGCAGTCCCTGCATAGCGGAATTGGGGCAGACTTGAATCTCTGCCGCTTGCGATTGCGAGCTATGAAGCAAGGAAGACAGGCAACAACGCCTGTCCTACCGGAGCTGGAATGAAGAAGGAACTGACGCGGCAGCAGTACCTGGACTTGTACTACTACATGCGGCTGAACCGCGCCGTTGAAGACATGATGGTGAAGCTCTTCCGCCAGAACAAAATTGTGGGCGGACTGTATTCGAGTTTGGGCCAGGAAGCGATTTCCGTGGGAACGGCCTACGCTCTCGAGAAGAAGGACTGGCTGGCGCCGATGATCCGCAACATTGGGGCTTTGCTCGTGAAAGGCGTGCCGCCGCGCGACGTTTTCATGCAGCACATGGCCAAGTACGATTCGCCGACCAAGGGCAAGGACGGCACGAGCCACTTTGGCGATCTGGAAAAGCTGCACATCGTTTCTCCGATTTCGATGTTGGGCGACTTGATCCCTGTGATGACCGGGGTAGCCATCGCCGGACGTTACCTCGGACAAAAAATCGTGACCATGACGTGGATTGGTGACGGAGGAAGCTCGACCGGCGTGTTTCACGAAGGCTTGAATTTCGCGGCCACGCAAAAAGCCCCGTTCGTGCTGATTCTGGAAAATAATCTGTGGGCCTATTCGACGCCCGTGAGGCGGCAGGTGCCTCTCGATAATCTGGCGGACCGCGCGAAAGCCTACGGCATTTCGAGCTACAGCATCGATGGAAATGACGTCGTCGAAGTGTTCACGACCGCGCGCGAGGCCGTTGCGCGTGCAAGGGCCGGCGAAGGGCCGATCCTCATCGAAGCCAAGAGTTTTCGCCGCCTGGGCCACGCCCAGCACGATCCCGCCGAGTACGTTCCCAAGGACATGCGCGCCTATTGGGAAGCACGCGACCCCATCGCCCTGTATGAGAAATTCCTCGCCGGCCAAAAGCTGCTCGACGCCAAGGGTAAGAAAGAGATCGAGGATAAAATCGAAAATCTCCTCGTCGCCGAACGCGAGTTCGCCGAGAACTCTCCCATGCCCCCGCCGGAATTTGCCGAGGTTGGCGTTTACTGCACCGGCGACGAGTGTCACAAGATTCGTCCCGTGTGGGAGCGCCCCGTCGCCGAAGTCACTCCGCCGAAGTCCAGTGTCAAGCCGGTCTGGACCGTCGCCGGATTCGGCTCCGGTAAGAGTTCGGGCGGGGCCAATGCGCCCATTCACTTCGGGGACACCACGAATGCGATCCATACGCCAGCTAACGATGGAGATGCGTCCGCAAAAAGCGCCTCCAAGCCACTCGCGAAAAAGGCGGCCAAGCCGGCTGCGGCTTCCGGCGCCGCAAGAAAGGCGCGGAGGTAGCCATGGCCGAGACTAACGGAACGCAAATTACCTTTCTCGAAGCCATCAAGCAGGCCATGTTCGAGGAGATGGAGCGCGACCCCGCCGTGGTTCTACTCGGCGAAGACGTCGGCGTCTACGGAGGCGCCTTCAAGACCAGCGAAGGCTTGCTCGAGCGCTTCGGCTGGGAGCGCGTGATTGACACACCCATCAGCGAGAGCGCGATCATCGGCGCGGCTTGCGGCATGAGCTATGTCGGCCTTCGCCCCATCGCGGAGTTGCAGTTCATCGATTTCATCGTTTGCGCCTTCAACCAGATCACGAACTTCGTCGCCAAGGGCCACTATTTGTGGAATGCTCCGGCCCCCATGGTCATGCGCGGCCCCTCGGGCGGTGGCGTGCATGGCGGCCCGTTTCACTCCGCGAACCCCGAGATGTATTTCGTCCACACGCCGGGCCTCAAAGTGATTTATCCTTCCACTCCCTACGATGCGAAAGGACTATTGAAAGCGGCCGTGCGCGACAACAATCCGGTCCTCTTTTTCGAGCACAAATTTCTTTACCGGCGCATCAAAGGCGAAGTCCCCAGCGAGGACTACACGGTTCCGATCGGCAAAGCAGTTGTCCGGCGCGAGGGCAAGCATCTCACGATCGTTTCCTACGCCGCGATGATGCACACTTCGCTCGAAGCCGCCGCCGCGCTCGCAAAGGAAGGCATCGAGGCCGAAGTGATCGATCTGCGCACGCTGCTGCCGCTCGATGAAGAGACGATTTTGCAATCGGTGCGAAAGACCAACAAATGCCTCGTCGTGCACGAAGACACGAGAACCGGCGGAATCGCCGGAGAAATCGCCGCGATTCTTTGCGAAAAGGCGTTCGGCGATCTGGACGGCCCGCTGATGCGCGTGACCGCGCTCGATACTCCCGTGCCGTACTCCCCGACGCTGGAAGAACACTTTTTGCCGAATGCAAAAAAGGTATTCGATGCCGCAAAGGAACTCGCGCGGTATTGAGAAGTTTCGATTACGAACTTTTGAAATGAGTTGCAGCGCAAAGCAGTGAGGAGAATTCCATGGCCACAGACGTCGTAATGCCGCAGATGGGCGAAAGCATCTTTGAAGGAACGATCACCAAGTGGCTCAAGAAGCCCGGCGACAAGGTCGAACGGGACGAGCCCCTGTTTGAGATTTCGACGGACAAAGTTGACGCGGAAATTCCGTCTCCTTCCGCCGGCGTGCTGAAGGAGATTAAAGTCAACGAAGGCCAGACCGTACCCATTCAGACGGTCGTCGCGGTGATTGACGGCGCCGGCTCGGCTGCCGCTGCTTCCGCGCCC
>JBAQJX010000116.1:0-3632 GCA_049641765.1 Candidatus Acidiferrum sp.
GCCACTCAGCTCACCATTTCGCCAGAAGTCGGCGCTGTGACCGCGCAAGGCTCGACCAAGGTCTCTCCGTCCGATTCCACCACCTACACGATTACCGCCAGCGGTCCCGGCGGCTCCGCGGATTCCAACGCTCGCGTTACCGTGAGTGCGCCTCCTCCGCCTCCCGTCGAACAAGCGCCTGACATCGACACGATCTGGACCAAGGAAGTGAAGGACGCCTACTTCGACTTTAATAAAGCAGATGTTCGTGATGATGCTCGCACCGCACTGGGCCAGACCGCCGATTTCCTCAAAGCCCATCCAGAGGTGAAAGCCACCATCGAAGGCCACTGTGACGACCGTGGCTCGACCGAATACAACATGGTCCTCGGCGATCGCCGTGCCGCCGCCGTCAAGGCTTATCTAGTTTCCCTCGGCATCTCTGCCGACCGCCTAACTACCGTCAGCTACGGCAAGGAAAAGCCGTTCTGCACGGAAGACAACGAGGAATGCTGGCAGTCCAACCGCCGCGGCCACTTCGTTCGCGTGCCGTAGCGCTTCTAGCAGCATCGTAACTGTTTCGATGACCGACAGAGCCGCGCCTCCGAGCAATCACTTGCTCGCGCGCGGCTCTGCCATTAAAGTGAAAGAAGAGCTGTGTAGTAGCCTGTCCCGCTGCGCGCTCGGTATTTGTTCGTGTAGTCGTTGCTTCCCTGGCCCGAACAAACATCTAATGGAGTAGGCGCTTTCTAGGAGGTTTTTCCATGCGAATCCGCAACATCGCCGTTTTCGCCGCCGCCGTTTTTGCCGGCGCGATCGGCGGCAGCATCATCGGTCCGCGTCCCGCGGAGGCCGTCGCCCGAGAAATCATCGATCTTCAGCGCGACGTCACCACGCTTCTTCAGGGCCAGCACGACATGTCCACGCAGATGACGCAGGACCACACCGTGCTCAAGACGCTCGTCGAGCAAGCCAGCGACAGCGTCGGCAAGCTCAACGCCAGCATGGGCTCGGTCCAGAAATCCGTGCAGGACGTCCAAGCCAATTCCGGCGCTCGTCTGGACACCATGTCCACGCAAGTCCAGGGTCTTTCCGATAATCTCGAAGAAATAAAATCCCGCCTCGGAAAGCTCAATCAGCAACTCGTCGACCTTCAGAGCGCGGTTCAGAGCATCGATGCCAAGATTTCCGGCACGGCTCCTTCCACCACCGCTCCCGGCGCAACGACTCCCTCGAGTGGCAATACCGGCGCCGCGTCCCTGCCACCGACGCCTGTCTCCACGGGAGGCTCGGCCGCTCCATCGGCCGACATGCTCTATTCGAATGGCCTGCGCGACATCACCAGCGGCAAGTACGATCTCGCCCGCCAGGAATTCCAGGATTACATCAAGTATTACAGCGACACCGACCTCGCCTCCAACGCGCAGTTCTATCTCGGCGAAATCGCCTACTCGCAAAAACAGTATCAGCAAGCCGTCGAGGAATACGACAAAGTCCTCACCGTCTATCCCAAGAGCTTCAAGCTCGCCCCTGCTCTGCTTAAAAAAGGAATGGCTCTCATTGAGCTCGGCCAGAAGACTTCCGGCGTCCGCGATCTCCGCGAAGTTGTTCGCAAATATCCCGGCACCGAAGAGGAACGCCGCGCCCGCTCGAAGCTCAAGGAACTTGGCGTCGCGACCTCTGCTGCTAATTAACGATAGCGCCCCCGCTCGCGCTTCCTTCCTTCGCCCGCCTGTTGCCGTACGTCCGTTCTCGCCCGCCCTGTAGTCAGCGCAATCCCTCCAGCCGCTACGCTCCCGCAATCAGCAGCCGGTCTATCCGTTGGCTGACGTCCCGCAGGTACGCTTCGTCTCCTCCGTCCAGCTCCGCGATCGCGCTTCCCGCGTACCCCACTTCCGCGAACGCCTTCCGCACTTCTCCCCAGTTCACATCTCCATCGCCCAAATTCACCCACGCGTAACCGTCGTCTTTCCGCTTGAAGTCCTTCAAATGTACATTGTGGATGCTTTTCCCAAGCGTCCGGATCCAATCCTGCGGGTATCCGTACAGCACAACGTTCCCCACGTCAAACCACGCCTTGATCCACGGGCTCTCAAACTCCGCGATGTATTTCTTCATCTCCAGTGGGCTCAGCAAAAACTTGTTCCACACCTCTTCCAGCGCAATCACCACCTTCAGCTCCGCCGCCATTGGAATCAGCTTGCGAATCTCCCTCTGCGACCTCGTCCACGCCTCCAGATACGACGTCTCCGGATTCACCACCGCCGGCACCAGCAGCACCGCGCCCGATCCCCATAGCTTCGCGTTGCGCAACGACGTCCGCATCCCCTCCAGGCTCGTCGCCACAACCTTCGGATCGCCGGACGATAGCGGATATTTCCAGTGCGCCATGTTCATCACCGAGTCGAGCCGAATCCCCGCCGTCTCCGCGGCTTTCTTGATCTCCTCCGCTTCCTTCTCGCCCGGCGTCGTGTTCGCTTGCACGATTTCGAATCCCGCGTCGCGTGCCATCTTGAATCGCTCCGCGTAGCTCAACTTCGCCGGCAGCATGTCGATCACTAGCCCCTTCTTGATCGGCAACGCGCCGCCGCTTCCCGCGCTGATTGCCGCCCTGATCCCCGCTTCGAGGCTGTTCGCTATGCTTCCGCCCGCGGTCGTCTCACCCGAGCCGGCCTCAACCTCGCTCGCCAACGCTCCGACGCCCAGCCCAATTCCGCAAGCCGCCGTAACTCCCGCCTTCACAAACTCTCTCCGTGTTGTTTTCTTCATTTCCTTTTTTCTTCTTTCTCCGCTCTATTTCTTCTGCTCTTTCCCCTTCCTCGTCACAACACAGCACCGCCACCCAATAAAATTGTCATTCCGAGCGTAGCGAGGAATCTGCTTTTGCTTTGGCTGCGTGCTGTCACGCTGTGAGCTGTCGGCCGTTATCCCAGCTTCTCCAAATTAATCCCCGAATCCCACTTCTCTTCCGACTTCATCAACTCATCCCACGTCGTCTCGCGTCCCGAATACGCCGCCGTCCGCGCCAGCATGCACGCCAGCGCCGACTCCACTCCCTTCGCCGCTTGGTTGTGGAATTGCCCGCTCGTGATGCTCTCCACGAAGAGCCTCTTCTTCTCCGGATCGGCCTGCTCCAGATTCGACGTAAACTTTCCCGTCGCCGAAAATCCCTGCGCATCCTTAACAGGAATCAGCGGCGCCTGCCACGCCTCGTCTCCCCAAATCCCCAGTGGCCCCGTGTACGGCGACTGCGAAGTCCCCTTCGTCCCGAAGAACCTCTCTGTCACGTCCCACCAGCCCTTCGCGAATTGCGTCGAGCTGAACGTCACGTCGACTCCGTTCGGATACGTGAACACCACGTTGTAGTTCCCCCAGGCGTCGCCGTCCTTCGGCCTTCCGAGCCGTCCGCCCGTTGCCGACGCCTTCAGCGGGTGCGCCTGCAAAATCCAGTCGCAAATATCGATCACGTGGATGTTCTGCTCCACGATGATGTCGCCGGAAAGCACGCGGTCGTACACCCAATTCCGCAGCCGCCATTCCGTCGGCGACGCGCCCGGCCACGCCGGCCGGTCCAGATACCCCGACAAATAGTGCGCCTCGCCGCAAACGATATTCCCCAGCGCCCCGCCGTGAATCCGCTTCACCATCTCCAC
>JBAQJX010000120.1:0-30992 GCA_049641765.1 Candidatus Acidiferrum sp.
AAGTCATCCGTCACCCCAGAAAAAGAAGAAAAGTCATCTTTGCCCCACGAATCCCCAAAAGCCGAAAGGATTATGTGACTGATGACTTTGACTGAAACCCTCCAACTAAAAGAACGGTTCCTCAAGTTCGAAGACCTGCGCGCTCTGGACTACTGCGAAAAGCGCTGGCTAGAAGAAAACCGGCCCATCAAGAGATGGGAGCTGTTCAACTTCATTGAGAAAATGCTGAAAGAACTGGAAGCAAACGGGATTGGCTATCCCAAGGTGCTCCTCCTCCGCAAGAAAGAGATTCAGCGGAAGACGTTCACTCCCGCGCAGCAATCCGAGGAGGGTAGCGCCGCCTCGGAGAGTTGCCCGCTCTGCAAGGGGCAGGGCTGGCGACCCATTCACTATCCCAATTCCGCGCCCAGTTATACCGCGTGCTCGTGTGCCTCGGGCAGTGCCCACAGGGTAGCGCTGCGAGGCACGGCGGGAAAAGTAGATATTAGACAGGTTCTCCTGCAGAGAGGCGGAGGAGTATAGCCGCCGCACCAAGACTCGCGGTACTCCCTGCCGGTCAATCCATGCGGATTGAGCCGGGGGACATTTTGACGCCCGAAGAACTGGCCGAGCGCCTGAAAGTCCCCGTCTCTTGGATATACAAACACGTTAGCAAAAGCCGGAAAAACCGCCTGCCGGTACTGCGCTGCGATGGATTCCTGCGCTTCTCCTGGCCGGACGTGTGCGCCTGGCTGCGCTCGAATAATCTTTGACAATATGATACTGACCTGTATCATAAAGGCAGGAGGAGAAGCCATGCGAGAGCAAACAGGTTACACGTTTCACAGAGGGACTAGCTGGTTTGTGCGCTTCCGCGACAATGTGAAGCAAGCGGACGGGACGTTTAAGTACGTGCAAGTCTGCAAGAAACTCGACGTGGAGTATGGCGGGGAATACCGGACGCGAGCGAGCGTTCGGGAGTTTGCCCTAAAGATTCTCCGGCCTATCAATAGCGGGACGCTCAACCCGGATAGCACGCAAACGGTGGTTGAGTTTGTCGAAAAAATCTATCTGCCCGAATACGTCGAAAAGCATCTGCGGGCCGCGACGCAACGCCAGTATAAAGAAGTTTGGAAACGCTACCTGTCGCCGCGCATGGGGAAACTGGCTCTGCGGGATTTTCGCACCGTTCACGGCGAGCAAATGCTTCGGAAGATTGCCGAACAGGATAAGCTAGGCCGGTCTTCTCTCCGTCATTGCAAAGCGTTTCTCTCTGGCGCGTTCAAGCAAGCGAAGCGCCTGGGCATCCTCGACGGTATCAACCCCATTCAAGACGTTTCGATTCCCCGCGTGCCAGAGCCAGAGCAAGACACCTACGCCTATTCGCTCGCGGAAATTAAATCCATGCTCGCGGTTCTACCTGAGCCTGCCCGCACAGTGGTACTCACGGCGGCATTTACTGGCCTGCGAAAGAGCGAGCTTTTCGGGTTGCGGTGGGAGGATTACGACGGCCAGCAATTAACAGTGAATCGCTCCCGCTGGAATAAATTCGAGAATGAGCCGAAGACACGCCGCAGCCGTTCGCCCGTCCCTTTGGTCAAGCAATTGGCCGTTGCCCTCGACGCGCACAAGCGCCGCGCCGGGATTCTGGCACAGCCGAGCTTGCCGATCTTTCAGGCTGGAAACGGACAACCGCTCAACCTCGACAATCTCTCGCGCCGGGTTATTACTTCCGCGCTATCGCCTTGTGTGGTCTGCGGGAAACAGGAAGAGGAGCACAAGCCGGAGGCACACGTTTTCGAACGCGACGAATCGCTCCCGCTCTGGCATGGCTGGCACGCCTTCCGACGCGGCCTTGCGACGAATCTCCACGCGCTAGGCGTTGACGGGAAAACGATTCAAGCAATCTTGCGCCACAGCACACTCGCGTTGACCATGAATATCTACGTCAAGAGCGTGAGCGAGTCGCAGACAACCGCGCTTGATTCTCTGTCCGAAAAGTTCGATTTGTGCAACGAGAGTGCAACGCGGAGGGTTCAATAAATGCGTAACTTGCTGAAAAGAATGGAGCCGAGGGCGAGAGTTGAACTCGCGACCTGCCGATTACGAATCGGCTGCTCTACCACTGAGCTACCTCGGCCCGTTCATTGACAATAGCATCCGCTCAAAATTTCTGTCAATTGAACCGCAAAAGGCACGTTCTTTTATTTCGAGAAGGGATACATCGCCCAGCCGATTCCCACTCCGATCAGCAGGAACAGAATCAGCGACCAGACGATGTACTTCACGCGCTCGCTTGCCTTGCGCCGGCTCAAAAATCCAAACGCGATCGAAATCAGCAGCGCAAACAGCGTCATCGATTGAAAATGGTTCAGGCGAAACCCGATCGAGGCGATCACGCTTTCCGCCCTCGCGCCGCTTCATAGGCGTGCAGCGCGGCCAGCAAATTCAGCACTCCCGCCGCGGCCAAAAATCGCGTTCCATAATCGCCTTCCGCGTGCGCGATGTCCGAACCCTTCGTTTCGAGCTCGCGTGCCGCGAAATAAAAAGTGCCCGTTCCGAGATCGGCTACGTAGCCCAGCATGCCGAAGGCGTCGTCGCCATTCGAGCTGAAAACATTGCCGCGCATTCCAACCGCGAGAAAAACCAGCGCGCCTACCGTGAGAAAACATGCGATTGCGCGGCCCCACATTCTCAAAAACGCATGGCCAAGCCCGGGAACCAGCCACCCCGCAGCGGCAATCGTCAGCGCAGTCGCTTCCGTTTTCTGCTGATGTTCGGGCGTCGACGCGTCCGCGTCCGCCGGCGCGGACATCGAAGCCCCGGCTGCTTCATTCGTTGTCGTACCCGCTGTCAGTTCCTCAGCCATTGTTTGTTCTGTCCGCCAATTCTTTCCAGCCGGCGCTGCCTACGCCAACAACGCCAAAACTTCTTTCTGCACTGCGCCGGTCACGCGCGCTTCCTTCTCATCGATGTAGACGTTCACTTCGCTTCGAATGCCGAACTCCGGCAGATAGATTCCCGGCTCGACCGAGTTGCACGTCTTCGGAATCAGGTGCCGCACGTCGCGCGTCTCCAGGCCATCCATGTTCACGCCATTGCCGTGCACCGATTGGCCGATGTTGTGGCCCGTGCGGTGAAAAAAATATTTGCCGTAGCCGGCCTTTTCGATCACTTTGCGCGCGGCATTATCGACTTGCCAGCCTTGCAGCGCCTTTCCAGCCGCCACGCTGGACTGAATCAGCTCGATCGCTTTGTCGCGCGCCTCGCGCACAATCCCAAACACTTTCGCAATCTTATCCGGAACCTTCGCGCCCAAATACCCTACCCACGTGATGTCGTAATAGACGCTGCCCGGCGACTTCTGTTTCCCCCAAACATCGATCAACAGCAAATCTCCTTCGCGAATCGGCGATGCGGAAGCCTGCGTCGGGCCGTAGTGAGGGTCGCTCGCGTGCGGACCGACAGCAATGTCCGGCCCGTTATCCGCCGAGATTCCAGCCGTCGCAAACTCCTGCATAAACCACTGCTTCAGGTCGTACTCGGTGAAGGTCTTCTTGTCGCGAGCGTTTTTCGCCGCCAGTTCGAACGCTCCGCGCACAGCGCGGTCGATGACCGCCCCCGCCGCCAGATGCGACTGCAGTTGCGTATCGCTCCAGCACGCTTCGTATTTCTGCACCAGGTCGGCCGAGCTGACGACCCTCGCGCCCGCGCTTTTCACCAGCTCAATCGTTCCCGCATCCACCATCGCCACGTACGGGATCGCGTTCTTCGGCGAATACTGCATCGCAATCGTCTTGCCGCGGCCCAGCAACTTGCCTAAATTCTTTCGCAACTCGTCCTGCGCCGCATAAAAAAACGTTTCTCCCGGCAGCGCCGCCAGCGATTCCGATTCGATCCTGTGGACCAGCTTTCGCGGTGTGCCCTTTGCCGGAACGAAGTAGTACCACCGCCGCGTCCGCATTCCCGGAGGCAGTTGCAGGATGTTTTGCGCGATCGGGTCGCGTCCGCGAAAATCGTAAAAAAGCCAGCCGTCCAGCTTCGCGGCTCGCAAATCAGATTGGATTCCGTTGATATCAGCGCTCATGTTTGGAAGACGTCCTCAGCGTTCGTTCAGTTTCAACCGCGCACTCCGTGCACACCATACACATCAAAATATCGTTCAGGCGTCGTGCGCCAACAGCCCCAGAATCTGTTCTTTGGTTACGCCGCGAACTTCAATGTGCTTCGTGCGGCTGCGCTCGCCGGAAAGAATTCTAACAGCCGACTTGGGTGTTTTCAAAAGTTGGGCGAGAAATTCCACGAGCGCCTCGTTCGCCCGGTTTTCCACCGCCGGCGCCTGCAGTCTGATTTTCAGCGCGCCGCCCATCACTCCGGCCACTTCATCCTTGCTCGCCCGCGGCTGCACGCGCACGGAAAATGAAACCGTGCCCGCCGCCGCGTTCTCCGCTATCTCCGCGAACATCTCGCTCACCGCGCCGCTTTCAACGTCCCGCGCGCTCCGAAAATCGCCGTCCCCACGCGCACTTCCGTCGCGCCTTCCTCGATCGCCACTTCAAAATCATGCGACATACCCATCGAAAGCACTGGCAGCCTGCGTCCCAACGCCTTTTCCAATCCGTCGCGCAGCGTGCGCAATTGCCGGAAGTACGGCCTAGTCTCCTCCGAATTTTCCACGAAAGGCGGCACGCACATCAACCCGGCCAATTCCAGCATCGGCAGCGCCCCAATTTTCTGCGCCAATGCAGGCAAATCTTCAATTCCCGCACCGCTCTTCGCCGCTTCTTGCGCGATGTGCACTTCGATCAGCACGCGCATCTTCTCCGGCGACTTCGATTCGAGGCGTCCGCGCTCCAGCCGTTGTGCCAACGCAAAATCATCCACCGAATCGATCGAATGAAAAAGCTTCGCCGCCTTCGCCGCCTTGTTGCTCTGCAAATGTCCGATGAGGTGCCATGTGGCGTCCAGCCCCTGAATCCCGCACTGCTTCCCTTCCCACTCCTGAACGCGGTTCTCTCCAAAATGTCGCAGCCCCGCGGCGTAGGCTTCGCGAATCGCCTCCGCCGGATGCGTCTTCGAAACGCCAATCAGCGTGATTTCCGCGGCTTTTCGCCCAGCGCGCGCCGCTGCTGAAACGATGCGTTCCTGGATGCGCTGAAGATTTTCCTGAATGGTTGTCGTCGGCATGATCCATCCCAAATCGTAGCACGCGCGGCGTTGCAGCGTTGAGTCTCTACGGTTAGACTGGCCTTCCAATATGTCCGCCCCCGGAAAACTCATCGCCCTCGAAGGAATCGATGGCAGCGGCAAAGGCACGCAGGCCGCCCTGCTCGAAAAAGCGCTGATCGCCCAGGGCCACGCCGTCCACTCCATCGGCTTTCCGCAGTACGATTCCTGGTTCGGCAAAATGGTCGGCCAATTCCTGAACGGCGATCTCGGCGCTCTCGAAACCGTCGACCCGCATTTCACCGCGCTTCTCTATGCCGGTGACCGTTTCGAGGCCAAACCCCGTCTCGAAGCCGCGCTCAGCGAAGGCAAGATCGTCCTCGCTGACCGCTACATCGGTTCGAATTTAGCTCACCAAACCGCACGCGCCGCAGCCGCCAATCGCGACGCCTTTATCTCTTGGATCGAGCATCTCGAATACAGCATCTACAATCTTCCTCGCGAATCTCTCGTCTTATATCTCCAGGTCCCTCCGCGCGAGGCGCAGAACCTCGTCGCTCGCAAATCGGCCCGCACCTACACCTCGGACAAGCGCGACATTCAGGAAGCCAGTCTCCATCATCTCGAAGACGCCGCTTCCATCTACGATCAGCTCGCTCGCCGCCCCAACTGGGCCATCATCCCCTGTTTCGACGCATCTCGCGGCTCCGTCCGCCCGCCCGCGGAAATCGCCGCCGACATTTTGGCTGCCGTAGCGCCCGTGCTTTCTCCGTCGCTCGCCAAGGGAGGCCGTTGACGCATGGGATTCTCCGAATTCCTCGGCAATCAACGCATCGTTGCCGCCCTTCGTGGCGCCCTGCGCAGCGAGCGCGTGCCCCACGCCTTGCTCTTCAGCGGCCCGCACGGCCTCGGCAAATTCACGTTGGCGCGCATGTTCGCCCAGGCCGCCAACTGCGAGCGCCTGACCGACGACTTCTGCGGCGAATGTGATACCTGCAAGCGCATCCAGCTCCTCGCCGATCCGGAAAAGCTCGTCGAGCAAGGCCTCGCCGAGCGCGGCGAAAGCGCCGACGCCGCCACCGTCGAGCGCGTCCCTCTCATCCTTCAATCTCATCCGGACGTCTGGGCTCTCGTTCCTGATCCCGTCCGTCTCAAGAGCCCCGTCGCTCGCCCCATGTTGCGCGTCGGCCAGCTTCGCGCTGTGCAGCGCGCCGCTTACTTTCAGCCCATGGGCCGCCGCCGCGTCTTCATTCTCGACGGCGCGGAAACCATGCGCTGGGACGTCGCCAACGTCTTCCTAAAGATTCTCGAGGAGCCGCCTGGCTCGGCCACGCTCATCTTGACGGCTCCCTCACCCTACGCTCTGCTTCCCACCATCGTCTCCCGCTGTCTGCAATTTCATTTCGCGCCGCTCTCGCAGCCCGACGTCGAAAATATCCTCACGGAAAAATCTCCGCGCAAACCTTCTGAGGTGAAGCTCGCCGCACAGCTCGCCGAAGGCAGCCCCGGCTTGGCGCTCGAAATGAACGTGGAGGAAACCGCCCAACGTCGCCGGGACGCTCTTCGCATCCTCGAACGCGCCGCTCTCGGCCAGGGCTTCGCGCAGCTTTTTGCCGGCACTTCGGCCCTCGCTAAGGACCGCTACTCTTCCTTTGAGGATCAAATCGGCGTCTTTTACGGCCTGCTCTCCGATCTTCTCGAGCTCACTTCCGGCCTCAAGCACCCCAATCTTCGCAATGTTCCCCTCGCCAAAGAGCTCGAATCCCTCGCCAAGTCCGTCGATTCCCGCTGGGTCATGCGTGCCATCGCTGGTTTCGACGAGCTGATCGCCGGCGCCCGTCGCAATCTCAACCGCCAGTTGGGCCTCGATGCCCTCGCCGCTTCGCTTTCCCCGAAGCTTTGACGTCTCTCTCTCCGAAATCCTCTAATAAATCCTTTTACCTCTACAAATTCGCTCGAATTAGGCCTTTCAGAGCCCTCAAAACTTTCCTGAACTCGACTGTAACCCAGCGCCTCACGCACGCATCTCACCAAATGAACTCACCCCCACCGTTAACCGCAAGGAGTTGACATGGTGAACCGCAGGATGTTTCGTCCGGGTTTCCCGGATTTGAAGGAGCAGGGTCCCCAAAGGGTTATTCCTCACAATGGGCCCGCGCCCAGTAAGAAACCCGCGCCTCCGGAAATCACTCACGCTGAGAACTTCTATTGGGTCAAGCAGATGCAAAGCCACACGCCTATGGCCGTGGTCCTCGACAGCGGCGAAGTCCTTCGCGGCACCGTCGAGTGGTACGATCGCGATTGCATCAAGCTCACGCGCCAGGGCAGCCCGAATCTGCTCATTTTCAAGCGCGTTATCAAGTACGTTCACAAGGACGGCGAAGAAGCGGCCGCTGGCGGCGACGAGTAGCTCTGCCGTTTTTCCAGGTCTACCTTCTTCATTTCGCGCTGATGGATTGGCCTCGCGCCGCTCCAAACGTCAGTAGTGCTTTCGCTGCCATTTCGCCGCTCTCCGTGTAGACTTCGCATTCCGTCACCACAAAGTTGCGCCCAGCTCGCAGCACGCGCCCTTCGGCTCGCAGCCGCCCGCTCTCGACCGCCTCCAAAAAATTGATCTTCATCTCCACGGTCGCGATGTGCGTGCCCTGCGGCACTGCCGTATACGCCGCAATCGCGGCTACCGTGTCCGCAAGCATCGCCAGCACGCCGCCGTGGACCACTCCGTGAATCTGCTTGTGCTTCGGCTTGACCGTCATGCTGAAAACGACGCGCCCCCGTTTGAAACTCTCGAGCTTTAGCCCCAGCAGTGACGTAGCTCCGCCCTTGTCGCTCGCTCGCCTCTCCAGCGTCGCCTTATACTTCTTCAATTCCGCAGCACTGTGCATCTTCATCGAGTCCTCGCGCCCCCTCAGTACGCCGAAAGCCCGCCGTCCAGTGGAATCGCCGCTCCTGTCAGCCAGCTCGATTCCTCCGACGCCAAAAACACCGCCATATCCGCGACATCTTCCGGCCGTCCCATCCGCCCCAGCGGAATCTGTCCGATCCGCGTTTTGCGCAGTGCCTTCCCTGCTTCCGACGCTGCAAAAAGTCCTTGCACCAATTCCGTCTCCACAATCGACGGGCAAATGCAGTTTGACCGCACATTCTCGTGCGCGTGATCAAGCGCCATTGCTTTCGTCAGCAGCGTCACCCCGCCCTTCGACGCACAATACGCCGCCCGGTCTTTCATCGCCACCAACCCAAGCACCGAACCGACGTTCACGATCGCCCCGCCGCCCGCCTTGCGAAATTCCGGCAGCGCCGCCCGGCACATCAGGTATGGCCCCTTCAAATTGATGGTCATCAGCCGGTCCCACTCCTCTTCGCTGATTCCTTCTATCGTCGACACGTGCAAAACCCCGGCGTTATTCACCAGCACGTTCATTTTTCCAAATGCCTTCGCCGTTTCCTTCACCGCCCGCTCCGCATCCTTCGCTTTTGTAACGTCGCAAACCACCGCCAATCCCTTGCTTCCCAGTTTTTCCATCTCCCGCAGCGTCTCCTCAAGTTTTTCATTTCGACGCCCCGCCACCGCGACCTTCGCCCCTTCCTTGGCAAACGCCAGCGCAATGGCTTTTCCGATCCCTGTCCCCCCTCCCGTAATCAGGGCTGCCTTGCCTGCAAGTCGTGTCACGGATTCAATACCTCCTGCGTCTAATGGAGTACCTTCTTGGGCTTACACAGCGCCGCACCAACCGAGGCGCGCCAAACCGGTCGCACCGCTCTTTGGCGCCTTTTGCCGGTAGAATGCTGCCCTATCTGCCCGCGGGAAACAACTGAGGACGCCGGAGAGCCTCTGCGATGAAGATCGGCATCACCTGTTACCCAACCTACGGCGGTTCCGGTGTCGTCGCCACCGAACTCGGCCAGGAGCTCGCCGCCCGCGGTCACGACATTCATTTCATCAGCTATGCCCCGCCCATCCGTATGAACCCCAACGATCCTCACATTCATTTTCACGAGGTCGAGGTCGCCTCTTATCCGCTCTTCGACCACCCGCCCTACACGCTCGCCCTCGCCACCAAAATGATGGAAGTCTTCGAATCCGAATCGCTCGACCTCCTCCACGTGCACTACGCGATCCCTCACTCCGTCAGCGCCATGCTTGCTCGCTCCATGGCCGCCCCGCGCCGCCTTCCCTTCATCACCACTCTGCATGGCACCGACATCACCCTCGTCGGCAGCAATCGCAGCTATCTTCCCATCACAAAATTCTCCATCGAGCAGAGCGACGGCGTCACCGCCATCTCCAACTATCTTCTCGGCCAAACCATCAAGGAATTCGACATCAAGCGTCCCATCGAGGTCATTCCCAACTTCGTGAACTGCGATCTTTACACGCGCAAGCCGCGGCCCGGCCTGCGCGAAAAATGGGCCCCCAATGGCGAGCCCATCCTCATGCACCTTTCGAATTTTCGTCCCGTGAAGCGCCTCACGGACGTCGTCGAGATCTTCGCCTTCGTTCGCGCCAAAATGCCCGCGAAGCTCGTGCTCATCGGCGACGGCCCGGACCGCGGCGCCGCGGAATATCTCGTCCGGAAAAAACGCATCCAGAAAGACGTGATTTTTCTTGGGAAGCAAAACGGCGTCTACGAAAAGCTTGCCGTCGCGGACCTTTTCCTGATGCCTTCGCAGCTTGAATCCTTCGGCCTCGCCGCTCTCGAAGCCATGGCCTGTGAAGTTCCCGTCATCGCCACCAATGTCGGCGGCGTTCCCGAAGTCGTCGAGCACGGTGTCGACGGTTTCCTCGTCGAGCCCGGCGATGTGAAAGAAGCCGCGCGCTACGCCATCGAAATTCTTTCCCGCGCCGACCGCGGCCGCGAAATGGGCCAGATCGCTCGCATCCACGCCAAGAAAAATTTCTGCGCCAACGACGTCATCCCCGCCTACGAAGCCTACTACCGCCGCGTCCTCGAATCCGCCTCCGCCGCCCGCGCTTAAGTCTTAGTTTGATGTCTTCCGAACGGATTGAAGAACCTTATTGATTTCTGCCTGCGTAATGGCCGGAGCAGGTTATTTTCAATTTGGGCAGTAAGCCGGTCGGTTAACTGGTCGTTGGTACGCACCACACAGTCCTCGCAGGTCGCCCTGAGCGAACCTGGGAGATGACCGCATCGGATCCACGGGCTATCGCGCGTCAGGGTTCTGCAGGCGTGTAACTCGGAGCGTGGGGAGTTAACCTTCGTATCACAAATTCCTGAAGAATATTCGCGGCAGCCGTCGTGCCAATTCCTATGAACGCATTTTCGAACGTCAATGCCACGTCACTGCGATTCGCGTCCGGATAATAGAGATTCGAGATGCCTCCAGAGGCGAGCCCGCCCAGAATACTCGAGTAATTGGGTTGCCATTTTCCATTGTCGCCTTTGCAGATCACGGAATTGGCGATCGCATACAGAATCCTCGAGCGAATCGTCCCTTTTCCTTTGTAGAAATAACGAGGATCTTGTTTCAAGAGCGACGGCAGCACGGCGCTGCCAATAAATGTACTGGTGACAAGATCCGCGTAGGACGCCCCGTAGCGCTTTGCATAGCCCTGAGCCCCTTGTCCATATCCATTGAAAGAGTTAGTGGCCTGCTCGATGCCCGCAACTGCTGCTGTCAGGCCAAAGCTGGTGGGATCAATGGTTGCCTTCCACGCTAGCTCGAACTTTTGCTTTCGGTTGAGAGGAACCGCGGTTGGGTCATACGTGACATAGAAATTGGGAACCACCCCAAATACGCGCTGCTTCTCTTCGTCCTTGATTTCCGCCTCTGCCAACTCCGTCCGCGACATCGTGACTTGCACTTCGGTCGCGCCGCTGGCAACAACGAGCTCGATCGGCGGCACGATAAAACTTTCTCCCGAATGCAAGGCTCCAGAAAATGTTTGCATGGCAAAGCCATCAGCCGTGATGGTTAGTTGGAATGGGCCGGGGGCGATCCCGGCAAGAGAAAATTGCCCGTCGCTATTCGAAATTGCTTCCTGTTCTTGCGATGGATCGTCGCTCGACAACCTCACCCGCGCTCCAGCAACGACGCCGCCTGTCCGATCAACGACGGTCCCGTAGACGCTTCCTGCCGCTTGCTGACTCGCTGGCTCCTGACGAGTAGCGGCCACCGCTTCCGCTGTGTTACCCAGGTTCTCTGTCTGGCTCGCGCCCGCGGTCTGGCCACCGTTTTGGGCGGGCTCCGCTGCCCCCGCCGGAACGGCTTGTTGCGTCTGCGCGAATGCCGGGATCCCGCAAAGCAGCAGCAGGCCTAAGCCTAACCAGAGTAACCTTCCATGGACGGGGAAGCTCCCACGCCCGCGCACAGCCACATGTTGCATGACCCTGCTGCAGAATCCCTGGCCCACAGTCCCGCTGCGCGACTCGTTTCTCCCGCAATTCATGCCGATTTCTCGAGGCCTTCTATCCTTCTTCCTGAAATTGTTCCTTCGAGTTCCAGCAAGGGTGAACACTGGGATGCTTCCCAAGCCTGTCGAATCCTGAAACCTTTGGATGACTCCCGCAACCTCCTGGTTGGTTGCATTTCCAGCAAATTTGGACGCAGTACCCGGTTATTCGACAGAGCGATTCGCTTTATCTAACGCCAGGGTCCAAAAACCCTAATGAGCACTGCACGAGCCAGTTCGCGCGTTGCCAATGGCAGCTTAACTCATCCTGCCGAACATCCTCCTTGAAGTGGTGATTCCGTTATCTGGCCATTGGTACAGGGAAAGGTGAGAGACGCTCGTGCTGCCAGCTTTTCCAGTCTTGCACCCAGTGAGCGCGCTCCCAAAAGGGATTTCTTGCCTGCGTTCTCGCGCCGTTGTCTCGCGAGCGCCATTTTGTTTTTGTGAGAGCGGGAAAAGCTGAGAATCGCACTATACTCGGCAGAGGTGGCCCACATGATAAAGCTCAGGCTTCTGATGTTGACGCTGTTGGTCGCGACTTCCTCTCTGGCGGCAACGCGGCATTGGAAAACCGCGGAGATCGAACTCACTTCGGAAAGCAATGTTTCATGGAAACTCTGGGGCGAAAAAACCACCATTCACTACACCATCGAGACCGACAACATGGTTTATTTTGCCGAGTATACTTTCAAACCGGGCCAACACAACGATGGGCGCCCGCCGCAAATAGAATTGGGCACGTCTGCCAAAGTGGCCATCGAGGGCAGCCATGCCTACGTTCTCGATGTCACCGGCAAGGAAGTGAAGCTGCACAACGTCCGGAAAATTGGAAAGAAGTAGCACCGCGCTTGTTGCCGCTGGCTTCCAGCGAGGTCGTCGGAAGGTGTAGTACGCTTCGCTTTTAGGGCTGCCGCTTTGGGCTTCACACCCCTCTTGCCGCCATATTACGAACCTGATATAATCTTCTTGCTGCATACTGCGCCTTGCCCACCGTGAGGCGCTTTTTCTTTGTAGGGTCGTCCTTCTTGGGATGACCCCCTTTTCGTATTTTCAGCCAATCCAAAATTTAAACTCTAGGAGATCACCATGTCCTCGCTTCGCTCACAGGACCGCGCGTCCTTGTGTCTTTTCACTCTCGCCGATGGCCGCCGCTGCCGCACCCCTCGCACCGCCGGCCATCCCCACTTCTGCTTCTACCACGCCGAAAAAGAGGCCCGCTCCCAGGCCGCCAACTCTCTCGGTAAAGATCTCGCCTTCTTCTTTTCCGGCGAATATCTCTCCGCCTGCGATCTCAGCTCCGCCCTCGGCCGCCTCATCCCCGCCGTACTTCGCGGCCAGCTCAAGCCCAAAACCGCCCGCACCGTCGCCTACCTGATGCAAACCCTCCTGCAAACCATCCGCCTCTCTCAGGACGAGTACATCAACGCCTTCAGCACCGACGGCTGGCGCAAGGCCGTCCGCAATTCCGTCAACTCCAACTTCGACCACTTCCGTCCTCCCGCCCCCGCGCCATCTCAACCGCCGTCTCCAACCCCGTCTTCATCTCAATCCCCGTCTCCATCGCCAACTCCAACCCCCACTATGTCCCCGTCTTCCCCTCCAACTTCGCCACTATCTCCGTCCCCATCCCTCGCGCCCCAAACTCCCCCTCAACAACCGCCAACGCCGACGCCGCCTCAATCTGCAGACAGAGCTTGTCATCCTGAGCGCAGCGAAGGATCGTGCCTCGATCCTGCCACTTCGCCCACCGACGAGACCCATCTCGTTCTACCCCCATCTCTACCTGCGACTCCCGTCACACCCGCAGACAGAGCTTGTCATCCTGAGCGCAGCGAAGGATCGTGGCTCAATCCCGCCACTCCAACCACCGACGAGACTCATCTCGCTTCATCCCCATCTCGATCCGCGACTCCCGACACACCCGCAAACGAAGCACTCCCTGTCCCCCGCTCAGTCTTCCGTCGCCGCCCTCGCACCTCCTCCTCTAACCCCTTTAAAATCAACATTTACAACCATCCCCGTAACTGCTGATTCTAAACCACTTACAAACACACCAACTTCTTTAGAATCAACACTTACGCAAAACAGGGGGAGGGCCCCACAGGAGGGAAACGCCAAACACTAAATGCTGCAACCATCGTAGCGCAGGCGGAGTTTATCCCGACCCGTCGGGAGCCCCCACGTCTTGCTCTTCACTCTCTCCACTGGCCACCCGTCACTTGCCACCGGCCACCGCTTTCCCCCTCTTGACAATCAAGAGGAACCCTGTATCCTTCCCCCTGATAATCAAGAGGAGCGTTCTCGTGCCCGACAAATCCGGCGATCTCGTGCAAGGCACTCTCGACATGCTCATCCTCAAAACACTGGCTCTCGACCCCATGCACGGATACGGCATCGCTGTCCGCATCGAGCAGTTGAGCAAGCGCTTCTTCCGCGTGAACGCCGGCTCACTCTTTGTCGCGCTTCAGCGCCTGCAACGCGAAGGCCTCATCCGCAGCGAGTGGAAGTCCACCGAAAACAATCGCCGCGCGAAGTATTACCTCTTGACCGAACAGGGCCGGACGCGCCTCAACGGCGAAACGCGCGAGTGGGCGAAGCAAGTTGCGGCCATCGCCAGAATCCTGGAGGCCTCCTAAAGCACATGTCCTTCCTGCGAAATTTCTTGGCCGGGCTTCGCTCTCTCTTCCAGAAGAAGCAAGTCGACCGTGAATTGGACGAAGAGCTGCGCGGCTTCCTCGAAATGGCCGTCGAGGAAAAAAGGAAGCTCGGCATGAGCCGCAGCGAAGCGTTGCGCGAAGTTCGCCTCGAGCGCGGCAGCCTCGAAGTCTCTAAGGAAGTCGTCGCAAGCTCTGGTTGGGAATCCTTCGTCGAAACCTGCTGGCGCGATGTGCGCTATGGCGTGCGCATGCTGCGGCAAAATCCTGGTTTCACTGCGGTTGCCATTCTCACGCTGGGTCTCGGCATCGGCGCGAATACCGCGATCTTCAGCTTGATGGATACGGTGATGCTGCGGCTGCTGCCGGTTCAGAGGCCCGAAGAACTTGTGCAGCTGGCGGCAGAAACCCACGGGTTCGGACGGAGCCCGCGGACTACTTTTACCAATCCAATTTGGGAAACGATCCGCGATCACCAGGACGTTTTTCCGGGCGCTCTCGCGTCGGGAAGTGCACAGTTCAATCTGTCGCCGAGCGGCGTTGCGCAGAACGTCCGAGGCATTTATGTGAGCGGCAGCTACTTCCCCACGCTGGGCGTGCGCTCGGCGGCGGGCCGTCTGCTCGTTCCCGACGACGACAAGCGCGGCTGTCCAGGCACGGCTGTGCTCGGCTACGGTTTCTGGCATGACCATTTCGGCGGCGCGCCGGTCGTCGGCGCGACGGTCCCAATCAATGGCCATCCCTTTGAAATCGTCGGCGTTTCCGCTCCAGGATTTTTTGGCACGGAAGTTGGCAGCGCTTTCGATGTGGCGGTTCCCATTTGTTCCGAGGCGATTGTCGAAGGAAAGAATTCGTCGCTCGATCAGCGATCGACCTGGTGGTTCCGCATAATGGCTCGCCGCAATCCGGAAATGAGCGACGCGCAACTTTCCGCGCGGCTGGCTGTTCTTTCACCGGGGATTTATGCGGAGACCGTGCCAACCAATTGGACGCCAGCCGATCAGCAAAAGTTTCTCAAGTGGAACCTCACCACCCTGCCCGCCGGAACCGGCTATTCGTATTTACGAAGACAGTATGATTTGCCGCTCAAAGCGCTGATGGTCATTGCTGGATTTGTGCTCCTGCTCGCGTGCACAAACATCGCCAGTCTAATGCTCGCGCGGGCGGCTTCGCGCTCGCGCGAAATTTCCGTGCGGTTGGCTTTGGGCGCATCGCGCTCGCGCCTCGTTCGCCAGCTTCTGACGGAAAGCGTTTTGCTCTCCTCCGCCGGCGCGTTGCTCGGGCTTCTTTTCGCCATATGGGGAAGCCGCCTTATCGTGCAAGCCATATCCACAGGCCAAGACCGCATTTCGCTGGACCTTACGCTGGACAGCCGCGTTCTTCTCTTCACGGCGGGCGCTGCCATCTTTACGGGTTTGCTCTTCGGCGTTCTTCCGGCGTTTCGCGCGACTCGCGTATCCATTATTGGTGCAATGAAAGGCGACTCCTCTAAGAACGCGGTAGGCGACACCAAATTCCGTGCCGGACGATGGACCGTCGCCGCGCAGTTGGCGATTTCTCTTGTGCTGGTCGCCACGGCGGGACTCTTCGTGCACAGTTTTGCGAATCTCATTACGCTCGACGCGGGCTTCGACCGCGACAACGTGCTGCTCGCGGACGTCGACTTGCACAACGCGGGCCTTACCAATGTTCAGATAGAAGCCGTGCGCGGCGGCATCCTGCAACGCATCCGCGCTCTGCCGGGCGTGACTTCCGCGAGCGCATCGATCATCACGCCGATCAGCGGACGCATGTGGGACGACTTTATCGTCGTGGATGACAAGAACGCGCCAACGGGCGACGACCGCGATGTGTCTATGAACTTCGTTTCGCCGGATTACTTCGCCACGTTGCGGCAGAAAATCGAGCGAGGACGCGATTTCGACGACCACGACACGGCGCAATCCGCGCAAGTGGCCATCGTCAATCAAGCACTCGCTCGGAAATTCTATAGCGGCAGCGACGCCGTGGGAAAAACCTTCCGGAGATATGCGACGTCCACCACGCTTGGCGATCAATATGTCATCGTTGGAACCACAAGCGACGCGAAATATGAGACTCTGCGCGACGACGTTCCACCGACGGCTTACTTTCCCTTAACGCAGATCCCCCGAGTTCTCGAAAGTGCGACGATTGAGATTCGCACGGCAGCGCGTCCGTCGACGATTGCGCCGTTGGCAGAGCAGGTCATTCTCGGCGCGAACAAATCCGCGGCCATTCAGTTCAGGACGTTGGCCCAGCAGGTGGACGATTCATTGACGCAAGAGCGATTGCTGGCTGCACTCTCGGGATTTTTTGGCGTGTTGGCGTTGCTGCTGGCTACGATTGGATTTTATGGCGTGCTGGCCTACCTGCTTTTGCAGAGACAAAGGGAAATCGGCATCCGCATGGCGCTTGGTGCGTCGAGAGGCGCGGTACTTCGTCTCGTGATGCGTGATGTCGCGGTGCTGCTCCTCTCCGGAGGTTTGGCCGGGCTAGCCATTACTTGGGCAGCAACGCGGTTTGTCCAGAGCTTGCTCTTTAATCTTCACGCGCGGGATGCCGCGACGTTTGCGATGAGCGCAACTCTTCTGGCGGTGGTGGCCCTGGCAGCAAGCTATCTTCCGACGCGCCGCGCCATGCGCGTCGATCCCATGGTCGCTCTGCGCTACGAGTAAATTTCCCGCGATTGGCGCACCAGGTCCTCCGCCGCGGTAGGCCAGTCGGAAAAGTGGAATTGGAATCCAGCGGCGAGCAATCTTCCAGGAACGACGCGCCTGCTCTTGAGGATCAACTCTGTTTCGGTGCGCAGGAAAACCGCTCCTGCCTCGAGCATCCAACGCGTGGCAGGCAAACCGATTCGTATGCCCCAGGCTTTGCGCAAGACGGCCATGAACTCGCGATTCGGCAGCGGTTCGGGCGCCGCGAGATTTACAGCGCCATCGATTTCGCGATGAGCAATCAAAAACTCGATCGCGCGCGCAAAGTCTTCTTCATGAATCCAGGAGACAAACTGTTCGCCACCGCCCGCCGTGCCGCCCAGCCCGAAACGCACGAGTCGCAGCAGCGTGTCGAAGATTCCGCCGTGGTCGGGGCTCATGGTCATAGCGCTTCGCAGCGCCACCTTGCGCGTCTTCGGCGTGGAAGCCGAAAAAAAAGTTTCCTCCCATCGAGTGGCGACTTCGATGCTGAATTTCCACGACGTCGGCGCGTTTTTTTCGCGGCCGCCAATCTCGCCGGTTGCTTCGTCCATCGCGCGATCCAGGGCGTGACGGTAAATCGTCGCCGTGCTCGCATTCAACCAAACTTTCGGCGGCTGCGCGAGGTGCGCAATCGCCTCGCCGAGCAATAAGGTGCTCGCGACGCGAGACTCCAGCATCTCGCGCCGGTTGGCTGCGTTGTAACGGCAGTTCACGCTTCGGCCCACGAGATTGATCAGGACGTCCGCGCCCTCGAGTTCCTTCACCCACTCGCGCAGGTTCCTTCCATCCCAAGCGACGACGCGCCAGGGGGTTGGCGCCGTCCCGCGAGCCAACGCGATAACGGCATGTCCTCGCGCGTGAAAATGCCGGCCTAGAATTTGGCCAACTTGTCCGTTGCCGCCGGCAATCACGATGCGAAGAGGCTGCGTGTTCGCGTGCTCCGCGGGATTGGTGTAGGTGGGATTTTCCAGAGCTTGCATGGGCGTGACCTCGAACTCTGAATCAGAGCTACGCGTGGTGTCTTGATGCAGGCGCCAGGCACGTGTGCGCAACGCAACTTCTGCGGATGGCAATGCGGCGATAAACGGAACGCAAAACGTCCGTCATGCCAGGAATCTTCGCAAGCCACGCCAGGGGCCGCGCCCACCAGATTTCGCGCGCCAAGGCTACCGCCGCGTCCGCGCCGCCGAATTGCCGGCCGTCCGAGAGCAGCAGCCGGATTTCGCGCAGCAGTTCGTCGCGCGTCATTCCAAGAAGCGCTCCGACGCGCGGATCCTGCAGAGGAGCAACCGCCAGCCCGCGGCGCGCCAGAATTGGCGTGACCCATCGCGCAATGCGGGTGCAGAACGCGCACTCGGCATCAAAAAACAGCCAGCCGCGCGCATGCCGTCCTTTTCCGTCCGTGAATTCCGAAGTCAGCGAAATCATTTTTGTAGGACAGCCATTCCTGACTGTCTCCCTTCTTTTTTCTCTGTGCTCCTTGCGCTCTCCGCGAACTCTGCGCAATTCATTCAGCCTCTTCGGTCCTTGGCCGCTTTTTCTCGTTGCAAGGCAAACAGCAAGAATGCTGCCGCGGAAGCGCTGAACACGGCATAATCCAGCGGCGACTTGATCCCAAACGAAATGGCCATTGCGGTCGCAAACAGCAGAAGCAAGATCGCGCTGCCGAGCGCGACCGCTTGCTTGTACATCCCCAAAATTAGGCCGATTCCGAACGTCGTCTCGGCAATCGTCGCCACCCACGCAAGAACCGGAATCGTCCGGGCGGGCATGAACGAATTCACCATTCCCACGTAGCGTGTGAAATGGGCGAAATCGCCCCAATCCACGTTTGGTTTGCCCGGCGCTCCCCAAATCCCGAACCTGTCGGCGAGGGAAGAAAGAAATGCTGCCCCCAGCGCGAGGCGCACAAGCCATTCAGCGGCCGGACGCACGTTCCAGGCTGATTTATTTCGCACTTGCGCCGGCGATTTCTTCGCCTGCTCATTCGCAGGGAATTCGGTGACCATCGCTTGGCTGCTCATCGTTCACCTTCCCTTTCTGCATATCGAATTTCGTACGGCGCTCGCTGTTTTCTCACACTGCTTTTTTCTTGTCGCTCCCAAGCAGCGTGATCACCTTGCCGCGCAGCTTGACGACTCCCTTCAGCGCGCCCGTTGGCATTCGCATGACTTCCTCGAACAACCCGGTCATCGCTGTCAAAAAGCCCAGCATGCTTTCCATCCGTTCGCGCGTGTACGGATCGCCGTGCGCGTCGGCTTTCGATTCGGCGACGCACTCCGCCAAGACGCGGAGCGTCGGATCAATTTCGCGGCGCTTCCGCTCTTCGGAAACGATGCGGAAAATCTCCCAGACGTCCTTGAGGGATTCAAAGTGGTCGCGCCGGTCGCCTAGAACATGGACCACGCGGACAATGCCCCAGCCCTGCAGTTCGCGCAAACAGGTGCTGACGTTCGATCGCGCGACTGCCAGTGTGGCGGAAATCTCGTCGGCGGGCATGGGCACCGGAGATAGAAAGAGCAGTGCGTGGACCTGGGCGACGGTGCGGTTGATGCCCCAGCGGGTGCCCATTTCGCCCCAGTGGAGGATGAATTTTTGAGCGACGGGCGAAAGCGACGGTTTTGTTGTGGCTGTCATTTCTGTACTTTCTCTTCGTACAGAAAATACTGTACTAAGGGGCGGTTGTCAAGCCCTTTTTCGCCTTCTCACACCTGTCCTTTTTTCGCACTTCCCTGCCATTTACACACTCTCTTCGTTTTGCCAACCTAGAAACATCGAGGATTTTGGGCGATGCGAGATGCTTGGCGATTCCGGTTTGCTGGAAAGCTCCGTATGAGGTGCGCGCCGTTCGCCGCGCTGGCGGCCATCGCCTGCGCGCTCGCGCCGTTCGCGCTCACGCAAACGCGATCGCAGAACAATTCCTTCGATGATGCGGCGGCAGCCCTCTGCCCTGTTGTTTACCCCGACGATCAAACGCCTGCCGGGCGCGGCTATCACTACACGTTTTTCGGCAACGCATTTTTCATCAACGATCAAGGTTATCTGCTGACGGTCGCGCACGTTCTTGAAACCTTCGGCGATGGAGGCCAGCCATACATTCTCGTTGACCGGCTGAACGCTCCCCCGCAACTGCTGAAAGTTTCGGTCGTCGCCAAGGATCTGCAGCATGACGTGGCGATTCTTCGCGCAACGCCAAATCCTTTTGCGGGCAAATACAAGGTGGCGTATTTGCCGCTATCGCAGGAAGCCGCCGTGCGTGGTGAAGATGTTCTCGCACTTTCGCTGCGCCCCAAGAAACTCGCCGACGCGCAGAGTTTCGAGTTCGAGCGGGAAGATACTTCTCCTGGAACCGTTCTTTCCTATGAATCGACAAAGTTGGACAACGCCGGCCCCGCTGCCGACGTGTTCTTGCTAAGCCATCCCGTGGTGAAAGGCCAGAGCGGCTCGCCGGTGCTGGCGGTTCAGTCGCATGCCGCGGTCGGGCTGGTGGAAGGGCTTTGGCTGCGCGGCGTGACTCTGTCGTCGGCGAAATCGGCCGCGTTGCCGACGAACACGCCTGGCGCGGCGGTTCCGATTCGCTACGCCATCGCGCTTCTGCAGCAAAACGGCGTCGCGTGGAGCTCGACAAAGTCTCCAACTTCACGGCCAGCGTCAACCGACGCTTCGCGATCTTCGACGGACCGTCCGAATCCGTAAGCAAAAGTCCAAAGCAAATCACGGGCGAGCGGGCCGTGTCTCGCAGCCTGAACGCGACCTCATTCTCGTTGGTTGGTGGAGGCGTGTGGATTAGGGGATGACGACGAGGCGGCGCGCGGAAGTTTCGGTGCGCTGCCAGGCTTGTTCGATGTCGGCGAGCGGAACGGATTCGGTTTCAACCTGAAGCTTGCCGCTGGCGCCCCAATCAAGAACCTGGTTCATCGCGGCGACGAGAACCTCGCGCGAAGGAATGCCGGCGGTGCCGAGGATTGTCAGCGCGGTGCTGCGCAGGACGGCGGCGGGTAGCGAGATCGTTGGCCCGGCGCTTTCGCCGACTTGCACGAGACGGGTTTCGGAATTGGCGAGAGCGAATTCGTTTCGCGTGAGCGCGGCGAGTAGCAGCTCGGTTGGCCGTCCCCAGACGTAGTCGATGACGACCTGGAAGCCGGATTCGCCGGCCTCTTTGGTGAATGCATTCTTGAGATCGTCATCGGATTGATTGAGTTGAATGGTGGCGTCCGCGCCGAGTTGGCGGAGTTTCTCGAGAACTTGCGCGTTGCGCCCGCATGCGACGACGCGGCCTGCGCCAAGCTGTTTTGCGAGTTGCACGGCCAGCTTTCCGGTGACGCCGGTGGCGCCGAGGATGAGGACGGCTTCGCCCGGCGCGACTTTTGCGCGCTGGGTGAGCACGAGCCAGGCTGAGACGCCGGGGTTGGGAAGTGCGGCGGCGGTGGCGTCGTCGAGACCGTCGGGCACCGGAAAACAAAATGCGCCGGGAGCGACCGTGCGCTGTGCCATGGCGCCGAAAGGACGGCGCGGTCCGCCAAAGAAAACGCGCTTACCGTCGGCGAGACGGCCGACGCCATCGGTTCCGCAGATCACGGGAAATTCACGGGGGCTGGCGAAATGCGTGCCAGCGGCTAGTTGCCGATCAACGGCTTTGAGAGACGCCGCGAGAACCTCGACGAGGACTTCGTTTTTCTCCGCGGCAGGTTCGGCAAATTCCTCGCAGCACGGGGACTTTCCTGATTGGTGCAAGACGGCAGCTTTCATCGGATTGGTTCTCTCTGTTTTGATTTCGCCGAATTTCGGCGGCGAGCTTGCGCGACGGATTCCGTAAGGATCGGAACGATTGCCGCGAGCGGCAAGTCGTGCTGAGATGGAAGTGTCACAGCTAGCGTACGTCTCATAGTGAGTTTGTATGACACCGAATGAATTTCGCAAGCTGGCGCTGAGTCTGCCGGGGACCGCCGAGCACGCGCACATGAATCATCCGGATTTTCGCGTGGGCGGAAAGATCTTCGCGACGATGGGCTATCCAGATAAAACGAGGGCGATGGTGAAGGTGACGCCGGTGGAGCAGGAGATGCTGGTGCGCGCAGAGCCGGAAGTGTTCTCGCCAGTGAAAGGCAAGTGGGGATTGCAGGGAGGCACGAGCGTGAATTTGAAAGCGGCGAAAAAGCAGTCGATGCGGCGGGCCATCGCCGCGGCGTGGGAACTTGCGGCGCCGGAAGAGCTACGCGGCGAAGTGGGGAATGTCGCGGTTCGCGCGGCCATGCGGCCACGCGGAAAAGGCAGGAAGCGCTCGCTGCCGCGTTGAGGGATTGCGGGAACGTCGCTTGAAATGTATCGCGCAAAATTGGCGCGCCTGACATGGACAATCCAGTGACTGCTGCCAAGTTCATGGCCGACCATCTCGATTGAGGCTG
Organism: Candidatus Acidiferrum sp.; assembly: GCA_049641765.1. GTDB lineage: Bacteria > Acidobacteriota > Terriglobia > Acidiferrales > UBA7541 > Acidiferrum. Next base: position 22,340 of record JBAQJX010000120.1, read on the forward strand.
GAAAACAAAGTCAGAATCGTCGCGGCGATGGAAGGGTGTTCCACCTGAGCGGTATCAGGCTTAGTGCCGAAAATCAAAGTACATCGATGTTTCCACGCGAATCGGAGTCTGACCACACTGTGCCGGCTTATAACGCCATCGACGAAAGGCCTCGAAGGCTGCTGAGTCCTTTTCAGGGTTTGCCCCTTGAATGATTGTGACGTGTGACAGGGACCCATCTGCTTCAACCACGCCATACAGTATGACTCTTACTGGCGGACCATTGCCCCCGGGATCAGGTAAGTAGCTAGGCCGAACGCGATCTACCGGCTCAGCATCCTGCATATCATCGCACTGCGGCCACAACTGTGCATTCGCCGGTGCCTTGAAAAGCGCAGGATTGACTTCTGTGATTTTGGCAATTTCCAAAACCTTTAAAGCGGCAACGACCTTGCGACCCTTCAGCGCTCTAATTTCATGGGGAACAAGCTTCCCACTTGCGGAATTAAAGTCGCCGAATTCAATTCGAGAAAACTCCGGCGCACCTTGATATACATCTTGTGGATACTCGACGCTGATGAGCGCGCCGCTGGCATCGTCGAAGCACAGAACCCGGTCGACAGCATTGACCCATTTTACTTCTACGCATTTCTGCCGGACTCCATCTTTCTCACGACTCTTTATCTTGCTGAGCGTTTGCTTCGGTCGGACTCTAAGCAGAGATTTTATGTACAGTACTGCGGACAACTGATAGATGAGCATAGGCTGGTAGTCCAGCGTGCTCTTTTGCCAGTAACCTTGGGCATCGAGCACGCGTAGCCGCTCATAGTTTGCAAATTGAATCTGTTCTCGCGATTGAGAAGGCGAGACCCAATCGAGAGTGTAATCGCCCTGAGCCGTGGCGCCGTTAGCGCCAACGACCTGAATTTCCGCCCTCATCTTCATCGGTGGTGTTCCTTCATCCCATAGCTGCAGCGAACGCGCGTGCGCAATCAGGGCATCGGAACTGACTGATTCCTTTTGGGGCGCGCAATAAGCGGCATTTGTAAGGAAGAGAGGAGCAAAAAACACAATGGCAATTATGTTGAGTCTCATTTAGTGGGGGATTATAACTTGTTCTCGCCAACGTTGCCGAACACTGTAAGCAGACAAGTGACCGGCGATTCCAAGGCTCAATTAGGATATTGGTTCCGAGTAGTCCTTTGGAGGGGCAATGATTTCTGGCGCTCACGTGGTTGTTTACAGCAAAGACGCCGATGCGGACCGCGCGTTCTTCCGCGACGTTCTCGGGTTAAAGTCCGTGGATGCAGGACATGGCTGGCTGATCTTCGCGCTGCCGCCGGGAGAAGCGGCATTCCACCCGTCCGAAGAAAATGGTCTCCACGAACTCTATTTCATGTGCGAAGACCTGAAAGCCGAGATGGCCTCACTTGCCACAAAGGACGTTAAGTGCTCTAAGGTCGAGGAAGCACGATGGGGCTTGATTACGAAGATGCGCCTTCCCGGTGGAGGCGAGGTCGGTCTCTACCAGCCGAAACATCCGACTGCCTTGGGATTGAAATAAAACGCACTTCGAGCCGGGATGAGCCGACCAGTTCCTGATTGCCTCAGCGGTAACCGGATAGGCGAATTCGTGGCTGGCTTTATCCGGGCTGGACTGATGGATGTGGGCTCTAAACAAGACGAAGGTTATCGAGGCGAGCCGCGGAAGAGAGATGCTCAGAAATATGGCGCGCCCGCAGAGACTTGAATTCCAGCCGCGGAGCCCGTCTAATGCTTTACATGTAATGCGTAGTATTATACCCTTGCTGTGTGATTCGGTCGTTCAAAACGGAGGATACCGAGCGGCTTTTCCGCGATGAACGAGTCCGGCGGTGGCAGGCGATCGAGAATATGGCGCGGCGAAAGCTAAACATGGTGCACGCCGCGGCGCGGCTCGAAGATTTGAGAGTTCCTCCCGGCAATCGGCTGGAGAAACTGGGCGGGGATCGCAAGAATCAGCATTCGATTCGGATCAACGACCAGTATCGAGTCTGTTTTGAATGGCGGGATGGCGACGCATACGACGTGGAGATCGTGGATTATCACTAAGAGGAAACATGACGAAACTAAAGCCAATTCATCCGGGGGAAGTCCTGCGCGAGGAGTTTGTGGTGCCGTTCGGGTTGAACGCAAATAAGCTGGCGTTGGCGCTGCGCGTGCCTCCTCCGACGGTTTACGAAATCGTGAAGGAAGAGCGTGGCATTTCCTCGGAGATGGCGCTGCGATTGGGACGATACTTCGGCACCACGCCGGAGTTCTGGATCAATTTGCAGGCGCACTATGATTTGTCTGTTTCGAGGCGGCAAGCGGAGGAAAAGATCAGACGCGACGTTCGCCCCATGGCAACGGTTAAGTAGAAAGAGTTTCCTGAGAATCAGAAACACTGCGATAGATATCTGACTTCAAGCCGGAAGAAGCTCGGTTTACCTCAGCGCTACCGCCACCCCGGCGAAATCCAGAAACAGTCCTGAACTGCTCTCGAGCCTAGCCTTTCGTGTCTGGAGCCTTGGGTTGCCACAGTTCGATCGGATTTCCTTCGGGGTCATGCAGGCGAGCGAACCGGCCGATGGAATCGTCCGCGGCAATCTTGACCTCGATTCCCGCAGCTTGTAGCTGGGCCGCCATTTTGTCGAGATCCCGGACTCGAAAATTCACCATCCAGACCTTCTGGGGATCCCCGAAATACTTGCTCGACTCCGGGAAGGGAGCAAAAACGGTGGGTCCGGCCTCTTGCTCCCAAACGGAATCCCCTTCGCTCGATGGGGTGAGCGAGATTCCCAAGTGTTGCTGGTACCAAAGCCCCAATGCTTTCGGATCGTGAGCTCGGAAGAACAATCCTCCGATACCCGTCACTTTTTCCATTTCCGTTCCTCCAAGCATTTCATTACGAACAGCGGCCCCCGCGAGGGGAGGGGAGACTTTTGGCTGCATGGCCGTCTGCGCAGCGGCGCCAGCTTGCTTGCGGCTCCAAAGGAAGCTCGATCCGAAAGCAAAGGATAGGGTTCGAAGCAGTTGGCGTCTGGGAAAAAGCATCCCAAGCTCCTTCGAGAAGCGTGCGGCGCGAGCTACGATACGCGCACAAACGAGGTTTGGGAAGCGTAAAGATTAGATTCTGGGCGAGTGGTGGACAGAGGGGAGGTCAGCAGGCAATCGCTCCGATTTTGTGGAGTGATTCGAGGGGTTGCGGAGTTTGCGCGCGGTGGTTATCGGAAACGGCTCACAGCAAATTTTTCAGAGGTGTGGCGCGCCCGGAGAGACTTGAACTCCCGACCCTCTGGTTCGAAGGTTCAGGGTCTCAAATCCTAAGTGCCTTATCGTCCGTTGCATACGGACGTGTTCACTCTAAAATCTGCCCCGCGAAAAATTTAGTTGGGCTACAAGGGGCTACAAGAATGAATCACGCATACATTTATGAGTTGTTCGACCCGCGACAACCAGAGATTCCCCGCGTCGTTGGGAAGACGATTATGTCGCTGGCAGCCCGTCTGTCCGGCTATATCTTTATTGCGAAATATAGGCAGGCGCGGGGAGGCCCCCTTGTTCCGTCAGCGGCGTGGGTTATCCAACTGCTCAGCGAGGGTGTGTCGCCACACATCCGAACGATTGAGAAGTGCCCTTTTGCGGAGTGGCAAAATCGAGAGCGATTCTGGATTGCAACCTACCGCTCTCGTGGACTTCAGCTCTTAAACGTTCATCCCGGGGGAGGTGGGCGAACCGGAGGAACGTCGTTACCCGACTCCCAGCTCAAGAAGTGCCGTCTCTGCGGCTATAGAAAATGGTGGTTACCTGGTATTGGTTTGTATTGTCCAGCCGGTTGTGAGCCAACCGTAGAAAGGCTATGTGCTCGACAACTGCGGCAGCGTTGCAGCCCTCATCTCGGCCAACTGGAATAAACGGAACACTGACGATTTTACTTGCTGATTCCCTTCTCCTTCGCCTATCTATCCTTTTACTGTTCGCCACTAGAACTGGTCGGCCACGCAAGAAAGTCGATGCGAAAAAGATTTTGGTTCTTCGCGCTCAGGGTTTGTCTTGGCGGACGATCTCCAAGTGATTGCATTTTGTGGGGGACCGGAACGGCGTTTCGTGCGGCTGAGGGGCATTCCAAAGGTGTTTCTAAATAGACTGGAAGCCAGTCGGCGAGATAATGGCTCGCATGCGGCACAGCCTCTACAGGTACTTCAGTGAGCGCAAGTGGGCAGACGAGTTCCTTGACGGAGAAATGCGCTTTCGATCCCTGGCCTACTTTCGCGACTATGAAAACGAAAGCGAAGATAGGAAAGTCAGGAAAGATGACAAGGAGGGCAATCTAGTTTTTGGCCCTCCACAGGGGCTGCTCATAAACAATCAAACCCAGGGGACCTCTCGCATCCTCCCCGGTTTCCGAATGGAATCAAGAACCAAACAGGGCGAAATATTTGTGCTCTGCGCGAGCAGGTATCTCTCCGAGGACCTTCGTGATCGATTCGGTGCAGTCGTGTGCGTCGAAATTCTGAAGATTGCAGCGTTTTGCAGGCGGATTCAACAAGCTCTCCCTCAGAATGCAACATTTTTTGCTGGAAAGGTCATTTACTACGACCCAAGCCAGGGGCCTGAGGAGCGTTGGGCGCTCCCTGATTTAATCGCGAGGTCGAAGTTCAAGTCTTACGCGTGGCAGGGTGAATACAGATTTCTCTTTTCTCTCACAGATGCGCTCGCATTTGAAAATGCAACTTATCGACTGATTCGAGGCGACCTTAAGGAAGCTCCGAAACCCGAAGAACATCTAGACTTCCATGTGCATGCGAAAAACATACGCGACATCTGCCGACTCCACGAGTTCTAGTCTTTCTGCCATCATGGTCGTGAGGTGGTATGGCAAATGAGCCCCTCGGACCTTCCTTGGTGGGGATGGATTCTGTGCGCTGCGGGCGCGGCGCTTGCAGCCAAACTCGTCTTTGGGTATGCCCGGAATAGTTTGTTCGTATATCGCGATGAAAAAGCGAGTGGGCGGGCGTACGTCGTTGGTTGGGTTGTGTCCGTCGTGGCGGGTATCCTCGGCCTCGTCGGTTTGGTTCGGCTCATAAAGTGGATTTGGGAAAGTTGAGCGTTGCAAGACCGCGCAGCTCATGGAGCGGGGAAAGAATGAGGCATCCAAAGCGGCATAGTTGTTACGCTTGTCGCCATACCGGATATTGTTGACAGTCCCGGATCGTGATCCAAGCGTTCGGATTGTTCACAACGGACAATCGTTTTTGAAAGCCCGTCAGAGTGTTGCTCACGCGGAAGAAAAACATCACACCTCGCGCGACGAAGATAAACGTCCTGTCGTGGTGTTTCTGATTCTCCGCCGGCGGGAAGAAACTGATCCGATTGACAAGGTCGGAGCACACAATCACTTGGAGCGATACGTTTTGCGGCATCGGCGTTTCCCCGAGCAAGTATTTCCTAATCTGCTCGTTGTACTTCGGACCCAGGTCAATTTTGACCTTGTCGCCGTTTGCCTGTCCCCATGTGTGCGCGGAAGCTCGCCAGAAAACGCTGGTAGCGAAATAGGCGAGCTTCTCGCGGTCGATCGAAGGAGTGTCGGCCGCCGAATAGGTATCCCAATTCTCGTGCTTCAAGGTCGGTGGGACTGCCTTTAGGGTTTCAAGAAGCGGGAAATCCAAGTTCTGTTTAGCGACGACCTGCATGACATAGCCTTCGCCGTTCACATTGAATCGATGTTCACAGTCCCCGCAAAATACATAATCAGTGATCTGATACGACGAGCGTTTTCCGGCGGCTTTTGTGATGAGAAGCGGGTCCTGATTACCCTTCACTGCGGACCCTCTCGCTTTTTTGTAAAGAGAACGGGGCATAAGATGGCTGTCTTTGAGTTCTTTATGGAGCTTGCATAGCTTGCAGATTCCGGTGGGCATGAGCCCAGTTCTACCTCGCTCCTCATTTTACAAGACTGCCCGCCCCCGCTACTAACCAACACTGTCTACGAGGAAGCAAGTCGAGTCTGCTTGGCAAATGGCCAAAGGACCAGATGTGTATTACGACCAGGATAGGAAAGCATCGGAACGGACTTGCCGCGGCTCCGTCGCAAATGTAAAATCCTTTTCCCTCCTCTACCCAAACCATTCCGAGGGTAGAAAAATGCTCAAATTTGAACCGCGTAAAGTTAGTTGGGTGCAGTATTTCCACGACCAGGCCGTGGACAGCCGCCAATACGTCAAAAAGGTTTCCGACCAAATCCCTGTTGAGATCCGAGACGCCTTGCTTTCGATTGTGAAATGGGCGGAAGAAACCGAGCAGGCGTGCGATTCGTTGTGCGACTCATTTTTCAAACACAATCAGGAAGAGATTCGCTTAAACATGTTTTTGGAGGAGCAGATCAAAGAACTGTTTGCCGCCATTCGAGCAACTAAGCACGCGGACTCGATTCGTGCTTTGAGGGAGGCAGCCCGTGATAGTGGCAACCGTATTCGAGCGTGGAAGTACGAAGCCGAGCAGAAATGATTGCGAGAGCAAGTTGTAACGATTCTTCCTCCGTCACTGCCCGCTGTTCCGCGTGTCCGTGAATAGCTTGTCCGACAGCAGAGCAGCTCGGCGAATCATTTGACCTTAGTTGCCGGAATGATAGACTCCGTTCACTCTAGTTTCATGCGAGGTTATATGAGCGAATCTGAAATGCTCCCCGCTTCGCCCCCTCATGATGACGACTACCGAAAACGCGAAATGGATTTGCGTGAGCGAGAGCTTGCGGCACGTGAACGTGAGATAACAGCAAAAGAAACAGAAATCAATAAGTCTCCGTGGCTGAATCCACTGGTGATTGGGTTATTCGTGGCGGCCATAGGATTTGCAGGGAACGCAGTGGTGACCCTGTTGAATAATCAAAATTCAGAGAGAGTGGAGCGATACCGAACGCGGTCCAATTTGGTTATTGATTCAATAAAGACTGACCAACAGAAAGCCTGCGACAATCTACTTTTCCTACTGGACCTCAAGCTTCTCGACGACAAGGAGAGTGCTATCAACGAAGTTTGCCGAATCCATCCGCAACGAGCCCCTTCGCTCGGTTGGAGCAACTCCGTCAACGCTCCGATTCCCCCAAACGTTAAGGAGGGTGCGCCGATCGGCACAAAATATCAGTCCAAGTACGGAAAGGGCGATCTAGAGTGCGTCAACGAAACGGTCAAGGTTTCCGCAACAGAATGGGAGGAGCGAACTTCTTCATCAGACAGTCCTGCGGGCTGTAAGGCTGATGCTGTCATTTTCGCATATACCGAGCGAGAGTCGAACGACCCTCAATATTTTTTGCTTTATGACAAAGGTCGGAATCTGTTTTCGCGCCTTCCCAATATCGCGGTCGGTGAAACTGGCCTCACCGACTGGCGGTTAGCTTCAAATCAAACATGGAACGTGGGGCGCACGGTCACTAGGGTAAAGTGACCCAAGCGCGTTCATCCACTTCTCTGAACGAATCAATCTGCCAGATCAATCCTACCGCTTATCCCATTTCTCCATAAAGAGTTTTACCGTCGCTGGTCCGTGCCCTGCAAAATGATTATTCGCGTACGCGAAAAGCTTCACGATTTTCTTGGTGTTGACCATCTGCTTGAGGACCTCAACCCAATTCTTCAAATCGCTCTTCCGGTCGATAATCACTTTGTCCCAGATCTTCGTCTCCGCCTCGATTCCTTTCCGGTCCCCGAGCCAGCGCACGTAGGTCCAGTCGGTCGTCGCGAGGTCAATCTCCTGTTTCATTTCCCACGGCCTGGGCACCCACGATTGATCGATCAACGCCATTGCGACATTGTTTTCTCTCAGAACATCGACGTATTTTTGGTCAATCCAATACTTATTCCGAATCTCGACCGCAAACATGTAGCCCTTGGGAAGTTTCTTTAGAAACGGTTTCAGTCGCGCCAAGAATTCCGCACCGGATTTGAAAGCCGACTTGTTGAAATAGCCGAACTGGAAAAGCAACGGGCCGAGTTTGTCGCCCAACGCATCCATTGTTTTCAGAAAGTGCGTGAGATCGTCTTCGCAATCCACCAGCACCTTCTCGTGAGTAATAATTTGGGGAATTTTCGCGGCGAAGATAAAACCGAGCGGAGTTTTTAAGTTCCAGCCCTCAACTGTTGAGACCGATGGGGTCCGGTAAAATGTGTTGTCCAGTTCGACCGTATTGAATTGCGTGGCGTAGTAGCTGAGGAAGTCAGTAGGCTTCATGCCAGCCGGGTAGAAACTGCCTGCCCATCCGGCAGCAGTAAATGCGGAAGTGCCAAGAAGGATGTCGGCCATCGCGGGATTCTACACCGGCTGCGCCCACCGTTCGCAACCCTACAATGCTAGAGAAACGCCCCCTAACGCGGCCGTAAGCTAAAGCAATTGTTTCCGCTTATTCCTCTCGTTCCTACCCGCGTGATCGACGATTTTAGTTTTTGACGGTCATCGTTTCTGAATCCACGGCTTTCTTTCCGGTAACGCCCTCCAACCCGGCAAGCACTCCACGATAGTCATTCTTGTCGCACTGGATGGCGAATCCGCCTTTCGTGTCGCCCGTTGCCCATGTCAAGCCGACGAAATGTTTCTTTGACTTCGTGAGCGCCATCAACGCACCGATGCCCAAAGAAACGACCGCGAGGCCGATTGCTGC